>CAWBMY010000001.1:0-74618 GCA_963790005.1 uncultured Methanoregulaceae archaeon
TTCAAGGTTCCAGAGTTCATCACCGACATGGTGGAAATTTTTGCACATCTTTCCCTGTGCGCTCGCCCGTATTGCCGGCCCGTCCATGAGCGCGACGCCGATAGCGAGTGGTTTCTTATGCCGCTCGTCAACGATCTGGACCGGGCCCCCGGCCACGACATCATCGCTGACCGTGACAATCCCCGGCCGCATCACATCTGCGCCATTCACCACGTACGGGATTGCCCCGGCATCGACCGTGACCATCCGCTCAGGGAACGGGATCTGGAGCGCCCCTTTGAGCGTGGGAAAGACCCAGTCGCCGGTGTCCATTAACAG
The DNA here is from genome assembly GCA_963790005.1 of uncultured Methanoregulaceae archaeon. Taxonomy (GTDB): domain Archaea; phylum Halobacteriota; class Methanomicrobia; order Methanomicrobiales; family Methanospirillaceae; genus Methanoregula. Next base: position 319 of record CAWBMY010000001.1, read on the forward strand.
CAGTTTTTTATTCACCATGTAGAGCGCGACCGCCGCATTCGTCTCGAGGATCTCGATCATATCGGCATGGAAGAGCGCGGCAGACGGCCCTATCTGGAGCGTGAGCCGGTAGAGCAGGTCTTCAGCCTGGCTTTTGCGGATCGAATGCCGTTTTTTTACGATAATTTTTTTCATTGTTCCGCTCCTACATTCTTCCGGCCAAGGGCTAAAATTTTTCCCTGTCCGGAAACACGAATGCCGGTTTTTTACCAAGAAACCCTGTCAGGGATTTACGGTGTCAGTGCTCCCCTGCACAAGATACCAGAAACATTCTTGTCCCATGCAATCTACGCTATGTTTAAGTAGAGTGCTCACGCACATATATTACTCCAGAGCGATGGTAATACAGGGTATTAGTATGACCAAAAGACCGTTGGATATTTTAGATCTGGTGCTGAACCGCCAGCCCGTTATCGTCTCCCTCAAAGGCGGGAGAGAGATCCGGGGAGTTCTTCAGGGTTACGATGTTCACATGAACCTCGTCCTTGACAAGGCTGAGGAAACAGAGAACGGGCAGGTTGTAAAGGTAGGCACGCTTATCGTCCGTGGAGATAACGTGATCTATATCTCACCATCGCTGGAATCATAAGGTGAAATAACATGACAAAAGGCACACCGTCAATGGGTAAGATGAACAAGTTCACCCACATCGCCTGCCGGCGCTGTGGCAAGATCTCGTTCCACGCCCAGAAGAAAGTCTGCTCTTCCTGCGGGTTTGGCAGAAGCACCAAGATGCAAAACTTCAAGTGGCACAGCAAGCGACCAAAAACTCCGACGCATTAGAGTAGTACCATGTGTGGTATCGTTGGCATCGTCGATGCTGGCGGTGTTTCCATCCAGCTTTACTATGCCATGTATGCGCTCCAGCATCGTGGCCAGGAGAGCGCCGGAATATCCACGTTTGATGGGACAAGTCTCTGTAAGTTCAAGGGGCAGGGGCTTGTCGCTGATGTTTTTTCCCCGTCTGTTTTAAAAGATCTTAAAGGCACGGCCGGTATCGGCCACGTGCGGTATCCGACGACCGGTGCAAACCTGCCGGAGAATATCCAGCCGTTGAATTTCCAGTTCCAGGAGCATTTCATCTCGGTCGCCCACAACGGGAACCTGGTCAACACCTGCGAACTCCGGCGGAGTACCAGCAGGCCGGCCAGATGTTTACGACAACGACCGATACGGAGATCATCGCGAAGATCTTAATCGAGGAGATTACCGCCTCGGGCTGCGTTGAGGACGCGGTGCATCTCTGCATGAAGCGGATGCAGGGCTCGTACTCGGTCGTGATCATGATCGACGGCGTGATCTATGCGTTCCGCGACCCGCTCGGCATCAAGCCGTTCTGCCTCGGGAAAATCGAGAAGGGGTACATCGTCGCGTCCGAGAGCGTGGCGATCGATGCCCTGAACGGGAAATTCCTCCGCGATGTGAAACCCGGCGAACTGATCCGAATGGACGGCGACGGTGTCCGGTGCACGCAGATCGCGGTCGCGGGCAGGCGTGCCCACTGTATCTTCGAGTACATCTATTTTGCACGGGCGGATGCCGTGATGGACGGGGTGCTCGTGTACGACGTGCGGCGGGCGATCGGCCAGCAACTCCATGAAGAGGCGCCGGTTAAAGCGGATTCTGTCGGCTCGGTGCCGGACTCCGGGACTGCCTACGCGATCGGGTACGCGGAACGGTCCCGGATACCGTTCGTGGAGAGCCTCATGAAGAACCGGTATATGGGCCGGACGTTCATCATGCCGACGCAGCAGGCGCGGGAGCGGGCGGTCCGGATCAAGCTCAACCCGATCCCGGGGCACCTGAAGGACAAATCCGTGGTGCTCGTGGACGACAGCATCGTGCGGGGTACGACCTCGAAACGGATCATCGAGATGATGCGGGATGCGGGCGCACGCGAGGTGCACATGCGGATCGGCTCTCCCGCCATCAAGGCTCCCTGTTATCTCGGTGTCGATATGCCGACCCGTAAGGAACTGATCGCAAGCGACAAGGCGGAAGACGAGGTCCGGCGCTGCATCACGGCGACCTCGCTCCACCACATCTCACTCGAAGCGCTCGTAAAAGCGATCGGGTTTGACCGCGAGGATCTCTGTACCGGGTGCCTCACCGGCTGTTACCCTGTTCCTATCGATGGCGAGACCGCGAACCCCCGGCAGGTGGATTTCGTGGACGGGACGTTCCAGTCAAAGCTCGAATCGTTCGAAGCGGAAAGCTCGTAATAATCTTTTTTTAAAATCTCCGTGTTTTGTATCATATTTTTGTGCCTGAACGGACAATCCGGTGTAAGGGACGGGTACATCTTTACCGGTTACGGGTGCGGGACCATGGATCACATAAGAAAAGCCTTCGATGCGGTTGCAACGGAATATGATGCCCAGCGGGAGTTTATTATCCCTGACATGCGGCAGTTTTACGGCGCTCTGGTCTGGGCTGCCGAAAGTCCGTCCGCGTCGCCAGAAATTCTCGATATCGGTGCCGGCACCGGGCTTTTGAGCGCCATGCTTCTTGAAAAGTATCCCGCCGCGACCCTGACCCTGCTTGATATATCCGACAGGATGCTTGCCGTTGCCCGGGAACGGTTCCGCAACTACCCGGCAGTCCGGTTCTGTTCCGGCGATTATTCCCGGGTGGATCTCGGCGGCCCCTACCAATCTCGTCTGCTCCGCACTCTCGATCCACCATCTCGAACCGGAAGACAAGCACCGGCTTTTTGCCCGGATCTTTTCAGTTCTTAAACACGGCGGGATCTTTGCGAACGCCGACCAGGCTGAGGGTGAGACGCCGGTACTTCACCGGGAAGTACCGGGAGTACTGGGACGATTTTCTCGCTAATGGGCCGCTTGCCACAACGGAGTCTGCGGAGATCCGCCGGCGCCGGGACACGCTGGACAAAAACGAGAAACTTTCGGTGCAGCTTGCATGGTTGCACGAGGCCGGTTTTTCCGATGTGGATGTCGTGTACAAAAACCGGAATTTTATCGTGACGGTGGCACGGAAAGGACCGGCATCACTCCTCTGTCAGCAGGATTGATCCGGCACACCCGGCAGTTTACGGAGAGTAAAAAGAAAAAGTAGCGAGGGATGGATTTGAACCATCGATCTACGGGTTATGAGCCCGTCGGGATATCCTGACTACCCTACCTCGCTTCCTATAATCAGGGTTATAATATAGCTGGCAGGCGCTGATATACTTTACTCACATGACAGTCGGGGCAACTGTCCTGTTCGCTAGATTCAATTATCAGTGCCTCCCTATTTTCACCCATGGACGATACCGAGCTGAACGAGATTCGCGAGAGACGGATGGCGGCATTAAAAGAGAAGATGGAGCGCCAGAGCGTTGCCGGCGGTGTCATTGCGGTTGACCAGCAGCACATCGAAGAGCTGCTCCGGGATCACCCGGCCCTTGTGATCGATTTCTGGGCCGAGTGGTGCGGGCCGTGCCGCCGGGTCGGCCCCGTCATCGAGGAACTTGCCCAGGAATTTGCCGGGAAGGTCACGTTCGGGAAATGCAACACGGACGAGAATCAGCAGCTTTCGCAACAGCTCAACATCTCGGCGATCCCGAATATCGTTTTTTTCTCGCACGGCCAGATGGTCGACCGGGTGATCGGGGCATATCCCAAGGAAGCGATCCGGGAGAAGATTATCCGGAATTTCCTGTGAGCGACCCGGGAGGATTTTTCCGGTAAGGGCACTCCTGCCGGATCCCAATTCCCCCGGTAAAAAAAGTTGTTCCTGGTACCGTTTTATTCGCAGTACGGATCGTTTAAGAATTCTTCGTAGACTTTCTTTGGCGGCCTGCCACCGCGGTGGCCCCCGTGTGACCGGTGCTGGGACTCCGCATGTTCTTCCTCATTATCTGCCGCATCGAGATTTTCCCCGGCCGGCTCCTGCGTCCGCGGTTCCGCTGCCGGGCGGGGAGGCTGGTTGTGGTGATCCCGTGGGGAGTGGTGATAGGTGCCCCGTTCGTGGTGCTGGCGGGGCGGTTGTTCCTGATGCGTTTCCTCAGCCATAGATATCAGCTATCATACGGGTCAGGATACAGAAAAAACTTATTGTTCCCGGCCCGGCACCCGGGCCGTGTCCATCTACTGGAAGGATAACCGGCACCGGTACCGGGCGGTCATGATGGGGTCCGGTCATTCACTGGAATACAGGGTCCCATCCTGAATCTCGATAAGGAGGGCGCCCAGTTCCTCAACAGCTTTTTTCAGGTCCGGACCGACCGTGAGCGCCGGCCTGATATTTTCGAATTCGCCAATCGGGAGAACCCAGGCAGTTCCCCAGACCTCAAACCGGAACAGGTGCTTTTTCCAGAAAATGCCTGCAAGGATCAGGATAACACCGAGAATGCTGCATGCGATCCCGCCCATCTCAAAGAGCGTGTTCCCGGAGAATCCGATGGCCGCGACGAGGCCCCCGAGAAGCAGGATGACGACCCCGAAAACGATGAGACTGATGCGGGACCTCACCGACTGTACCACACCGACACCCTTGATGTCAGCGAGGCTGACCTGCTGGTAAAGGGATTCTGTTTTTCCATCAAAGAAATTCCTGACAGAAGAGTAGGTGATAAGCCGTTTGCTGGTCACGGCAAGGCTGACCTTTGCCTTCACCGGAAAATACATCCGGAAACTGTCGTATTCCTTGATCAGGGTCTCATTCTGTGCAAAACCGATGAAATTACGAATATCTGCCATGTCCGCACTGATCCATTATCTGGTACTTTTGGTACACAATTATTACAAAATTGTGGTCGGGAGTAATGATTGTTGTTGGTTCGTCCGCAACCGGATCCATAAAATGAACACGTATATACATCAACGTCAAATTCGTATCATCAGATCGGACCGGCGGACATGTCCAACGTTACCACGCTCCTTGATGCAAAGAGTGTTCCCGAGGCAAATGCAGCACTCATCTGCCCGTCGCGGAACGAGACCTACAGTTACCGTGAGCTCCGCGAGGAGACGAACCGCGTCGGGAGCGGTCTTTGTCGGCTTGGGATAAAAAAAGGTGACCGGGTCTGCATCTATCTGGATAGTTCACCTGAGTACCTGATCAGTTATTTTGCGATCTGGCGTATCGGCGCCGTAGCAGTTCCCACCAATATCGTGTACAAGGGTGAGGAACTGCTGTACGCGGTCAACGATGCCGGTGCCTGCGCGATCATCACGGATGTGCGGGGCGCCGGTGTTGTGGCTGGAATACAGGAAAAGGCCCCGGCCCTTGCCCATGTCATCTGCGTGAGGGGTACGGGAACCGGTGTTGTCGCGTGGGAATCGTTTCCCCCGGCGCCTTCATCCATGCGCGCCGTCAACTGTGCAATGGATGATCTCTGCCACCTCCAGTACACGGCCGGCACGACGGGTAAGCCTAAGGGTGCCATGCTCACTCACGCGAACTGGATGACGGCGCTCGATGCGGAGCGGGAAGCCTTACGGCTCAGGCCGGACGATGTATACCTCGGGATCTACCCGATGGGGCATGTCGGGTTATCGTGGGGGCTTGCCGTGCTGCGGGCCGGGGGAACGTTTGTGATGATGGAGCGATTCGACCCGGAGCATTACCTCGCTCTTGCCGAACGCTACCATGTGACGGTTCTTGCCGGGATGCCTCCGGTGATCCACACGCTTGTCCACAGCGCCCCGGGTACAGAAGAACGGCTCCGAACCGCCCGGCTCATCATCTCGGGCGGGGGCCAGCTTCTTCCTGCGATCTGGGAGGCATTTGACAAACGGTTCCATATCCCGGTTGCAAACTCGTACGGGCTTTCCGAGACGATCGTGATCGGTTCGGGTACGACCACCCTGCCCGAGTACCCCGATCTGACCCGGCACTACCAGAGCGTGGGAGTCGCTGTCGGGTACACGGAGGTCAAGATCGTGGACGCGGACGATCCGGAGACTGAAATGCCGCCGGGAGAGGCCGGGGAGATCGTCCTTCGCGGGCCGTCCGTTGCACAAGGGTACTGGAACCTGCCCGAGGCAACCGCAGCGGTCTTTCGCCATGACGGCTGGTTCCTGACCGGCGACATCGGGTACATGGACGCGGATGGTATCCTCTACATTACCGACCGGAAAAAGGACATGATCATCATGTCGGGCTGGAAGATCTACCCGACCGAAGTGGAGAACGTGATTGTCCAGCACCCGGCGGTGGCAGATGTGGCGGTCTTTGGCGTCCCCGATGAGCGGAAAGGAGAAATGCCGGTCGCCGCGGTTGTCGTAAAATCCGGTGCCACGCTGTCGGAATCAGATCTCGAATCGTTCTGCCGTGTCCACCTTGCCGGCTACAAGGTCCCGCGCCGGCTTATCATCGTGGATGCCCTTCCCCGGGTGCACGGCTGGAAACTCCTGCGCCGGACCCTGCGGGAAAAATTCGGAAATACCCGGTCCTGACAAGAATTGCGGGGATATTCTGCGACAGAGCGGATGAATTTCCACAAACTTTTTAAATATACGGCCATTAATATTAGCCGGAGCATCCCAACGTGGATACAAAAAGCCAGATTGTTGACGTCCCGATTACCGGGAGGCCAAAGAAGCGATCCACCGGTATAGTTGGTCTCAACCTCCTGCTGGACGGCGGGTTTCCGGAAGGAGCGATCATCATGGTGTACGGGACGCCACTTGCCGGAGTCGACCTCGCAGCGATGCAGTTCTGGAAGGTTGAAGGTGAAGAGGGCACCTACCTGATGAACGACGGGGACGTGGAGACGGGCATGGTGGATGCAGGTGATCTCCACCCCGATATGTATCTCCCCCAGATGATCGGTGGCAGGATCGTCATTGATTCACTTTCCACTATTATTATCAAGTACGGGATCGATACAGCGCTGAAATTTTTGCGACACTCACGGGAGGAGATGCGAAAACGCGGTGCGAACCTGATGTTCGTCGTCTATACCAATATCCATCCCCCGGTCGAGATGACCCGGATCATGCGTGCAGCAGATCTCGTGATAGAATTCAAAACGGAAGTAAGCCAGAGCGAGATCGAGCGGACGCTTGCCGTCCACAAGATCCGGGACGCCGCCGCCCCCCAGCGCCTGCTGCCGTTCATTATCACGGAGCACGGGATCGAGGCATCGACGACATCGAGAGTCGTATAGAAAAGAACAGAAAAGATCTTTTTTTTGTATTTTTTTATTTCAGGGAACTGTCAGGGGTTACAGCGCAAGCCGTCACTGCCTTTGCAGCCTCTGCCATATTCTTGAGTTTCCAGAATGCCGCCTCGCGGGTGCGCATCCGCATGCCGCAGTCAGGATCCACGAGCATCGTTTTGGCACCGAAGATCTCGACCCCTTTCTCGATCCTCTTTTTGAGTTCCGGGACAGTCTCCACGGTTTCAGAACTGGAATCGACACAACCGAACCCGATCATCCGCCCGGCAAGATCCCGTGACCCGAAGAGTTCGAGATTCGAGGGATTTTTTGAGAACTCGAAGTCGAGCACGTTCACATTTATTTTGAGGATATCATCGAGTACATTTCCGAGGTTGCCGCAGACATGCATGCAACTGGGGGTCGTCATGGCGCCGGTGATCAGTTCGACTGCCTGTTTTCCCACGGCAAGATCTGCGACGCCGGTCGAGAAGATGGGTTCGTCGATCTGGATGAGCGTGACCCCGGCGGCCTCAAGATGTCGTGCCTCGACCGCGAGGGCAGCCGCGATATCGAGCGCAAGTTCCTCCCGGTTCCGGTACATCGGTGTGCTGATATGGAGTCCATGGGCGAGGGTCGAGGGACCGGTGATGATGCCCTTGACGTAGGGGGATTTCGAGCGGGCATACTTTGTGTCCGCTACGGTAATCGGCCCTGACGCCGGCTGGATCTTGCCGATCACATCCTGCCCCTTGATCCCGGGTAGTTTACCGGCAAATGTCTGGATCATGTCGCCCCGGACCTGGCCGTCCGAGATAATATCGATCCCGGCGTTGACCTGGTCGGCGACCGCGGTCTCGACCGCGGATTTTAACGGGTCAAAAAGAGTCTTGAGGCCGGAGCCTTTGACCACGGGGTAACTCCCGACCACGGTTGTCGCTAAGACCTTGTTGATGAAATACGCCTTCATGGGACAAGCCGGTGCATATCACGCGGGAAGAGGACTGCTTCACGGACGTTCTGAGAGTCCGAGCATGGTCATGATCAGCCGTTCGGCACCAAGGCCCCATCCTGCGTGGGGGGGCATCCCGTACCGGAACGGGCGCAGGTAGAACTCGAAACATTCGGGGTTGAGGCCCTTCTTTTTGATCTGCTGCACGAGCAGGTCGGTACTGGTGGATACGCTCTGCGCCGCTCGAGAGTTCCATCCTCGGGTGCATGAGGTCGAACGCCTTGCAGATGGACGGATCGTCCTCGTACGGCATCGCGTAGTAGGGCCGGATCTCGGTGGGCCAGTCGGTGATGAAGTAATGGGCTCCCATCTCGTCGCCGATCGCGTGTTCTGCCGCAGCGCTGATATCATCGCCGTACCTGATCGGTTCGCTGCACTTCTTTTTCGCGATCTCGATGGCCTCGCAGTACGGCAGCCGGGTAAACGGGGCCTTTGGCACGGCAAAGTCGTTCAGTTCGAGGTTTGCCAGCTGGTCGCCACAGGACCTGTTCACGTACTCGTAGGTTTTCACGATCAGGTCTTCGAGAATCTTCATCACGTCGTTGTGGTCCGCGTACGAGACCTCGATATCGATGCTTGTCGCTTCGTTGAGGTGCTTGGTCGTGTTGTGCTCCTCGGCCCGGAAGATCGGCCCGATCTCGACGACCTTCTCGAATCCGCCCGCCATCATCATCTGCTTGTAGAGCTGCGGGCTCTGGTTCAAGAATGCCTCCTTGTCGAAGTACGCGATGGGGAAAAGTTCGGTCCCGCCCTCGGTCGCGGCGGCGACGATCTTCGGGGTGGTGATGCTGATGAACTCTTCCTTGTGGAAGAAGTTGTTGACCGCGTGCATCGCGGCGCTCCGGATCTGGAAGACCGCGGCGACCCGGGGCCGGCGCACATCGAGGAACCGGGCGTCGAGCCGGGTATCGAGTTCAGCTCCGACTTTTTCCGAGACATCAAGGGGAAGCGGGGTTTCCGCGAGGCTGATGATCTCGAAGGTATCGGGCACGAGTTCCCTGCCGCCCGGTGCCTTCTCTACTGCCTTTACCGTGCCGGTGACCCGGACCACGGATTCACGCGAGACTTTCTTTGCCGCGGCAAGCACGGCTTCTGATACTTTCTTTTTCGGGATGGTCACCTGGAGGATGCCGGTCCGGTCGCGGATCAAAAAGAACGCGAGCCCCCCGAGGTCTCTCTCCTCGTGGACCCATCCGCAGATTTCCGCATGGCCGGTCTCCGGCGTGACTGATTGTATGGGTATGCGCATCAAAATCGTAGTACAATAGGACGGGGGGGATAATGGATTTTATGGGCGGTATCCAGTTACAGCCTTCAAGCGTCCGTAATGCAACCGCGAAGATCCGGGTCGATGCAGGGATCCGGATAGTTTCCCGGAATCGGAGGCGGACGATCCGGGATGTGGCTTTACACGCACGGTAAATGGTGAAACGATCCCTGGTTCCGCTTTTGACCCTACATGTTTATGGCCAATTCCGGAGTACGTGATAGTATGACGGATCATCCTCCCCATGCGGCCGCCCGCGATGATGGCGGTATGCAGAAATCAACCAAGCTCCTGATCGGTGTCATTGCCGGTATCATCATTGTGATCGTCGCTGCCGCGCTCCTCACGTTCAGCGTCACGGTCACGACCGGTGTTTCCGGGGACAGCCTCCCGTACGTGACCCACTATAACGTTGCGCTCCCGGACGGGAAGCGGTGATGATCGGCAGCAGCCGGATCGCAGTGATGGCATACAACGATTCGGTCACGACCGATGTTGACGGCAACCGCGAGCAGCTGGTCGTGGGCCAGACCCGGATCATCAGCCCCCGTCACGCGAAGATCACCGTGCTCGGGATCCCGCTCTACAATGCCGATTTCCAGTTCACCCTGCAATACCTGGGCTCGACCGGGACCACAGACAATTTCGATCTGACGGTGAAGACTTCGCAGCAGATACCGACATTTCTCCTTGACCGGCTGATGCCGGCATCGGTGAATGCGAAACTGGCCTAAAGTGGAGCGAGGGGATATATCATCCTGATTTTTTTGGCACGCAGTCAGATCGTTTTTTAGTCCGGCTTTGCAGATACCGATCGTTCAAAAAAACGCTCATGCCCGAAGTGACCCATCCCGGCACGGATCTAAAAAAAGGTCTCGGGATTCTGTCTCCTCACTCTTTCTCCAGTTCCTTCTTCGCATCCATCAGATGCTTGATCTGCTCATCAGAGAACGTGGGATACGAAAGGTTCAGCCCCTCGATGGCCGAAGTGATCGCCTCGGCGACAACCGTGCGGGCCATCCACTTGTGATCGGCAGGCACGATAAACCACGGGGCATATTTTGTTGAAGTGGCGCCAAGCATCTCCTCGTAGGCGACCTGGTACTCGTCCCAGGTACCTGCCGCTCTGCGATATCCGAGACCGAGAATTTCCAGTATTTTTCCTTGTGGTTGAGCCGGTCGAGCAGCCTCTTTTTCTGCTCGTCTTTTGAGATGTGAAGGAAAAATTTCAGGACGATCGTACCGTTCCGGACCAGGTGCTTTTCAAAGGCGTTGATATCCTTGTACCGGTCCGTCCCAGAACCCTTCCGCGTCCGGGCCGATCGTTTCCGGGAGTTCTTCCATGCGTTCGGGATGCACGTGTACGACGAGCACGTCCTCGTAGTAGGAACGGTTGAAGATGCCGATCATCCCGCGCTCGGGCAGCACCTTCTCATACCTCCAGAGAAAATCGTGCGCATGGTCTTCAGGACCGGGGACCTTGAACGAATGCACATCGCACCCCTGGGGGTTCACACCGGACATCACGTGCCGGATCGTGCCGTCTTTTCCTGCCGTGTCCATCCCCTGCAGCACGATCAGGATGCCGTACTGGTGGGATGCGACAAGGAGTTCCTGTGCTGCAAAGAGTCTTTTTGATCTTTTTCCAGGATCTCTTTGAGGATATCGTCTCCCTCCCCTTCAGGTTTGTCCCTGAACGATTCGTGCTGCACCCAGCCTGTTTCGAAATTTTTCAACCGGATTTTCTTTTCCGGCCCGACGATGAATTTTTTCAGGTACTTCCTGACCGCTGGCCCGTTGATGTCCATATCCTGATGCCCCGGTCAACTGTTATCCGTGAAGGTTCAAAGGATTTCTTATGCGATCCGGCTGGTGCCCGTACGCACGCCCCATGGTGCCGGTAATCGGGATGAACGATCCGAAGGACAGATCTTTTAAAAAAGCCATGAACCTATACGGCAATTTTTTTAAAAGTTCATTTGAAGTCCCGGATATTTTTTTCAGTACCGCTCTGACGTGACACTGGGTTGTAATTGTTTGTAACCTTACAGCCGGGCTGTAAAGTTACAGCTGAGCTGTAAGGTTAAGTACTGTGCAAATCAGTTTTTTCAGGAAAACCTGCGATACGATCCCGGACTTTTTTTAATCCGGCAACCCGCCCGGAACAAAACAATGGATATCCCAAACCCTTCAGAACAGCGTCTTCTGGGTGTGGTTCAGTTTGAGGTGTGCGAGGGCGGCAGGTGTCGTCTCCCGGCCCTGCGGCGTCCGTTTCACAAACCCGATCTGGATCAGGTAGGGTTCGTAGACTTCTTCGATGGTCCTGACCTCTTCCCCGACCGAGATCGCAATCGTCTTTGCCCCCACCGGGCCGCCGCCGAAATCATCCGCGATCACCGAGATGATGCGCCGGTCGATTTCGTCAAGCCCGAGCTCGTCGATCTGGAGCAGTTCAAGACCACCCTTTGCTATATCAGCGGTGATCGTCCCGTCGCCTTTGACCACGGCAAAGTCCCGGACCCGGCGCAGGAGCCGGTTTCCTGATCCTCGGGGTGCCCCGGCTCCGGGCGGCAATCTCTGCCGCACCTTCCGGGGTGATCGGGATCTTTAGGATGGCCGCACTCCGGGTCACAATCCGGACGAGATCCTCTGTCGAGTACAGGTTCAGGCGCACGAGGATCCCGAACCGGTCCCGGAACGGCGAACTCAACAGGCCCTGCCGGGTCGTCGCCCCGATCAGCGTGAAATGTTCGAGCGTCAGCTTGATCGAGCGGGCGCTCGGGCCCTCCCCGATCATCACATCGATAAAAAAATCCTCCATCGCCGGGTAGAGGATCTCCTCGACCACCGGGTTCATGCGGTGGATCTCGTCGATGAAGAGCACATCCCCTTTCTGGAGCGCGGTCACGAGGGCGGCAATGTCCCCGGGTTTTTCCAGTACCGGGCCGGTCGTGGTTCTTATCGCCGCACCCATCTCGCGTGCGATGATATGTGCGAGCGTCGTCTTCCCGAGGCCCGGCGGCCCGGCAAACAGGATGTGGTCGATCGGCTCGCCCCGCTGCTGCGCCGCCGCAATTGCGATCCGGAGCGCATTCTTTGCCGGTTCCTGCCCGACAAATGCATCGAGCGTTGCCGGCCGGAGCGTAAGATCATCCTGCTCGTCGGGTGTGGGTTCCGGGGAGATGATCCGCTCGCTCATCGCCGCTCACCCTCCTTTAACGTCACGAGTGCCGCCTTGATGAGGTCCTGGATCGTGGGCATCGTCATCTCCTTTGCCGCAGCTTTTACCGCATCATACGACGCCTGCCCGGCAAACCCGAGCGAGACAAGAGCGCTCGCGGCATCCCTGACAACCCGGTCTGACTTCCCGGCCGGGGAAAGCGCCATTGCGTCCTGCACTTTTTTCATCTTGTCCCGGAGTTCGAGGATCAGCCGCTTTGCGCTCTTTGGCCCGATGCCTGAGATCCGGGTCAGGCAGGTTTCATCCCCGGAAAGGATCGCAAGGACAAAGTCTTCAAGGGATATCTGGGAGAGGATGTTGAGCGCGATCTGCGGGCCGATACCCGAGACCCCGATGAGAATGGTAAAGAGTTCGAGTTCGCTTGTGTGCAGGAACCCGTACAGGGTAATTGCGTCCTCGCGCACGGCCATGTACGTGTGGAGTTTCACCTTCCCGGGAGCATGGGCGATCTCACGGATCCCAGGCTCCGGCACGTGCACCCGGTAGCCGATACCATTGACCTCCAGCACCACCCACCGGTCACCGGTTGCGACCGGCGTTCCGTCCAGATACGCGATCATTGTTACTATCTCATGACATGGATATGACATAAGGCAATCGAAAGGCCGTCTGCGGCGTCGTCCGGTGTCGGGATCTCGTCCAGGCGGAGGAGCCGTTGTGATCATCTGCTGCACCTGCGCCTTGTCCGCCCGGCCCGACCCGGTGATCGCCTGTTTCACCTGGTTTGGCGTGTATTCCGTTACCGGGATCTGCCGCTGCTCTGCGGCGAGGAGGACGACACCCCGAACCTCGCTCACACCCATTGCGGAGGTAATATTTTTGGAAAAAAAGAGTTTTTCCATCGCAAGGGCATCGGGGGGATAACGATCGAAGAGGGATTGTACGCCGGTGTAGATCTCAAGCAGGCGCTCTGCCGCCCGGGTTCCTGCCCGGGTCTCGATACACCCGTAGCAGACCGGCGCTGCAGTGCCCCGGTCCACCCGGATCACGCCGTACCCGAGCCGTGCAAGCCCGGGATCAATCCCTGTTACAATCATGAACCGCACATCTCCTGACAGTACCTAGTGTTACGACACCCGCCCATAAAATCCTCTGTCCGCGTGCCTTTTCGGTACTATCTGCTGCATTCTAATCCTCCGGATTCCCCTTTTCGGGTTAAATGGGAGGTAAATTCTATGTAGGGCTACGTATAATATTGGGATAGTGATGATTTATGAAGAATGTTAGACGTCCGACTTACTCGTTTCTCATCCTTGTGATCGGGCTTATCCTCATCAACACGCTGCTGGCATGGCTTTCCGTTCAGGTTTCCCATCTCATCAGTCCCTCCCTTCCGACCGGTGTTGCGTTGATCTATATTGCGGTTGCGTTCATGCTGATTTTTACACTCTGGTTTGGCATGTACGGTGCGATTGCCGCGTATGTCGGTTCTTTTCTGGGCGCAGGTCTCCTCTCGGGGTTGCCGGCCACCGTTGCGATTTACTTCTCGATTGCGAGCATCCTGCAGGTTCTCATCCCCCTTATTGCATTCCGGATATTTGACGTAAACGTTGGCATGGAGTCTACCCGTGATCTCTTCCACCTCGTTTTGTTCGGGGTTATTCTCAACAACGTGATCGGAGCTGCGTGGGGTTCGGTGGCACTGGCAATCGCGGGGATCAACGAGTGGTCGCAGGTTCCGTTCACGTTCCTGGTATGGTTTATAGGTAATGTGGTAGTAACGATCATCATCGTCCCGCTGGTGCTCCGCCACTTCACTCCCCGGGTCGAGAAATCGAAAGTTTTTGTAAAAAATTACTGGTTTTAACCAGTCTTCTTTTTTTTATTTTGAAAGGATACATGTATTCCTTTCAGGGAGTATTCACCCGTCCTAACTGGAATGGCCGGGAGCGGGGATAAAAAATCCATATGAGGACCCGCATAACAATGGGAATAACCAGGTATGAAAGCATGGAGTACGGGGAAAAAGTGAGGGATAATCCAATGCCCACACAAGCCGCCGTAATAATGATGATTCGATCCAGTGAAGCATCCATCACATGGTCCGGATGAACTGGTCCATTCAGAAGGGCAGGGCAGCGGATGATATACTGCCACTGGATGAGGAACAGGAGACCGAGGATCAGCATATTGAAATGGAAAATGAGGTTTGCGATCTGGACATGTGAATAATCCCCGGTCAGGTTGGTCGAAAACGGCACCAGTACCACAAAGATCAGGATCAGGATGTTAAGCCAGAGAACTATTTTATTGACAGAGTGGAGGAAGTGGAAGTGTTCGTGGTGGACGATCCAGAAACTTGCCAGGATAAAAAACGCGATTATAAAACTGAGGAATTGCGGCCACATGGTGACAAGGTATTTTGGCAGTTCGGCTGCAGCCTCGGCTTTTGGGATGGTCGGCACATCAAGACCCACGACAAGGAGGGTCATTGCAAAGGCAAATACCCCGTCAACCAGTGCCTCAAGCCGGTTTTTTGAGATGAAATTGTTCCCTGAATTTTCCGGTGCTTCCATATTCATAGAATTATTTGAAGGGATTTTACGTAAACCTTTTTAGTTTACATTTCGATCCTTATCGCGAGCTCAACATATTCATTCAATGACAGTCGCACATCTTTATGATACCATGGGCATACCACTACTCTGGTGAACACTCACATGAAGATCATCGGTATCAACGGGAGTCCCAAAGGAGAAAAGAGCCAGACACGCCGGCTGGTTCTTGGCGTGCTCGAAGGGGCACGTGCAACCGGTGCGGACGTGACGTTTGTCGATGTCTGCGCATTAAAGATCCAGTACTGCAAAGCATGTACGACCTGTTATGCGAAAGGCGAGTGCATCCATGACGATGATATGCCGGCCCTGTACCAGAAACTGCACGATGCTGACGGTATCGTGCTTGGCTCGCCGGTCTACATCAATTCGGTCACGGCACAGGCTCAAGACCATGCTCGACCGGATGGCAGACAGCGTTCACTGCCTGCACTTTACCGGGAAGTACGGCTGTGCGGTTTCCACGGCAGGCGGGGCAATGGCAGAGGAGACTGCGGAGTACATGAACGCCTCGATGCGGATGCTTGGGGCAACCACGGTCGGCACGGTTGGCGTGAACTTCATGGGGAACCCGGATGCGATCCTGCCTGCAGAGAAAAAGGCAAAAGAACTGGGCAGGAAACTGGCAGAAGCCATCCGGACGGAATGGAAGGATCCGGTCCAGCAGGCCTATTATGCGGACAGGAATGCCCACATGAAGCAGCTCGTGCTGGCGAACAAGGATGTGTGGACGCACGAGTTCGATCACTGGAAGGCGATGGGCTGGGTGTAATTTTTTTATTTTACGGTGCCGTGCGTTTGCCGGAACCTTACCTGAAAAAGAGGGGACTTATTGGGGATTTCTTTTCTTGATCATTTCCAGAGCTTCGAATGCTTCGCGCCGTACGGAAACATTCTCATCGGATAAGAGACCCGTAAGGTGATCGGCAGCCTTCTGGTCGCCAATCTCCCCAAGGAGGAGAGCCGCACGCTTCCGCACGTCGCTCTGGTCGTCTTTTAAGACCATGATGAGCGGCGTTGTTGCCGGCTGGCCGAGCATCCAGAGCGCCTCCATCGCACCCGTTCTTGTGCGGACATCGCCTTCGCGGAAGACCTGCATGAGCGGGGCGATTGCGGGCACGCCAAGCGCTGCAAGCGCCTTGACGACATCTATCCTGACTGCCCTGTCCGGATCTGCGAGCGTCTCGATAAGTGAGGGAATTGCCTTTGTGTTGCCGATCTGGCCCAGCACCGCTGCGGCCTCTTTGCGGATACCCGGGTTCTGGTTTGAAAGAGCATCGATGAGTGGCTCGACCGAAGACTCGCCGATGGTAGCCAGTGCCAGTGCAGCTCTGCGGGAAATATCTTCGTTTTTATCGACAAGGGCCTGGATGAGGGGTGAAATCGATGCCTGCCCCAGTGAACAGAGCGTCGCCATGGCAGACATCCGCACATGCTCCAGGGGATCGTTAAGACTCTCAATTAAAGAGGCCACAGCACGCGGGTCGCCAATCCTGCCCAGTGCGACGGCCGCCTCATGACGGACCCACGGGTCGGTATCTTTGAGGGCTTCGGTGAGGTTTGCCACCGCTCGGCCCTCGCCCATAACCCCGAGAGCCTGCACTGCGCCACGGCGGATGAACGGGTGATTGTGCTTGAGCGACTGGATAAGCGGGGTGACCGCAGGTTCACCAATGAGTTGGAGTGCCCGGATCGTCTCCTGCCGGACATCCTCGCCCGGATCGGCGAGAGCCCCGATCAACGGTACGACCGCCGGTGCACCGATCTTGCCCAGCGTATCGGCAGAGCCCCTCCTGATGATCCAGAATTCGTCTTTGAGCCCGCTGATGAGCGGCTCGATGAATGGTTCCCCCAGATCGCCGACCGAACGTACAGCATTCCAGCGGGTGTCAAGATCGCCGCTCGTGAGCGCCTTGAGGAAATTTTCGTAGCGTTCCCGCTGGGCACGCAGTCGTGCTTCCTCCTCCTCACGGCCTCCTGACTTGAATATGTTAAGTATTTTTTTAATGATTGCCATCGATTCTCTCCCTTTGGTTCATTGTTTGTATAAAATCCTTCAAATAGGTATCGCATGCCCATTATAAAGTCAGATTGCCATTCTGGGGAAAAATATCGGGGCGCTTCCCGAGTATTGCGTTCAGAAATTTTTTCAACAAAAAATTACCGGGGATTTTTTCGTAATCCCGATATTTACACTTCCACTCTAACCATTATTCAGGGTAATTGCTACGGAAGACGACGCGGTGTTTTGTGCATCCTCAGCCGTCATGGTATACGATCCCAATGGTTTTGAACGGTCGAATGTGTATTTATACGACCAGGAGTTATCCGCATTCAGTGGGAGTGTCGCGATCTGTGCACCATTGGCGTATTGCCCGGGTCCGAATAATGTTAGGGTAACACTTTTTGCACCGGTTGTACAGACTCCTGAATATGTTACCGTATCTCCCTGGCTCACGACAAAATTGCTTGCAGTGATACCTACTGTCCCTCCTCCTACAACGGAGAATACCACTTTGTCTGACGTGTTTCTCCCCTTGTCATAGGCAATCATGGTATACGACCCTGAAATAAGGGAATACCCCGGGTTCCACGTGTAACTCCATGAATTGTCTGTACCGACTGATGGCTGGGCCACAAGGACGCCGTTCGTGTAGGCCCCCGGCCCATAGAGCATCAGAACTACGGCATCACTTCCCGTGCAGCTGCCGGAGAAGGTCTGCGATTGACCAATGACCATGATATTCTGGCCAGCCTTGATTGTCACGGTTGCCTGGGTGGCCGGCGCTGTTGTTGTGACGACCAGTCCCTGAGTGGATATTCCTCCGGGAGTCTGAGCGGGCTGGGTCGTGGTCGGGGATACGAGTGGCGTCAGCGCCGCGGAATATGTCGAGGATCCTGCAGTCACCGTGATATTGGCATGCCAGTTCTGGTAACCGGAATAACGGAATTCAAGGGTATGTGCACCGGTCGATACATCGGGAAGGGTACTCGGGGTGGTCCCGTAGTACTGGTTATCGAGATATATCTGCGCACCTTCCGGTGAAGTTGAAAACTGGAGTGTTCCTGACGGTTTACCGGATATCTGGGTCGATGTGCACCCGGAGATGATAACACAGATGATTAATGCCGAAATAATGAGAATCCGCTTCATTCCGTATCCCTTATAGTGGAGAGGTTATCATGATTATCAATTAAAATACTTGTGCAATGGTTTTTTGCCGGATGACGGGACTACACAGCTCACTACCCTGAAAACGAGCACGGAAAAAATCAGTTCCTGTGTGCGAGATGCAGGATTTTCTCTGCAAGTTCAATGCTTTTTTCTTCCCCGGTCATCAGCGTATCCAGCCGTATCGCATCTTTTACCTCGACGGGATCGCGGATGTCCTGAATAAAGAGATCGACGATACCCCTGTAACAGCCTGCGGTGCCTGCCGATGTCGCTTCAAAGCCCGAGGCTTTCATAAGTTCGGCAGCAGGCCCGCTCACCGGGGCATTCCCGATAAACGGGCTCACAGCAATCACAAATTTATTTCTCAAAGCGTCTTTGAGACCCTTACATTCGAGGATCGGGGTGATGCTCGTGATCGGGTTTGACGGCCCGATGATCACGACATCGCTTGCATCAACCGCCTGAAGCACCTCCTCTGGACTTTCCGGGGGCTCCTTTGAACAGCGGACGACGCCTTGGATCGGGATCTTGCCTTTGCTCCGCACCCAGTATTCCTGGTAGTGGATGAGGCCCAATTCGGTTTTTACCCGGGTCGTCACTTCGGTATCCGACATCGGCAGGACATTCTCCCGTACGCCGAAACGATCGCAGAGGTTTTTTGTGATATTGGTCAGCCTCATGCCGTCCCGGAGCATGTTTCCCCGCGCGATATGAACCGCCCGGTCGTGATCCCCGATCGCGATAAACTCCTCATGGCCCATCCGGGTAATCTCTTCGTGGGTCGTGAATGTGTCGTTCCGTATACCCCACCATGTGTCGGTATTGAGCACACCCGCAAAAAGGTACATGACCGTATCGAGGTCCGGCGATATGTGATTGCCGGAGATCCAGATATCCTCGGCTGTGTTTACCACCACCGAGATCTCGTGCCTGTCCATCACCTTCTGCATCCCGCGCAGCAGCTTCGGGGTGCCGGTCCCACCCGAAAGGAACGTGATCATTACTAGAATACTTTTATGCGATGTATATGAAGATTCTTTAGTGAATCCCAAGATCATCAAGGACCCGGTCCATGGCTATGTGGAAATCGATGAAGAGATCCTGCCGCTCCTTGATTCCCCTGCCGTTCAGCGATTGCGCTACATACGGCAGCTCGGGTTCTCCTATCTGGTGTATCCCGGGGCCAACCACACCCGTTTTGAACACTCTGTGGGTACGATGCACCTGGCCGGTGTCGCATGCCGGCAGTTCGGTCTCTGTAAAGAAGACCGGATGCTCGTGCTCGTGGCGGCGCTCCTCCATGACGTGGGGCACGGGCCGTTCTCCCATGCAAGCGAACCCTTAATGGAGGCCCGGCTTGGCCGTACCCACGACGATATTGCCGGGATCGTGGACGCGCAGTTCAGAACGCTGCTGGAGCCATTGGGGATAATGCCCTCTGACCTGTGCGCAGTCGTAAAAGGCTGCCATCCCCTTTCAGGAATCATTCATGGCGATCTCGATGTGGACCGTATGGATTACCTGCTCCGGGACGCGTACTACACCGGCGCTGCGTACGGCACTGTCGATGCGCACCGCCTCATCAGGAATCTCCACCTGACACATGAGGGGATCGCACTCGACGAGAACGGGATCAATGCGGCAGAATCTCTGCTCATCGCACGGACCCTGATGCGCCCGACCGTCTACTACCACCATGTGAGCCGGATCGGGGAGTGCATGTTCCAGATTGCGATGCTCGATCATCTGGCAACACATCCGCGCGGGGGTATTGAGCGGATCTGTACACTCGACGATGCGGAGTGCATGCATGCGCTCAAAAACTCAAAAAGTTCCCTTTCCCGCGAGATGGCAGAGCGACTCTATGAACGGCGGCTCTACAAGCGGGCCATCTATGCCGGGCAGGATCAGGTCAATCTCGTGGCCTTCCAGACCGGCTGGTCGCTTGAGCGATCGCGTGAGGTTGCAGAAGATATTGCCGGCATGGCCGGGTGCCGGGCGGCCGATGTGCTCGTGGATATCCCTCCGGTTCCCGGGGATATGTCCCTCGAAGTTCAGGTAAAAAACCGGCATGCTCTCGTCGGTTTTGCCGAGTTGTCTCCCCGGCTCCAGACACTCAACCAGACCCGGCGCGAGCAGTGGCGGCTAGGGGTGTATACTCT
The DNA here is from genome assembly GCA_963790005.1 of uncultured Methanoregulaceae archaeon. Classification (GTDB taxonomy): domain Archaea; phylum Halobacteriota; class Methanomicrobia; order Methanomicrobiales; family Methanospirillaceae; genus Methanoregula. The sequence continues at coordinate 20,881 of CAWBMY010000001.1, forward strand.
CCCGGAGAACCGCGATGCGGTTGCCGATGCAGCCGCAGAGATCCTGCATATAAAAAAGCCCACCCGCCAGAATACCCTGTTCTGATCCGATCCGGCCCGTGATGGCAGGTTGTAATAAAAAATCCCGGCGGCAGGATAAAAAACTCTAATATGCTGGCATTTCCAACATTCACCCCTATGAAAAAATACCTGATCGCGGGTATGTTCCTGATTCTCGCGGGCGTTGTTGTTGCAGGGTGCATGACCGGCGGCACGGGAGGGTCGAGTGCGAATATTACCCCTGTACCCTCCACGGGGGGGGTCCAGGAAACCACGGTGGCCGTGACTGCAACCCAGCCGACCCCTTACCCTTGGAGATCATTACCTCCAGAAGTCCTACTCGTTTCACGACACAAATGACAATTATACCGAGCAGGTCAGGATTGCCAACCAGTCATGGGCTCTTGTGTACAAGGTAACGCCCTTAAGCGATGATGTGCAGACCGGCTGGTTCGAGACTGACCATCACAAACGTTGATTCAAACAAGAGCCAGACTTTTGGCTATGGCCGGACATATGCATATGACACGTACCAGCAGTATCCGATGTACGGGCAGGGTGCCTTCGAGATCTCCATGAAAGGAAACCTGACCAAGGTCGATCTGGATATTGCAAAGCGTCTTCCCTAAAGGTGAATAGTGGATGAGTTGACATAATCGACGATGTTTTGGTTATTACCTGCGGTATTGTCATCGTGATCGCGATCGTGACGGTGGCATTCATGAAACTCCGTTCAGCAGAGCGCAGGATGCACGAGAGCAGTTACAAACTCAAGGCATACACGGATCTGTTGAATGCCGTGACCGAGATCAACCTTGCCGTATGGTGACAGCTACAAGATGGATATCGCGAAAAAAGATCTCGCCCTCACGCTCAACCGGCTCAATCTCATCGCAAGTTCCGGGGTGCTCAAGAGCGTGAACGATCTTCTGGATCTCTTCAACGAGAGCAAGGACAAGGAGTTCGACGCTCTCCGGCTTCACAATATCCTCAATACGATTGTGATTGAAGCCCGCCGGGATCTCAACCCGTCCCATGCCCGCCGGGTTGAGGAGTCCAGGGTGCGGTACCGTTTCTTTGCCCCGGCCCGGAAATAATCCCTTTTTTCTCCATGCTCTTACCGCATTATTCTGGCATAAACACTTTTTACTTCGAGGCTCCGACATTGGTATCACAGGAGAGCCGTGAGGGTGGCCATATGAAAAAGGAATATGTTGTCGGAGTGACCGGGGCAAGCGGGATCTGCTATGCCCGGCGCCTGCTTGAGGTGCTGTGCGAAGATGCCCGCGTGCATCTGATCATCTCGGATGTCGCGCAGGAGATCGCACGCCACGAGGGTGCGGATCTTTCAGGTTTTGATGCCACGTACCACGATATCGGTGCGATCAGCGCTGAGATCGCGAGCGGCTCGCACCGGCACGACGGGATGGTCATTATCCCGTGCAGCGCAAAGACCCTCTCTGCCATTGCGACCGGCTACGCGGACAACCTGATCACGAGGACGGCGGATGTCTGCTTAAAGGAGCGCCGGAAGTGCATCCTTGTCACCCGCGAGATGCCGCTCTCGAAGATCCACTTAACAAACATGCTTGCGGCACACGATGCCGGGGCAACGATCATGCCGGCCTGCCCGGGGTTCTACCACCACCCGGAACAGATTTCCGATCTGGTGGACATGGTGGTCGGCCGGGTGCTCGATCACCTCGAAGTCGATCATACGCTTACCAAGCGCTGGAGTGGTTACGATGCGTGAATTTATTGAAAAGATGCGAAAAGAGGGGCTTGTTATCGATGTAACAGAGCCATGCGCCCCGGATATGGCGGCGGCAAAGCAGGCGGCAGCCACCGACAAGATCATTTTTTTCCACAATATCGGCGGCGCCCGGGCGGTCATGAACCTGACCGCGGACCGGCACGCTCTTTCGCTCGCACTGGGCATCGATGAGAAGAACCTCGTAAAAAAACTCGCCGACGCAAACTTTGACGGGAAGATCATAAACGACGGGAAACTTGCCATGCAAAAACCGGCACTCTCCAAGATCCCGGTCATGCATTTCTTCCCGAAAGACGCCGGGAAATATTTCACGGCCGGCGTTGTCTTCTCGAAATGGGACGGGGTGGAGAACGCGTCCATCCACCGCATGCTCGTGCTTGACGACACCAGAGTCGCGGCCCGGCTCGTTGAGGGCCGGCACACGTACGTGATGCACAAAAAAGCGCTTGCCTGCGGGGAGCGCCTGCCGGTTGCGATGGTGATCGGGGCGCACCCTGCCGTGACCTTTGCGAGCTGCACCCGGGTCCCGACGGGAAAAGAACTGGCCTACGCGGCAGAACTCCTCGGCGGGACGATCCACGTGAAGGAATGCAGCAACGGCGTGCTCGTCCCTGCCGATGCGGAGATCGTGCTTGAAGGGTTCATCGGGCCGGATGTCACGGACGAAGGCCCGTTTGTCGATATCACGGGCACCTACGACCCGGTCCGGCGCCGAGCCGGTGATCGAGTTCACCGGGATGTACACAAAACCGGATTTCATCTACCACAGCATCCTGCCCGGCGGCGACGAGCACAAGGTCCTGATGGGCTGCCCCTACGAGCCCAAGATCTACCGTGCGGTTGCGGGAGTTACCGAAGTCAAGAACGTCGTGCTCACCAAGGGCGGCTGCGGGTATCTCCACGCGGTCGTCCAGATCAAAAAGAGCACGCAGGGCGACGGGAAGAACGCGATCATGGCGGCCTTTGCTGCCCACACTTCGCTCAAGCACGTGGTTGTCGTGGACGAGGACATCGATCCCACGGATCCGTACGATGTCGAGTACGCGATTGCGACCCGGGTGAGCGGCGACAAGGACATCATGGTGATCACCGGTGTCCGCGGCTCTTCGCTTGACCCCTGCCAGAAAGAGGACGGCACGAACGTGAAGATCGGGGTCGATGCAACGATGGTCCTCGGCCACGAAGACGAGTTCCGGCGTGCCACATGGTGACCGGCATGCAGCTCGACCCGGAAGATGAGCGGATCCTTGCCGGTGAAGAGGGCGAGACCCGTCAGAAACTGCTCGAACTCCTCGTCGCGCTCGGGAAGGTGTTTGGGGCAGAACGGCTTGTCCCGATCAAAAGCGCACAGGTAAGCGGGGCGTCCTACAAGACGATCGGGAAATACGGCCTTGAATGGCTCAACAAGTCTCGATGCAAAGGCGGTTGTTCCCGCGGTCTTAAACCCGATCGGCATGGCCCGGACCCGGTGGGAGGAGATGGGGATCGACCCGGACTTTGCCGAAAATCAGCAGGCCGTTGTCGCCGCATACGAGCGGCTCGGCATCCGGCTTGACTGCACCTGCACCCCGTATTACCTGTACCAGACCCGGTACGGCGATCACCTCGCATGGTCCGAATCGTCAGCGGTCTGTTACGCAAACTCCGTGATCGGGGCCCGGACAAACCGGGAGGGGGGTCCCATCCGCCCTTGCCGCGGCCATCATCGGAAAGACGCCCTGCTATGGCCTGCACCTCGCAAAAACCGCGTGCCACAGATGGTGATCGATGTCCATGCCGATACATCGAAGTGGACAATCGCCGATTACGGGGCGCTCGGGTACCATGCGGGAAAACTTGTGGGCAACCGGATCCCGTACTTCCGGGGCATAACCCCGGGTGCAGACTCGCTCAAGGCCATCGGGGCGGCGATGGCGGCGACCGGGGCGGTTGCGCTCTACCATGTCGAAGGAGTCACTCCTGAGGCGCAGAAGAACCGGTACGATCTTTCCGGGATCGAAGCCGTTCCGGTCGAGCAGGCAGAGATTACCCGGCTCGTTTACGGATATCCCGGTCGATGCCGTTGCTCTCGGCTGCCCGCACTGCTCCCCGGCAGAACTGGCAGAGATCGCCCGGCTCCTTGCCGGGAAAGTCGTGACAAAACCGCTCTATGTCTTTGCTGCACAGGGTGTGATCGACAAAAACGCAAGAATCGTTGACAACATCGAAAAGAGCGGGGCCCGGGTCTTTGCCGATACCTGCATGGTCGTCTCGCCGGTGATGGAGCAGTACCGGCTCGATCATGGTGAACTCCGGAAAGGCGCTTGCCTATGTGCCCAACATGTGCGGGGGAAAGGCCCGGATCGGGACGCTTGAGGACTGCATCAGGGTCGCGACGGAGTAAACTGTACTGTCGTGGCGAACCGGAAAAAGATAATTTTTAATTGAGCGCGAGCAGGATCTTTTTGATCTCCTCGACCGCTTCCTGCGTCGGGTTCTTACCCGGCCGCACTCCTTCGCCGAACGACAGGATCTGATCGATATCACTTTTTCTTGCATGTGCAAAGGGAATTTTTTCCCAGATATCCTGATCGATCGTATTCCAGGTACACTGTAACAGGTGCCCGAGGATGACCATCTTCTCCCCGGTATAAGACTTCCACTCAGGCCCGAGGCCCTGCTGTATCAGTTTGATCGCCCGCTCGACTTTTTTTTCGCGGTGGACATGATACATCCGCCTTCCGACCTCGGCCTGGGTTGCTTCCGGCATACGAATTCCTCCCGCCCCATGAGGGGATGATGAGTGAATCCCGCTGTGCAACCATATACTTTGTGGCGGCCCGGCAGAACAAGGAGAACCTCTCTTCCTGTCCGATCCTTTCCGGACCTGGCCCTGCCAGGGAAAATTCTATAAACCGGAACAGAATAATTCCGATACACTACACCTATGTCCCAAACCAGTGATGAGGAACTGGGCCGGCGGCGGTTCCAGCTCGGAAAGGAACAGGCGGTCGAAGACGCGGTGGAGAAAATACGGCGCGCCCAGGCGGTCGACTGGCCGTCACTTTGTGCGGCGGACTGCATGCTGCTCCGGGAAATCCTCGGCGAACTCTGGATTTGCCTTGAACGGGAGAGATGGGAGCAGTACTCCTTTTCCACGCTCACGCAGCAGGATATCCGCGATCTCCTTGCACTCGGGGCAGGAATGCGGGGTCACGCGCTGTCCTGTTCAACCCTCGAAAAGATGGATGCAATCCTCTCCCATACACGGCATACTCCCTCTGACCATAACAGGATCCGGGAAATCCGGGTGGAATACTGCTTCCATCGGATGACGTGCGCAATACCTTAATATATCAGCACTCGGTTAGGTTCTATCATTGGGAGGTATCGACATGGTTGGTTGGGAAGTCCCGATTGGAGCTGCCATCGCATTTGCCGGTGGTGCCATAGGCACCGGACTGGCGCAGTCCCGGATTGGTGCAGCAGGGGCAGGTGCGATCGCTGAACGGCCCGAGACGGTGGGATCGATCATCATCCTCGAAGCCATACCCGAGACACTGGTCATCCTCGGTTTTGTCGTCGCCGCGATGATCATCCTGATGGTCACGTAATCCGGGCAGTCGCATATCTGCGTGCAGGGAGACTGCCGCAGAACACTCGTGTTCCCCAGAAAATATTCTTCTTTCCCCTCCCGGACCGGAAACACCGGTAGGGCAGGCTGCACGTACCGGTTCACTGGCGAAACGACAGAGGACGGTGATTGCCATGGCCTATGAAAATCTTTTGAAATCCGTGGAGGAGAGTGCACAGGAAAAGGAGCGGGAGCTCCGGGAGAATGCGCAAAAACAGGCAGACGCGATCCGGTCGGCAGCAAAGAAACAGGCGGAAGAGATCCAGGAGACGCACCATACAGGAAGCAGAAACCTCTGCGGCTATCGAGAGGAACAAGCAGCTGTTCCTTGCGAAAGGCAGGATCAAGGAGCAGGCCCTGAAAAGCCGGGAGAAGGTGTTCGAGGCCGCCTTTGAAGCGGCAGGGCAGCGGCTTGCCGGTTGCGGCAGGATGATACGTACCCCGCTGTATTCAGACGGCTTGCGGAGGAGACGATCAGCGCGATGGGGGAAATCCCGTTCGTCATCCATGTTGACAAGCGCGATCTGGATCTCTGCAAAAATACGCTGGCGGCACTGAAGATCTCCTGTGAGATCCGTGCCGATCTGGAGTGCATGGGCGGCCTTGTGGCCAGCTCGCCGGATGGCCACATCACCATCTCCAACACAATAGAGTCCCGGCTCGAACGGGTGCGGGAGCACAAAAGACTCGAGATCTACGCCATACTTTCCGGTGGTTGATATGGACTGGGGATACATCAATGCCCGGATGCGGGGGATGAAGAGCCGCCTGCTGGACCACCGCACGCTCGACAACCTGATCCTCCAGCCGGACCTCGAGTCCCTGATCGGCGAGCTTGAGAAGACTCCCTACCGCGACGACATTATCGAAGCGAAGGGGCAGGTATGCCGGAATGCCCTGCATCGAGTATGCCCTGCGGAAAAATTTTGTCCGGACCTTCCGGAAGATTCTTGCATTTCCAGAAAAGAGGAAGCGGAGAAGTACATCAGGATCTTCCTGCACCGCTGGGACATCCAGAACATCAAGACGATCCTCCGCGGGAAGAATATCCACGTGACAAACGAGGAGATCCTCGACTGCCTCGTGCCGGTGGGCGAACTGGACGAAGTGACATTAACCGAGCTCGTGCGCCAGCAGGATCCAAAGGCGGTAATCGACCTGCTTGCCACGTGGCGCATCCCGTGGGCAAAACCACTCACCACGGCATTCCCGGAGTTTGCCCGGAGCGGCGATCTCGGCATGCTCGAATGTGCCCTCGACCGGTATTATTACGAGGAAGCACTCCGTGCGGTAAAAGGCCCTGATGCCAACAACGCAATGATCCGGAATATTCTTTCCATTGAGATCGACGTCGTCAACATCAAGACGGTGCTGCGGATGATCCGGGATCATATCGATCCCGAAGAGGCAAAGAAATTCCTGCTCGCCGGGGGGCATGGAGTTCAATATCAGGAAACTCGTCCCGGATGCTCGCCCTGCACACGATCGAAGATGCTCTTGCGGAGATGGCCGCATCCCGGTACCAGTTCCTGTCCGGGATACCCGAGGCCGCCGTGAAGGCACAAAAGATCTCGGTCATCGAGAAAGAACTGGAACGGTATCTTGTCATGCAGGGCACCAGGGCCTTTCGTGGGGATCCCCTGAGCGTTGCCTCTCTCATCGGGTACTTCTGGGCGAAGTACAACGAGATCACCAATATACGGGTCATCTCGCGCTGCAAGACCGCTGATTTCCCCGTCGAACATCTCCGGGAGGAACTCGTGTATGTATAAGTTTGTCATCGTGACGGACAGCGAACGGGCCTCGGGTTTCCGGCTTGCGGGGGCCGAGGTGTTCGAAGTGAAGGACATGGAGGAAGCGAAGGCTATCATCCCGCCCCTGCTCCACAAGGATGACATCGGGATCGTTGCGGTGAACGAGGAGTACATGCTTTCGCTTGATGAAAAACTCATGGACCGGATCGAAAAGATGCACCGCCCGCTCATCATCCCGATCCCCGCAAAGAAAAAGGAAGTGGACCGGCGGACCTACATCGAGCGGCTGCTCAGAAAGGCGATCGGGTACAACATCGTCCTGAAGAGGTGATGGTATGATTACAGGAACAATTTCACGGGTGTCGGGCCCGGTGATCATCGCAAAGGGCATGACGGGTCCAGGATGTACGACGTGGTGAATGTCGGGACCGAGGCGCTCCGCGGCGAGATCATCCGGCTCGAAGGGGATGAGGCGGTTATCCAGGTATACGAGGACACCACGGGCCTCACGCTGGGTGAGAACGTGGAGAACACCGGGATACCGCTCTCTGTCGAACTGGGCCCCGGCCTCCTCTCCTCAATCTATGATGGTGTCCAGCGCCCGCTGCCGGTCCTCCTCAAAAAAAGCGGGGACTTTATCGGCCGTGGCATCACCGCCCCGGGCCTCGACCGGTCGAAGAAGTGGGAGTTTGTTCCTGCAGGTAAAGACCGGGGATCGAGCTGTCCCCCGGGGACATCATCGGGACCGTCGCGGAGTTCCAGTTCGAGCACCGGATCCTCGTTCCCCCGAAAGTTTCCGGCAAGGTCACGGAGATCCGTGCAGGTGCATTCACGGTCGATGAGATTGTCTGCATCCTCGACGACTCGGTACAAACTCACCATGATGCACACATGGCAGGTGCGGATCCCCCGGCCCCACAAAAAGAAGCTCGATCCGGTCCTGCCGCTCATCACCGGGCAACGGGTTTTCGACTGCATGTTCCCGGTGACAAAAGGAGGGACGGCAATGATCCCGGGCGGCTTTGGGACCGGGAAGACCGTCTCCGAGCAGACGCTTGCCAAGTGGTCGGACACCCAGATCGTCGTCTACATCGGGTGCGGGGAGCGGGGCAACGAGATGACCGATGTGCTCGCGGAGTTCCCCGAACTCATCGATCCCCGGACAAAACTCCCGCTGATCCAGCGGACGGTCCTCATTGCCAATACCTCGAACATGCCGGTCGCTGCCCGGGAAGCCTCGATCTATACCGGGATCACCATTGCCGAATACTTCCGGGACATGGGGTATGATGTGGCACTGATGGCAGACTCGACCTCCCGCTGGGGCGAGGCGTTGAGAGAGGTCTCCGGCAGGCTTGAGGAGATGCCGGGTGAGGAAGGCTATCCGGCGTACCTTGCGACCCGGCTCGCGGCGTTCTACGAGCGGGCCGGCCGGGTTGATCTGTCTCGGTGACGGGGAGCGGACAGGGTCGGTCACGGTCGTCGGTGCGGTCTCGCCGCCCGGCGGGGACTTCTCGGAACCGATCACCCAGAACACGCTCCGGGTGGTCGGGACGTTCTGGGCGCTGGACACAAACCTCGCCTACCGCCGGCATTTTCCCTCGGTAAACTGGATCAAGAGTTATTCGCTCTACCTTGACAGCATCGCGGAGTGGTACAGCAGGACGATTGCCCGTGACTGGCGGGAACTCCGGGACAAGGCGATGTACCTGCTCCAGAAGGAAGTGGAACTGCAGGAGATTGTCCAGCTGGTGGGCCCGGATGCGCTTCCCGACAGCGAGAAAGCGATCCTCGAGGTGACACGGATGATCCGCGAGGACTTCCTCCAGCAGAGCGCCTACAGCGATACCGACTCTTTCTGCCCCATCGAGAAGCAGTACCTGATGCTTAAGGTGATCATGTCGTATTACGAGCAGGTGAATCTCGCGATGAACCGGGGCGTCAGCCTGCGGCAGATCCAGGCACTCCCGCTGAGGGTGGCCATCGGGAGGATGAAGGAGGCCGGGGATCTGGATGCGATCCGGAACCTGAACCGGGAGATCGGTAGCACGCTCGATGGCACTGGAGGTGGAGAAATGAAGGATTCATCGCTGCTGACAAGGGAATACCGGACGATCGGGTACGTGTCGGGCCCGCTGATCTTCGTCACCGGAGTGAAGGGGGCATCATTCGGCGAGATCGTGAAGATCACGCTCCATGACGGTGAAGAAGCGCAACGGGCAGGTGCTCGATATCTCGGAAGACCACGCGGTCGTCCAGGTCTATGAGGGCACGCGGGGGATCGATCTTATCGGTACCACGGTCCGGTTCACCGGTGAGCCTGCCCGGATCCCGGTGTCAAAGGACATGCTGGGCCGGATCTTTTCCGGGGTGGGAACGGCCCGGGACGGCGGCCCCGAGATCATCCCGGAAGCCGTGCTCGATATCGCAGGGATGCCTATCAACCCCTCCGCACGGGACAAGCCTGCCGACTTCATCCAGACCGGCATGTCGGCAATCGACGGCCTCAACACGCTTGTGCGGGGGCAAAAACTGCCGATCTTCTCCGGGTCCGGCCTTCCGGCAAGCAAACTTGCCGCCCAGATCGCCCGGCAGGCAAAGGTCCTGGGAGAGGATGAACAGTTCGCGGTCGTGTTCGTGGCGATGGGGATCACCCACAAGGAGGCCTCGTTCTTCATGCAGGACTTCGAGCGGACAGGGGCACTCGACCGCGTGGTCTTCTTCATGAATCTCGCGGATGACCCGACGGTCGAGAGGCTGGCGGCCCCGCGGTGCGGTCTCACGGTCGCGGAGTTCCTCGCGTTTACCCACAACCTCCACGTCCTCGTGATCCTGACCGATATGATCAATTACTGCGAGGCCCTGCGCGAGATCTCGACCGCCCGCGAAGAGGTGCCCGGCCGGCGCGGGTACCCGGGCTATATGTACACCGACCTTGCCTCGATCTACGAACGGGCCGGCCGGTCTGAAAGGGAAGCAGGGTTCGATCACCCAGATCCCGATCCTGACGATGCCGGACGATGATATCACTCACCCGGTGCCCGACCTGACCGGTTACATCACCGAAGGCCAGATCGTGCTCTCGCGGGATATCTTCCGGCGCGGTGGCGACCCGCCGGTCGACGCCCTCCCCTGCCTCTCCCGGCTCATGAACCTCGGTATCGGCCCGGGCAAGACCCGTGAGGATCACCGCGGTGTGGCAGACCAGCTGTACGCCAGTTACGCATACGGGCGTGACCTGCGCCGGCTCGTCTCTATTGTTGGTGAAGAGGCGCTGACCGACCTTGACCGGAAGATACCTGAAGTTCGCGGATATCGTTTGAGCGGCAGTTCATCACGCAGGGCAATGAAGACCGGCCGATCGAAAAGACCCTCTCCATTGCGTGGGATCTCTTCAGTACGCTGCCGGAGGACGAGCTGAAGCGGATAAAAAAGGAGCACATCCGGAAATACCACCCGGCGGCACAGGAAGCGGCAGGAACGCACCGAAGGGAGTCGAAAAACACTATGGAGCAGGTCCGGCCGACACGGATGGAACTGATGAGGATGAAGGCCCAGATCAGGCTTGCGGAGCAGGGCCGGGACCTTTTGCGGCAGAAAATGGATGCACTGATCCAGGAGTTCTTCAAGATCTTAAGCACCGTTTCGGAGTCCCGCGACGAGCTGGAGCAGGTTTCCCGGGCGGCAGACCTTGCCCTGATGATCGCGGAGGCCGTCGATGACCCGGTCACGCTGCGGTCCGCATCGTTTGCCACCCGCCGGTCGATCACGGTCGATATCACCGGGAAGAACATCATGGGCGTCCCCGTCCCGGTGATCGAGAAGAAACGCGTCTCGAAGAACATGCTGGAGCGGGGCTACGGTATCATCACCACGAGCGCCCGTATCGATGAGACGGCCGAGCGGTACGAGGTGGAACTGGATCTCCTCATCAAGCTCGCCGAGATCGAGACCGCGATGCGGCGCCTCGGGAGCGAGATCCAGATGAACCGCCGGCGGGTGAATGCGCTTGAGCAGATCCTGATCCCGGAGCTGAAGGGCCAGGCGAAATACATCAAGAACGCGATCGAGGAGCGGGAACGGGAGGACCTGTTCCGGCTCAAAAAGGTCAAGAGTATCATCGAGAGGAAGAAAAAGAAGGCGAAGGAGAAGAAGAAGGGATTGTAATCTCTTGGATTTGTGAGTAAATTCGGTTTTCCAGGTCAAACCCGTATCGCCCGGGCATTTCTCCGGCGAGTGCGGTGATTCCTACCCGCTGCCCTTCTTTGTCCGGGGGTGCGCAACCATGCATGCCGGGCAGGTGGGCATACCTCCTCCCACCGGCCGGACTTCGCGGTTTCCATCCATGACCAGGGCTGAGGTCATCCTCGCAAGTTCCCGAGCATTTTTGTTCCCGAGCAGAATCAGGTGATCTAAAATACGGAAGAGGGTATGCCCACCCCCCCCCCTCGGGATTTTGAGATACCATTTTCATCCGGTTTATTGGCAGGAACGTGAGATCGGGCAATGATTTTAAAGACTGACTATCCAATTCTTAAAAGTCGGGGGTCATACCCGGGAAGGGTACTGATCCCCGGAACATGCTACTCCTTTGCCCCTGCATAACAGGATACGCTGACCCGCTTACGGCACTTCCCTCTTAAACGGCTTGTACGGCATCCCGCCCCCCTCGTAGAACTTTGAGAAGAACTCGACGAGGTGGAGACGTACCGCGTGGATCGAAGGGGAGAACATCGCGAGCACGACATTGAGCGCGTGCAGCAGGAGAGCGACGATGATGCCGATGATGGCAAACGCGAACGCACCGCTGACCGGTTTGCCACCATCGCGAGGATCACCGATGCCATGCCGATCGCCATCAGCCTCGAATACGAGAGGATATTTCCGACCGTGCTCATCACCTCGATCGTGCCGAACACCCCGGCCCCCAGCAGGATGAGGGGCAGGGCAACGACGATGAGGACAATCGCCGGGTAGATCGCAGAACGCCGGCACGGCTTTCGCGAGCATGGCGACAAGGATGATAATCGCCGTGATCATCATCAGCATGCCGGTCTTCTCGTACAGGTGCTTCCGTTTCTTCGTGATGATCGCGTTCCGGATGCCGATGAACAGACCCAGGAAGACATGGATGACCCCGATCGTGATCGCTAAAATGAGCATCGGGATCATCGCATCCACGCGGTTCCAGGTGATGCCGAGAACCTGCACCGGGTGGAGCCAGCCCATCGTCTCCCCAAGATCCCCGAAGAACTCCCCGAACAGGTACCCGAAGATGATCGTCGGGATCGATGAGATGATCAGGATGTTCGCCAGGTTTTTTGCAAACGCGATTGCCTGGTACCGGTGCCGGATCACAAGTGCGAAGGCGAGGATGACGAGGCCATACCCGATATCCCCGACCATGAGCCCGAAGAAGAGCGGGAAGAAGATGGCGAGGATCGGTGACGGGTCAACTTCCCGGTACCGTGGCGGGGCGACGAGCTGCATGATGAACTCGAAAGGTTTGACCCACGAGGGATTGTCGTAGAAGACCGGGGCGTTCTCCATGTCTTTTTCCGTTACCGCGAGATCGTGGACGATCACCCGGTCCGAGAAGGTGTCTTTGAGTATTTTCCGGGTCCTCTCCAGGTATTTCTTCGGGATCCAGCCCATGATGACAAACGTGTATTCCGATACCCCGAAGTTCCGGTATGCGCCCAGTTCTCCGTGGATTATCTCTAACTGCTTTTTTATGACCACGAGTTCCTGGTACCACGTGTTTGAGAGGGCGAGCAGTTCCGCATCGATCCGGGCGATCTCATCCTGCGCACGGAGCCGGCTCTCTTCTATCATGGCATACATCTCGTAAAAGGGCCTGCCGGCATACTCCTTCGGGAGCCGCACTTCGTTCACGTTCACGGAGTAGATGAAGGTGTGGATCTCCCCGGAATATTTTTTCGGGAAGACCATGATGGCAGCGAGGGTATCGGCATCGACCGTGGTTGCGGTCATCTCGAACCGGTTGCCGGTGATGGTGTCGAGTTCTTTTTTTATCAGCTCAAGGACGTCCCGGTGCTCTTGCTGGATAAGGAGGATCGTGACTTCAAAACCTTCGAGGGCCGGCAACTCCTTCTCCAACGGGTGGATGATATCGAGGACTTTTGCGTACCGGTTCAAGGTCGTGATTGAAAGGGTGAGTTCGGTTTTCTTTGCCGCCAGTTCCCGGGTCGTTGTTTCAAGGGTGCTGGATGATCGTCCGGGCCCGTGCAACCAGCTCTGTGTGGGTCTTGCTCTCAAGGGTGGTACGGAGCCCGGCCTGGATGACGGGATCGTCCGCGATGACGGGCAGGGTGGAAAAGATCGCGCTGATCGTGCCAAGGACCCCGGCAACTTCATCAGCCTCCTCCTGCCGGACACCTGCAAGGCTGATCTCATCCTTCGGGATGAGTTCCGATGCGTTTTCGAGATGGATGGTGCCTGCCTCGTACAAAAGGTCGACGACACGGCCCAGCTCCGCTTTTGGCCCGATCACCTGGATGCGTTTCATTGCCTGGAGCATACGACTCCTCTGCCGGGGGTGCCCGGCATTATTCCATGGTTACGTACCTGACGATCCGCTCCGCTGCCGCAGGGAGGTTCTGTTCTCCCTCGCGTGAAGCACGCTTCATTTCCTGTTCTGCCGCGCTTTTCAGAGCCTCGATATCCGCCTCTGTTCTCCCCCGCTCATTCCAGTACACCTGTTCGGCGCTCGTTTTTCCTGCCTTGTCCGCGGTGCAGAGCAGGTCTTCGGCCTCGGTCCGGGCAGCAGCAACCATTGACTCTGCCTCAGCCCGGGCCGTGTCGATCTTCTTTGAGAACTCCTGTTCCTTGTCCCGTATCTGCTGCAGGAGTGATTTTTCCGGTTCTGCCATGCATCTCCCTCCCTAGAGCCCGTGCTTCTCCTTTAAGATTGAAGTCACACCGCACGAGGGCTTCTGCGCGGGGGCGCACTGTATCCTCATCGTGCGGATCGCTCCCGATGATCCCCTTCGTTTTTGCCGCAGCCTCATCTATCCGCTTCCGGCAGTTCCCGATTGCCGTATTCTGCAGTGCATTGATCGTTTTGAGGAGATCCTGCGCCAAAGTCTGCACCACCTCCAAGAGGAGATGATCACTTGCACTATACCTCAGAAGATGGATATATACTTTCTTTAAGCCGGGGTCAGGGGACTGTATCCCCCCCAAAAAAAGGAATCCATTAATCTTGTGGGCGCCCATTCTTCTCTTAAGGACCCGGCAGTATAACGCGTTGCCGGGTATTTTTAAGATGCTCTCCATGGACATGCTTGCAAACTTCGGGCTTGGTGCTCATTTTTATCCTCGTCCTCATCCTCCCGTTCCGGGTGAAGTGCATCGAGCACAACCTTGAGGTGTTCCTGTTTTCCTGCGGGGTCGTGGCCCTGACGCTTTCCGGCCTGATTGCCATCCCCGGCGAGCAGACCGGCTGGAGCCAGGCGATCGTCAGGAAGCGCTCCTCTCCCCGCTGCATGTCACGAGCCTCTTTGGGATCCCGATTGGTATCGTCCAGATCGTGCTTGTATTCGGCCTTGTGATCTACTTTTTCTACCACCGGCTGCAGGCTGCGATCGTGGGGATGGTCGACCGGTTCTCCCTCAAGTGGATCGTCTTCCTGCTCATCGTCGTCCTCGGCCTTGTATCGAGTATTATCTCCGCCATCCTTGCCGCGATCATCCTTGTCGAGATAGTGAATGCCCTCCCCGTGGTCAAAAAAGCAAAGGTGGAGATCGCGGTGGTATGCCTGCTTCTCCATCGGCCTCGGGGCCGGCCTCACCCCGCTGGGCGAGCCTCTCTCGACGATCGTGATCTCGAAGCTCTCGGGCGCCCCCTACCATGCCGGGTTCACGTTCCTCTTCGACAGGCTCGGGATTTTTATTATCCCTGCCATACTCGTCCTCGGGGTTGTCGGTGTCCTCCTCTTTACCCGGAGCCATAAAGGCGATGAGAAACTTGAGTGCATGGTCGAGCGCGAAACGATCCGGGAGATCCTGATCCGGGCCGGGAAGGTCTACCTCTTCATCATGGCGCTTGTTTTCCTCGGAGAGGGCTTCAAGCCGCTCATCCTTGAGTTTGTCGTTTCGATCCCATCCACGGGACTGTACTGGATCAACATCGGTCTCCGCGGTGCTTGACAACGCGACGCTTGCTGCAGCAGAGATCAGCCCGGTGCTCTCATCAGCAGATCACAAGCGCCCTTATGGGACTGTTGATTGCAGGCGGCATGCTGATCCCGGGAAACATCCCCAACATCATCGCGGCGGGGAAGATGGGGATCACCAGTAAAGAATGGGCAAAGATCGGGATCCCGCTCGGCCTTGTCCTGATGGTCGGTATTCTTCTGCATCCTCTTTATTCCCGCGTGGCTGGGGATTGCCTGACCTGTAAGAAGAAGTCTAATCCCAGCGTGGCCGATGCCGATGACAAAACACATGAACAGCCACACGCTAATATGGACGGTAACGGTATTCCCATGACTCCTGATAATCAGAAAGATAATGAGGGTATTGCCATCCTGATCAGCCAGCTTGACGACCCTGGTATGGAGAACCGCCATCATGCGGTTCTCGCGCTTTCCGAGGCCGGTGAGGCGGCGGTGCAGCCCCTGATCCTCGCTCTTGCCGCTGCAGGAAACGATGACAGCCGCTGGTACCGTGCGATTGCCCTCACAAAAACGGGTGTACCCGCGATCGCGCCCCTCATCGCCGCGATGAAAGAGACCTCTGACCGTGAGTTCCGGCGCTATGCAGCGGCTGCGCTCGGCGAGATGGGAGAACCGGCGGTTGAACCGCTTATTTCCGCAATGGCAAGCGAGGACAAGGAACTGCGGGGTTTTCTGTCCCGGGCGCTCTGCCGGATCGGGAAACCTGCGGTCGCCCCGCTCACCCGGCGGCTCTCCGATGCCGATGATATCCTCCGCTCGTGCGCCACGCTCACGCTCTGGCAGATGGGCGAGACCGGCCTGCCGTCCATGATCGAAAAGATCCATGATGACAAAAAACCGTAAAACCCGGCATCCAGATCCTTCTTTTTTCGTGACGGTTCCCCCGATACCACAGTATAAATTTTACCGCCGCCAATCTACCACTATGCTCATACTCTCCCCTGAGATGGAAGCGTACGGGAATTCCCTGATGGCCGGGCTTTCCCAGGCGATTGCCATCGCATCGGAGGCGCGGCGCCAGGGGCTTGACCCGAGCATGGCTGTCGAGATCCCGATCGCAAGCGATCTCGCCGACCGGGTCGAAGTGCTTGTCGGGATCAAAGGAGTGGCGGCCCGGATCCGGGAACTCGAAGCGCAGATGTCCCGTGAGGAAGTGGCGCTCCGGATCGGCGACGATTTTGTCGCAAAGATGTTCGGGGAGAAGAACAACGACGAGATTCTCGACCATTCCATACGGACGGCAATGGCGCTTCTCACCGAAGGTGTCGTTTCGGCGCCGACCGAAGGGATCGCGAAAGTGGGGACCGGAAAGAACGATGACGGCACCACGTACCTGCTCATCTACTACGCCGGGCCGATCCGGAGCGCCGGCGGCACGGCACAGGCGCTCTCGGTACTCGTCGGGGATTACGTGCGGGCAAAACTCGGGATCGGCCGCTACCATCCCCGGCAGGACGAGGTCGAGCGGTACATCGAGGAGATCCGGCAGTACAACACCATCATGAACCTCCAGTACCTGCCAAGCGAGGCGGAGATCCGGCTGATCGTGGAGAACTGCCCGGTCTGTATCGATGGTGAGGCGACGGAAAAAGAGGAGGTATCAGGGCACCGGAACCTCTCCCGTGTCGAGACCAACGCGGTGAGGGGCGGGATGGCGCTTGTCCTTGCGGAAGGGATCGCGGGAAAAGCCCGCAAGCTCAAGAGCAAGGTCGAGAAGATGAACATGCCCGGCTGGGACTGGCTGGACAAGCTCATCGCCGGCGCGGCAAAGCCCGGCGCGGAATCGGAATCTCATGCCCCGGGCATCAAGCCGCTGGACAAGTACCTCCGGGATCTTATCGGGGGCAGGCCGGTCTTTTCCTACCCGATGCGTAAAGGGGGATTCAGGCTCCGGTACGGCCGTTCCCGCAATACCGGTTTTGCCACGGCCGGGTTTAACCCGGCGACACTGTACCTGCTGGGTGGATTCCTTGCTGTCGGCACCCAGATGAAACTGGAGCGCCCGGGCAAGGCATGCGGGGTTGTCCCCGTCGATACCATTGAAGGACCGACCGTGCGGCTAATCGGCGGCGAAGTTCTCCGGGTGGATGATGAAAAGACCGCGTTATCCCTGACAAACAAAGTCGAGAGAATTCTCGATGTCGGGGAAATCCTTATCGCGTACGGGGAGTTCCTGGAAAACAACCACCCGCTGGTTCCCGCTGGCTACTGCGAGGAATGGTGGCAGCTTGAACAAAAACCGGGAACAAAACCACCGCAGGATGAAACCGAAGCGCTCGCGCTTGCGAGGGCCGGGGGATACCTGTTCCTGGAGTACACCTGGTACTGGGATGATATCAGCGTCGACCAGATCCGGCTTCTGGCTGATACTGTCTCGAACACCGGGAAAATTGAAGATGATACGCTGGTTATCCCTCTTGATCCGAAAATAAAAGAGCCCATCGAGATCCTGCTTCTCCCCCACAAGGTGAGCGGGGGGGACATACGGATCCGGACCTACCGGGCATTCATCGCCTGCCTCGGCCTTGACGAAGAACTGAAGAAACGCGATACCTGGAACACGGTACCTTCCGATGCCGGTCAGCTTGCGCTCGTCATGCACGTAAGCGGCCTTAAGCTCCGTCCGATCCGGGATACGGATCGGGGGCCGGATGGGCCGGCCCGGCAAGTCTAAGCCGCGGAAGATGAGCCCGCCGCCGCATGCACTCTTCCCGCTCGGGGAATCCGGGGGTGCCCGGCGCTCGTTCCAGGAAGCCTCGATCCATACCGAAGAATCCGATGCCGGCGCGACCGAGATCGATTTCCAGAAAGAAGGCGGCATGATCGAGATTGAAGTCAGCCGCCGGCGCTGTCCCGGTTGCGGTGAGATCACGTACCTGAACCGGTGCCAGAAGTGCAAAACGCATACGACACCGGTCTACACCTGCCCGAAGTGCGGGCATGAGATGGTGACACAGCGCTGCCCGAACTGCGATGTCCCGACCAAGTGCAGCCAGCGGATCGCTTTAAACGTGAAGGAGGAATACGCGCAGGCAATGGGGCGCCTCGGGATAAAAAAAGACAGTATCGCGCTCGTGAAGGGTGTAAAGGGCGTGATCTCCCAGGAAAGAACAGTCGAGGCGATGGAAAAGGGCATTCTCCGGGCTGTGCAGGACATCTATGTCTTTAAAGACGGCACGACCCGGTTCGACATGATCGATCTCCCGCTCACGCATATCCGGCCGGACGAGGTGAAAGTGTCGGTCGAAAAACTCCGGTCGCTCGGGTACCTCAAGGACATCAATGGCTACGATCTCCAGAACGGGACGCAGGTCATTGAGATGCACCCGCAGGATCTCCTCCTCGCAGATTCGTGTGCGGACTATATGATAAAGGTCGCACAGTTCATCGATGACGAACTCACCAAACTCTACGGCCTTCCTGCATTTTACAACATAAAGACCCGGGACGATCTGGTCGGCCACCTTATGATCGGACTTGCCCCCCACACGAGCGCCGGGGTGCTCGCCCGGGTCATCGGGTTTACCCGGGCAAACGTCGGGTATGCCCACCCGTTCTTCCACGCGGCAAAGCGCCGGAACTGTTTCTACGGCGACACCGGGATCGAGGTCAATGACGGGAAGGCGTGGACGCATCTTCCCATCCGGAAATTCGTGCTGGAAAACTTCGACATCAGCCAGCCCGGAATTGACCGGCTGGGTACCTACTATTCCGACCCGAAAAAGACGTATTACACCCGTACCGTGGATACCTCGGGCATGATGCACCTGCGGAAGATTACCTCGGTCTCCATCCACCGGGCGCCGGCAAACCTGATCCGGTTTACCACCACCCGTAACCGGCGAGCTGACCGTCACCCCGGACCACGCGATGCTGGTCTGGGATGTTGAGTATCTCAAAAAGATCAAGGCACTGGAGGTGAAGGCCGGGGACGCAGTGCCGGTTTACGAAGGCGGGGCCGTGATCACCGACCGGATCGCGAACGTGGAAACCGTCACCTCCCTTGAGGACCGGGTGTACTGCCTGACGGTCGCAGACGATCACACGCTCGTTGCAAACGGCATCTTTACCGGCCAGTGCGATGGCGATGAGGACTGCGTCATGCTCCTTATGGACGGCCTCCTGAACTTCTCGCGCTCGTTTTTGCCCCAGAACCGGGGCGGGACGATGGATGCTCCCCTCGTGCTCACGAGTCGGATCGATCCGGCGGAGATCGACAAGGAGGCCTTAAACGTGGATGTCGGGAAGGGTTACCCGATCGAACTCTACGAAGCCGGCCTCATCTATGCAAAGGCGAAGGATGTCGAGCCGCTCATCGACCGGGTCGAGCGGAGGATCGGGACACCCCGGCAGCTGGAGGGTTTCTTCTTCACGCACGATACCTCGGACATCTCGTCAGGGCCGCTCGAGTCCACCTACACGCAGCTCAAGTCCATGGCCGAGAAACTCGATGCGGAACTCGATCTGGCCGAGAAGATCCGGGCCGTCGATGCGGACGATGTGGCAGAACGGGTGCTGAATACGCATTTCATCCGTGACCTGATGGGCAACCTCTCTGCGTTCTCCAAGCAGAAGTTCCGGTGCACCAAGTGCAACACGAGTTACCGCCGGATGCCGCTTGCCGGGAAATGCACGAAATTCAAGGGCAAGGGGATCTGCAACGGCAACATCATTCCGACCGTGCACGAAGGGTCGGTCAAAAAATATCTCGAAGTGTCCCGTGCGATGGTGAAAAAATACAAGGTGTCGGAATATTGCCGGCAGAGGGTCGAAGTACTCGACCTTGCCATTGAATCCACGTTTGGCGAGGAGAAGCAGGAGCAGCTGGGCCTTGCGGATTTCATGTAATAATTACAGGAGTGAGTATCAGTCAGGGTGGCAGATTTTTTTGGTACCCTCCCGCATCGATCAATCATCTTATGTAGACTGTTCACCAACATTATTCGCAACAGACGCGAGGGTATCCAAGCTTGGCCAACGGAGGCAGACTCAAGATCTGTTCTTGAAGAAGTTCGCGGGTTCAAATCCCTCCCCTCGCATTTCCCCTTCGGGATATATGGCATTTCCAAAAAATGCCACCCCCTCACATGTGATATCACTGTTCTCAAATGCCCGTGCTTGGAGTTTCTGCGGTTTTATTGAACTCATTTACCATTTCCGGTCCCGGGGTACTTGGTGAGTTAAAGGAACGTGTAACTGTAGTTTAAACGTAGTTCTTCACCAGAGCCGTATCTTCCTGAAAAAACGTATTTTCACCAGAGTAAAAAAACTTTTAGACCCGGATTTTTCGCGGTCGAAATGTTATTGGCCGGAAAATTTCGGGGTCGAATACCCGGCCGCAGACAGAATTTTTGGGATGGCAGGGTTGTGTGCCGGGAAAAGTGCCGGCTGGAGGATGAAAAATGAATTTCTGGAGTGGGGCAAACCCGGTATCTCCAAAAAGCAGGGCGAAATTTTCTCTGTTTTTCGGTACTGGCGTTAGTTGATCTCAGTGTTCGTATCTTCTTCTACAGGGTGATTATCTTGATTGTATAGGTTTTTATTACAAGGGTAGTGCCTGCAGGGAAGGTGTAGTAGCCCGGATTAGACAGATCCTTTTGCATGCCCAGTGTATTGACAAAATACGTATTCCACGCCGTTGAATAGTCCACATTGGAATTTGGCTCATAGCGAATATCGACCGTATACGATGGAGATGGTGATTGTGGACATGATTTATAGGTACTCTTTACCAGTTCCATCTGAACGGTTCCGACACCGGAAAGGGCCATTATATTCGTTGTATTGAATCCGATCAGGTAGATCACCGCAGTGTTTGTCGTGCCATCGTAGAACCACCGAGGTTCTGCAAGCATGGCAGATCCCGTGTTGGCCAACATTCTCTTGACTACCGCACTGTTCTCAAGCGAGATGTCGGTCTGGGCACCGGTTGATTCATATCGAAGATCTCCCGATGAGAAAATGAACGGATTAGCAGACGTTGCCTGATTCCCGGCGCTATTATTAATACATGCCGTGGACTCGAAGATCGTGAAATTTGAAGACGCAGTATTATAACTCATATCGTATGCCGTGAGCGCTCCTCCATCCACCTTTAGCGAAGTCTCCGTGTAGGGTACCGTCTTGTAGGCAAGACTCTTGACATCATTCTGCAGTACGATCATGTTCTTTTCCATGATCTGCTCATTCGTACTTGCCTGCTGTTGCACCAGCATGGGGTATCCGTACAGCATCACTAGCCCTATCCCGGCGATGATAATAGAAAAAATCAAAAGAAACCCGATGGATTCAGAAACACCTGCATTGTGATATACACGTTTATGCCTTTTTGTCATTGAAATCCCCTTGAATCATAACTAATCCTGTTTATTCCGGCACCCGTGGTATTGCCTGTGGCAACCCCTTGGTTTGTCGAGGAGATGCCTGCAATTGATATATTCATGACAATGTCGCCGCGTGATATCGTAACCACCTGAGTTGACTGATCCTCCTGAGTATTCCCGATATTCACAAAATATCCCTGGCCGACGATATCATCAGGAAGATCAAAATCAGATGAAATATTTCCTGTGGTGGGTGCAATGGCATAGACATCGACGATTCGGGTGGAAACTCCATTTCCTATATCTGTAAACTCCGAATAGGTGAGGGTATTTAGCGGCCCTTCCATGAAATTTGCATTCACAAGGAGCAACAGGATAACCAGCAGGATCATCACAACGGTTGACATCATCACGTACTCAATCATCACTGTAACTCCTGCGTCCCCGTGTCGGTGATTATGGTGATCGCCAGGTCTCATTATACGCCGTCACCCCGTTATTGTAATGGACGTCGATATACGTGTAGCCCCCGTTTGTGGTACTGGAGAAACTCACCACAGAATTCTGGCGGATCAGCGAGAGGTTGAGGATATCGTTTTGAACCTTTAAACGGTCGGTATCTGGCATACCGTTTATATACGACCCGATGATAACCTCCCTGACCCCTCGTATGTCGTCTTTCGGGAACTCAGATACTGATTCAGCCGTTGTCTGCCCCACTACCACAGACTGGTTGAGCACCATCGCGAGGAAAAACAAACTGAAACTTACAAGAAATCCCATCAGCACGATCCACTGTGCATCGTCATTTAATCCCGCCATAAGAATACCTCCACAGAGTACCTGCTCTGTTCCGTGAAGGACTGTCGGGATATCCGTTATTGACTAACACCCACTCTGATACATGCACCGCGTGCTCTCCCCCGACCAGAGGATGTGTCATATTAAGAAGTGTTGTACTATTGACTGTGTTATCGGATCTCACGTAACTCACGTTCGCCATGAACCGGATGGAATCTTGGCCCGGTTCGGTTCTGTTGTTTACGATATTGCTATACATCTGCCCAAAAGTATTCCCATTATTCGTTTCGACCATGGCCGCAAGTGGGCTTTCTGATGTACCGTTCGGCGCGGTATTCATCATGACCAGCGCATCGCTCCCCAGCACTTCGAGCTGCATGTCACTGATATGGGTGTCTCCCGGTGTGTAGATAGAGGTCGCGTTGACTACAAGATAGGCAGATGCGAGCATGATCAGCGCCGCTGCGACACCCTCGATGGTGTAGAGCTGCCCTCCGGAATCTACCATGCCGCTACCTCCAGAACACCACTTTGTAACTGAGGCTGGGTGACATTTGCAGGGTCGTAATTATAATCGAACGGCTGAGTCAGGGTATTATTCAGGGTACTGCTGGGGAGGGCTCAGGGCAAATGTCAGGTTAATAAAAATCCGGGCACTTGGATCTACAGTTTCTGCAATGGAAAAAGCGCCCCGGCTTGAAGGCCAATGAGACGCTGTCGTTAACCATGGCGGGGAGAGATGCTTGGGTATACGTCCCGTTGATGGTGAGGTTGTATTTGGTCACGGCAGGAGTTATATTGGAAAGGTACGTGTTGCCTGACAATTGTTCATAAAACGTTATTCCCACGAGATCGCAGCTGTTCGGATAATCCCCCCACATCAGCCTGTTCCGGGTATAGTTTAGTCCGGTAATGTTGATGAGAATACGGTCACTGCCGGGATCTTATCTGGTAGGCCGGGTAGTTGATCTCGTGTGGCGAGTTCTTTATATCTTCCTGTAGTTCTGTTTGATTGAGTTCTATCGAGAAATGGTTCAACGTCACATTATCGGTATTATTATACCCATTATACCTGTTCTGACCACCTGCAATGACGGGTGGGCTGCCTGCATTGATCGTCGCATTGCTTGAACCCTTGATCATCACGTCCCTGCGGATGTACCCGTAATCCCCTGCAGGAATGACATCACCGACCGACTGGATCCCATCCTCGCCGTTAACTTTTAATGAGATATTGAACTGGTAGGGATAACCCCCAAAAATTGCGCGTTCCTGGTAATCCGTCGGGTACAAAAAATCTCCCTTGTCATTTGGATTGGCAGAGGCCGTCCAGCAGAAAAACCTGTTCACTTTATTCTCATCAAGGATATTGGGGGTATTTTTTGAAACAGCTAACCCAAACCGGGCAATGTCGCATTTATCTGGCAGGGATTCCCACGAGGGGCCACTCGCACTACTGATACCAAAACAGGGTGCCCCCGGCACGGGACCGGCAGAACCCGGGTCTTCTGCAAGGATAACACCGGTCCGGTACGCCACGGCATTGTAATCAATCGGATAGGCATTCAGGCCGATCAGCAGGCTTGGGATCATGGTTGCTACCCCTATAAATGCAATGATGAAGATGGTAAAGCCCGCCAGGAAATCAACGGACAAATTACCGGAAATGTCACTCATGCGATGAAATCAGTGCTCCTGTTGCTGCATCAAATACCAGCACCCGCGGCGCACCCTGTCCGGAGAGGATAAGGGTGTAATTGTCTCCTTCTGCGTACCAACTGTCGTGAGATGGTATGTTTGCCTGCGGCATTCTGGAGATTGCCTCACGGTTCTGGTCAAAGATCTTTCCCGGTGAAATGATCTGGTCTATGTGTATTCCTTTTCCTGAAAATCCGGCAGACCAGTTGACACGATTTATGCCCCGGCGGTCGTACGTTACGAGAGATGTTGTATTTTCGAAGCGCACGGCGAATATCCAGTTTTTCGCATTTGCATCGGTGTCCAGACCATTCCCCTCAATATAGAGAATTGTGATATTACGGATATCATTTTCAGGAAAGTTTGCCCCGTAGGAAAACCCGATCTGCGCAAGATTTGCCATCGCCTCATCATAGCTGTACAGCGGAGATTCACCGGACATGTTGCCTGCGATACCTGAGGTAAATCCAATGTCAACGGGTGGTACCGGTGTTTTCTGTGCGGTCTGGCCAAAAAAAGGAAGGGAGATGCAGCCCATGAGCAGGCAACCAGCAAAGATACTTGTGAAAACACAAAATAACAGGGCTTGGTTGCGCATACAGTATCCCTATGGGTTATACGTGGGAAATGGGATATAAACCTTGGTTTATTTTTTGTTGCAATCCGCGTTCAGGATCTGCAAAAAACACAGAATTTCGACAATCTCCTGAGATTTTTCGAAAATAAAATCAAATATCATTGTTTTTCAAATGAGAAGTCAATATATACTACAACCGGCAATTCCTCTTTTGGATGTAACCCCATGTATTTGAAACGGCTGACTCTGGTGATTCTGGGTCTTTTTCTGCTTGCCGGAGCTGTTGCCGCGACAGATCTGAGTCCCTCGATAATTTCTTCAGGTAATACCGGCTGGCTTGTAGCCAATGGTATAGGGCAGACAACGATTACGGTTCAGGCTAATTCCCCATCAGGCCCCCTTCAGGGTGCCAGTGTCACATTCTGGGTGACGGATCCCACGATGGGGACGATCTCGCCTGCGTCTCCAACGGGCGTTTCCACCGGTCCCGACGGAATTGCAACCGCGGTATACACGGTGGGCACAAAAAGCGGGACCGCGGTGATTGACGCGCTCATCAGTTATCCGAACGGGGATGGCACATATTCCACACTCACCCTGAGCTACAGCCAGAATATTGATCATGATGTCGCCAAGTTTGCGCAATTTACGTATCTTTCCCGGCTACCGGCGGGTCGGTTACTCCGCTCAATGTCATGCTTACGGACAACTGGGGTAACCGTGTCAACACCCTGAATCCTGCTGATATCACGACGGTCACCCTTACCATGAGCGGCGCCGGTGGTTCAGGCTTCAGTTCTGGCTCCGGGTATGTCTCCCAGTTGTCGTTGCCGACCGATGCGGAGGGGAATGTATCGGTCAGTGTCATGGTGTCAACCGTGGCGGGAAGCAATCCCATCACGATGAGCTCCCTTGGGCTCATCGGTACGCAACTGATCAGCATCGAAGGCGTGGCAGCAACTCCTGTGTATATGTCGCAGACCATCACTCCTAATCCCTTTACCTCCTGTAATCCCTTTACCTCCTGTCCTGCGGATGGAATCCATGCATTTAATCTCTATTATACTGTGCTGGATCAATTCCAGAATCCGGTTCAGGGATCTGCGGTGTGGATCAACTCGTCTGCCGGAGAATCTTATTACACAACAACGAACTCGCAGGGAGTTGCCTATGCACAATACGGGCCAAAAGACGTGGTCGGGACATATACGCTTACGGCAACCTCTCCAGAAAATGCCACGTTCCTTTGTACATCTACCAATACAAATGGCTACTGCAGTCAGACTGTCCTGTATGTTGCCACAGTGCCGGTGGATATGGTGCTCACTGCAAACCCCCAGATGATGGTGAGCCGTGATGTTGATGCTGCCAGTCAGGCTTCTGTTATGGCACGGGTGATGGATGCGATGGGCAACCCGGTGACCAGCTACAACGGCGATCCGGTCACGGTTACCTTTTCGAACAGTACCTGACAGTTTTCCCGATGCCCCTGCAGGCCAGCCGTATGTGGAAACAACACCATCATCTCTCTCTGCAAAGACCGCAACGATGGGATCCGATGGCTTTGCCACCGTGCAGTTTATTTCCCGGCACGTTTGCAACTGCAACCCAGGTCGGCTATAATCAAACTGCCACGGGACAGAATACCATCACTTCTACGTGGGTTGATCCCCACGGAAACCCTGTTGTAAACACGGTTACCCTCGTCTGGAAAAATTACCCGTACCTGAGCATCACATCTGTTGCCAGCAGTTCTCTTGCAAAAGTGGGGGACCCGCTGAGGATCACCATTAAAATCATTGGGAACGGTGCAGCGCTCCAGCCTAAGCCTATCGATGTGCTCCTCCTGCTGGATAATTCCGGATCGATGGGAGTCACATCGGATTCTACCAGCAGAATATCCCAGTCAAAAATTGCGGCGGTTAATTTCATCAACCAGATGAAACAGGGAAAGGATAGAGTGGGGGTTATTTTTTACGATAAAAATACGTATCCTTCTTTTTCTGTTTACGTTCCTCTTACATATGATCTCACTTCTGCAAAGAACAATATCAGTGCATATACGCGATCTGCAACTAATGGTTATCACACACGGACACGGTATGCCCTCTATGAAGCGATAACACTTATGAAAGGCTGGTCTTCTGATCGGGACTCAGTCAAGGCGATCATCCTTATGACCGATGGTGTCTGGAGTATGGAGGGGGATCCTCTGGCCCGGGGAACCGGATTTGATATGACGTTTGGGTCTTCAGAAACTGATCGGACCGGTCTACACAGCATATGGGCGGGAAATGTTAATCCAATTAATATGAATGCCGCACCTTACCGCTATTTCGATGATCTGGGTGGTGGAACTGCTATTACAGGAAGCAGAAGCGATGTTCCCAACGGTCAACCATGTGACAATACATACAAAAATAAAACTGACGGCAAGACTTATTCCTATTTACCCAATAGTTCATCCTGTGCCGGCTGGGTATCGGAATCGACCACGAATCAGGAGACTCAACTAACAACAACAAAAACCTTGACGTATTACACCAATGCTGAGTTTTCCAATCAGAATATGTCAGTATATGCCAACTCGAGTAAGATCAGAGTCTATTCGATTGGATTTGGGAGTGATATAACCGGTGATATTTCCAATGTTCTTACCATTATCTCCAATGCCAACGCGGGATTTTATGTACCTGCATCCGATTCAGCCTCCCTAACTGCGATGTACACAAAGATTGCCGGCGACCTGAATGTGCAGGCCGGCGGACACACCACCATGGATATGAACTTCGGGACCCTATCCGTCAACAATACCCTGATGTCAAACGTTACGGACTACCTGAATTACACAGCGTTACCCGCAGGGGGAAGGATACCTGGGTTACCCACAGATTCAACGTATGTCGATAAGTACCACACAAACCCGGATACAACAATCACGGATTATGGCAGTTACACCCGGGACGATACACAGAACTGGACGGCGACGTCACGGGACCTGTCATTCGATGTCGGAACGATGCAGCTCAATGATACCTGGCAGACGACATTCCAGTTCAACCTGACGGGTGCCGGAAAACTGGATCTCTTTGGTCCGGGGAGCGGGTCTGCGATCACGTTTACTGATTCCACAACGGGAGCTACCCAGTCTGCATTCATCCCGTCGATACCGGTCACTGTACTAAAGAATCTGGTCAATACCGGTTTTGGGAGTGATACGCTTCTTGTTGATAATCTGAATATCAATACAGGCGCGTCCGGTACAAATATCCTGATGCTGAACTGGAGTACTCTGTATACCGGTCCGCAGGCAGCCAGTGGAGTATCGTTGAATCTGTACAGTATCGTGTCAATCCCCGTAGCGACCCGACTTCCCAGTGGGTTACCGAATCAATACTTCCGCTTAAGACCGGCCTTGTCAGTCCGCCAGAGACCGATTCATATAGCCTGGATACCGGTTCATGGAAGAGCGGTGTGACGTACCAGATCAGAATTTACGCGACCGCACCTGCCTGGTGATGCACCGGATAGCAGTATACAATCATCCTATACTATGCCCTCTTCACAGGGCAGATCTTATATAAAACTGGAATAAACTTTTTTTTAGATGCGGAAGTATGAATATCGTGATAAAAGTTAAAACCGTTCCTGCATTATCCTATCCCGTTCGGGATGAAGTGACTCACGCTGGTTTCATTATGGGGAAAGAAGAGTCCTGCAATACTGGCACTTCCCCCTCTTTTCTCGTCAGAATTAATGGTGCGCCTTTCCGGGACTTCACATCACAATCTTCGCAATCGGTATCTCCAAAATATCCTCCGCGCCGCACCTCTTGAGTTTCGGGATCAACTCGTTCACCGCATTCTTCTGCACCACGGTCTGGACGCTGTAGTATTCGATCCCGTGGAGCCGGCTGACCGTGGGTTTTTTCATCGCGGGGAGCGCTGATACGATCTTCTCCAGCGAAGCGGTCGGCACGTTCATCGTGAGGAGCACTTTGTGCCGGGCTTCGAGCACCCCGAAGAGGAGGGTCTTTATCTCTTCAATCTCGCGCCGCTTTTCCGGGTCTGCCCAGGCCGCCTTATTCGCGATGATCACCGTGTGCGACTCCATGATCTGGCCGATGATCTTGAGACCGTTTTTCCGCAGCGTCGTCCCGGTCTCGGTTAAGTCCACGACCACGTCCATGAGGTCGGGCACCTTTGCCTCCGATGCGCCAAACGAGTGGAAGAGCTGGACGGGGATCTTGAGATCGGCAAAAAATTTCTTCGTGAGCTCGGGGTATTCTGTCGTCACCCGGCTGTCGGGCCGGATCTGTGCGGCACTCTCGATGGGCTCGTCGCGGTGGACGGCGATCACGATCTTCACGTTACCCTCCCCGGTCTTGCTGTACGTGAGGGCTGCCACCTCGACCACGTCCGACCCGGTCTCGCGGACCCAGTCAAGGCCGGAGATGCCGAGATCGAAATAGCCCTTGTCCACGTAGGTCGGGATCTCCTGCGGGCGCAGGATCTTGATCTTGCCGATCCGGGGGTCATCGATGCGGGGGTTGTAGTCGCGGTCTGTGCGCCTGACTTCGAGATCGGCCTCCTTGAAAAGCTGGAGCGTCTGCGCCTCAAGGCTGCCCTTGGGAAGTGCGAGGGTGATCATATCATAGACCCTCGCCGGGAAAAACAATAAAGGTACAGGTTTTAATCCCGCCCTTTTCACGCAAACGAGTGGATGACAAGCCCGCTTAAGAGTTTCGGCTCAAACCACGTGGACTTGGGCGGCATGACCCCGCCGGCATCCGCGATCGAGAGCACGGTCCCGACCCGGACCGGCTGCATCGCAAACGCGAGACGGGTACTTCCCGGCGTCCACGAGTTTTTCGAGATCGGCCACCGGCCGTGCCCCGCCGAGGTACTGGAGCCGGGCATCGCCCCGGGGATCGGTGATGGAGAGCATCCCTTCGAGCACCTGCTTCTGGAGCACCGCGACATCGAGCACGTCAAGCGGCCCGGCCTTGGGATCGATAGGGCGGGTGCACTCGTACCATTTCCCTTCGA
Organism: uncultured Methanoregulaceae archaeon; assembly: GCA_963790005.1. Classification (GTDB taxonomy): domain Archaea; phylum Halobacteriota; class Methanomicrobia; order Methanomicrobiales; family Methanospirillaceae; genus Methanoregula. Next base: position 50,708 of record CAWBMY010000001.1, read on the forward strand.
GATAGAGGTGCATCACATGGTATTTTTCCGGGAGGGCGATGTGCGGCCGGATATTGTACCCGCTCCCGTCCACCTTCCCGTACGGGGTGACCGTGTACCGCTTCCCGAGTTCCGCAAGGAACGTTTCCGGCGTGTACTTCCCGAGATCGGTTAAGAGCCGGCTGTACCCGTGGATCTTCACCCGCTCGTGGGCAAAGAGCACGCCCATGAACCGGCCGATCTCGCCATCGGTCCGCTCGCCCGCCGCTTTTTCCCGGTCCGCGAGGTTGACTGCCGCTTTTGCCCGGTGGTGGCCGTCGGCGATGTAGAGGTTTGCCACGTCACGGAACCGGCGTTCTATCCCGTCGAGGACTTTTGGATCGGTGATGGCAAAGATCTGGTGGATGCCGCCCTGCGGGGTGGTGACTTCCGCGTCCGGCTTTTTGTCTCCCGCAATCAGCGATTCGATGTACGGGAAAAGGTTGTCCGCATCCCGGTACAGGAGCACGACCGGGCCGTTATGGGCCTTTACCGCATCGATGTGCCGGGTCCGGTCCTCCTCCTTGTCGTACCGGGTCAGCTCGTGGCGCCGGATTTTGTTCGTGCGGTAATCGTCGGTATCGAGGCAGCAGCACAGGCCCACAAACGTATCGCCGTCCTGCCGGATCCGGTACACGTACAGCGCGGGCCGGTCATCCTTTTTCATCCGGCCGCTCGCGAGGAGCGCACGGAAATTTTCCCGGGCCCGCTCGTAGACCCGGTCGTCGTTCGCGGGGAGGTCCGGGAGTTCTGCGTCGGACCGGCTGACGGTAAGAAAACTGTCCGGGTTTTCCCTGATGATTGCACGCGCCTCGTCAGCGGTCACAACATCGTACGGGACGGCTGCAATTGACTGGGCCTCGCCGGGTGCAGGGCGCACCGCGGGAAATCGGTAGATCGTTACCATGATACCAACCAGCGCCCGGGGGAGGGCGTTCTTTCTCATAAATTAGGGCGCGGTCACATATATAATCAAAGACACCGGGAGCAGGACTGACGTGCCGGGTTGGCCCGGATGCGGCGCAATCCTTATTGTAATCGGGGAGTAACAGGTGATACTGCACAGCAGGTGAACCCATGATCCGGTCCAACGATGTCATCCCCCCGGCGGCCCAGCCTTTTATCCGGAGAGCGGGCCCGGCGGATGTCGACGCGATCTACGCACTCGAACTCGAAGCGTTTGTCGATGCGTGGGACAAGATCACGTTCACCGAATCGCTCTCCTATTACCCGACCACGTTTTTTGTTGCGGTAAGCGAGGGGCAGGTCGCGGGATTTATTGTCGGGGCGCTTGAGGACACCGGAGAGAACATCTACGGCCATATCTGCAATTTTGCTGTCGGTTCCCGGTTCCAGCGTCGGGGGATAGGGCGGGCACTCGTGATCCGGCTCGAACACCAGTTCGCGCTCGAACTCGCGACCGGCTCCCAGCTCGAAGTCCGGGAGTCCAATGCGCCTGCCCAGCGATTCTACCGGCGCCTCGGGTACGAAAACGTCTTCCAGGTCGGAGGCTATTATAAAAACGGCGAAGACGCGCTCGTGATGATGAAGTGGTTCCGGTTCTGACGGGCCGGTTTTTCACTTCATAAAAATTCCCTGGCCCCCTCAACACATACGGACGACTATCTTCGTTTGCGTATTATTTGTGGTATCCTGACGTTGCGGTCAGGAGGAAAAATTCCAAAAAAATAAGATCATTTTTAACGCTTCTGGCCCCGGCCCAGTTCCTGGTGGGCACGGGCAAGGTGCTGGGCGGCAAGTGCGCCGATGAGCGAGAGTTCCCCGGCAAGCACGCCGGCCGCGATGATCTCGGCAAGCTTCTTCGCGTTTGCGCCCGGGGGCGTCCCGCCGCCGGCAACGCCGAGAATTCTCAGGCACTCCTGCTGGGTATCGACACTCGTCCCGCCGCCGACCGTGCCGACCGGGAGCGAGGGGAGGGTGACCGCAACGTATGCACCGGTCTCGGTGGCTTCAATCGTGGTCATGCAGGTGCTGCCGTCAATCGCATGGGCCGCGTCCTGCCCGCAGGCGATAAACATCGCGGCGACGACATTTGCCGCATGGGCGTTGAAGCCCATTGCACCGGCCCGGGCGGAACCAATGAGGTTCTTCCGGTAGTTGACCTCGGCCATCGTCTTCGCGTCTGTCTTGAAGACTTTCTCGATGAGCTCGTGGGAGAGGGCGACGCCGGCGACCACGCTGCGGCCCCGACCCATGATGGCATTGATCGCCGCCGGCTTCTTGTCGGTGCACATGTTGCCCGAGAGGGCAATCAGCCGGGCGCCGGTCGCTTGTGCGATCTCGTCTGCGATCTTCGCGCTCGCGATGGTGACCATGTTCATGCCCATCGCGTCTTTCGTATCGAATTCGAGCCTGACAAAGACGCTTGTCCCTGCAATGAAGGTGACAAGGCCGGTCATCTGCCCGTGCGAGGTGGTCGTTGCTGCGATCGCTGCGAGATCTTTCTCGTGGGCCTCGGCCCAGTCCGCGATCTCTTTTGCATGCCCAACGCTCGTCGCGGCAAAGACCGGCGCCCGGGTCATCCCGTCGTGCAGGATCCTGACCTCCGCCCCACCGGCTTTTGTGATCGCGCCCGCCCCCCGGTTTACCGAGGCAATAAGCGCCCCTTCGGTCGTTGCGAGCGGCAGCCAGAACTCACCTTTCGCGTATTCCCCGTTAATCGCAATCGGCCCGGCAACCCCGACCGGCACCTGCACGGCACCGATCATGTTCTCGCAGTTCCGGGTTGCCGCCCGGTCGACATCGATGGAGAAGATGCCGATGTTCTCTAAGGTTGTCCCTGTCTCTTTCTCGATAAATTCCCGTCGCACCCTAACAGCATCGACCGGGGCGATCTGCTTTTCAAGTTCGTAGAGTCTTGAGCGAACCTGCCCTGAGTTTCGTATGGATCTCTGATTCTTTCTCGCGGTCGGGGCCGCCCTGACCCGCCACGTTCCGGTCCTCACCATCACCAGCCATGAATAAATGTTGCACGTATACTATTATGATTGCAGTGGTCGTGCGATGACGGTCGAACAGTGGGGTGTACGGGTGCCGGTCCGGCAGGGCGAAGGAACGCGGCAGGTGCTTATCGGCGAGGGTGCGCTTGATGTCACGCTCAAGGTGCTGCACGATGGCGACGGGCTCGTCTTCCCGGTGCTTGAGGAGCGTGAGGGCGCCGCACGATATGTTTTCGAGGAGCAGCCGGGCCGCATCGAGCTCCCCCGGCACGAGCAGGTGGGCGGGATCGCGATCATGCAGGAGAACGATCCCAAAGGAGCAGCGCTGATCCTTGCCTCCCGTCCCTCGCTCCACACGGTGCTTTTTCCCACAAGCGAGGTTGCTGGCGAGTACCCGGATCCGCTCGTACGCGGTGCTTGCCGGGACAGACACGACCCGGACAGAGGTCATCGAGCACGGCCACCGGTTCACGGTCGATCTTGCCGGCGCATATTTCTCGGCCCGGCTCTCGACCGAGCGGCAGCATATTTTCGGGCAGATGCGGGAGCACGAGCTCGTGCTCGACATGTTTGCCGGTGTCGGGCCGTTTGCGATCACGCTCGCCCCGCGTGCGGCGTTCGTGATGGCCGCAGACTTAAACCCGCAGGCAATTCTTCTCATGATCGAAAATATCCGGAAGAACCGGGCGGCAAACGTCATTCCCCTGCTCGCTGATGCACGGCGCCTCGAAAAAATCCTGCCGTGGAAGTTCGACCGGATCATCATGAATCTCCCGCTTGCCGGCACGGAATTTTTACCGGAAGCGTTCCGGCTCGTGCGGCCCGGGGGCACGATCCATTTCTATTCGCTCGTCTCAAAAGAGGGGGAGCACCTCGCCCGGATCAAAGAGCAGGGCGGGACTCTTGTGACCGAACGCGAGGTCCGGTCGTACTCGCCCGGGCAGTGGCACGCGGTATATGATATCGTGGTGGGGTGAGGGCAGGTAACCTGTCCCATGAAATCCGGGAAATATTCTCGCTGTTTTTTTAAAACCTTAACGGTAATACGTACCTATTTCCCCTGATGGCCCAATGAGGCATAAGAATTAAAAAAGGACAGGAACCGGCAATGGGACACAGGAGGACGGATTCAGGACAGAGATATACCTGTGCTCATCTCATCTGTGCCTATTTACTCACGAAACATATTACCCGGGCCGTGGTAACCGCACGGGAGATCACACAGTTTCATCACCTGTCATGGGAATCATGCCGGTCAATCAGCGCCATGCTGAATTTTCTCTATACAAACCAAATCCGCGAAACCCGTTTTGGTTTTTACATCCTGGGGTCGGCACCCTTTAAAAAAATTGATTATCCCCACCATTATACGATCGAGCTGATCGATCAGGCCAGGGGGATGCTCTGATGATCCCCGGCTCCCTCACCGGCCCGGTGAAACATGAAGAGGACAACGTGGCTGTCCTTTTCCTTTCCGGCTGCCACCAGCGGACTTGCGTGATTGCACCATGACCAATGCCTGGGTGGAATGGTTCAGGGGAAAAAATGCGGAAGACTCGCGTTCGTACGATTTTGCCGAATCTCACCCGGTATGGAAGACGTGGTGGTTCCGGGGCGGTATCGCGATCGTGTGCGTCTGCATCATCTGGTATTTCTGGTCGGGCCTGAAATAAAATCCATGGATGGCGGAGAAACCTGACCCGGCAGTGTCCTCACGTGTGGCAGCTTGCCTGTGAGGATGTCCGACAATGAAACGAACCGGGTGCGCCGGGAATCTCTACAAAAAAAGAATGAACCGGATTAAAAAAATTATGCAGCCTTAATCAGGTGAACTTCGGTATCGGTTATCTCGTAGATAATGTCCCTGTTTTCCTTTTTTAACTGCTGGAGTTCTTTTATGATTTCCTGTAACTGGTACTCCCGGTCCCGTGTTGCGATCGAATACGGTCTATCCGGCTGGCGGTTTTCCGGGGTGATGGCAAGGAGTTCACAGGTATTGCGCTGCCGGGTTATCTTAAATTCAGAAATTTTGGCGAGATCTATAGAGAGGGAATCCCCTTGTGGTACACCCCGGAATGTCTGAATTTTATAAATACGCTCATACGAATCCCCCGTCCGTTTCTCTTCCCACGGTCATGGGGTCGGCAGCATTTTTTGTGAAGCTGCTGCCTTCATGGGATTTTTGCCCCTGGTCCCGGTTATTTTCGTCCCTGTAACAGGTGACCGGTTGCCCTCGTTGCTGGTGTTGCATCTCTTCCCTTCTTCACAGCATTCATTCTCCCGGATTATTGGAGACTTTTCAGTTCCGGTTAAGCGGTTCGTGCTGCTGTCCCTGATCGCACATCCATGGCATCCCCAAACGTTCTCCTTGGATCGCTGTCATCGCTCTGCTGTGATGGGCTAGAATAGGTTCAGCGGCACATATAGGTATCTGAAGTACCTCTCCCGGTTGTACGGCCGGATTCATGCCGGCTTCACCTTGTCACCGGCATATCCGCAGCGGTGACGATCCTGTGAAGAAGGGAAACATGCTACGTGTCCCCTCTCTCTAAAAAAATTCCGGGACCTGGTTCGTCAGAATGAATCGCGGTTCACCCTCATCACCCCTCGTGAACCGTTCTCACCGACCGTGTCACCGTGGGACTCACCAAAAACTATACATACCTTCAACATGTCAGCCGCCATTGATAATGCAAACGTAGTTGGTCGAATGAGTGGTTTTCACAGAAGAGAAGATACAGGTGCAGCAGATCCGAATGCGTTAAACCCCGATGGTACGCCGGTCTGCCGGGTAAGGCTGCCGAAAAAATGGAACAACGAGCAGTTTGCCCGTGCCGAAACAATGATGGGGGCAAATCATATCCGCGTCCAGTGTATTGACGGTATTCCCCGCATGGGCCGGATCAAGGGCAAGATAAAGAAGCGACAGTGGATACGTGAAGGCGATACCGTTATTGTCGTTCCCTGGAGTATCCAGGATGAGAAATGCGATATCATCTACCGGTACCTCAAGCCGCAGACCGACTGGCTGCGGAAGAACCGGTACATTTAACCGGTATTTTTTTTAATTTTTTTTAACTATCCTGCATTCTATCCTGGTGCCGGAACTGCGTATCATCCCGGCTGTGCCCGTCATTTTTAAACCATCCCTGATTTTTTTTATCGAAATGTATATTGGCACAGACAACACCCGTCCCTAGTAGCCAGGTGGGATTACACCTGGGCAGCAATCAGGAGGTGGTAGACAAATGGTACGACGTTTTCACAGATCAATCTATGATGAACTCGATGAACTCAGGGCATCCATGGACTACCTGTACCAGCTTGCTCTTGAACCAGCTGATAACCCGCTGTTGCCAGAAGAAAGACCCCGGGATCGTGTGTCAGTATGTGCACACCTTAAACGCGGAAGTCACCGAGAATGACGATGAAGTGTCCGTGACCTTGGACACGGTCCCGGGAACCGGAACTTCAAAAATTGCCGTTGCCTTACAGGATGAAAAAACCCTGAAGATTACCTGTGACCGGGAGGAGGAACAGGAGGGGGATTATGACGGAACCAGCTTGTGCGAACGAAGACTCTTGTCCCTCTCGCAGGTCATCCCACTCCCGGGGCCGGTCAGGAAGTCCGGGGCTAAATTAACCCTGAAAAATGGCGTGCTCGATATCTGTCTTAAAAAAGCAGAGCCGGCACACCCATAAAATCCCCGAACTATACTTTTTTCCTGCGGTTGATTGAGGGGTACTCCGTGAGGGCACGCGAGCGTTCCATCAGGAACATGTTTGCGTTTTTATCAGGATCCGCTAACGGGGAATGTCCGGGGGCGGCCGGGTCTGGAAACCGGGACCGTCTTTGCACGTTGATCTGCACACATCCGGGTCTCATGGAGATTTCGATAGATTCTTCGTTTAAAAAAGCCGTGAACCATTTACCTGATCGTGCATGGCTGAAAAAGATGACCGTTATACCCTGATTCGCGAATTCCTCCAGAAAAAGTATCCCGAAGCGGTGTCCATCTCCGTCATCTCCCGGGAGCTGGGATGAACCGGGGGTCTGTCGCCAAATACCTCGAAGTCCTCCAGTCCCACGGCCATGTAGTGATGAAGCCCTTTGGCAAGGCGAAGCTCTACACGACCTCGCAGAACGTCCCGTTCGACGATCTCTTAAACTACCTGTCCGATGCGATCGTCATCCTCGACTCCGATCTCCGCATCCTGATGGTCAACAGGAGTTTCATAAATGCCTTCGGTATCCGCAGGGACCGGAACATCGTCGGCACCGATCTATCGAGGCTCAGCCTGGCCCTCTTCAACAACCCCACGGTGCAGGAAAATATTTCCCGTATCGTCCGGTCGCAAATGTTCGTGAACGAGATGCTCGTCATCGAGCAGGGGACCGAACGGATCTTCCTGATAGAATTTGTCTCGACGGTCATCCCCTCCGTGGCATTTACGGGAAAACCCGGCATCATGATCAGCCTCCGGGATATTACGACCTGGAAAAAAACGGAAGACGAGCTCGAAGAAGAGCGAACGCAAGATCCGCACGCTCTTTGAAGAGGTCCCCAGTGGCATCTTCCTCTTCCACGAAGACGGGACGATCTTAAACGCGAACCGGGCCGCTCTTGATATTCTCGGGATTGCCCGGTTCACGGATCTCGCGGACTTCAAGCTTTACGATATCATGTGCTCGAAAGAGAAGATCCAGGACCTGATCAAGAAAAGCCAGATAGCGGAACTCACTCTCGCCTGCAATTTCGACCGGCTGAAATCCGAAACCCTCTCTACGACAAAAAAGAAAGGCCTCGCATACTTTCAGGTCGTCTTTGCCCCGGTCAGCGAGAGCGTGGGGAACGCCCCCCGGGAATATTTTATCCTCTTTTTGGATATTACGGAGAAAAAACTGGCGGAGAAACGGCTCAAGGAGCGCTATCTCGGGATCGTGAGCAACCTGCCCGGGATCGTGTACCAGTTCTACGCCCGGGACACCGGGAAATGGGGTGCGTACTATGTCAACGAGCGGACCTGAGGAGATCTACGGTGTGCCGGCCGAACCGCTCAATAACTGGTTCGACCGGTTCGGCGACTGCATCGCGCCCGAGGACCGGGGCCGGTGGGGCTGGTCGATCGAAGAGGTGATCAAAAATGTGACGCCCTGGGATTTTGAAGGGCGGTTCATCAAACCTACCGGGGAAGAGATGTTCATCCGCGGGATCTCCCAGCCGTTCCGGTTAAAAAACGAGACGGTCTGGAACGGGATCTTCCTTGATATCACGGACCGTAAACGGGCGGAAGAGGCGTCGCGCCGGAGCGAGGAACGGCTCCGGGGTCTCACAAGCAACCTTCCCGGGATCGTGTACCAGTTTTACGCACGGGACGGGATGTGGGGGACCTACTATGTGGACGGCCGGTCAAAAGAGGTGTACGGCCTCGATGCCGACCCGATCGATACTTGGATCCTGCGGTACAGCGGGTGCATTGCACCTGAGGACCGGGAGCGCTGGATCCAGTCGATCTACGATGTGATCAAAAATGTGACTCCCTGGGAGTTCGAGGGCCGGTTCATCAGGCCCGACGGGGAGGAAATGTTTATCCGGGTGCTCTCGCAGCCGGTCCGGTTAAAAAACGAGACGGTCTGGAACGGGATCATCCTCGACATCACCGACAGGAAAAGGGCGGAGGACGCGCTGAAAAAGACCCAGGCTCAAGGAAGTGCGGTACCACTCGTTCTTCGAGAACACCTGCAACGGTGTTCTGATCTATGAATACATCCCCGGCAGCGATGACTACATCATCAAGGATGTCAACAGGGTGACCGCAGCGCTGTTGCGGATGCCAAAGGAGGAACTGGTGGAAAACACCTCTTCGAGGAGTTCCCCGATCTGCCCGACCCCGAGATCCGCAACCTCCTCCGCCGGGTCCTCACCACAGAGCAGCCGGAGTTTGTTGCTCCCTTAAAGTACCGCAAAAGGGAGGACTTCCCCTGGATTTACCACTATGTCTTCAAGTTCCCGTCCGGAGAGATCGCGTCGTTTATGATCGATGTGACCGATGTGGTAAAAGAGAACCGGGACGCAAACCGGGCAGGTTCTTTCCCGCTAGGAGTCTGTGGATTTTATTGGCGAGCAATGCGGCCCGGCCGGAAATAAGCCCGGTCTCGGTTTTTCAGGTATAATTAATAGGCCCCGGGTCGGCCGGGCCAATGGCGAGCAATAAAAATTATGTTTAAGTATGCGTCCGGGAAACGGTGCCCTGTGGAAGAAATTCCACAAAATCCGGAAAAAGAGCAGCGGGCTCTCATGGGCGGAGCCGGTTTTTCGCCACCACCAATAAAGGCATCAGAAACTTTCGACAGTATCGCCTCATCGGTCGCGGGGAACCCCGGTTAAATACCCTGATTCATACTATACAGCGGATCAGTACATGAAAGTTTGGATCTAAAAAAGATCCCGTCCATGATTTCCCTCCTGTTTTTCCGGTCAGGAGGCAGTAATCATGGAAACAAAGATTGGCTATTTCGCATCGATTCGAGCAGTACAAGCCGATGGATGCGCTGGAACAGTCCGTGCGTGCAGAGAAGACCGGCTTTGACTCGATCTGGGTCGACGACCACTTCCACCCGTGGTACCACACCGATGCCCAGGTAGGACAGGCATGGGCATGGATGGGTGCAACCCTCCAGGCGACAAAGAAGGTCTTTGTCTCGACCTGTATCACCTGCCCGATCCTCCGGTACAACCCGGGTGTCGTTGCGCAGACCTTTGCGACCCTCCGCCAGATGTACCCGAAGCGTGTCGGGATCGCGGTCGGTGCGGGCGAAGCATTGAACGAAGTGCCGGTGACCGGCAAGTGGCCGAGTGTTCCCGAGCGCCAGGACATGACCGTCGAAGCAGTTGACGTCATGCGCAAACTCTGGGAGAGCAAGGCGCCGGTCTCCTTCAAGGGCAAATACTACACGCTCGAAAAGGCGTTCCTGTACACCAAGCCTGATGACGAGGTTCCGCTCTACTTCTCCGGCATGGGCCCCAAGGGTGCAATGCTCGCCGGCCAGTACGGCGACCACCTCATGACGGTTTCCGCAGACCCGGACACCTTAAAGAAAGTCACCATCCCGAAATTCGAGGAGGGTGCAAAGGCAGCCGGCAAGGATCCAAAGAAGATGGAGAGGGCCATGCTCATCTGGTCACTCGATTGACCCCGATTTCGACAAGGCTGTCGAGGGCAACAGGTTCTGGGCAGGCTGCCTTGTCCCGTCCATGTTCAAGTACCGTGTCAGCGATGCGCCCGAGGTCGAGATGCACGCAAATATGGTTGGCACTGAAATGATGAAGAAGAACTTCATGTGCGCAACCGATGCAGAGGGACTCATCAAGGAGATCGAGCGCTTCAAGAAGGCCGGTATCACCCACTTCTGCCTCGGGAACTCAAGCCCGAACGTGAACTTCGGTATCGATGTGTTTAAGGAAATCATCCCGCACGTCAGGTAAATTTCCGGGACAAAATCATCCCGTCACACCTTTTCAGTCGAGACCATCTACGGAGACAGACCATGGAACCAAACAAAATGGCGGAGATATTCGAACAGGCCAGCGTGTTCTTACCCCACATGGAGATCGAGGCCGGGGCAAAACCCTGGTACTCGCACCCGACGTCGAAAGGCGTCTTCTTAAAAGACCTGGTGACCGGAAAAGAGACCGGCGGGAAATTCAGTTACCACCTTGTCAGGGTATGGAAAGACTGCGAGGTTTCGGATCATGACCACGAGACCCAGTGGGAATGGAACCTGATCATCAGCGGGAAAGGGACATTTGTCATCGGGGACAAGGTGGTAATCCTGTCGCCCGGCCAGGCATTTGCAACGCCCCCGAAGAACCATCACACGGTATGTGCCGGTCATGAAGACCTCTCGCTCCTGGCGCTCTTTATCCCGGCGCTGGTCTGAAGTGTTAACGGAACATTTCCGTTATCATCCGGATTCTTTTTGGTATGCCGGCCGGTAACCTGCCCGGACCGGGATCGGTAAAACCGGGCAAAAATGAGAGAGAAGATCCTTTCATTTTGAGGTGTTTTATCATTTCAACTCACGTTAACGGAAAAGACAAGGGGAGCGTCAGGTTGTTTGCGCTCTCTACCTGCCAGTGGTGCCACAAGACAAAGGAGCTGCTGGAGGAACTCGGTGTTGCATTCGACTATGATTATGTCGACCTGCTTACCGGGAAAGAACAGAATGGCGCGCTGGATGTCATGGAGAAGTGGAGTCCCAACGGGGCGTTTCCCACCATCGTGATCGATGACAAACGCGCTATCCAGGGATTCCGCGAAAAGGAGATCCGGGAGGCTCTGGAAGGATAAACGCGGACAAGGAAGTGATCCTGGCACCTGGCCAGGCATTTGCGACGCCCCCAAAGGACCATCATACGGTATGTGCGGTCAGGATGACCTTTCGCTCCTGGTGCTTTTTATCCTGGCGCTGGTTTATGCAGTGATGGATATACCGGTCCCCGGATCCTTTTTCCGGGATTTTGCCGGATGATGAATTATCAGTGTCAGAAATCCCGAAGAAAAAGCACACACGATATCGTGTGAAGATCCCAGATTCCTTTCATTCACCCCACTCCCTGCGGCCAAGTGTCATCCTCCCTGGTAAAAGCGGTAAACGGGGTACCGGTGGTACGGTCTGAAAGGATCCTGCCGGAAAACAGGTGGCGTTCACCAGGGCTGCCCCCAAGAGAGACGGTGTCTTACCTCCGTCCCCTTTCCATATCTTGGCGAGTTACAAGAGACTGAAAAGGATCTTGATGATCTTTATCCTGAAAAAGGCGTAACCAAACAACTCTGGAAAAATTTGTATCAAGATATTGAACGATGGCGCAAAGGATCGGAATATCGAGGATACTTTCAAAATTATTTCAATTCATCTAATTTTAAAGTTTTTAATTGCAAAATAAATTAATTTTGTAAAATTCTTTAATAATCAAATAGAAAGAATAATTTACTTTGAATTTTCATATCCATTTCAGGTGACCTGTAGTTGATTTAGAACATCCAAAAATTTTTGAGACCCTCAAAGAATATTTGGTTCCGAAAAGATCTGAAAGTGTATCATTTTGATCTGGTATTTTGCGAATTCGCAGCACCCGGATGAATTAGGATCTATCTAAAACGTATAGGGTATCAATATGATTCGCGCCCCCGTTCCAAATGCAAAAATATCTATGCTGGAGAATTGTGATTCACAGCAGCTGCTTAAAATATTCGAATCCTCCATGAAAACAGGATCAAACAGTACTAAGTACGGTTCGCTTTCAGAGATATGGGGGGCACTGTTTTCTCAACTTTTTCTATCCCCAATGGAGCTTATAGATGAGATGCAAAGCGGGGAGCACAGGTTTGGTGAGGAAACCGAGTCAATGTTGCGTGAATATATCAACGCGGACTGCAAAAGGGGGGGCGCTTTTGTCCTGGATGTGATACAAAAGGGCGGGATGATCGACAGGTCGGCACTGATGATGATGGCGGACCCGGAGGATCTTGCCGGAATTGTACACGAAGGCACGACCGCGCTTCATCTGCTTGTCAATGCATGCGACAAAAGAATGAGACCGACGCTTATTAAGAGAGTGGGGCGCAGACTGCTGTCCAGTGTATATGACCGCAATGGCATACCTGTCCTTATGTCAATCTTCGCACTCAGTGATCTGTGCAGATATGACCTTGACGCTATAACCGAGGTGTTTTCAAAGGACGATCTCAAAAAAGTAATGGCCAAGACCAGAATGGGAAAGAGTGCCTTTGATGTATTTACCGAGATCTCCGCATCGGTGAAGACCGTGCCCCGGGAACGTAATACGTTTTCTGCTGCTCAAGTGGTAAAAACTATGAGTATGGGACGTGGTGGCAGCTCGCAGATCGATACCCCCCTTCAAACAGACCGAGGTACACTCCCCCGGGTGAAGGCTGCAACCGATAAAAAAGTGGAATTGGATAAAGGTAGCATAACTAATACGTCGGAACGAGACAAGCCAGCGATATCCAAGTCCCCTAAAGACAGCGGCAAAATGATGAAAATCATGATCGTCGATGATGATGATATCATTCGGCATCTTCTGAAGCTGCGACTGGAAATGCTTGGGTGTGAGGTATGCGCTATGGCAGAAACAGGTGAGGCAGCAGTGAACCTTGCCGGGGAAACAAAACCCGATATTGTATTCATGGACATAAACATGCCCGGGAGAATGGACGGGATTAATGCGGCACGCGAAATAAAAACGCATTCTGATCCGCGACTTGTTTTCGTCACAGCATATAGCGAAGAAGAAATTCTCGTTCGTGCAAGGGAGCTTCATCCAGATGGATATATCCTGAAACCATTCTCAGATCAGGATCTTCGTGTTGCACTTGAGTTTACAAAATGATTTTTGAAATTATCCAATTAAAAATACCCCCTAAAAAATAGTGTAATTAAAAAAAATAATATGGCACATAGAACGAATCACTCGCACTTGGATGATTACACTATTAAATCAGGATGTATAGAGAATCGAATCGTCAGTGTAAAAGTGCTTTTAAGAGGAAATCCTGCAGATTACGCCGCAGCCTCGCACGTTTTCATCCGCCAATTCCTGCCCGCCCTAATATACGAGCAGGAAATACGCCATCGCGGTCGTGAGGAACGCGCCCAGAAGAATGATGAGCGCCACGGGGAGCAAAAAACCCATCATCCCGTTTACCGTGGACGCGAGCTGGGAGATCCGCTGCGAACCAAAGACCACGATCCCCCGGCACCACGCGGTTGCGCCGGCAGTCCGGGCGGGAGCCGCATCGGCAAGGGCTTCGATAACCGCCTCTTCAACGAGCGGGTAGAAGTCATCGACGTTGACCCGGAGCCCTACCTGGTTTCTCCCGGAGACTGTGTTGACCACGTGGGTATCGGTCGTCATGCGATCTCGCATTCGTCCACGCGGGTGAGCAGGCGCCGCCTGATCTCGTCGCGGGCGCCGGTCTGCATGTTGTTGCCGTCAAAGAGGACGTACGCGGTTTTCTGTCCGCCGGCATTAATGACAAGCACCTGGACCCCGAGGTCGCCAAATCCCTCCTGCCGGGAGAACGGGAATGTCCGGGCGGCGTAGCCGGCCGAGAACCGGACCTGCCCCTGCTGTGCGGTGGCAGCAAACGCCGTATCAACGGCGCCGGTGTACTCCATCGCGAGTTCCGTTCCCGGGTGGACCCCGTCTTCCATCGAGTCCATGCAGTTGTGGGCATCGACAAACGCGACGTGCCGGAAATATTTCTCCCCCGCTTTCATGAGGGCAAACCCGACAGAAAATTCAAGGTCCTCGGTGACGAGCGGTGACCGGGTCCCAATCGCGATAACCGTGTCCCCGAACGCCTGCGCAAGCACGTCCACCGACCCGCACCGGTACCGTGCCGACCGCGTGCAGCCGGTGTTCGTGCAGGCAACCGGCCGGGCCGCAATGACGGCATCGCCGACTTTTCGTACCTCGACCTCATCGACCGGGTTGAAATCGTGCGAAGCAGAACCGTGGAAGACCATCGATGATGTGCCGATCATCCCGTGGAGGATCTTCGGCAGGTTGCTCCCCCCGACCTCGCCAAGAGGGCCGGGGTGGACGTTTGGTACCGTGACAAAGATCTCCTCTTTTCCCTCCCGCTCTATGACAAGCGAAACCTCGGGCACAACCACGCTCTCGCCGATGCTCCGGAAGAAATCGTCAAGCTTGTGGCTGCCCTCAGAGAGGTGGGCGAGAAACGCGTTTGCGAGTTCAAGGGGCCCGACTCTGAAGTTAGCCTTCATCGGGCGTTCGATCACGATAATAAAGAGGAGGACACCGACCGCGAAACTGATGTGGAGGAGGATGGAGATCTGCACGAACGCAAGGCCGAGGAACGGTGCCGCTCCCGCGACCGCGATCCCTGAGTGGAGGAGCGCCGGGACCACGACCCTGCGGAGGTGATAGTCGACGACAGCGGCGAGGAGGAGCATCCGGAACGCGAAGACAAAGGCAAGCGAGACTGCAAAGAAAAGCGGGAACGAGAACCGGAAGAGCAGGATGGGCGAGAGGGAGACAAAAAGCGAGATGACAAGGCCGATCGCGGCCGTGAGCCCCGACCACTCGTACGTGAGTTTCCCGGAGAACCGGCGGGCAAGCCACGGTGTCAGGGCAAGGGCGGCAAGTGCCGGGACGAGGTAGGCGGCTATCGGGAAAAGTGCCGGGTTCGTGATGGATTTTCCGCTCCCGAGCATCGCCATGATCTCGACGCAGCCCGAGAGGATGATGATTATGGTAAGCGACTTTGCCCATGACGGGCTCGTGACGATATACTTTGAAAGCCCCTCCAGTTTCTTATCCATCTCACCGGTCATCCGAAAATCCTTCCTGTACGGTATCTTTCATACTTCGAATCGGGCCTGGACCGGGTGACGGTGGCGGGGATCATGATCTCTAAATGAGTATGTGGCGTGTGATGGCATGTGAGGGTTTCCGCCCCGACGCCCGTCCCGCGCCGGAATTTTTTCGTCTCCCATCACCTCCAATAACCACACCCGTAAATAGGGGTCATGACGTATCAGTAAGACATGAAATCCGGTACAGCACTTTTCTCCCTCATCGTCGTCCTGTCGCTCTTCCTTCTCGCGTCAGGCTGCACCCGGACTGCTGCCGGAAATGCCACTGCCACACCCACGGTAACTGCGGCGGCAGAACCGGTGACAACACCTGCACTGACCACAAACGAGACGCTGGTCGCGTTTGTAAAGGAAGCAGTTTCGTACGCGAAAACAAACGGCAAAGACGCAGCCGTTGCGGAATTCAACAAGGTAAACGGCTCCTTTGTCCGGGGCGAACTCTATATCTACGCGTACGATTTCAACGGGACCACCATCGCCCACCCGTTCAACCCGGAGAAGATCGGCATAAACCGGTTGAACGAGACCGATGCGCACGGGAATTATTTCATAAAAGATCTCCGTGACGCTGCGAAAAATGGCTCCGGCTTTGTCGAGTTCTATTACATCAACCCGGCCCACAACAAGACTGTGGAAAAGAAACTGGGCTATGTGGAGAAAGTTGACGATTCCTGGTGGCTCGGCTCCGGGATCTACAAGGGCTCAGCCTGATACGGTACCGGGACAATCCCACACAATCCCCTTTTTTTCAGGCAATTCCCGTTTGTATCCGTGTTATTCCGGACTGCCCGCGTCCAGGTACCCCTTCTTTACCGCCGCGAACCAGAACTCCCAAAACTCCGGTGTGTAGACATCCAGCGTTTTGATGATAGTGTACGCGAACTCGACAAAGCCGAGCGGGTTTGCCGTGATGATACCACGATCTTCAACACAGGGTGCCGGGACGTACAATTGTTCCCCGCGATAAGCGGGTGCGTGCTGCCGGAGAAAGCCGGGCCGGCAGAGGTGTGCCTGACCACGTTCAGAAAACCGTGCCGTGCAAGGAAGAGCGTCCCGCCACAGATCGCAGCGATCGGTACCTTAAAGCGGACACAGGCCTCAATGAGCGGGACGAGCTGTACCGGATCATTTTTTTCGTAGAGCGATGAACCCGGGAGGATGATCATCGCTGCGGTTCCCGGGTCGATTGCATCAAATGTCGTATCGGGAATCACGGTCAGGCCGCCGAAGGATTTTATCGGCGCCTGCGTGAGGCCGAACGTAATTATCTTAAACGCATGCTTCCGTGGGATCGCCGGGTAGCGGTCCGATATCATGGCAACGGCAAGGGCCGGCTCCCAGTCGGCGAGATCGTCGCAGACAAACAGGTACACGTTTTTTTCCATGGCAGCACCGTATCATGCAACCCGTGGAACGTGTTCAGGTAAAAAGATCACGTGGCCGGGGAACCTGTACTTTGGTGCGGTCGAAACGATCGTCGAAACCCCCACAGGTGGTGCCGGGACCTGCCTTCCCACAAATCAGGTGCACGGCCGGGTTCCGGTAACCTGTTGTGCAGGCTTTTTTTCGGATCCTTTGGATAATTTCAAATTATTTAAATGGTAGTATACCCATAGCGCAGCATATGAGCAGGAGTAAGAACCGGCAGGACCTGCGGCATATTCCCGGGCTCCCTGGGAGCACCGTATGAATAATGAGGAACGTCTCGTGGTCGCCATCATCGATGACGCGATCCACACCGAAACCCCTCACGGGAGAGCCATAAAACGGATCATCCACGGTCTCGAAGAGTTTGGCATCTTCGTCGCCGATGTCGCATCACCGGCCGATGCCAGGGCCGCGTATGCGAACCTCCCCTCGGTCAGCTGCATCCTTATCAACTGGAACCTCGGCAACCAGTCGGCAGAGACACACAAGGACACGATGCAGCTGCTCCGCCAGATCCGCAGCATCAACGAAGATATCCCGATCTTTTTAATGGCAGAACCCACGAGCGAGCCCCCGATATCGCTCACGGTGGAGGTCATCAAGGAGATCAGCGAGTACATCTACGTGATGGAAGATACCCCGGAATTTATCGCCGGGCGCATCAAGGCTGCGGCAAAACGGTACCAGGATCGCCTCCTCCCGCCGTTTTTCGGCGAACTGGTGAAGTTCTCGAAGGACTTTGAATATTCCTGGCATACGCCCGGCCATGCCGGCGGCACCGCGTTCCGGAAGATCACCGGCAGGAAGGCTGTTCTATAATTTCTTTGGCGAGCAGCTCTTCCGCTCCGATCTCTCCATCTCGGTGGGGGAACTCGGGTCGCTCCTTGACCATTCGGGCCCGGTCGGCGAGGCCGAACGGTACGCAGCAAAAGTGTTCGGCGCCGACATGACCTATTTTGTCACGAACGGTACGTCCACGGCAAACAAGATCGTCTTCTTTGGCCGGGTCACGCAAGGACGATGTGGTGCTCGTGGACCGGAACTGCCACAAGTCGGCAGAGCACGCCCTTACCATGACCCATTCCGTTGCCGTGTACATGATCCCGACCCGGAACCGGTACGGGATCATCGGCCCGATCCCCCCGGCCGAGATGACGCCAAAAGCGATAAAGGCAAAGATTGCTGCCTGCCCGCTTGCAAAAGACCTGCCGGACAAAAAACCGGTCCATGCCATCATCACCAACTCGACCTACGACGGCCTCTGTTACCATGCAACAGAAGTGGAGGATCTGCTCGGGAAAGAGCGTCGACAGCATCCACTTCGACGAGGCGTGGTACGGCTATGCCCGGTTCAACCCGCTCTACCGTGAGCGGTTTGCCATGCGGGACGGCGTGCGGGACAAGAACGGCCCGACGGTCTTTGCTACCCAGTCGACCCACAAGCTGCTTGCCGCCCTCTCGCAGGCGTCCATGATCCATGTCAGGAACGGGCGGGTCCCGATCGAGCACTCCCGGTTCAACGAGGGGTTCATGATGCACAGCTCCACCTCCCCGCTCTACCCGATCATCGCGTCTCTGGATGTTTCCTCCAAAATGATGGACGGGCCGTCCGGGCGGCTGCTCACGACCGAGTCCATCGAAGAAGCGATCCGGTTCCGGCGCACCATGGCCCGGATCGCGGAAGGTCGTCGGGACCGGGAAGACCAAAGCCGACTGGTGGTTCCCCATGTGGCAGCCGGCAACGATCACCGACCCGAAGACCAAGAAGAAGGTCGCGTTTGCCGATGCATCGATCGAAACGCTCCGGGAGCACTCCCTCCTGCTGGGTGCTGCACCCGGGCGAGAAATGGCACGGGTTTGACGGCCTGCCGGACAATTACTGCATGCTCGACCCGATCAAGGTCACCGTGCTCACGCCGGGCGTCAACGAGGACGGCACGCTCGCGACGTGGGGGATCCCGGCGGCAGTTGTCGTGAAGTTCCTCGACACCCGGGGCATCATCAACGAGAAGTCCGGCGATTATTCGCATCCTGTTCCTCTTCTCGATGGGGATCACGAAGGGCAAGTGGGGGACGCTTATCACCGAACTCTTCGAGTTCAAGCGGCTGTATGACGAGAACGCCCCGCTCGCGGAAGTCTTCCCGGACCTCACAGACAAGTGGCCGGACCGGTACGGCGGCATGACCCTGCAGGGACTTGTCGCCGAGATGCACGCGTTCAAAAAAGATCGCACCGGATGTGCGGGCTGCTCCAGGAGGCGTTCTCGCTCCTCCCGGAGCCCGCCGTCACCTACGCGGAAGCGTTCCGGAAGCTGGTCAAGGATGAGGTGGAGCAGGTCCCCGTCGCAAAAGCCGGCAAACCGGATCGTGGCAACGGGCATCGTTCCCTATCCCCCGGGCATCCCCCTCCTTGCACCGGGTGAGCGGACCGGCCGACAGAGCGGGCCGGTCCTCCAGTATCTCCTCACCCTGCAGGAGTTTGACAAGCGCTTCCCCGGCTTTGAACACGATACCCACGGGATCGAGAATGTCAAACGGAGAGTACATGATGATCTGTATAAAGAGAGAAGAAAAAGGAGAAGAAACGATGAGTGAAGATGCAGCCGGGAAGACGAGCGGTCTTCCCTCAAAAAAAGTGCTGGGCCTCTTTGCTCTCGCCATGATAAACGTGGCCGCCGTGCTGAGTATCAGGAATTTCCCCTCCATGGCGATCTACGGGTGGTCGTGTATCGGCTGGTACATCATCGGCGCCATCCTCTTTCTGATCCCCATCTCCCTTGCCGGTGCTGAACTGGCAACCGGGTGGCCGGAGGGCGGCGGTGTCTATGCCTGGGTCAAGCAGGCATTCGGCGAGAAAGGGGGGTTTACCGCCCTCTTCTGCGAGTGGTCGAACAACCTCGTCTGGTTCCCGACCGTCCTCTCGTTTATCGCGTCCACGCTCGCATTTGCCCTCACGCCCGGCCTTGCGGCCAACCCGTGGTACATGTTCACCGTGATGATGATCGCGTTCTGGGGTACCACGGCCATCGCGTACTTCGGGGAAGAGGCTGTCAGCGAAATTCAGTAATGTCGGGGTTATTCTCGGGAGCATCATCCCGGCGGTCCTGATCATCCTGCTCGGGGTCTGGTGGCTCGGGTCCGGCCAGACGCTCGTCCTCCCGCCCTTCTCGTTTGGGGCGATGATCCCGTCGATTGACATGAGCACCCTGCCGTTCTTTGCCACCATTGTCCTGCTTTTTGCCGGCATGGAGATGGCAGGGTTCCATGCGCTGGAGACCCGGGATCCCCAGAAGGATTTCCCCCGGGCCATGGCACTCTCGGCATTCATCATCGTCATCTGTACGGTCCTTGCCACCCTTGCAATCGCGGTCGTCATCCCTGCCGACCAGCTCAACCTTGCATCCGGGGTCATGCAGGCGATCCAGTACTTCTTCAATGCGGCCGGGATCGCGTGGCTCGTCGGGCCCATGGCACTCTTAATCACCCTTGGCGGGGTTGTCAACCTTGCCTCGTGGCTGATCGGGCCGGCAAAGGGCCTCGGGATCGTTGCCGAGGAGGGCAACATGCCGCCGCTCTTTGACCGGACCAACAAGTACGGTGCGCCGGTCGCGGTCCTCCTCATCCAGGCACTGATCGGCTCGGTCATCTCCCTCCTCTACGTCTTCCTCCCGTCCGTCAACCAGGCCTACTGGATCCTGTCAGCGATGACCGTCGAACTGCTCTGTATCGTGTACATCCTCGTCTTTGCTGCGCTCATCAAACTGCGGTACAGCCAGCCTGACACGCCCCGGCCTTTCAAGATCCCGGGCGGGATGACTGGTATCTGGGTTGTCGGCGGTCTCGGTCTCTTTGGTACGGCCCTTGCCTTTGTTGTCGGGCTCATGCCGCCATCGTATTTCTCAAGTGGCATTACCTATGTCCTGTCCGTCCTGCTCGGCACGTTCCTCCTTGCCGTGCCTCCGCTCGTATTCTTGAAATTCAAGCACCCGGGCTGGCTTAAGAAATCCCCGGGAGGTGAAAATTCATGACATTAAGCAAGAACGGCGAGATCGGCCTTGCGGTCTTCCTTGTCGTGATGTTCCTGTTGCCCTTCCTGATGCTCGGCGTGATCTATGGAGAGGCGCCGTACCACACGGTGGCCGGTGAACCGGTGAAAGAAGCGGCAGATGCCGCCGGTATCTCGATCGTGAGCGTGAAAGGTACGCTCTGGAACCAGACCGGGGCGATCGGCGGGAAGACTTACACTCTTACCGACCCGGCAGGCGACACGGCGATCATCGCGACACAGGCCTTTGACAGCGCAGAGTCGCGTGATGCAGCCATCCGGCTCTACAATTCCCATCCGCTCGGCAAGGGAAAACCGGTGGGCAACCTGCTCGTGGTCGGCCAGTACCTTGTCTACGCGACACCGTCAAACAGCCCGATCTTCGCAAAACTTGCCCCGGCATTGCAGCAGGCCGCGAAAGCCATGTCCTGAAAGGCCGGGCAGAACCACTCTTTTTTTAGTGACTGGCCCTATGCGGCCGGTTTAATCCTCAAGGTATTTCCCGAGATCGTACCGGGTGTAAAAGAGGGCAAAGCCGAGGATGATGTACCCGACAAGGATCGCAGAGATGACGGTTCCCTCCCGCAGGCCCTCAATGGTACCGAACGCGGCAAGCGAGATAAGTGCGGCACTTAAAACAAGCGTGGAATCGAAACAGACTTTCACGATCCCAAACCGTTTGTGCGTTTTTTCCGCAATGGCCCTGACCAGCCCTTCGCCCGGGTTTAAGATGACATTGGCCGTAACCTGCAAAAAGATCCCGAGCGCGAGGATGACGGAGCCCAGGAGCACTATGGCGATCTGTTCCGGGTAGACTCCCGGATTCACACCGGCAGAGAGGAACATGCCCACATCGACAAAGGAGCCCAGGAACAGGGCGACGATGATCTGGAAGTACTGGAGCCTTGGAAACGTTTTTCCAATGATCAGAACCTCGGCGATAAAGAACAGCAAGGTGATCGCGATGGTGAATTCGCCGAACGTGACCGGGAGGGCAAGGCTGAGCACGTACGGGACGCTCGAGATGGGCGATGTCCCAAGGGTCGAGCGGGTGACGAGGCTGATCCCAAGGCCCATAAAAAAAAGGCCAAGAATGAGAACAAGACAGCGCTTGGCGAGTCCGGCAGATGACATTGCAGATCAGATAGTGGGTTTTTGTTCCCCATTAAGGGTAATGGCCGCACCGGCCGGTTGCGGGAATGCTCTATCATCTCCGGTGACCAAGATCGTCTCATGGCCCTGCCCCCACCGGAGACCTGCACCGTTGGCAGCGTGACGCTCGCGTACCGCGAATATGGTGCCGGGTTTCCGCTCGTGCTCATCAACGGCCTCGCGTCAGCGATGGACACGTGGAACCCGCCGGTCATTGAGACACTCTCCCGGCATTTTCGGGTGATCGTCTTTGACAACCGGGGCACGGGGTACTCGGGTGCTTCGGACGAACCGTTCTCGGTCCCGCTCTTTGCCCGGGACACGGCCGGCCTGATGGATGCCCTCGGCATCCCGTGTGCGCATGTCCTCGGCTTTTCCATGGGGGCCTGCATTGCGCAGGAACTTGCGCTCGCGTTCCCGGAAAAAGTTGACCGGCTCATCCTTGTGGCCGGGGACTGCGGGGGGGCCGAAGCGGTGCGGACCGACCCGGATGTTTTTTCCCGGCTCATCGACAAGAGCGGCACCATCGAAGACGTGGTCAACCGCATGTTCCCGCTCCTCTTCCCGCCCGCGTGGCTCGCCACCCACGACCCGTTCCGGTATTGTCCTGGCGTTGAGGAGACCACGAGTACCAGAGAACGCCGCCCGGCAGCTCGCGGCATTTTTGTCCTGGCCCGGCTCGTTCTTTTTGCTCGAAAAAATCCGATCACGGACGCTCGTGATTGCCCGGGGACGCCGATGCGGTGGTCCCGCATGAGAATTCGCGGCTGCTTCCCGGAAAAATCCCGGGCGCCGAACCTGCCCTCTTCCCGGGGCCGGTCACGGGCTGATGTACCCAGTGCCCGGACCGGTTCAGCGAACGGGTGCTCGGGTTCCTGGAGTGAGCCCGGCCCCTCCCTGCCGTTAAAGCGAGAGTCCAAAAAGGTACTATCTGCCGGGATTTCAGGCAAAGGCGCTGATCCTCTGCTGCCCGGGGGAGATCCTCCGATCTTTCCCTGCCGGCATCACCGGCTGTTCCGGGATTTTTGCGATTGCAGCGTAGCGTTCCCTGCTTTCGATTACCCGGCGGAGTGCGACAAGCGAGGTTGTGTACAGCCCGCCCGTGAAGAGCTCGATGTTGAGTCCTTTTCCTGAGGCCGATACCTGCGCAAGACCGCAGTTGGCGCCGAGATAATATTTCCATTCCCGGGAAAGTTCTTCTATCCGGACAGCCCCGTGCTCTGCGATTGCCCTGACCAGGTCTTCCAGCCGTATCGCGTAACGGGTGCCCAAGATGTAAATGTCCAGGATCTCGTATTCGAAACCCCCGCAGTCAACCGCCGTGCGTCCGGTCCGTTGTGCATACCCGACCCTCTGGAGCCGGGAGAAATGACTTCTCTCATTGGTATGAGTTGATGTCGAATTCAGACTTCCTGTCAGTCCGAGTATCATCACCAGTGTGCCCACTGACGATTATGGATCCCGGGCAATATAGATTTTTCTATTTTTTATAGAATTTAGAACAAAATCTATATAGTTACCGGATACCCTGATCACTACGGAGACTATAGATCTCCGCCGTTTATGTGGCGACACCCAAAACAGGCCTTCTTTTCATAGCCAGCGTGCCAGAGTCCGTTTAGGAAAAGATCTGTCGCTGGAACGCTGCTATTAGGTGTTTCTCTCTCCGACGTGAAAATGCACCCGGAAACACCAATTCGTGCGTATTTTTTGGGGATCAGTGCGTCATATGAGGGAAAATGCCCCCCTCCAAAAAGGGGTCTCCGTCGGAGAACCCAGCATGCCGGATCGTATGTCCCCCTGCCCGGATCGCACCCCCCGTAATACAGAATTAAGTTTGGAGGAAAAATGCCGTCTCGCCCGGCAAAAAAAGTAAAAATC
>CAWBMY010000002.1:0-75349 GCA_963790005.1 uncultured Methanoregulaceae archaeon
TACCACGGGCCTGCTCTTCTGCATCCGAATCCATAGAGCTGCTTACCCGCAAGTTCCTCAGAAATAATACCGGCACCCGCAAGCAGGTTATCGGACAGGGTGGTTTTACCGTGATCGATGTGTGCCACGATACCGATGTTTCTGATATGCTTGGGGTCCTTCATGAGCTCTACTACGCGCTCAACCGTTTTTTTGCCTCGTGCCATGAAAATAACCTCAAAAAAAGATGTTTACCGGGCGGATTTTGCGATCCGCTCTTTTTCTTCCTTTTTCCCGACCGAGTAACACTTTGCGTCGCCTTTTGATGCGGCGATCAGTTCATCGGCAAGGATCGCACTCGCGGGTTTCTTCGTCTTGCGCGAGGATTTTAAGACTGCCTCGGCGATGAACCCGATGGCGGAGTCGACACGGCGCATGGGGGATGTGTCGACCGATTTCGGGACATTGATGCCACCGTATTTCAGGCGGACTGTCTCTTCCCTGGGACCGGCATTCCCGATTGCCTCGACAAGGACTTCAATCGGGTTTCTCTTGGTCTTCTTGTTGATGAGCTCGAATGCATCCCGCACAATCCCTATTGCCGACTCCTTCTTGCCGGTGTTATTCTCGGTCTGCATCAGGCCGTTGATCAGCCTTTCTACGATCATCATATTGGCCTTATTGAACTCCTGGCGGGAGTACTTGCCGCAGGAGTGGGGGATGATCTGTGGGGTGAGATTCACGTACCGGATAAGGCTCGGATCGGTAACCTTGACCTCGGATACATCCCACTTGTTGAAGAGCAGTTTCTTTGCCTGGGGCTTTCCCTCGGTTGCAGCTTCAGGTTTTGCTTCGGTTTTTACTTTTACTTCTGCTTCTGCCATCACGATCACCTGCGCGGTTTCTCCTTCCTGCCAATAACCATCTCATGGAGGCAGACATTGTTCACGCTGGTGACGACATACCGGACCCCGGGAATATCTCCCATGGACCGGCCCAGACGGCCGCCGATACCTTCGATCTCGACCTCGTCGTGCTCATCGATGAAGTTAATCGCACCGTCGCCAACCGCAAACGCGGTGACCTGCCGGCCGTTCTTGATGAGCTGCACACGAACGCATTTCCTGATCGCCGAGTTGGGCTGCTTGGCCTCAACACCGACTTTCTCGAGCACGATACCTCTCGCCTGTGGAGCGCCTTCGAGCGGATCCGACTTCACATCGAGGTTAAGTTCGCGGCGTGCGTAATTCTTGTCGCTCCACCGGAATTTTTTTGAGTCCCGAACCAGTTTTCTGGCTGCAAATTTACCCTGTCCCATTAAAGAGCCTCATTTCAGTTGTTTTTGTGGTTATCGATAACCCACACTGAGATATATACTAAAGCGGGGAACCGATTTATAAATTGTGGCATTCCACCTGCCTGTCTTGTACTATTATCCCTCACTCGTAATAATATTATATCCTCATCCAGCCAATGGTATAGGTAATGACCGTCGCGATCTATAAGGAAGTCCAGATCGATGCCAGCCACCGGCTGCTCCATTACAAGGGGAAGTGCGCAAACCTCCACGGCCACCGCTGGAAAGTCGAGGTCTGGGTTGAAGGGGAACCCGACGCGACGACCGGGATTTTGATCGATTATAACGTGATCAAGCAGGTCATCGGGAAGTACGACCACCAGATCATTCTCAATAGGGATGACCCGATGGTCCCTGCCATAGAGAAGTTCCAGCACGTGCTCACGACCCTGGGCGACCCGACAAGCGAACTGCTCGCGCAGGTCTTCCGGGACGACCTTGAGGAGATCTGTAAGGCGCAGAAGATCGCGGCGCACGTAACAGGCTCCGGGTCTGGGAATCGCCGAACTGTTATGCCGAGATCATCGAATGAAGATTGCCGAAATTTTTTCAAGTCTCCAGGGGGAGGGGAAAAACCAGGGGAAACCCTGCCTTTTTATCCGGCTCTCAGGCTGCAACCTTGCCTGCCGCTGGTGCGATACCACGTACGCAAAGGAGGGCGGGACCGAGACCGGCTGCGAAGCGATCCTCGAACAGTGCTGGCAGGAGAACCCGCGCTCGGTCTGCATCACGGGCGGCGAACCGCTGCTCCAGAAAGAGGCGCTCATGGCCTGCTCGCCTCCCTCCACAAGCGCGGGACGCCGGTCGATATCGAGACAAACGGCACGATCGATTTTACGGACGTGCAGCCGTACGCCGCCATCTGCATGGACGTGAAGTGCCCGTCTTCGGGGAGAAGAGCGACCTGTCGCTGCTTTCGAAGATCCGGCCTGAAGGACAGCGTGAAGTTCGTGGTCGGGAATGACGAGGACTGCCGGTACGCGCAGGAGGTCATCGAACACCACGCGATCGCGGGCGAAGTCTTCTTCTCCCCGGTCTACGGCACGGACTACCAGCCCGTCGTCCGGTTTATCCTCGAACATAATCTTCCGGTCCGGTTCCAGGTCCAGCTGCACAAGATCCTCGGGGTGAAATGATGAAAGCGGTCTGTCTTATGTCCGGGGGGATGGACTCATCGACCCTTGCGTACCTTGCAAAGAGCAAAGGCTATGATATCCTCGCCCTGCATGCGAACTACGGCCAGCGCACGGAAGAGAAGGAACGGGCCTGCGCGAAAAAGATCGCCGGGCTCCTCTCGGCACAGGACTTTACCGAGATCGACCTGAAGTACTTCGAAAAGTTCGGGGCAAGCAGCCTGACCGATAAAAAAATCGAGGTCGACCGGTTTGACCCGGCCCGGGCGCACATCCCCAACTCGTATGTCCCGTTCCGGAACGCGAACCTGCTCGCGATCGCGACGAGTTATGCCGAGGCAAAAGGGGCCGATGCGATCTTTATCGGCGTGCAGGCGCTCGACTACTCCGGTACCCGGACTGCCGGCCGGCATTCATCGACGCGTTCCGGCGCGTGATCGAACTCGGGACAAAGGATGCGACGCACATCGAACTCTTCACGCCGTTCATCCACATGACCAAGACCGATATCCTAAGGGTGGGAAAAGACCTCCATGTCCCGTACGAGCACACGTGGTCGTGCTACCAGAACGAGGAGAAAGCCTGCGGGACCTGCGGCGCGTGCCATTTCCGGCGCGAGGCATTTCGCCGCACTCGGCGAAAAAGACCCGATCCCGTACGAGGTGGAGTAATGGAGATCTTCCGGGGCAGGCGCCTGTGGATAGAGAATAAAAAAGTAAAACTCCCAAACGGCCTCGAACAGGAGAAAGTGATCGTCCACCCGAGAGGTGCGGTCGCGATCCTGCCGGTGACACCGACCGGGTACCGGCTCCTGCGCCAGTACCGGTACGCGATCGACCAGTACATCTACGAGGCACCGGCCGGGACGATGGAAGACGGCGAGGACCCGGCAGCAACCGCGCACCGCGAACTCATCGAGGAAGCCGGCGTTGCGGCAACAACGATGACCTCGAAGGGCTTTATCTACACCACGCCCGGGTTCACGGACGAGAAGATCTGGCTCTTTGAGGCCCGGGGCCTTGTGCCTTCAAGCGAGTTCGAAAAAGATGCTGACGAAGTGATCGAAGTGATAGATGTCACGAAAGATGAGATGGACGCGATGGTAGAAAACGGCACCATCTGCGATGCAAAGACGATCTGCCTGATCCACCGGTGCAGGGAGGAGGCATGATGCGCGTCCCGGTTATCGCCGCCGGTCTCGCCCTCGTCATGGTGCTTGCCGCATTCGCCGGCTGTACCAGCAGCACCGCGACTCCCTCATATTCTGTGGATAATAACGGTGTCCTCTCCGTCACCTGCGCACCGGTCACGACAAACGAGACTGTGCTCTTCTCAAACGAGACCTATACCGAATCAAAAATCGTCCTGAACACGCAGACCGGCGACGTGGTCACGTACCTGAGTACCCCGCTGCACCCGAAGGCAGTGATGCTCTACCTCCGGGCGCCGGGGAGAAAATTTCAGGCCACGCGGAACGGATGGTAACCTATGCAAAAGCCGGGTACACCTTCATGTTCCTCGACTACCGGGGCCGGGGCGGGGAAACAGCCGGGTACCCGCTCAACCCCCAGACGGACTACACGCACTTTGAGAACAAGGAATGGCCCGAATATTACCTGACCATCTGCGACATCTCATCAGCCCAGGCCATGCTTACCGCAAAGTTCGGTGTCCCGGTCTACGCGGTCGGGGGAAGCAACGGCGGGCGATATGCAGCCGTAGCGGCCGGCGTTGACAAGAACTTTGCCGGGTACGTGGGGATCTCCACCTGCAGACTGGGGGATCAGGGACTCAGTGGCCGCGCAGGGCGGGACCGGGGATGTCCTGCGGTTTGCAACATCCTTAGAGCCAAGCACCTACCTGCCGACAATCTCCCCGCGCCCGGTCTGGATGTTCCACAACGCGACCGACCCGATAATCCCGTTCACTCAAGGGAAGGCCCTCTTTGCAACGGCGAACGAACCAAAAACATTCACGGAGTTCAACGGCGACCACGGGATCAACCCGGATGTCGATGCCCGGCTCATAGCACTATGGGCGCAAATTTATGGTACACAAACGTGAATAGGTACTGAGCTTTAGAAAAGAGGCTGAATTCCGTACATGACAGAACCCGTGGAGATGGACGACGCGCGCAAGCGCTACGAGTTCAAAAAGACGCTCGAAAAACTGGAGGCACAGGAGGGAGACGGTACCAGAGCTCATCACGCTCTACATCCCGCCCGACAAGCAGATCTACGATGTGACCGGCCAGTTAAAGGACGAGTACGGCCAGTGCGCGAACATCAAGAGCAAGCAGACCAGGACAAACGTCCAGAGCGCCATCTCCTCCATCCTCTCCCGGCTCAAGTATTACAAGCGCCCGCCCGCAAAGGGCATGGCGGTCTTCTGCGGGTACCGTCAAACTCTACGGCGACCGCACCGACCTCCAGTGCACGGTCATCGAGCCGCCCGAACCCCTCAACCTCTACATGTACCGGTGCAGCTCGAACTTCGAGCTCGAGCCCTTAAAGCAGATGCTCGAGGAGAAGTACGTCTACGGTCTCCTCGTGCTCGACCGGCGGGAGGCGTATTGGGGTTTCCTGCGTGGCAACCGTATCGAACCAATTGGCGGTTCGACCTCTACCGTTCCCGGTAAAATGCGCAAAGGCGGCCAGTCGGCAGCCCGGTTCGGCCGGCTCCGTGAGATCGCGATCAACGAGTTCTACACGAAAGTCGGCGAGCGTTCGAGCGCGATCTTCCTTGGGGAAAAAGACTTTTTCAAGCGCTTCAAGGGTCTTTTAATCGGCGGCCCGAGCCCGACAAAAGAGGAGTTCGAGGCCGGGAACTTCCTCCACCACGAGGTCCAGAAAAAGATCGTCGGCCTCTTCGATGTCGCTTATACGAATGAAGATGGCCTTCCCGAGCTCGTGGATGCCGCAAAGGACGCGCTCTCGGGCATGACGGTCGTCAAAGAGAAGTCCCTCATGGAGAAGTTCTTAAAAGAACTGGTAAAGGACAACAACGGCCTTGCCGCATACGGGGAGGAGAGCATCAGGAAAAACCTCGAACTCGGCTCTGTCGACACGCTTCTCCTCTCCTCGAACCTCCGTAAGTCCCGGCTTAAGATAAAATGCCAGAGCTGCTCCCACACCGAGGAGCGGACCGTGAGCATGCCGGTGGGAAAAACCGTCCGCGACATCGAGTTCGGCTCGTGCCCGAAGTGCACTGCGCCGCTCGTGCTTGACGAGGAGATTGATATCATCGACGAACTCGCCAAACTCGCCGATGCTTCAAGCGCAAAAGTGGAACTGATCTCGGACGATTTCGAGGAGGGGTCGATCCTCTTCTCGGCATTCGGCGGGATTGCCGCGATTCTCCGGTACAGGACGGGATGCTGATGGTTTTTGACACCACGACAATAATAAAAAAAGCACTGACTGAATGCACGGGAACAGAGGATGTCCAGCTCATCGATGGCGGGGAGCATGCGGATCTCGCCTCGACCATTGCGTTCTCCCTTGCAAAAACAAAAAAACAGGCACCGGTAAAAATAGCGCAGGAGATTGTTTGCTGCCCTCAAAAACAATAAGGACCTTGCAGGGCAGGGGATCACGGTCGAGGCCAAAGGGCCCGTACATCAACTTCGTCTTCGGCAGCGCCTACGTGAGTGCCACGGTGAAAGCAGCGACACAACCCGGCTATGGATCGCTCCCGGCAAAGGACACCCGGATCGTGCTCGAACATACGAGCGCGAACCCGAACGGCCCGCTCCACGTGGGGCACATCCGGAACTCAATTATCGGCGACACGCTCGCCCGGGCGTTCCGGAAGGCCGGCTACCGGCTCGAAGTCCAGTACTACGTAAACGACATGGGCCGGCAGATCGCGATTGTCACCTGGGGCTTTGACCACCTCGAACACGCACAGCACGAGGGCGAGAAAGAGGACGCCCACATCGCCCGGATCTATATCGAGGCAAACCGGGAGATCGAGAAGGATCCCGGCATCACCCAGCAGGTCGACAAGCTCATGCAGCTTGTTGAGAGCGGCGATGCCGGGACGGTAAAGAAATTCCGGAACGAAGTCTCCCGCTGCCTTGACGGGTTCGCGGTCACGTTAAAGAACCTGAACGTGAAGCACGACCGGTTTGTCTGGGAGAGCGACTTTGTCAGGAACGGCGACACGAAAAGGGTGATCGGGAAGATAGAAAAACTCCCGCAGGCAAGGCACGAGGACACCCTTATCGCGCTCGATCTTGCGGAGTTTGGCTTCACCAACAAGTACGTGATCCGGCGGAGCGACGGCACCTCGGTCTACGCGGCCCGGGACCTCGCGTTCCACACCTGGAAGAGCGTGAACTTCGATCGCGCGATCGATGTGCTGGGCGCCGACCACAAGCTGATCGGGGCGCAGCTCCAGTGCACGTTAAAACTCCTCGGAGAGAAAGCCCCGGAGATCGTCAACTTCGAGTTTGTCTCGCTGCCCGAAGGCTCGATGAGCACCCGGGCGGGAAAATTTGTCTCGGCCGACGACCTGATCGAAGAAGTCACCAAGCGTGCGCTCGACGAGGTCACGACCCGCAGGCCCGAACTCGATGAAACGACCCGCAAGAGTATCGCAAAGTCCGTCGCCCTTCCCGGCATCAGGTACGATATCGTGAAGATCTCGCCCGAGAAGAGCACGGTCTTTGACTGGAAGGAGGCCCTTGACTTCGAGCGCCAGAGCGGGCCCTACATCCAGTATGCCCACGCCCGTGCGTGCAGTATCCTTGAAAAGGCCGGCGAGTTCACGGAATGCTACGACCTCGAGACCGAGCAGGAGATCGCGCTCGCAAAGAAGATCGCAAAGTTCCCCGGTGTCATAGAGAAAGTGGTTACAGAACTCCGCCCGCACATTCTCGCCACCTACACCCACGAGCTCGCCGACACCTTCAACTCGTTCTACCACTACGAGCCGGTCTTAAAGAGCGAGGGAAAAGTCCGGGACCGCCGGCTTACGCTTGTGAAAGCCGTGCAGAACACGCTAAAAGAATCGCTTGAGACGCTCGGGATCGATGCCATCCGAACCATGTAAGGCCCTGAATAAACAGGGATACCTCTTTTTTTCGCCCACATCCACTGCCGCGCTCAAGCCCTGCCTCTGGTGCAAGCGGGCGCTCGCCGGCGGCGATATGTGCTACAAGCACCAGTTCTACGGGATTGACAGTCACCGTTGCGTCCAGATGACGCCCACCCTCAAATGCAACCAGCGCTGCCTCTTCTGCTGGCGGTCGTTCGAGCACGAGATGGCAGAAGTGGAGGAGTGCCCGCCCGAGACGATCCTTGCCGGCGTGCACAGACTCCAGAAAAAAGCGCTCGCCGGGTATAATTCCGTGCTCGGCAACACCGTGACCGAAGAGAAGTGGAAGGAGGCGCTCGCGCCAAAGCACGTGGCGATCTCGCTCTCGGGCGAGCCCACGCTGTACCAGCCGGCTCCCGGAACTCGTGGATCTCTTCAATGCGAACGGCTACACCACGTTTGTCGTCAGTAACGGCACGAACCCGGATGTGCTCGCAAAATGCCGGCCGTTCCAGCAGTATGTCTCGCTCGATGCACCCGACCAGGAGACCTATGAAAAGATCTGCCGGCCCATGGGCGACGCGGACGGGTACTGGAGCCGGATACAGGAGAGCCTTGCCCGGCTCTCGACAAAACGCTCGGCGGTGCGGATCACGCTTGTCACCGGGCACAATGACACGAAGCCGGAGGGCTACGCCCGGCTCCTCCAGGACGCGGGAGCAACCTTTGTCGAGGTAAAAGGATACATGTATCTGGGATACAGTAGAAATCGTTTGCAACGGAACAACATCCCGGAGCATGCACAGGTGCGGGATTTGCAGAGAAAATTACCGCATCGTGCGATTATAAGATCCGGGATGAAAATCCCTTAAGCAGGGTCATCTGCCTGGAGCGTGAGGAAACTTGAGATTCAACCCGCAGGAATGGAAAGAAAAATCGCATGCGAACTTCGAAGGGGCGTGGCACGAGGGCCCGTCGGTCATCACCCCGCCATGCGAGGACAAAAAATACCCCCGCCTTCAGTACAAACGGGCACAGCCGCACCCAATCTTTGAGACCATCAACCGGTTACGGGAAATTTATCTCTCGATGGGATTTGACGAGATCGAGAACCCGGTGATCGTGGAGGAGAGCGACATCTACCGGCAGTTCGGCCCCGAAGCGATGGCAGTCCTCGACCGGGTCTTCTACATCGGCGGCCTCCCGCGCCCGAACGTCGGGATCGCACGGGCGCAGCTCGATGCGATTAACGAGATCCTAAAGATGCAGATGCCGACCAGAGACAGAGGAGAAACTGAGGGAGACCCTCCACGCGTACAAGAAGTCGGAGATCGACGGGGACGAACTCACGCACGAACTGGCAAAAGTGCTCGACACTGATGACGGGAATGTGGTGCACATCCTCGACTCGGTCTTCCCCGAGTTCAAGTCGCTCGTGCCCGAGTCCTCGCGGAGTACCCTCAGAAGCCACATGACCAGCGGCTGGTTCATGACGCTTGGCTCGATCTGGGAGAAGACCCCGCAGCCCATCAAGTTCTTCTCGGTCGACCGCTGCTTCCGGCGCGAGCAGGCCGAAGGGCCGACACGGCTCATGGCCTACCACTCTGCGTCCTGCGTTGTTGCCGGGGACGATGTCACGCTTGAGGACGGCAAAGCCATCAGCGAGGCGCTCCTCTCCGCGTTCGGGTACGAGGACTTCCGGTTCCAGCCCGACGAGAAGCGCTCCAAGTATTACATGCCGGACTCGCAGACCGAGGTCTACGCGAAGCACCCGGTGCATGGCTGGGTCGAGGTCGCGACCTTTGGCATGTACTCGCCCTCGGCACTCGGGGAGTACGGTGTCGGGATCCCGGTCATGAACCTCGGCCTTGGCGTCGAACGGCTCGCGATGATCGCGTACAGTGCAAACGATATCCGGCAGCTCTCGTACCCCCAGTTCTTCCCCCGGCCACTCACCGACCGCGAAACCGCACGGGCTGTACACCTCAAAGCAGAGCCGACGACCGTTGAGGGAAAGGCGCTCGCGCTCGCGATTGCAAAGGTCGCAGCGGCGAATGCCACGGCGCAGGGACCCTGCTCCTTTGAGGCGTGGGATGGTACCCTGCTTGGCACGCACGTGAACGTGACGATCGAAGAGACCGAGGTGAACGCAAAGCTCTGCGGACCGGCGTGCGCAAACGAGATCTTCGTCCACGATGGAAACATCCTCGGCGTGCCCGACGCAGAGAAGTGGAAGGACGTGCGCACAAACGGCGTCCCGACCGGGATCTCCTACCTTGCCGCTGCGTCCGCGTTTGCAGCAGCGGAGATCGAGCAGGCGGCCCGGTGCGGCAAAGGGACGCTCGTGCAGGTCAAGATGGCAAAGCACCCCAGTGACATCAACTTAAAAATCGAAGAGTACGCGATGCGGGCGATCACGGACAACAAGAAGAAGATCGATGTCAGGGGACCGGTCTTTTTGGCGGTAAAATCCGGGATCTCCGAATAATCTTTTTTTCTGCACTCTGTAGAACTCCTAAAAGATCTTAAATAACGCTCTTGGGGGCTGCATATTTTAAAAAAGGGTTTTCTGCAAAGTAACTTTTTCTTTTTTCAGCCCCGTTCCTGCAAAAAGATCCGCCGGTGGATGATCCGCCACGAGAGGATGAGCTGGACAAGATCGGTCGCGGTGACGGTTGTGCGGTTCTCGAAGATCGCGATCGGGTGGACACCGGTCTGCTGCTCGATGCTTTTCTCCAGTTTTCTTACCGTCTCGTAGTTCATCTCGCCATCAAAGGTGAGCGCCCGCATCCGGGCGCAGGCCACGTTCTCGGTTGAGAACTCGATCATGAAGTCGTGGTCATGGAAGGAGAGGAGCGAGTACAGGTCAATATTGAGATCGACGTCTGCAACCTGCTGGTTCATCCGGTGCTGGAGAAGGGAGATCCGGTAGATGTTCTCTGTTTGCCCTTTCTCCTTCCCGTACCGGGAAGTACCGATCCGGATCACTGCATCGGCAAGGCAGCGCTGCGGGGCGATGAACGCCTCGTAGTCCTTCTCGCGCCGGGCGATCTCTTCGGTGACCTCATCCAGGGAATATCCCCGGTTGCTCGTGTCCCTTTTTTGCTTCCACGCGTACTTGACCTCCGGGTCCGGGTCGACAAAGACCGAGAAGTCGATGAGTTCCCGTAGCCGGGGGGTAAAGAGGGTGTGAAGCCCTTCGAGGATGATGATCTTTTTTGAGGCAAACGAAACCGGGGAATCGAAGGTCCCGGTCGTGTGGTTGTAGACCGGCTTTGTGATTGCGTACCCTTCCTTTAACCGGGCCACATCCGTTTCGAGCTGTGCAAGGTTATTCGCATCCGGATGGAGCGGAGTGATGTCGAGTCGTTTCCGCTCCTCCCGGTCGTATTTGTGATAGTCGTCAAGCGTGATCGTGGAAACGAGGTCAGACCCGAAGATCTGGCGGATGGCGTTTGTAAACGTTGTCTTCCCCGACCCGCTGTCGCCGGCGACGCCGATGATAAAGACAATCGGCGACCGGGCGATGATCTCTTTGAAGGGGAGGATGTGGGGCATGCGTAACGGTACCTGCGATGCCATCGGTCATTAAGATCGCGTACCGGGATGGCCGGGTATTGTCACCCGCGAATGTTAGAAATAGATAACTTCAATAAAGATTTAATGTTAGAAATAGATAACACACAGTGAGCGTGAACCTGCATGCAGACAAAGATCAAAGAATATCGCACCCGTCATTCCCTGACTCAGGACGACCTCGCAAAAAAAGTCGGGGTACGGCGCGAGACGATTGTCTTTCTCGAACAGGGAAAGTACAATCCGTCACTCAAACTGGCGCACGATGTTACAAAGGCTCTGCACGCGACCATCGATGACCTGTTCATCTTTGAGGGCGATGAGCCGGAGCCCGAGAGCCGGGTCGTGCTCGTGGACTAACCCAGAAAATTCACACGGGATTTACGGGGCGGCAAGTTCCGGCCCGGCCGTGCTCCCAATACATTCGCATTTTTCCGGAACCCATGAGAGTTCGCAGAGAATTTTTACGGTCGCTTCCTTGTCAAGCGGGACGTTGTCGTTCCCGCACTTTGGGGAGTAGATGCAGGACGGGCAGCCTTTTTTGCACGGGCAGTCGCGTACCAGTTCGTACGCGCTCAAAAAGAGTGCGGGCAGGAGACCGAACGCTTTCTCCGCAAGGCCGATACCCCCTTCGTACCCGTCATACACGAAAATTGTCGGCTCGCCGTTTTCGCCAAACGCGGGAGTGGAGAGGCCGCCAATATCCCACCGGTCGCACATGACATGGAGAGGCATGAGCGCGATAAGCGCGTGTTCCGCTCCATGCAGCCCGCCGGCAAGATCGAGACCGGCAGCGGAGACGGCGGTGGCAACCGGGTCCGAAGGGATGATCCAGAAGGCTTTTGTCCGGAACGTAAGCGGAGGGAGAGTGAGTGGTTCGACACCTATGATCGTGTCGCCCTTCTTGATCTTGTAACCGGTGTACTGCTCGGTCACTTCGACATCGCCAAACGCACATTTTGTGCCCTGTACGTCCCGGGTCTCCAGCGTTTCGATGACACGGAGGTCCGCCTCTTTTAGCGGCTGCGTGTAGTAATCGACGTCCGTTTCGGTCACCCGGACCGTGTGGGTCTCGAGGTCCATCTCGTTTACCACGTAGGTCTCGCCCTGGTGGAGCATGATCGCCCCCTTGTGCGCCTCCCGGTAGGCCTGCGCCCTGTCCATCGTCTCAAGCAGCCGGCCGTGGCACATGATCCGGAAACTCTCGGCTGCCATGCCATCGAGCCTCACCGCGTCGGCAGCCCGGCCCCGGCCCGCATACACCCACCCGCGCGGTGTCTTTGTAACTAGGCTGCTCGCCGCCAGCTCCGCAAGCAGGGGCGCAAACGATTCGCCGAAAAACCCGGCATCGGTCTCTTCGCGGAGGGGCAGCTCCGCCGCGGCGCAGAGCAGGTGCCCCGAGACGATGTAGGGATTTTCGGTATCGATGATCGCGTGCTCGTGGGAGCGGGAGAAGAACGCATCCGGGTGGTGCATGAAGTACTGGTCGAGCGGGTTTGCCTGCGCCACGAGCACTGCAAGCGACTCCCCGCCTTTCCGGCCGGCACGCCCGGCCTGCTGCCGGGTCGACATCATCGTCCCGGGTACCCGTCGATGATCACCGCATCAAGCGAGCCGATGTCGATGCCAAGTTCGAGCGCGTTTGTGGAGACGACACCCCGGATCTCCCCGCTTTTGAGCTGCCGCTCGATCGTGCGCCGCTCCTCGGGCAGGTAGCCGGCCCGGTACGCGGAGATGCTCTCTGCAAGCCGTGCGGAAGTACGCCGGGCATCCTCCCGGGTCCAGATGGTGACGAGTTCTGCCATCTTCCTTGAACCGGTAAAGCAGAGCGTCTGGAGATCCCCTTTCACGCAGGAGAGCAGGAGGTCTTTTGTCTCCTGGTGGGCGGAGCGTTCGCCGATCCCGTCATAGAAAGGGTTGTAGAGGACAAAGTGCCGGGTCCCGTGCGGTGAGCCATCAGTGTCGACGAGTGTAAAGGAACGGCCCACGAGCCTACCGGCAAATTCTCCAGGGTTTGCAAGGGTTGCAGTTGAGAGGACAAACTGCGGGTTGGAGCCGTAGAATCGTGCAACCCGCAGGAGGCGCCGGATCAAGAGCGCGATCTGGGAGCCGAAGACCCCCCGGTACCGGTGGGCTTCATCAAGCACGATAAACTTCAGGTTCGAGAAAAACGGGCTCCACTTCGCGTGCCACGAGAGCACCTGGTGGATCTCGTGGGGGTTGGAGATGACGATCCGGGCGTTCTCCCGTATGGCCGCCCGTTTCGACTGCGGCGTGTCGCCATCGTAGATCGCCGGTTTTGCCGGGATGCCGGTGAACTTCTCCATCGCCTTGAGGGTGGCGAACTGGTCGTTTGAGAGGGCTTTTGTGGGGTACAGGTAGAGTGCCCGCGCGTCGGGGTCGGAAGTGAGGCAGGCAAATACGGGGATGTTGAACGCGAGGGTCTTCCCGCTTGCCGTGGGCGTGGTGATGATCACATTTTTCCCGGAACGGAGCGCGTTGATCGCCTCGCACTGGTGGGAGTACAGCCGGATGCCGCTGTGCGTGAGATAGACGTCGAGAGCCACGGGGAGCGGCGCGTCCAGCGTGCCGTACCGGGCCGGTTCCGGGTCAAAGACCTGGTGGCAGGTGACCCGGCTGCGGTACACCGGGTTGATCCCAAGGAGCCGGACCACGTCAGCGACAGCCACAGGTCTCCCCCAGCAGGTAAAAGAAGAGAAGTGCGAGCGAGACCACATCCTGCCGGTTGTGGTCGACGATCGGGACAAGAGGGCCGCAGTTCTTTGTCTTTAAGTAGGTCGCGTAGAACTCCGGTACCATCTGGCCGGGGACATCGTCAGTCCGGGTAACGCCAAGGACCTCGGATTCAAGCGCGGAGAGCCGGCATGAGGCAAACTGCCCTTTCCACCGGCGCCGTGAGAAGTGCAGCACATCGAAATGCGGGATCCGGGAGATCGCACCAAGGCCGTAATAAGCCAAGCCGGTCCTGCACGTAGGGGAGATCGAACGCCTTCCCGTTGAAGGTCACGAGCGCCGGGCGATCCCCCGATACCTGTTCCACGGTCGCGGCAAGCGCGGCAGCCTCCTCGCTGATATCGCGCAGCAGGTACTGGCGGACGACAAGGTGGTCCTGCTCGATGGTGCCGACACCAAAGAGGATGATCGGCCGGGAGAAGAGCCCGAGCGTCTCGATATCGAGAAACACGTAATCCTCCGGCGCAAACGAACCGGCCGTCCCAAGCGCAAACGGGTGGGACTTTGCGTGCCGGCTGCCGACAAGGTCCATGACATCGCCCGGGTCCGCACGGGTCAGCCGTCCGAGCACCTGCCGGGCCGCAGACCGGAATTTCGGGTGCTCTGCAAGGTCAGCGATCGTCCGGTAGCCCCGCGCTTTCAGGCGCTGCTCCGACAGATCGCCCACCCCGTGCACGAGCGTGAGATCGGAGAGCATCTCCCGGGAGAGGCGTTCCGTGTCGACTGCGGTTCATGGCAGGGCATGACGGCTCTCAAGCGCGATGCAGGTGCCGCCATCATTTGAGATCTCCTTTCCGGGGAAAAGGGTATCGAATGCAACGCCGTCGTACCGGGCGATGAGCTCGCCGAGCAGGGCACGGGCCTTATCGTATTCCGAAGAGAAGAGGCAGCTGCCGGCAAGGCCCGCACCAAAGACATTCCCGTCACGGACAACGTCATACTCTCTCAGGGCATCCATCCGCTGCTGCCAGAGCGCCCCGATCCTGCTTTCTGCCTGCATGACAGCCATCTGTAATAAGGAAATCCGGGGACCGGATGGTTAAAGGCCGGCCGTGGGGGGTGAAAGTGATGCGAACCCTCATCATGATCCCACGCACACCGGTTTTTAATGATCACGATCCTCCAGCACGGGGAACACGAACCGGCGGGTACTATCGAGGAATGCCTGGTGGCCCGCAACGAACCCTTCCGGATCCTCCGGCTCTACGAAGGCGATGCGCTCCCGGACGATCCGCCCGGCCGGCTCATTGTTCTTGGCGGCCAGATGAGCGTCGAACGATGAGAGCATGTACCCGTTCCTTGCCCCGGAAAAAGCGCTGGTGAGAAAGGCGATCGCCCGCGACGCGACCGTGCTCGGGATCTGCCTTGGCGCCCAGATGATCGCGGCTGCGTGCGGGAAAAAAGTCTGTGCGGGCGAGAAGGAACTGGGCTGGCGGACGATACAGGGCTGTAACGATCCGGGGCACCGTTTCTTCCCGGGGGAGTTTGAGGTCTTCCACTGGCATAAGGAGACCTTCGATCTCCCGGACGGGGCACGCCTCCTTGCCGACGGGAACAGCAGTGAAAAACCAGGCATTCCTGCTCGGCCACGCGCTCGGCGTCCAGTTCCACCCGGAAGTGACGGAACCGGTGATCGCGTTCTGGGCAAAGGATCTTGGCGACCACGAACGGCTCGCGATGATGAAAGATACCACGACAAAAACGGACGGCAACCGGGTACTGTGCGATGCGATCGTGAATGCGTTCCTGAACGGCTGGAAGATATGACGGGTGCGGGGATGGATGGCCAGAAGATAACCGGGTTTCTTATCGATATTGACGGCGTGCTCTACACCGGTGACACCCCAGTTCCCGGGGCACGGGAGGCGATCGCGTCTCTTGTGGATCAGGGATACCCGTTCCGGTGCGTCTCCAACTCGACCCGGAAATGCCGGGCGACCATTGCAGCAAGACTTGGAAAAATGGGTTTTGACATTCCTGAACATGCGATCTTCACCCCGCCGCTTGCCGCAGTCCGGTACATGCAGGAGACCGGAAACACCGGGCATACCTCCTCACGACCGGGGATGTGGACCGGGACTTTGCCGGAACCTGTACCGATGACGGCTCCACAGCCGTTGATTACGTAATTGTCGGCGACGCGGGGGACCGGGTCACGTATGCCAGCATGAACCGCGCATTCCGCTGCCTGATGGAGGGGGCAGATCTCATCGCGCTTGAAAAAGACCGGTACTGGATGGACAGGGACGGGCTCTCGCTCTCGGCCGGGCCGTTTGTTGCGGCACTGGAATCTGCGACCGGCAAGACCGCAACCGTTGTCGGGAAACCCGCAAAGGCATTCTTCGATCTCGCGCTGCGCGATATGGGGCTTGCCGCTGAAGGGGTCGTGATGATCGGCGATGACATCCTGACCGATATCGGAGGGGCACAGGCAGCCGGGATGCGGGGCGTCCTTGTCCAGGACCGGCAAGTTCCGGGAGGACACACTCGAAAAAAGCCAGGTAAAACCTGCTGCAGTTATAAACTCTCTCGGCGATATCAGAACAATCCTGTAACGGAATACGACCATGCACCGTACCGAACAATCCCTCGCTGTCATCATCATCGTGCTGCTTGCCATCGCCCTCGCTGACCGGGTACCTGTATACCCGGCAGTCGGTCGTCGTCCCCCATATTGTCGTGGGCACGGAGCAGATCCGCCCCGATAATGGCCACGCATACGTTCTCTTTTGAAAAGAACCGGATCACCATCTACGGTGCCGGTCGATGCAGCAGTCTATAACGCGGCAAAATCCACCGATAAGTCGGTCTCCATCTACGGCAACGTGTCGGAAAGCATCGTGGGTGACGGACAGTTACCTTGCGATGGTCAATGATCCCGCACAGGACCAGATGTACACTGACCTCATCGCCCAGTTCCGGAAGATCCGGGACGACCAGGGACTTTCAAGCGATGAGTACCTCGAACTGATGGCGGCATACACCCAGTCTCTCACCTACGAGACCACGCCCGACAACCCGGCGAAGTACCCGGTCGAGACCGTTGTCGAGGGTGCCGGTGACTGCGACGACAAGAGCCTGCTCCTTGCCGGGCTCCTCTCCCGCGAGGGATACAAGGTCGCACTCCTTGCCTTTACTCCCGAGTCGCATATGGCGCTCGGTGTCGGCTCTGCCGATTCGCTCTACAAGGACACCGGGTATGCCTACCTCGAAACGACCAACCTCTCCTACGTGGGAGTCCCGCCGGATGAACTTGCAGGGGGGTGGTTCTCACATCGGAGCCGCTGGTCATCCCGGTCGGGAACGGTACCACGTCTATACACCAGCGGGGCGGAGACTGCATACATCCACGATATGTCCACCCTGTCGGAGCAGAAAGTGATGGGCACTGGATGCGCAGGTCAAGCCGCTCGCTTCCGATCTGACCGCAAAACAGGACCAGATCTCCCGAGCTCGAATCGCAGATGCAGAGCCTGCGGGGCGCGGGAAATATCGGCGGCCTACAACGCGCAGGTCTCGTCCCACAACGCGCTCGTCTCTGCCTATAACGCCGAACTTGCCACGTACCGCCAGGAGGTCGCCCAGGGTACGACAGCCTATGCAGAGTGTCTACAATTACATTATTTCGCATGCATATCGACCGGAAAGGCACCATATGCACTGGGTAAAGGCAAACATGCCGCGTGAACGGGATGTATAGTCGGCATCTTACAAAAACCATGATTCACTCATCGCATTTCAGGGACACCGGCATGTGGATGAATCCGCCGCTGCCTGCAACCTCTTTATCGCCGTATCGCAGGATCCTGCCGGGAGATATCGATCCCGATAAACCGGCGCCCTGTTTTGCAGCAACAAGCGTGGTCGTTCCCGCACCGTTGAAAGGGTCAAGCACAATATCGTTTTTGTACGAGAAGAGTTTCATGATCCGGCGGGGCAGTTCCTCGGGAAACATTGCAGGGTGATCGAACTCTTTCATGTGGTGCTCGGGAGGGATCGTCCAGCGGCCGATTACCCATTCCTTGAACTCGTCCGCAGTGATGTCGATGTCCTCGCGCCGGCCGGTTTTTTTGTGGGTCTCCTTGTCAAAGACCTCGACAAACTCCCACGTGTACTTGATGTAGGGCATGGACGGGCGATTTCCAGCTCCCCCACGCGGTATACTTTGCGTTGTAGTTGTTCTTCTCCCACAAAAACTCCGCCTTCCAGAGCAGGCCGAGTCCCGCCAGCTGACGGGAGACGATGTGATGGGTCGGGACATAATCGGAGAAGAGCGGCTGGACGTTGACTGCCATCCTGCCCCCGGGTTTGAGCACCCGGAAGCACTCTGTCCAGACGGCATTGAGGGTGGCGAAGTACTCGTTCCACTCGTGGGTGTCGTCATGCGGGTCCTGTGCATACGCGTGGCCGAAATTGTACGGCGGGGAGGTGATGACGAGATCAACGCTCCCTGAAGGGATGCCGGCAAGAATCTCTGCCGCGTCGCCGCAGATAATCCGGTTGAGATACGGCTCGATCTCAGGAGTTTCGCGGGAGTGCAGCGACTCTTTTGCGTCCTTTGAGCCCTTCCGGACCCGGGCCTTTCCTGCCTTGTCCTTTACTTTTTCCTGCCGCACGAGACCACGCCGCCTTTAAGAGTACTGGTATACCGGGGAAGGTAAAGAACGCATCCACTTACCGGGACCTTAAGCACCTGCCGAGACGGGAGAGAATGATACGCCGGGTGCGGCAGGCCCGTTGTGGCAGTAACTGGGGAAACGGATTGCACAAAAGACAGCCGGGGCGGGGGATCTTCATCAGCATTTTTCTTCATATAATGCATGCGTGCTCTTTTAAGTGTCCTCAATTACAGAATAGTGCCACCCTTACTCGTAATCATGATCACCACCCGACCTCCAAAAAAATCGGTAACCCCCCTCCCCCTACCTCCCACTCACAGAAAAACTGGTCGGCCGATCAATTTCAAAATCGGTCGGGCGACCTCCTTGCTCGTCCCCAACATGCATTTCCACTGGAGTTTCAGACGAGAATGGGTGGTCGCCCCGACCGTACTGATCAGTGGTCGGACCGACCGATCTCAAACATTGGTCGGGGCGACCTAAGATCCACACGGATCTGGTAACCCCCCTCTCCCTGCCTCCCACTCAGCACGTCGGACCGATCGATTCGGGATCAGTCGGGGCGGCCGCATTTCCGGGTGGCGCATCCACCCCCCTTAGCACAGTAAAAAGCGTTTAATGCAGCCATCGACATACACTCATGCGATTACACGTATGCTGGATGTCAGAGATCTGCATGTGAATGTCGGTGACAAAGAGGTGCTGCATGGCATCAACCTCCACATCGATGCCCGGGGAGACCCATGTGCTCATGGGCCCGAACGGCTCCGGGAAGACCACGCTGTTAATGACGCTGATGGGATTTTCCGGCTATAAAATAACGAAAGGAAAAATTATGTTCAACGGCGAGGACGTGACCGCGATGCACGCCGACGAACGGTCCAAGCGCGGGATGGGGATGCTCTTCCAGCGCCCCCCCACGATCTCGGGACTCAAACTGGGAAAGCTCCTCACCGCAATCTCGCACGACAAAACTGTCGATCTTCAGGCCCTTGCAGATTCCGTGCATATGGGCGGATTTCTGGAACGGGACATCAACAAGGGATTTTCCGGCGGGGAGATCAAGAGGAGCGAGGTGCTCCAGCTCATGATCCAGAACCCGGGTTTTGTCATGCTCGATGAACCCGAGAGCGGGGTCGACCTCGAAAATATCTCGCTCATCGGGAAGGCCATCGGGGACCTGCTCGAAAAAGACAAGCGCATGGCAAAACGGGAGAAAAGCGGCCTTGTGATCACCCACACGGGATTTATCCTCGATTATGTTGACGCAGACAAGGGGCATGTGATGTGCGACGGCATGATCACCTGCCACGGGAACCCCCGGGAGATCTTAAAGGACATCAAACAGAGAGGATACACGGAGTGTCGGGAATGTCGTCGCAACTGAACACACCGGGGATCGCAAAGGACGACCAGGAACGGATCGTCCAGTCGGGTATCGATTTTAACCTTGAGAACCGGTGCGGCAGCTACCTCCAGGTGGACCAGAACGTGGTAGAGTCCGAGTGCCGCGAGGAAGGGATCGAGGTCCTCTCGTTTAAGAAAGCAATGGAAAAGCACGCTTGGCTCAAGGATTACCTCTGGAAGGCGGTCGCACAGGACAAGGACGAGATCACAAAATACGTTGCAGAACAGCCCGACCCGAAGGGCTACGTGATCATCGCCCACAAAGGGTCAAAGAACATCCTCCCGATCCAGGCCTGCCTGTACCTCGGCCGCGAGACCATCCAGCACGTGCATAACATCATCATCGCCGAAGAGGGTGCCGAGCTCCACATGATCTCGGGCTGTGCAAGCAGCGGGCATGTCGGGGAAGGGGCAAAGCACTACGGGGTCTCCGAGTTTTACATCAAAAAGGATGCGAAGATCAGCTTTACCATGATCCACACCTGGAACGAGAACGTCGAGGTCTTCCCCCGGAGTGCGTCCATTGTCGAAGAGAACGGGGTTTTCCTCTCAAACTATGTCTGCATGCAGCCGGTAAA
This sequence comes from uncultured Methanoregulaceae archaeon, assembly GCA_963790005.1. Taxonomy (GTDB): domain Archaea; phylum Halobacteriota; class Methanomicrobia; order Methanomicrobiales; family Methanospirillaceae; genus Methanoregula. Next base: position 20,444 of record CAWBMY010000002.1, read on the forward strand.
GAAAGTCCAGATGTACCCGACCGCCACCTTAAAAGGCGAGAACTCGGTTGCCCGGTTCTCCACGATCGCCATTGCCTCCCCGACATCGTATATCGATGTAGGGTCGCGGGCGATCCTTGAAGGGAAGGGTGCAAGCGCAGAGCTCCTGACCCGGGCGATCACCAAGGGAGGGACGATCATCTCCCGGGGCCAGATCATCGGAAAGACCGCCGGTACCCGGGGCCACCTCGAATGCAAGGGACTGATCCTCAAGGACGGGACGATCTATGCGATCCCGGAGATCGATGGGAGGGTGGTCGGGACCGAGCTCTCCCACGAAGCGGCGGTCGGGAAACTCGCGCAGGACGAGATCGAGTACCTGATGGCCAGGGGGCTCTCCGAGGATGAGGCGACTGCAACGATCATCCGGGGGTTCCTCGACATCAAGATCGCCGGGCTTCCCGAGGCGCTCCAGAAACAGATCGACGCCACGATCGATGTGGCGGAGAAAGCAGGGTTCTGAGTCAGACAAAACCGCTATGACTTCCGCATATCCCCGATCGGACGAACGGCGCAGGATGGTGGAGCAGCAGATCGAAGCGCGGGGTATCCGGGACAAGAGCGTCCTTGCCGCGATGCGGGACGTGCCCCGCCACCTTTTTGTCCCGGCGCCCTACGACCGGGACGCGTACGCGGATGCACCGCTGCCAATCGGGAACGGGCAGACAATCTCACAGCCGTATATCGTGGCACTCATGACCGCCCTGCTCCACCCGACACCCACAGATACCGTCCTTGAGATCGGGGCGGGGAGCGGGTACCAGGCAGCGATCCTCTCGGTACTCGTACAAAAGGTGATAACGATCGAACGCATTGAAGAGGTTGCAGCGCTGGCACGCGCCAACCTTGCGGCAGTCAGTGCAGATAACGTTGAGATCGTTCTCGGGGATGGCACACTCGGGTATCCTCCGGGTGCCCCATACGACGGGATCATCATCACCGCTGCAACACCGGAAATACCCGGCCCGCTCAAAGAGCAGCTTGCAGAAGGGGGACGGCTGGTTGCCCCGGTTGGCGATCGTATAATCCAGGAACTGGTCGTACTCGAAAAACACCAGGACCGGTTCATGCAGGAACTCCACGGGGGCGTCAGGTTTGTGCCGCTCATCGGAGAACATGGATGGGAGAACTGAGGGTACATGAAAATTATTGATATCACGCGCCTGCTTTCAGACAAAACCGTCTCGTACCCCGGGGATATGCCGCCGCAGTTCTCCCAGCGGGATGCGGGGCTGTACCTGATCAGCGACCTCGTCATGAACAGCCATTCGGGCACCCATATCGATGCCCCGGTCCATTACCTGAAAACCGGGGATACTATCGACGCCATCCCACTCGATCATGTGATCGGCCCGTGCCGGGTCATTGACGTGAGCAGTGCCGGCAGTGAGATTACATCAGCAGACCTCAGCGGCAGGCTCGGTACCTCGAAACGTATCCTCTTGAAAACGAAGTTTCTCAGCAGAACGCCGGTTCCGGGAAGATTACCCGCACCTCACAACGGATGCAGCGGAACTGCTCAGCGCAAACGGCGTCCTCTCTGTCGGGATCGACTCGTTCTCAATCGAAGCATTTGAATGCGACGGATCGGTGCACCGGGAACTGCTCGGCCATGGCTGCATCATTATCGAACTCCTCGACCTTTCCGGGGTAATTGAAGGGGATTACGAGATGGCAGCCCTGCCCCTGCGACTGGCCGGCCTTGATGGTGCGCCTGCCCGGGTCGTGCTCATGCAAAAAGACGGTGGTTTCTGATGGATATTGTTACGGATTCGGTAAACAGGCTTGAAGAGATCCTCACAAACAGTGGCTGCGAGGACACAGGTGTCCGCCTTGATGTCGATCCAGACGCAACAACCTGCGAGTACGAGCGGGGCGCCTGCATGATCGCATCGTTCGGGGGAAGGAGCGCGGAATTTGTAACAGACGATCCGATCCGGGCCATGACAAAGATCTCGTTTATGTTCGGGACGCCGCTTGAGGCCCCGAATGTCCGCAGCGCCGCGTGCGCCATCATCAACGTTGCCACGGCATTCTTCTGCCTCACCCGCGTGCGCACGGGCCTGCCCGTCCGGCATCGCACGCTGCCTGCATGCACGAACTGGCCGGGGAACTCAACGGCCACCGGGTTTTCTGCATCGGGAACATACCGGCACTGGAGCGTGCCCTCGGGTCATCGATCACCACAACTATTGACGAGGCTGATGTCCTCGTGTCAACAACGATGGTGTGATTGCACCAGGGACGGGGGATCTCATGTCAGCATGGGCAGAGAAAAAACGTATTCTTTTTCTCGGGCCGTCCACTGCCGGGGTCTCGCGCCTCCAGCAGCGGGAGCACTGGTGCCCGTACGGGCAGCAGACACCCGAGTTCTGTTCCGGCTCCATCACAGTAAAAAAGGCTAAAACTCTTTTTATACAAAACACCCACCATGATGCATGCTTTTTGGGTCATCGGGCATCCGTCAGCGTTTTGACCGGTCGCTGGTGGAGACCGCACTTGCGGTCGGTGCGGTCATGGGGGAACGATTCCCCGATTGCGTGGTGGGAACCGACACGCGAACCACAAGCCCGGTGCTTGCCCGTGACCATAATTGCCGGCATACTGGGAGCAGGGGGACACGCACGGTTCACCGGGATTGCCCCCACACCTTCTGTCGCATACAGCGCCCGCACTGCTAAAGCCGGGTGCATGATCACCGCATCCCACAACCCCGAGGAGTACAACGGGATCAAACTGTTCAACCCGGATGGCTCCTCGTTCACGCAGGCCCAGCAGAAAGAGGTAGAGGAATCCTTGAAAGAACCGCACTGGGCAGACTGGCGCCACCAGGGCGAAGAATGTGCTTTCGATGCGCTCACCCCCCATAAAAAAGCGATCCTGGATGCAGTCTCCATCGATCCCGGTCTTTCGGTTGTCATAGATTGCGGAAATGGTGCCGGTTCCGTGCTGACACCCGGTCTTTTAACAGAGGCCGGGGTAAAACCGGTCTGTCTCGCATGTAATCCGTCCGGGCATTTCTCCCGCCCCTCGGAACCGCTCAAAGAATATCTGGGATACGTGGGAGAGATGGTAAAAAAGACGGGAGCAGGCTGTGCGGTTGTCCACGATGGCGATGCCGACCGCATGATGGCATTTGATAACAGGGGCCGGTACATTGACGGGGATCACCTGCTCATGCTCTTTGCCGAGCACCTCGGAGCAAAAAAAGTGGTGACAACGAGCGACGCCTCCATGATTATCGAGGATGTTGCAGAGGTTCGCCGTACCCCGGTGGGGGACGCATTTGTCTCAGAAGAACTGCTCTCGTGGGGAGATTTCGGGGGAGAACCGAGCGGTGCCTGGATATTCCCGCACCACTCGTATTGTCCGGATGGTCCCTTTGCAGCAGCCCTGTTCTGCGAGATCGCGTCAGGCTGTGATGTCGCGGAGCGTCTGGATGCCATGCCGGCATACCCGATCCTTCGAGAATCGATCCAGAACGAGAGGGCACGAGAGGTAGTCACCGGTCTTGGCGCTGCAAACCCGACTGACGGTATCCGTGTTGCACGGGAAACCGGGTGGTATCTTGTACGGGCGAGCGGCACCGAGCCCAAGATCCGGATTACCGCTGAAGGCACCACGCTTCCGGGAGCAAAGGAGATGCTGGAAGAGGCAAAAACCCTCATCCGGCAGGGGAAAACTGCTTAAATATTGCAGGATGAGCTGTACCTATGGAATGCGTTGTGCTGGCGGCCGGTGAAGGAAAACGCATGCGTCCTCTCACCGCCCGGCGCCCGAAAGTGATGCTCCCGTTGGCAAACCACCCGATGATGGAGCACCTCGTGCTGGCAGCCCGGGATGCCGGTATAACGGATTTTGTATTTGTGGTTGGGTACGGGGAGCGTGAAGTCCGGGGTCACTTCGGGGACGGGTCACGCTTCGGGATCCATATCCTGTATGCCCCGCAGCGCCAGCAGATGGGTACTGCCGATGCGCTCCGCTCCGCACAGGATCTTGTTGCCGGGCCGTTCCTTGCCATGAACGGGGATATGATCCTCACGAGTGCTGATATCGCATGTATGATCCGGACACCGGCACCCTGTATGGGCACGAGCACAACCGATCATCCCGGGGATTTCGGGGTGGTTCTTGTAGAGAACGGTCTGGTCACGGCTCTTGAAGAGAAGTCAAAACAGCCCAAATCAAACATCATAAACGCCGGCGCATACCTGTTTACCCCGGAGATTTTTGACCTGCTGGCACGGGTCGGACTCTCCTCACGCGGTGAACTCGAACTGACCGACGCCCTTAATCTCTTAATTGGAGACCACCGGCTCAGGGCCGTTCCTCTTTCGACATGGATGGATGTTGGCTATCCCTGGGATCTGCTCGATGCAAACGCTACACTTCTTACTGCACTCGCTTCAGAAAATTACGGAACCGTGGAAGAAGGGGTGCACCTTTCCGGCCAGGTGGTCATTGGAAAAGGCACCGTGGTAAAATCGGGGACATATATCGAGGGCCCCTGCGTCATCGGGAATAACTGCCGGATCGGCCCCCACGCATATATCCGGGGAGCCACCAGCATTGGTGACGACTGCCACATCGGGCATTGTACAGAACTTAAAAATTCCATTATTATGGCAGGGACAAAGATCCCCCATTTCAACTATATCGGGGATTCAGTCATCGGGAGCGGGTGCAACTTCGGTGCCGGTACAAAGATTGCAAACCTCAGGCACGACCATGCCCCGGTCAGGGTGGGCGAAAAGGATACCCGTCACACCAAGTTTGGCGCGGTTATCGGCGACAACGTGAGGTTTGGGATCAACTGTTCGGTCAACGTCGGTTCGGTGATCGGCAGTAATGCAGCTTTCGCGCCCGGTTCATACATTAAAGGGAACTTTGGAGAGAACTCAACAATCCTGTAAGGAGAGAGAAATTATGCAGGCAGTCATTCTGGCAGCAGGAGAGGGGAAACGGGTCCGCCCGCTCACGTGAAGCCGGCCAAAAGCGATGATCCCAGTAGCAAACCGTCCCATCATCGCGTATACGATCGATGCACTCGTAAAAAACGGCATCCGCGACATTATAGTCGTTGTCGGGTACAGGAAGGAACAGGTGACACGGTTCTTAAACCAGCTCGATCTGCCCATTGAAGTGGTCGTTCAGGAAAAACGACTTGGAACCGCCCATGCACTCCGGCAGGCGGAGTCCCGAATCAAGGGAGATTTCCTGCTCCTGCCCGGAGACAATTATATCGACGCGCAGTCGGTTGCAAAGATCAAGGACGTCAAAAATGCCGTTCTCATAAAAGAGCATCCCAGCCCTTCTAATTTCGGCGTGGTCACAATCCGGGACGGGTGGGTTGACAGCATCGTGGAAAAGCCAGACCATGCACCCAGTTTTCTGGTAAGTACCGGGATATATTCGTTAAACAAAGATTTTTTCCGGTACGTCCGGGGCAATGATATCACGGATGCCATTTCCTGCATGATGGAAGATGGTACCAGCATCAACGCCGTCACCGCTGATGACTGGCAGGACGCGATCTACCCGTGGGATCTGCTCAAACTGAACCTGCGCCTCCTCAAGCATCTCCCTGCGGTTCGGGAAGGCACATCCAGCGGTCATGCCACAATCCACGGGCCAGTCCACATCGGGAAGGGGACAACCATCGGCCCGAATACGGTGATCTCAGGCCCGGTCATCATCGGAAACGACTGCACGATCGGGCCGAACTGCTGTATCATGCCCGACACCAGTATCGGTTCCCGGGTTACTATCGAACCTCTGAGCCTGATCGGGAACGCGATCGTTATGGATGACACGACCATCTCCTCGCATTCCCGCATCGTGGACTCTGTTATTGGTGAACGCTGCACGCTTGCCGATCATACCTCCACAGAAACAGCAGGGGGGATTCTGGAGATCGAGGGGGCACCCACCCGCTCAGAGTTCGGTGCCATTATCGGGGATCATGTAAAAAGCGGTTCATTTGCCCGGTTCAAAAACTGCATCATCGGGAACAATGTCACGCTGGAAGGAAACCGGGATGTGTGCTCCCGGATCATCCCCGACGACTCCCTGGTGATATGACGTGTGTGGGATCGTCGGTTACATCGGTAGACGCCAGGCGGCACCCTTGATCCTTGAGGGTTTGAAAAAACTTGAATACCGGGGGTATGACTCGTTCGGAATTGCGACGCTGGAAAACCATATTGAGATTGACAAGCACAAAGGTCGTATTTCCGAATACACGGGAGGAATCCGGTTGCATGGCACCATTGGCATAGGTCATACCCGGTGGGCAACTCATGGTATTCCAAACGATGTAAATGCCCACCCCCATATGGACTGCAACAACCGGATCGCGATAGTCCACAACGGGATTATTGAAAATTATGTGGAATTAAAAAAAGATCTGGTGGCAAAGGGACATGTTTTTCGGTCAGAGACCGACACGGAGGTGGTGGTCCACCTTATCGAAGAAGAATTTGCAAAAACCACGGATCTGCTGTCTGCCGTTCGGGATGCACTCCCGCGTCTTACAGGTTCGTATGCCCTCCTGATTATTGCAGACGGGGCAGACTACCTGATCGCAACACGGAACGGCAGTCCGCTGGTGCTTGGGATCGGGGACAAGGAGTATTTCGCCGCATCGGATATGACACCCGTATTGGAGTACACGGAGCGTGCCATCTTTCTCGAAGACGGGGATATTGCCTGCCTGACCAGAAACACTGTGGATATTTACCAAGGGACAAAACCGGTGAATCGCCCGGTGGAACTGATCGACTGGTCTCCGGAAGATGCGAGGAAAGGCGGTTTTGCCCACTACATGCTCAAGGAGATCTACGAACAGCCACAGGCATTCTTCAACACTATACGGGCAGTCAACAAAAGTTCCCTCCCAAAATTTGTCTGCCAATCCCCGGAAGTAACTCTTGTTGCCTGCGGTTCATCGTACCGTCCGGGCTGATCTTCAAATACCTGCTCGAAGAGTCCTGCGGGGTACCTGCACGCGTGGATTTTGCCTCGGAGTTCAGGTATTTTCCCCCGCCCATGGGAGGTCTCGTGATCGGGATCACCCAATCGGGAGAGACTGCCGATACGCTGACCGCCCTCAGGCAGGCCCGGATACATAACTGCCGGACCCTGGCCATAACAAATGTGCTCGGCAGTTCTGCGAGCAGGGTTGCCGATGCCACACTTTTTATGCGTGCAGGACCCGAGATCAGCGTCGCCGCCACAAAATCGTTTGTCGCGCAGCTGGCAGTTCTCATGCAGATCATTGATGCCCGATCAGATGGCAGGTACAAAGAGGTTCTCCTGCACGCACACCAGGCAATCGAAGAGGTCCTCCTGATGGAGCTTTCGAAGGCAGTTGAGCAGTGCAAAGGTGCACAGAGCCTCTTTTACATCGGACGGGGGCCATTTTATCCCGTCGCACTTGAGGGTGCTCTCAAGATGAAGGAGATCTCCTACATCCATGCAGAAGGATACGCGGCGGGGGAGTTAAAACACGGGCCCTTTGCCCTCCTTTCACCGGAAACACCGGTCATTGCCATCTGCATGCCAGGGGAGACATACGGGGTGATGATCTCCAATATCAAGGAGATCAAGGCCCGGGGGGCGCCGGTGATCGCGCTCGGGAGCGAAGGAGACTGGGACTGCCTGATATCGTCGACTTGTTTATCCCCCTGCCAAAGACACATCCCTTTGCCCAGGTCCTTACAAGCCTCGTGGTGCTCCAGATTCTTGCATACCGGACCGCAGTGGCGCTGGAGAGGGACATCGACAAACCAAGAAATCTTGCAAAGAGCGTGACGGTAGAATGATCGAATACGGGATCAACAAAACGGGAGAAGGCCTGCAGATTGAGACAAGATTTAACTCAGGCTAACATATAAATTCGTGCTGAAAAAACACTAAGAGAATGTTCTTAATAATCGGATTCATACTTCTTATCGTCGCACTCATCCCCTATATCATTTATTTATTCGGCATCTCATTTGGTAAAAAACCCACTGACGCCGGTTTTCCCAACGGTAACCCTAAAATCAGCATGATAATTTCAGCGTACAACGAAGAAAGGGTCATCGGGAATCGGATTCGAAATCTGATGCAGTGTCACTACCCTCAGGATTCCTATGAAATTATTTTTGTTGATGACTGTTCGAGCGATAATACTCTTTCCCTCGCAAAAATCTGCTTGGAGGAATCAGGACTAGAATTCAGGATCATTGCAAATAACGAGCGATTAGGGACTACCCGCTCATATAACCATGCGATAAAATTTGCGAGATACCCGATCGTTGTTACAACGGATGCCGATGTTTTTTTTGAACCGGATGCGCTCAATTATCTCATAGGAAGACTTGTAAGTGATCCAAAGATTGCCGCAGTTACCGGTGAACTCCGCCCATTTTTAAACGAGAACAATACCACAAAACTTGAATGTGCTTACCGATCTTATTATGGCCGCATGTGTGACTGGGAAAGTGCAATTGATTCAACCTATAATTTTAATGGTGCTCTCGTGGCATTCCGCACGGATCTGATCCGGAGGATTGATGATAAACGGGGTGCTGATGATGCCAACACGGCATTCGAAGCGATCCGGAAAGGGTATCGGGCGGTTTATGAAATGCGAGCGGTGGTTTTTGAGGATATACCTCAAAGGTTCGGAGTACAGTACCGTCAGAAAATCAGGCGGGCCAAGCAGTTGATCGAAGCCACTCTTGCAAATCTGGATCTCCTCGGCATGAACCGCCCGTTCACTCGATTTTTCTATCCGTTGCGCTTTTTCATGTATCTCTGCACCCCGGTTCTTTTCTTTATATCTCTTTTCCTGATAACTATCGGGCTCTATTATGCAAGTCCGTTTATCCTGCTCGGGTTGATTGGTCTTACTCTTGTAATAGAGGTTGTCTGGAGACAAAATCTTTTTAATGCGTTTATAGTGAACCAGTTCTATCTTGTAGCGGGCCTGCTAAATATGGGGAAAGATACACGGACATGGGAGAGTACTTCAAAAAAAGGGAATTAATCGGCAGTCCCCATTCTTGGGGTAGTCGATCCTATCTATAGACGAAACGGGATCGACCCTCATTTATACGGGATCAGTATTAACTGCAAGGGAATCGGCACAAGGCAACAAAAATGAACGTGAAATCGTGGCGGAATTTTCACTATTTCTGTTAGGATGGATGATTATGTGCTGCCCGATACCCGATGTCCCCCGTATCGGGGCCCGAACCTTTTTGTCTACATGATATTGGACGAATTTGTCACACAGGTCAAAACCCTGATGGACAAACCTGCAACATTCCATATCAACCTTGAAAAATACAGCTGGAAATGGAAAGCCCGGCCGTTTGAGAATTTACCCGGGAATTTACAGTAATTTTTGTTACATCCAAATTTATTAATGCTCCCGAAATCGATCTAATATTCAAGTATTGGTTGATTTTATGGTACAACTGGATTTTATAAATCGTCGGAACCTTTTCATTATCGGCATAGTGGCGTTCTTTGTCCTTTTTTCCACCTGGATCCGCCTGATTCCCATGCTTCTTTCAGGAGGTCATACCGACATTCTCCTGATGGTGGGCAGCGATGACCCGCTCTACAACCTGCGCCAGGTCGAGCAGCTCCTCGCCAATCACTTCACGTACACCTGGTTTGACCCGATGACCCAGTATCCTGTGGGTTCAATGGTATACTGGGGGCCGCTCTTTATTTATATCTCCGGATTTGCCTGTCTTATCGCTGGTGCAACAACACGTCCCGAGATTATCGGCATCTGTCTTCTTGTACCGCCAATCATGGCGGCCATAACAGTCGTGCTGATGTACTATGTCGGGAAATTCTGCGGAGACTGGAAGACCGGCATTCTGGCATCCGGTTTTACCGCAGCAGTATCAGGGCAGTATTTTTACCGGTCGCTGTACGGGTATTTCGATCATCATATCGGCGAAGTACTCTTCTCGACGCTGTTCTGTCTGCTCTATATCTATATCCTCTATTCAGAAAGAGAGGCTAAAATCGATCTGAAAAATATTGCGACATGGAAAAGAACTGCACTGTTGTCAGTCCTTGCCGGTATTGCATATGTACTTGGCCTGCTGTTGATGCCGACGATGATCGTGTTCGCCCTCATCGTCGTACCTGTTTACCGTTATCCAGTTTGTCATCAGCGTCTACCGCGACAAATCAGGTGAATACCTGCTCGTGGCAAATACCATTATTTTTGCCATCGCAATCATCGGACTCCTTCTGTTCGGGTTCAAAAGCCCGGGCATTTCCCTCGCCACGTATTCCATCGGGCATATTTATGCCTACATTGCAGTAATTGCAGGAACAGCGGTTCTGTACCTGCTCGCCCGGTACCTCAAGGGAAAGGCACACTATTATTATCCCTTATCACTCCTCTGTCTGGCAGTTATTGGTGCAGCAATTCTGTCTGTAGTGAGCCCACAGTTCTTTAACCAGCTCATCAATGCTGCCATCGCAGTTTTTCGGGCAGGCACCGGTGACCGATACGGTTCAGGAGGCCCGGGGCTGGTCCATGGCAGCCGCATGGACAACCTTCAACTACGGCCTTATCCTCCTGTTTGGCGGCATACTGGTTATCCTGTATAACACCTTCCGTGAGGACCGCCCCCACGACATCTTTGCGCTGGTATGGACGGCAGTCATATTCTACTCAACCTGTCAGCACATCCGGTATGAGTATTATCTGGCGGTTAATGTCGCGCTGCTTTCAGCGATCTGTATCAGTTTTGCCTTTGAACAGGGATGGGGCGATCTCGTCCGGCTCGCACAGGGCATCGCCCCTGAGTCAACACCCGAAAACTCCAGCAGATGGGTGCAGACGATAAGGCACCAAAAGGTAAAAAACAGAAAAAAGCACAGAAGAAAAACACTGCTGCATCTGCCACGAATTATTTCCTTATTGCACTAATCGTCATTACCGCCGGTCTTGGCATCCTGTTTGTGTATACATCCGTATCGTACAGTTATATCAATGCATCCGGAAATCCCCTCTCCATGAACCAGGACTGGAGGGACTCCCTTGTGTGGATGCAAAACAATACACCGGCAACCGGGGTCAATTATTACACGATTTATGATAAAAATAGTTTCACGTATCCCAATTCATCCTATGGGGTCATGTCGTGGTGGGACTACGGTCATATGATCACGTACATCGCCCAACGAATCCCTAATGCCAACCCGTTCCAGGCAGGAGTGAGCGGGCCCGATGGCGCTGCTGCTTATTTCATGGCAACAAACGAATCAACTGCCAACACGATCCTTGATCATGACGGAACCCGGTACGTGATCACCGATATTGAGATGGACACCGGAAAATTCTGGGCGATGGCAACATGGTTTAATTCCACCGCAGCGGCTTCACCGTACCAGAAGACGTTCCTCGTTCCTGACCAGACGGATTCCAGCAGTTATCAATCCGCTCTCTTAAACGAACAGCCCTACTACGATACGATGGTTTCACGGCTCCATAATTTCGATGGGTCCATGGCAACGGCAAACTCGGCATACTATGTCGAGTATGCAGACCAGAGTATCACGCATGCCTCGTACCCGGTTCTCACCAATGCCGCGGCGATGAACGTATCTGCTGCCGCAACCCGGGCAGCACAGTACAACCAGAACGCCCCGGCCGGATACCATGCGGAAGTACTCAGTGCCTCCGTCGTTCTGCCGATCACGGATGTTCCTGCCCTGCAGCATTATCGTCTTGTCCATGAATCATCGACAAATGTGTTCAATTCGGATAAGATCGATGTGAAGTACGTGAAAATCTTTGAATACGTCAAAGGTGCCCACATAAAGGGATCCGGTATCATCGAGGTTCCGCTGGTTACAAACACCGGCAGGAATTTTACCTACAGCCAACAGAGCGTGAACGGGGAATTTGTCGTACCCTATTCCACAACCGGTAATTCCTACGATGTGAAGGCTACCGGGAAATACCGGATTGTTGGAACCGGGACGACGTTTGACGTGCCCGAATCGGCAGTCATGCAGGGCCTGACCATTAATTAATCTTTTTTTTGGTGCCCCAGAATCAGGGAAAAATCCTATGGAATAGATACCTGATTTTGTGTAACTCCAAATATGTAATCCAATAAAAAATATCTTGCAGAGGCACGGACGCCACCCTTTGTGTCATGACGGACATAATCTTTCTATACTAGTAATGGACTCATTCTCATGTATGCTCGCTGAAGAGATCGCCCTTGGAATGCGGGTGCGGTACCCGCGTACCGGAACCACCGGCGCCGTGGTCCGGCTTGAACAGATAAGGGGGAACCGGTTTGCCGAACTGGACAGTACGCACCTTCTCTATCGCACCGACCAGTTGATCCCTGCAGAACACGTAAAAGAATCAGCCACCACCATAACAGAAGACGCAAAAGAAGTGATCCGGCGTGAACGGGAATTTGCCGGAGGAACGGGACTCCAGGAAGCCCTGAAAAATATCGACCAGAGTCTGCGAAGGAGGGGGCTAACCCCCGGATACTTTTATCCTCATCTATGGGCTTTTTTCACGCATTCATTCATAAAACCGCTTTAACCTCTGAATAATAGTATCGGAGGGTGTTCTGTTTGTGCCCTTTACCTGACAAATATCGTTCTAGGGTCGCATCCAAGAATTTCAGGAATTCAGCCCACGATATCAGGTATTGATAGTCAGACAGAAGAGATCCTGGTTCAGATCCCCGTATGGTTTTCTGTTTTGCTAGATACTTTAATAATAATCGGGAGTCCTTAGTAGATAGCAAACCATCACGTACCTTCTGGTCAATGTCTCGTTTGATATCCGGGTGCATGAATCAGGAAAGGAATAAATTCAAAATAAGTGTGCTGGTCTTCTAGAATGGATACAGGATAAGGAGGTTCGATTTCATTTGCATGATGTGACAATACCCAGTGTAAATATCGGGGTTGTGGGCCATGTGGACCACGGGAAAACCACGCTTGTTAATGCGCTCACCGGTACTCGGACGGACCGGCACAGCGAAGAGGTGCGGCGTGGTATCTCCATCCGGCTGGGCTACGCGGATGCAACCTTCTATAAATGTGGACACTGCGAAGGCCCGGACGCTTACTCAACAAAGCCGGTCTGCCCGGTCTGCGGCGGAACCGGAACACCGTTCCGGTCCATCTCTTTTGTGGATGCTCCCGGGCACGAAACGCTGATGGCAACGATGTTGTCAGGTTCCGCGCTGATGGACGGGGCGATGCTTGTCATCTCCACCACAGAGAAATGCCCGCAGCCGCAGACGAAAGAGCACCTCATGGCACTGGGACTTGTCGGTATCAAGAAGATCGTGATCGTCCAGAACAAGATCGATGTTGTCTCACAGAAAGAGGCGCTCGACAATTATCAGCAGATCAAGGCGTTCGTAAAAGGATCCGTAGCCGAGAACGCCCCCATCATCCCGGTCTCAGCCCAGAAAGGGATCAATATGGGTGCGCTCGTGCAAGCACTGGACCAGACCATTCCCGAGCCGGTGCGCGATCCCGCTGCCGAGCCGGTGATGCTTGTCGCACGTTCATTTGATATCAACAAACCCGGCTGCAACTGGAAGGAGGTAAAAGGCGGCGTTGTCGGAGGGTCTCTTATCCGGGGCATCCTCCGCGAAGGCGACGCTATCGAGATCCGGCCCGGCAGGCAGACGCAGGTCGAGAACCGGATCAAGTGGATACCAATCACCACTGAGGTTACCTCAATTAATGCCGGTACAGAAACCGTACAAGAAGCAACGCCGGGCGGACTTCTTGGTGTCGGAACAAAACTTGACCCGGCGCTCACCAAGAGCGATGCTCTGGCCGGCCAGGTCGTCGGCCATGTTGGCAAACTGCCCCCGGTATGGGATAAGATCAAGTGCCAGGTTACCCTTATGGAACGGGTCGTGGGAGCAACGAGCGAACTTGTCATCGAACCCCTGAAATTCAATGAGCCGCTCATGCTCTCCGTTGGTACTGCGGTCACCGTGGGTGTGGTCACAAGCACCAAGAAAGAGGCAGTCGAAGTGCAGCTGAAGCGTCCGGTCTGCGCAGAGCAGGGAGCCCGGATCGCTATCAGCCGGCAGGTGGGAGCACGCTGGCGGTTAATCGGGATGGGTGTCCTGAGCGAGTGAAAGTTCTGCTGGACGCAAACGCACTCATGATCCCGGCACAGTTTAAGATCGATCTTTTCAGTGAGATCCGTGAACTGCTCGGCAGCTTTGAACCGGTGGTTCTTCCCGGTGTGGTGCAGGAACTCACCGGGTTGTCCCGGGCAAAAGGCAATGACGGGGCTGCAGCGCGGCTCGGACTTGTGCTTGCGGGGCAGTGCACTGTTGCGGAAGGCACCGGTTCATCTGTTCCGGTTGACGACCAGGTAATTGCCTGGGCTTCCGTAAACGACTGCTTGGTGGCGACCAATGACCGCCGGGTCAGGGATGCACTGCTCACGAAGGGTATCGGAGTTATATCCATGAGAAAACAGAAAAAACTAGAGATATTGCGAAGGTAGATGGGTTATGTATTACAAGATGATGCTGGAAGACAAAGTCAGGGTGCCCCCAACCCGGCTTGGTGAAAAACTGGACAAGGTCCTTTTAGATGTCCTTCAGGAGCAACTCGAAGGAAGCATCGACAAGGAACTCGGAATTTTCATTGCTGTAACCAGAGTCGAGCACGTCGGTGAGGGTGAGATCGTACCCGGCGATGGCGGCGTGTATTACGATGTCAAGTTTGAGGGGCTCGTTCTTCGGCTCGCCCTGCAGGAAGTCATCGAGGGCCTTGTCGTGGAGACCACGAGTTTCGGGGCATTTGTGAGCCTTGGGCCGATCGATGCTATGCTGCACGTGAGCCAGATCTCGGACGAGTATATTAATTTCGATGAGAAGAACGCCCGCCTGATCTGCCAGGAATCCAAACGATTTATCGGTGTCGGCGATATCGTCAGGGTCCGCGTAGTGACGCTCTCCCTAAACGAGCGCGAGCCGCGGGACAGCAAGATCGGGCTCACCATGCGGCAGGCCGGCCTCGGCACGGCGCTCTGGCTTGAAGAGGAGATCGAAAAAGAGAAAGAACGGGCAGCGGCCGGTACTACAGGCACATCGAAGGATAAACCGGAGAAGGCCAAAGGCAAGAGGAAAGAACATGCCGCCGATGAATAAGAAAAAACAGGGCAAGGTCTGCCGGGACTGCCACCGGGTTGTCGAAGGCGAGAACTGCGTCATCTGCGGAACGGCAAACTTAAGCGATGACTGGTCAGGCTATCTTGTCATCATAGACCCGGAGAATTCAGACGTAGCAAAACGGATGAATATCAATCTTCCCGGACGATATGCACTGAAGGTCCGCTAGAATGCTCGTGCTCCCCAAAGAGTCGCGCAAACTCTTCAAGGAACCCTTCGGAATACTCCACCGGGAGATGGGCACGGTACTCCCGGAACTTGCCGGGTGTGCAGTTTATGCGGTGGGGGATGTCGTTACCCACAACCTCCAGAAAAACGGGATCACTCCCGCAATCGCCGTGGTGGATGGCCAGACGATGCGTTCACCGTGCAGCCGGATGCCGGAGCTCTCCGGTGAATGTATCCATGTGGATAATCCGCCCGGCACCATCACCGACGATCTGGTCAAAGCGCTCACCTACGCGGTTGACCATCCCCCTGTTACCATCATGGTAAATGGGGAGGAAGACCTTGCCGTGATCCCACTCGTGATCGCCGCACCGGATGGATCCGTCGTGCTCTATGGCCAGCCGCACAAAGGTGTCGTGCTCCGCACGATCGATGCCGGAGCAAAAGCCGCCGCAAAAGAACTTCTCAGGCAGTTTGTCCGGGTCGGCGCATAACAATAAAAAACAGAATATTTTGCCTTTATTTGGTTTTTGAGATTTATTCTGCTGTTTTCTCGCGCAGGGTTCTGGTTTTAAATAACACGGTTCCCAATAATTACAGGATATCGATGGACTTTGAAATCGAGAGCGATAAAAGGAATGAACTTTTATCACGGAGAGAGATTCAGTTTACTCTCACATACGATGGTGCTACACCCTCCCGCATGCAGATTATCGGCAAACTGTGCGCACTGCTCAATGCAAAAGAGCCACAGGTTGTACTTGACAGTCTGAAAAGCAATTTCGGCAAGACAGTGGTCACCGGAAAAGCACGCGTGTACGATACTGAAGACGCAAAGAAGAAGACTGAACGCCCGTACCTGTCAGCACGCGGCATGCCCAAGCCCAAAGAAGAAGGAGCGGCATAAGCATGGCGGCAGCGGCAAAGAAAGCAGCAGCAAAAGGGCCGTCACGCAGTGCATTCTTCAAGGTAGAGGGTGAGAAGGTCACCACCACCAAGAAGTACTGCCCCCGCTGTGGCCCCGGTGTCATGATGGCCGACCATAAGGATCGTGTTGCGTGCGGAAAGTGCGGATACACCGAATTCAAGAAATAAACACTGATGCCTGCTTTTGGGCAGATACTTGGCATTGAGGGGACAGCCTGGAACCTCAGTGCTGCTCTTTTTGACCGCGATCTTCTTGCACTGTGTTCGCGCCCGTATTCTCCCGCCCATGGGGGCATTCACCCGCGAGAGGCGGCACAGCACCATGCATCGGTGATAAGAGAAGTCATTTCCACGGTTCTTTTAGAACCGGAGAAGGTTACCGGGATTGCTTTCTCACAGGGGCCGGGGCTTGGTCCGTGCCTGCGGACGGTAGCGACCGCAGCGCGATCCCTTGCGCTGGCCCTTGATGTCCCGCTTGTCGGGGTAAACCACTGCGTTGCCCACGTGGAGATCGGGTGCTGGGCAACCGGCTGCCGGGATCCGATCGTACTCTACGCGAGCGGGGCAAATACGCAGGTGATCGGGTACCTCAACGGGAGATACCGCATCTTTGGCGAGACGCTGGATATCGGCATAGGTAACGCGCTTGACAAGTTTGCCCGGGCAAAGGATCTCCCGCACCCCGGGGGACCCCTGATCGAAGCGCAGGCAAAAGCCGGGAACTATTTTGAACTCCCCTATACTGTCAAGGGCATGGATCTCGCGTTCTCGGGACTGGTCTCTGCGGCAAAGGATGCAAAAGAACCGCTGCCCGATGTCTGTTGCAGCCTGCAGGAGACCGCGTTTGCGATGTGCGTCGAAGTAACAGAACGGGCACTCTCGCTCACCGGAAAAGACGAGGTGCTCCTTGTCGGCGGTGTGGGGGCAAACGCCCGGTTGCAGGAAATGCTTCGTGTCATGTGCGAGGAGCGGGGGGCACGGTTCTTTGTGCCCGAGAGGAAATATCTCGGTGACAACGGCGCGATGATCGCCTATACAGGAAAACTGATGCTCGAGAGCGGCCCGTCGCTTGCCATCGAACATTCGCAGGTCAACCCATCATTCCGATCAGATGAGGTCGAGGTCACCTGGAAACACGAAGTCACGCATGCGCCGGACCATGGACAGTATGGCAGCACCGGCCAGAAACGGGGGGCAGAGGCCGTTGTCAGTTTCAGGGACGGGAACGCGATCAAGCAGAGGGTATCCAAGCGGTACAGGGCACCCGCTCTCGACAAAAAACTGATCGCGGAACGGACCCGGGCCGAGGCCCGACTCATCCACACGGCACGCAAAGGAGGCGTCCCCACACCCGTCATGAGCGATATTACCCATGACTCAATCGTCATGGAGCAGGTAACCGGCACGCTTCTCACCGGATCACTCACAGCGGCACACTGTGAGGAGGCAGGGCGGATGGTCGGCCGTCTCCACACCGCCGGCATCATGCACGGGGATCTCACCACGAGCAACATGATCCTGCGCGAAGGTGACGGCAGGTGCGTGCTGATCGATTTCGGGTTATCGCAGGTGACCTCCGAGATCGAGCAGCGGGGCGTCGATATCCACGTCATGTTCCAGACACTCAAAAGCACCAACCCAAAAGAGGCCGGCGTTTTCTGCGCGGCATTTGCCCGGGGGTACGCGGAAACGTTTGCCGGTGCAGGAGAGGTGCTTGCCCGGGAGCAGGAGATCGAACTCCGGGGGAGATACCTGTGAGCCGGTGCCTGACGATCGTCACCAGCAATGCCAACAAAGCACAAGAGGTCGCAGCATTTTTTGGCGGAACCCTCAAGGTCAGGCATGTGGCGCTCGATATCCCGGAACTTCGCTCCGATGACGTAAGAGAGATTGCCCGGGAGAAAGCGCGGTACGCATACAATCACCTCAATGAGCCACTCATCGTTGATGACACTGCATTCTCCATCGATGCACTCAACGGATTCCCGGGGCCGTATGCGGCATATGTGCTCAAATCGATCGGCAACATCGGGTATCCTCAAACTGATGGACGGTGTTATGGATCGCGAACGCCCGGTTCACCACCGCGATCGCCTTTGCTGATGAAACCGGTATTGAAGTTTTTACCGGAACAATTGATGGCAGGATCATAACAGCGCCCCGGGGCACCGGGGGATTCGGGTATGATCCGATCTTCGAGGTCGGCGGACAGACCCTTGCCGAGATCCCACTTGAAGAGAAGAGCGCCATCTCCCACCGTGCCCGCGCACTTGCCGCGTTCCGGGACTGGTTTGTCAAACGACCGGCCTGATATTATTACGGGGCTACGCGAAACGGTTAAAAGATCGAAGAACATTGTTATAAGGGCAGAGACAGGAGTGTATATTCATGGCAAAGTTCCCAGAGGCCGAAGCCCGTTTACTCAACGTGAAAATATGTATGCATTGCAATGCACGCAATGCAATCCGCGCAACCACGTGCCGCAAGTGCGGTTACAAGAACCTGCGCCCGAAAAACAAGGAACGAAAAGCGTAATTGAATTTTTCAATACTGTTTTTCTTTTTTTGGTTTTTTTATTAAAGAGTAGAGAAATCAGGATGAATAGTACGTGACACGTTTGCCTTTCTGTGCATATTCGCCGGCAAACGTCTCGATGTTGCGCTTGTACCCTATCCGGTCAACAAACCCTAAGGCGCGAAGGTTCTCCCGCACCCGCATCACATCAGGCTCGTCTGCCCAGTCCTTGGTATAGACGTAAATGACCCTGCGGCTGTCCCGGGAGTCAGGGTTGGGTTTTGCCGTGCTGACCTTTGCCGAGATGCCCAGATCGTGTGCAACCGTTGCGTCCCGTACCTTCTTCCACGCGTCATCTGCCACATCGGGATCCTGGAAGATCAGCCACTTGCCGGCATGCTCGTCCTCTATGGCCTCGGGTGCGCTGCCCGGTGCATCCTGCACGATCCAGTACATCTGCGTCGTCTTTGAAGGGAGGACACCTTCCCCCCGCAGAGCATCCGGTAGATCGTATCGACCGAACCAAACCGTGCGAGGAGCGCCTCGGCAAGCTGCGGGTATTCGTCGGTGAGCTGCCCGAAGGTATCGTTCAGGTCTGCGGTGAAGTCAACGCCTCCTTCAACGAGCGCGCAGAGATATTTGCCCTGCGTCTGGAGTCTTCTGGTGAGAAGGTGATCGAAGATACCGTATGCCACGTCAGCCAGAGCCTCGGAATCGACTTCGTCCATATTGTACCCGTCCGGTGTTCTGCCGAAAAATAGTTTCTGCTTTGAGTACTGGGCCGGGAATGGAATGCACAAAAGCGGGGCAGGGGCAAAAATTCCGGGGCCAGTAACCCGTGAAATCAGGGAGAATGCAGGAGATTTCTGCTGTCTTTTTCGAATGATTTAAGAGCGCAGGCAGCAAAAAAGTACCAATTATGGAATGGAAAAGAGACTGGGGCCTGACAGCCCGGGTATTACTGACAGGGTTTTTACTGTTCCTCCTCTACCTCGTGTTCATGACCGTGCTGGTGGTGTTCTTCCCCAGCGTCAGCATCCTGCTGATTGTCGGTCTGGCGGTTGTCATGGGACTTGTCCAGTATTTCTTCTCGGACAAGCTGGTACTCTGGAGCACGGGTGCGCGCATTATAACAGATGACGAATACCCGGAACTTCGCCGCACGGTCGAGAAACTGTGCCATGAGGCCGACCTGCCCATGCCAAAGATTGCCATCATGCAGAGCCCGGTGCCAAACGCGTTTGCCACGGGCAGGAGCCCGAAACATGCGGTGGTCTGCTGCACCGATTCAATCATGCGCCTCCTGACACAGGACGAACTTGAGGCAGTGCTCGCCCACGAGCTCTCGCATGTTAAAAACCGGGATATCCTGACCATGACCATGGCGAGTTTCATTGCGATGATCGCTTCGATGATCATGCAGAGTTTCTTCTTCTCTGCGCTCTTCGGGGGCAATGATCGTGAGGGCGGTTCGGGGTGGATCATTGTCTGGATTGTCTCGATCATTGTCTACGCGCTGAGCACCCTTCTGATGCTTGCGCTCTCCCGGTACCGCGAGTTTGCAGCAGACCGGGGAAGCGCGCTCATCACGAGAAATCCCCGGGCGCTTATTTCGGCCTTAAACAAGATCACCGGCAGGATGGAAGTTGTGCCCCCCCAGGCAAAGGCAAAAGTCGAGAGTGCAAATGCATTTTTCATCATCCCGGCGCTCTCGGGCAACAGGATCATGGAACTCTTCTCCACCCACCCGGCAACCGAGAAGCGGATTGCCGCTCTCGAAAAGATCGAAGTCGAGCTCCGTCGGGTACTAATTCCGCACAACTTCCTTTTTTTAGATCTTCTTTCCCAAGGTTCCAATCCGAAACGGGATAAGTAAGCATTAATACAGCTCCCCGCCAAAATTGTAGAGCGCAGTGCATCGATGGTCTAGTGGTATGACTTAGGCCTTCCAAGCCTATAGCCCGGGTTCAATTCCCGGTCGATGCATCAGGGCTCGTGGTCTAGTTGGCTATGACGTCGCCTTCACACGGCGAAGATCTCGAGTTCGAATCTCGACGGGCCCATAAAAGTTCTGTTTTTTGGCATACCTGTTCTCATCTCCCCTTTTATTTTTTTAATTTTATCCAAGGTGATGAGAGAAACATTCGGACATGAGCCTCACGAGAAACAGTCAGGGAAGATATTCCTGATTCCGTCACATAAACCAAGAGATCCATGGCAGGTGTCCTGCAAGCCCATGAAATTTTTTTTCCGAATTTTTACTTGAATCCGCCCGAATTACCCCTTATTTTGCAGTTTTCCAGTGGAAACAATGGGGTCTAAATATTGATATCGGATTTCACAATAGATTGCACAGGCATTGCACAGGCAGTTTTATGCACAGTTACACAAAGAACCCCCGGTAAATGAAAACAGAAACGGTAACCCGGGAGAATTCTGCAGGTGAGAGTCCGTAATAAGACAAGCCAGATCCTAGTGGTGCTTTTTTCCACTCAATGGCTCCTCACAGTTTCAGACCATCAGGTACCACAAGAGAGACGATCCCGTCAGGGGAAAAACTATATGCAGTCGCCAGGAACCGGATTGATCCGGCACCGCAAGCGGACCTGCAAAAATAAAAGGAATTTGGGTTATGCGTTTTTCATCTTGGCTTTTGCGACGAATCCGTCTTTGCCAATGTAGTACATGTAGCCCTTTTCCTTGGCAATCTTTTCAGTACCGACTTTCTTCTTCTTGCCGGTCTTGTTGTGCTTCATCGGGGCTGCCCAGACATATCCATCCTTGCCGATGAAGTACAGGAATCCCTTTTCCCGTACGATTTTTTCCTTTCCAATTTTCTGTCCCATTTAAACACCTCAAAACCCCGTTTGGGTTTTGATAATGAGAGTTAACGCCTGATAATATAAAAGGTTTCCGTCGAAAGCACGTCGAAATACAAAATTCGGCCATATTTTCACTGGTATTTTCGGCATTGTGCCGCACTTTTAACCCCGATTAAAAACGAGATATTATTGCCCGGTTTGCCATAATATGCCAGAATTTTGGCGCGTTAACCATTACGCCATCGGAGATCCTTGCATGGCGGAAAAACAGGCCAGCGCACCACCCTGCCCTCCGAAGATTACAGGCGGTACATGCGGCCCGCGGCCAGTACTTAATAATCCCAAATATCGGGATCGGGACAGATTATCCCGGTTATCTGCGAACCGCGGGAAAGAAAATGAGGAGCGCCGGTTCAGCTCAGGGGGATGATCGGCTGCACCATGGGCGGGACCGTCGCGCTGACGATGGGAGGGAGCACCGATCCCGGTGGCGTAATCGTTAACGAAAACTGCTGGTACGGGGCGGTGGTGTTGGTCGGGCAGACAAAGATTTCAAACTGTTCGTTGGGATCAAGGATGTTATCGCCGTTCGCGCTCTTCAACGGGAGCATATTATACTTGCCGGGCAATCGTCCAGCCCGGGCAGACCAGGGGCCGCGAATCCTTTCGCGGGATCGTTTCAGCGATCCCGCCAGACACCCAGACAACGCGTACTTTGTCAAAATCGACACCCCCATGTTCCCGATAAAGAGTGCCACGGTCATTTCGGCAGCACCCATCTGCCCGGGATCCGGATGCGGGTACCGGACGGCGACATCCGAGGGCGTGCTATCCACCGCGGTAAAAACGTTCACCGGCCCGACGTGTCGCATCAGATATCCGGAGTCGCTTGTGAAGGTACGCAGCATACCCCCCTTTTGTGTACCGCCCTGCCCAGGTGAAAAGATCACCAGTGTACCATAGACAAGCAGGATGATCACAAGGAGGAGCACAATAATGCCAAGTCCGGTCAGCGCATCTTCCGTTGTATGCCGGTTTCTCATAGGATCAGCTCATCCTCCGGTCGACAAGCCTCCGGGGGCGTCCCTGGTTCCGGTATATTTCAAGACCGCCTAGAGCAGCGTACGTGAACCGGATCTCAAAACTTCCTTCCCGGTACAGTTCGCTCAGGCCCCGCTTGTGACGGAAGAATCTATGGATAAAACAATCCTCCACCAGATGCCGATCACAGGTGATGACGTCAATACATTCCAGACCCACGTTCAGCGTCACCGCACCAACCGTGTCACCGGGATCGACAAACGCTTCGTACTCACCCGTAAGATATGCCATATTCTCCGGCTGGAAAACCGCAGCTTCAATGTCCACCCGGTTGAACGTATTGCCCTGCACCCAGATAGTCTCGGCTTCCCGCTCAGGATTTACGATCCGCATATGGGTCCTGCCGCATTCGCACCGCTCCCGGGATGTAACCACGGTCGTGTCCTCAGTATCGTAATTGATAAGAAGCATCCCGGATTTCCCACCAACAGGCAGCAGCGTGGTAAGGACCGCCCTCCCGCATTCACCGTCCCGCACAAACGACTGCAGGCCGGGATCGTAGACATCAAGGTGGACAAGGTCCTCAGGCACGTGGAGCCCCGCCATCTCCGTGCACTCGCCGCACATCGTACCCTCGGTGCTCCCGTACGTGTTATAGACCGGGCACCCCCATAGTTCTGCGAGGTAGGCACGTGACTCATCAGCAAAACCCTCTCCCCCGGCCACGAGCCGGGTAATTGACGTTTCCGATGGATTAATCCCCTCGGCCGAAAGCCTGCGCGCAAGCCGCAGAAGTTTGAAGACACTCCCCACAATTGCGGTCGGCCGGTAATTCAGGATAATCCGGGATTCGAAGGTGCACTTCCCGAGGGGGATAATCCCCATCCCGATACGCCGGGCAGCAATCGTCATCGTGTTTGCTCCCACGTTCATACCATACGAGGCGCAGACCACGATCCTGTCTTTTTC
The DNA here is from genome assembly GCA_963790005.1 of uncultured Methanoregulaceae archaeon. GTDB lineage: Archaea > Halobacteriota > Methanomicrobia > Methanomicrobiales > Methanospirillaceae > Methanoregula. The sequence continues at coordinate 44,133 of CAWBMY010000002.1, forward strand.
GGAAAAACCCTGCGAGACAAAACTCCGTGCATACTTCTCGGCGTACCGCGTCCAGTCCTCCCAGGTCAGGAAAAAACTCTTGGGCGTCCCGCTTGTCCCGCTCGTTTCCTGAATCGAGAAGATATCGTTCCAGCCTGCAGAGAGAAACGCAAAATCCGGGATAACGGGGGGCTGGTTATCCCGTATGGTCTTCCCGGAGACGATGGGAAGACTCGAGCAAATCCTCATGTGTCCGCACTTCTTCCGGACGAATGTTGTTTTTCTTGAACCACTGCCGGTAAAACGGCGAGTGTTCTGTTGCATATGATATAGTGTAACGGACACGCTCATCGATCAGGGCGTCAAGGTCGCCGCGTTTGAGGGTCTCGATATCCGGTGCAAAATACGCCCCTGCGGCCATAGGATAGAATTACCGGAGGAATTGTTATACGTTGCGACACCGGCCGTACAAACGATCAGCGTTTTCTTGCTTCGACTTCAAGCCGCATCATCTTCACATGAACTGAGCCATCCGGATCAGAGGGATACAGGGTAAGGAACCGATCGGCAAGGGCATCAACAAATGCACTCCGCCGGGCCTCTGGTACCCGCTCCAGGTACGGGAGCCAGGTCGTACGGAGCCAGCCGCAGAACCCGTCGCGGGCCGGGTATACCATCTCTTTTGGGATGAGCTCGACCCGGACCGGAAGAAGGCCGGCCGTTTCGAGCCAGGGTAGATACTCGGAGGGTGAGAAAAAACCGTAGCGGAAGGAGAAGCCACAGAAAGTACTGGCCCCACCCGGGCTCTGCAAGCAGGGTGTCAAGAGTGTCAAAGATCTGTGCTGCATTGCCTTTCCCGCCCATCTGGACAATCATCCGCCCGCCGCTCGCAAGCGCCCGGGCGATCCCGGCAAGGACCGGGCCGTGATCGGTACACCCAGTGGAGTGCAGCATTTGAGAAAACGAGATCAAATTCCCCGGAAAACCCGAGAGCCTGAGCGTCTCCTTTGGCAAACGACAGGTTGGGATACTCATCCTGCGGGAACTGTTCACGCGCAAACCGGATCATGTCAGGGGAACGGTCGATGCCAAGAACGGATCCTCCCGGCACGTATTCCGTGATTGCGGCAGTCACCGTACCATCGCCGCACCCGATATCGAGCACATGCTCGCGGCCGGACAGGTTGATCTTCTGGATCAGCTCCCGTGCCCACTGCTTCTGCGCTTGGGAACTTTTGGCATAATCCGCGGCATCCCACTGGAATTCAGTTATCCCATCACGTGCTGGCATCCGGCTGCACCACCATGATCGGATCTATTGGACACAGGTATGATTAATGCTGGCACTCCCGTCAAAAACAGGTTCCCGCACGGGCGCCCCCATATTTATTGTCTGTCGCTTCCCATGATAACAGGCATTTACCCATGTACTTCCACATTATCCTCACCGACGACTGTAACCTCTGCTGCCGGTACTGCCGGGCAAAGGCGTTCGAGGAAGAGGATACGGAGGGCCCGGATGCGGTACCGGTCGAGATCGATGGGGATCTCCCACCGGACCTGAGTTACGATCCGGATCTGCTCTACTGCTTCCTTGCACGGGACCCCTCGCCCACCGTGACATTCTATGGCGGCGAACCGCTTATGCGGAAGGATCTCGTGGAACGGATCGTCCGCGAGGCCCCGGTACAACGGTTCATGATCCAGACAAACGGCCTCCTGCTCGACCAGCTCGCGCCCGATATTGTCAACCGGTTCTCCACGATCCTTGTCTCGCTGGACGGGCGCGAAGCCCTCACCGATGAGAACCGTGGGGCAGGTGTTTTTTCCCGGGTGATCTCAAACGTAAAAAAGATCCGGGCAAACGGCTATCGCGGCGAACTGATAGCAAGGATGACCGTGACCGAGCGCACCGATATCTTCGATGCCGTCCGGTACCTCGCGGAGAACCCGGACTATTGCTTTTCTTCCATCCACTGGCAGATGGATGCGAATTTCACCGGCGATTTCAGCCACCGTACATTTGCCGAGTGGGCAAAAGAAAGGTATAATCCCGGCATCCGTGCACTTGTCACGGCATGGGTGGACGAGATGGAAACGTCCGGCCGGGTTCTGCGCTGGTACCCCTTCATCGATCCCATGGAAGATCTCCTGAACGGGAGAGCAAGCCCCCTCCGGTGCGGGGCGGGACACGCGAACTACGCGATCATGACCGACGGCCATATCGCACCCTGCCCGATTATGATCGGCATGAAGCAGTATTATCTCGGCCACATCGCGGATGCAGACCCGCAGCACCTCCGCCGGATCCCGGTCGGGGGCGAGTGTGGAGCCTGCCACATCCGTACCTTCTGCGGAGGCCGGTGCCTGTACTCGAGCATCGTGCAGCCATGGAACCCGGCCGGCGGCAGCTCGTGTGCGGCACCGTGGAAAACCTGCGCAACGCACTCACGGGCGAACTCCCCCGGGTCCGGGCCCTTATTACCGCGGGGCGTATCAGTCTCGCGGACTTTGCTCACGAGAAGTTCAACGGCTGCGAGATCATTCCCTGATACCACAGGAATGGGTGACCGGCAGGCACGGTTTTAGGCAGATGTATTTATACTCAACGGTATGATAAATATATGCAGATCTAAAACTGCATGAGTAATACAATGGAAAGAAAAGGATTTGGCGGCCCGAGAAATTTCGGTCCCAGAGAAATGACAAAGACAGTCTGTTCAGACTGCGGAAAAGAGTGCGAAGTCCCCTTCAAGCCAACTGAGGGTAGGCCGGTTTACTGCAGGGACTGCCTGCCCAAACACCGGAAACCCCGGTTCTGATTACATTAATCCTGTTCATTTTTTTCTTTTTGTGAGATTTTCTTTTCAGAGCGGATGCCGTTACCGCACGCCAGATATAGGTGCCGCAGCAATACTGCAATCATGGCAGCATCATGGCACGAGGCAATCGCGCTCGCAAAAGAGAAGAATCTCCCGCAGGTCTACCATGACTGCGACGCGGAAACCTATGGCGCCTGCCGCACGGGCGAACCGCAGGGAAGTTTTAAGGCCGGCGTCTTTATCGAACACCGTTGCATCTGTATGCCGGCTCACATTTCACCGGAAGAACTCGCGGAAAAAGAGAAGAAGTTCCGGGCAGAGAACCCGGACTGGTGAGCGGGAAGGTTCTCTTTTTAAAAAAAATTGCCGCACCATTGATTGCGGATCTTTTTTTCCCGAAAAAACAGTTACCGCCTCCGGATCTCTTCGCGGAACCGGTGGAGAAGATCGTACAGCATCATGCGGAATTCGGCACCGATATCCTCCCATGATTTGGGGGATGTGAACCGCTGGCGAACTGGCTGCAGAAACAGTTTCCCCGGCGACCACCACATCAGACTGATCGCGGAGCTTCGCCTTGGCCCAGAGATCGCAGATAATCTCGTAGTAGCCTGCGAGCAGGACAATAATGAACACAATCGGCACGATCACAAACGAGAGCAGCCAGAAGTAATGGTAGATGTTGTTCCCGGTTGCCGAATCGACCCACTCGAATACCCGGAGCACGAACGCGATGATAAAGACGCTGCCGATCGCCTTGATGACCGGGGCCGGCAGGTTCAGCGGGAAGGGAAACGCCCCGAAGATATCCGCGACAAAGATGATGATCCCGATGAGGAGCAGCAGCCAGAAGTTCAGGTTCAGGAAATCGACACCCGAGTGGTAGAGCGGGCTGTTTACATAATAGGTCAGGATGTTTGCCAGTACAACGATGATCAGAAAACAGATGATCCCGATCATCCGCGAGACAAAGACCCACCCGAGCGAGTGCTGCTTGTTTGGCCACATAAAATACTCACATCAAGTGTATTTCCTAATATTTGTCGGCGGGGTATAAAGTCCTCGTGCAGTTATGTGGCCCGGGCAAAAATTCCTTTACCGTTCCTGCCCGATGGATAGGATATGCGGATCAATTTCAAGCGGTACGCACTCTACCTGCTCCGGTGGCAGGCAAGCACCCCGATCCTTGCCGGTGTCGGCATCCTCCTTGCCGCGATGGGCCAGATCGTCGCCGCGATTGTTGCAAACCTGATCGGCGGCCTGATCTTTTTCTGGGTTGACCAGTTCATCTTCACGTCCCAGTCGCTTGCGGCGCAGTGGGAGGTCAAGAGAGAATATCCGTTGCGTGGACTGCGGCAAAGTCGCCGGGGCTACCGGCTGGTCCGGTTCCGGGGACTACGACAAGAGTGAGGATGCGGCGCCCGAGTTCCGGTGCGAGGAGTGTTCGAAAAAGAAAGCAGAAGCGCTCAGGAACAAGGGTGTCAGGGTAGAGTAACAGGCATACTAAAAAAGACCGCCCGTTCCTGCGCGGCCCGGTCTGCCCGGATTCATCTACTTTTTTAGAAATTATCTACAGGCTGTATGCGGAGCACATTTAATGTACATCAATTTGCATAAAATAACAATAATGTATAAATATGTACAATAACAACCAAATCTAAGCATTGATACCGGCAGTCCGCAGGATCGATTCCTGATCCGTGCAGAACCGCCCGTACCTGTCCGGTCCCGGGCAGGAACCTTCACACACCTCGTTCCTGCCCGGGAATACTTACATTACAACATCAGTGTGGTGATGCCCATGGGATGGAGACTGATACTATTCAAACGGCACTGAAACTGAACCTTGGATACGATGAATACCTGACCGCGACAAGCGACCAGCCAAAGCCGCTGGTGATCCCGCTCTGCGCCGAGCTGCCGCTGCCGCGGTGTTCGCCGCTCGATGTATTCTTGAAAACCCGGGCGGGAAACGGGTTCCTCCTTGAATCCATGGAAGGCAGCGAGAAGATCGCACGGGTACTGGTACGTCGGGATCGATCCCGCGTGCGTGATAACGATCGGCCGTGAGGTAACCGTGACCGGCAGCGACGCGTTTGTCGCCATCGCCCGCGAACCGGAAGGAAAGAACCCGGTCGATAAGATCCGGTCCATCCTCTCGCGGTTCAATTACGTCAACCTCAAAGCCCCGCGGTTCTTTGGCGGGATGGTCGGGTATTTCTCCTACGATATCGTGCATTCCCTTTTCGGGCAGGTACCGGATCACCGGAACAGTCCCGCACAGGAAACGCCCGATGCCCGGTTCATGCTCACGAAAGACTGCATCGTCTTCGATCACCTGGAACGGAAACTCTTCATCTTCTCCAGCCCGTTTTTGACCTACGACACCGACCCGGCAGCTGAATACCGGCGCTGTGCCGCACACATCGCGGAACTGGCCGGCCGGATCGCATCGATCAAAGAAACGCCAGAAGCACCGGACGCCCGGACCAGACCGCCAATAAAAATTCCCAAAAATCCGGGAAATCTCCCGCGGTCACGGACAACACCGGCCGCGAAGCGTTCACGCATGCGGTCGAAGAGATCAAAGAGCATATCGTGGCCGGGGATATTTTCCAGGCCGTGCTCTCGCGGAGAATGGAATGTGCGGTCGCATCAGACCCGTTCCCCATCTACGCGGCGCTGCGGACAATCAACCCGAGCCCGTACATGTATTACCTTGATTTCGGGGACGAGCAGGTGATCGGTGCAAGCCCCGAGATGCTTGTGCGGGTGGAGAAACGGCGCGTGACCACCGTCCCGATCGCCGGCACCCGGCCCCGGGGCCAGGACAAGAGCGAGGATAAACGGTTCGCACAGGAACTGCTGCTCGACAAAAAAGAGCGGGCCGAGCATACGATGCTTGTCGATCTCGCGCGAAACGATGTCGGCAGGGTCTGCAAGTTCGGCTCGGTCGATGTCACCGAGTTCATGGGCATCGAGAAGTTCTCCCACGTCCAGCACATGGTCTCGACCGTGCAGGGAACGCTCATGGACCACCTCGACTGCTACGATGCACTCAAGTCCTGCTTCCCGGCCGGGACGGTCTCAGGTGCCCCGAAGATCCGGGCGATGCAGATCATCAGCGGGATCGAACCGGACGCACGCGGGCTTTACGCGGGCGCAGTCGGGTACATCGGCTTTGACCGGAACCTCGAATTTGCCATCGCGATCCGGACCGTGAGCGTGAAAAACGGCCGGGCCTCCATCCAGGCCGGCGCCGGGATCGTGGCAGACTCGGTGCCCGAGAACGAATGGACCGAGACCGAGAACAAGGCCGCAGCGATGATGCGGGCAATCGAACAGGCAGGGGTCGTGCCATGAGCTCCCCGACCGTTCTCATCGTGGACTGCTACGACAGTTTCACGTTCAACCTGTACCAGCAGGTAGGAAAACTCGGGGCCCGGCCCGTGGTCTTCACCTGTGACACGCCGCTTGCAAGACTCGAAAAAACTGCCTGCGACCGGATCATCCTCTCGCCCGGGCCCGGGACGCCGGAGGAGTCCGGGGTCTGCCTCGAAGTCCTTGACACGATGAGCAGAACGATCCCGACCCTTGGCGTCTGCCTCGGCCACCAGGCCATCTGCACCGCGTTTGGCGGCCGGGTCGTCCGGTCCGGGCACCTGATGCACGGCAAGACTTCGGAGATCACAAGCGACGGGAAAGGTGTGTATGAGGGCCTGCCCTCCCCGTTTACCGCCACCCGCTACCATTCGCTCGTGGCACAACGGGAGACGCTCCCGCCGGAACTGGTCGTCACCGCTGAAAGCACCGATGACGGTTTTGTGATGGGCGTCCGGCACACAAAATACCCGATCGAAGGCGTGCAGTTCCACCCGGAGAGTATTCTCTCGCACGATGGCGATGCGCTCATGAAAAATTTCCTGTTCGGACCGCGGACGGTGGGGGCATGACCATGAAAGAGGCGATTGCCACCGTTGTGGAGAAGCGGGACCTTGCACCCGCCGAAGCGGAAGCGGTGATGGATGAGATCATGACCGGGCAGGCAACGCAGGCGCAGATCGGCGGGTTCCTTGCCGGGCTCCGGATGAAAGGCGAGACCCCGGAAGAGATCGCCGCGTTTGCCCGGGTGATGCGGGCGCACGCGGTCCGTGTCAGCCCGCAGGTTGCCGGGACGCTCGTCGATACCTGCGGGACCGGGGGAGACGGCGCACAGACCTTCAACATCAGCACCGCCGCCGCATTTGTCGCCGCAGGAGCCGGTGTCCCGGTCGTCAAGCACGGCAACCGGGGCGTGAGCAGCCGGTGCGGATCGGCCGATGTGCTCGCGGCGCTCGGGGTCACCATCGGAATTCCCCCGGAGGCCCAGGCAAAAATTGTCCAGGATACCGGGATTGTCTTTCTCTTTGCGCCCAGCCACCACCCGGCCATGAAGCATGTCATGGCCGCACGCCAGGACCTCGGGTGCCGGACGGTCTTTAACCTCCTTGGCCCGCTTGCAAACCCGGCCGGGGCAGATGCCCAGGTGCTCGGGGTCTACGCGGAAAACCTCACCGGCCCGATCGCGGAGGTGCTGCACCTGCTCGGGGTTTCCCGGGCAATGGTCGTTTTTGGCAGCGGGCTTGACGAGATCACGGTCACGGGAGAGACGACCGTCACGGAACTTGACGGGGGACACCTGACGAATTACACGCTGTTCACCGGAACAGTTCGGGTTTGCCCGGGCCGCACGGGCCGATCTACTGGGCGGCGACCCGGAGGAGAACGCACGCATCATCCGTGCCGTTCTTGCCGGGAAAAAGGGAGCCGCACGCGATGTCGTGCTCATGAACGCCGGCGCTGCAATCTACGTGGGCGGCCGGGCTGGGACACTTGCAGAAGGGATCCGGCTCGCAGCCGGATCGATCGATTCCGGGAAAGCAAACGGGAAACTGGATGCACTGGTTACTGCAACACGGGGTGCGGCATGATCCTTGACGAAATACTTGAACGGACAAAAAAACGGGTGGAGAAACTCCCTCACACCTTCCCGGAGCCGGACGGGTTCCGGCACGCAAGCCTTGAAGCGGCCATCCGTTCGGCACAGAAAAAGAACCCGGTGATCGCCGAGATCAAATGCGCCTCGCCATCCGGCGGGGTTATCCGCAGGAACGTGGACATGGCAATGATGGCCGGCGTTCTTGCGGATGGCGGATGTGTCGGGATCTCCGGTTCTCACCGAGCCGTACTTCTTTGGCGGGTCGGGCGCGGATATTGCCCGGGTCAAAAAGGCGGTCAGCGTGCCGGTGCTGCGGAAGGATTTTGTCATCGACATGCGCCAGATTGCCGAGACAAAATCGCTCGGGGCGGACGCGGTGCTCCTCATCGCGGGCGTTCTTGGCGACCGGCTCCCGGCATTTGTCGATGCCGTGTACGGTGCCGGCCTCGAACCGCTCGTGGAAGTGAGAAATGCCCGGGAGATCGAGTGCGCCCTTTCGACACGTGCGCAGCTCATCGGGATCAACAACCGGGACCTCGCAACCATGACCATCGACCGGTCCACGACCCGGAACCTTTCAGAAAAGTTGCGGGCCAATAACCGGCTGGTTGTATCGGAAAGCGGGATGCGTTCAGCGGACGATATCCGTGAGACTGCGGCCGTACTGCGATGCATTTTTGATCGGTTCGTCGCTCATGGCCCACCAGAGACCCGGGAAAAAACTGGAGGAGTTCGTGTGCGCGTGAAAATCTGCGGGATAACGAGAGTTGAGGATGCACTATTCGCGGAAAAAGCCGGGGCCGATGCAATCGGGGTCGTCATGTTCTCGCCGACCTCGCGCCGCTCGGTGCACGGAATCAAAGGCCCGGGAAATTTTTGATGCGCTCGGGCCGTTTGTGACCCGGGTCGTTGTCACGCACACGCAATCAGAAGACGATCTTGAAAAGATCCTCGCACTCCGGCCGGATGCGATCCAGATCTCGCACCCGTTTGTCTTTGTATCTGACCCGGGCGTCCGGGTGCTCCGGTGATCGGGCGCGGGGATACCGTGCCCGCGGACTGCGACGCGGTGATCGTGGACGAGAGCATGGGCGCAGGCCGGCATTTCGACCGGGACGTTTGCCCGCGAAGTGGTAAAAACATCCGCGGTGCCGGTCATTCTTGCCGGCGGGCTGACACCGGAAAATGTCGGGGACGCGATCCGGGAGATCCGGCCCTACGCGGTCGATGTCGCAAGCGGCGTCGAGACAGAACCGGGAATAAAAGATCACAAAAAAATTGCAGCGTTCATTGCCGCTGCACGGGAGGCATTATGACAGGAAAAGGACGGTTCGGGAAGTACGGCGGGCAGTATGTCCCGGAAACCCTGATGAACGCACTTATCGAACTCGAAGACGCGTACACAAAAGCGACGCACGACCCGGCATTTGGGCGCGAACTTGCCGCGTACCAGTCGGAATACGCGGGACGCCCGACGCCGCTCACGTTCTGCGAAAATATGTCCCGGGACCTCGGCTTCAAAGTCTACCTGAAGCGCGAGGATCTCGTGCACGGCGGCTCGCACAAGCTCAACAACACGCTCGGGCAGGCGCTCCTTGCAAAACGGATGGGAAAGAAACGGCTGATCGCCGAGACCGGCGCCGGCCAGCACGGGGTCGCAACCGCGATTGCCGGGGCTGCGCTCGGTTTTAAGGTCGAGGTCTTCATGGGCGAGGTCGATACGAAACGGCAGGCCCTCAACGTCTTCCGCATGGAACTGATGGGCGCGACCGTCCACCCGGTGACCTGCGGGACAAAGACGCTCAAGGACGCGACAAACGAGGCGCTCCGCGACTGGGTGGCAAACGTGAACGACACGCACTACCTGATCGGATCGGTGGTCGGCCCGCACCCGTTCCCGACAATTGTCCGGGATTTCCAGTCGGTGATCGGGCGCGAGGCCCGGGAACAGATCATACGAAAAGAGGGGAAGATGCCGGACGCCATCGTTGCCTGCGTGGGCGGCGGCTCGAACGCGATCGGGATCTTCCACCCGTTCCTTGCCGATGACGTGGAGCTGATCGGCATCGAAGCTGCGGGAAAAGGGATCGAGACGGGCGAGCACTCCGCAACACTCTGTGCCGGGGACCCCGGCGTGCTGCACGGCACGCTCTCGTACCTGTTGCAGGACAAGGACGGCCAGGTGCTTCCCACGCACAGCGTTGCGGCCGGCCTCGATTACCCGGGCGTCGGCCCCGAGCATGCGATGCTCAAAGACTCGCACCGGGTTTCCTACGAAGCGGTTCAGGACCCGGACGTGCTGGACGCGTTCCGGTATCTCTCACGGAAGGAGGGGATCATCCCGGCGCTTGAGTCCTCCCACGCGGTCGCGTACGTCTTGCAAAACGCGTGACCGGTTCGACAAGGGCGACGTCGTGATCATCAACCTGTCGGGACGGGGCGACAAGGATGTCGCCGGGATTGCACCGGAGGCGGCATGATGGGACGCATTGAATCTGTGTTTGCGAAAAAAGGCGAGACGGCGTTCATCGGGTTTGCCGTGGCCGGGGATCCGGACCAGGAGACCTCGGTCCGGATCGCAAAGGCGCTCATCGATGGCGGGACCGACATCCTCGAATTCGGCGTGCCGTTCTCGGACCCGGTCGCAGACGGCCCGACAATCCAGCGGGCGGACGACCGGGCGCTTGCCGCCGGCACCACGCCCGATACGATCTTTGCAATTGTCCGGGAAGTCCGGGCGTATTCCGAAGTCCCGATCGTCTTTCTCACTTATTACAACACGATCTACCGCCGGGGGATCGACCGGTTCTACCGCGAGGCGCACGAGGCCGGCGTTGACGGGATCCTTGTGGCGGATATGCCGGTCGAAGAATCCGATGAAGTTGTGGCGGTCGCACAGAAGTACGGGATCGACCCGATCTTCCTTATCACGCAGACCACGACCGGCGGGCGCATGGACACGATCGTGAGCCGGGCACGCGGGTACCTGTACCTTGTCTCGGTGCTCGGGGTCACGGGGGCACGGCGTACCGTTTCACCCGAGGCACTTGAACTCCTGGCCCGCGTAAGGAAACACACGAGTCTCCCGCTTGCTCTCGGGTTTGGGATCTCGACCCCCGAACATGCAACGATCTGCAGGAAGGCCGGTGCCGATGGCGTGATTGTCGGGAGTGCGATTGTGGATATCGTGGAAAAGAATCTTGGCAATCCCGCCGCGATGGAAAAGAAACTCAGGGAATATGTCGCTGGAATGAAAAAAGCGACGGAGAAGTGAGCCGACCTGTCGTCCAGATGGGCTGCGGTATCATCAGTCCGATCTTTTTTTAACGGGAGCCGGTTAAAATCTATCCGGTCAACATCATGGTTTCAAAAACTTTTGTATTCCTTATCCTGGGTCTCTGTCTCGGCGCCGGCCTTATCGTCGCCGGTTGTACCCAGTCGTCCACGCAGGCACCGGTAACAACCACCACTCCCACCGCGCAGGTATCGCCAGCGGGACAGACCGGCATGGCAAACCCGGCCTCGGTCAACTGCGGAAACATCGGCGGGACAACCGAGATCAAGACAAACGCTGACGGAAGTCAGTACCGGCATGTGCACATTTTCCAATGGTACCACCTGCGAGGAGTGGGCGCTGTTCCGTGGAGAGGGATGTCAGACCGGTGTTGAGGTAAACCAGACCGGGAACAGTACCGCAACAGGCCAGACCGGTATGGCAAACCCGGCATCAGTCAGCTGCGTGAAGAATGGCGGCACTCTTGAGATTAAGGACAGCGCAGCCGGCCAGTACGGCATGTGCACGTTTACCAACGGCACCTCCTGCGAGGAGTGGGCGTTGTTCCGGGGCGAAGGCTGCAAGGCCGCAAATGTGACTGCATAAGAGAGATCAAATTCTTTTTTATCGGAAATTCGGCTGTGGATGATCCACGGATCTTTTCCAACAATTTTATGGAATATGCCCGAGGGGGACAAAACTTTAAATTTTTGTAGTAATCCAAGGATTCTCCGATCAGCTCCATATCCGGTCAATCATGCAGTTCCTGGATCACCCGGCAGTCTTCGCATTCCCGGCACTCGAACTCCAGCGTCGAGTGCCCGATCCTGAACGGTTCGAGCCGATGCTTGATCTCCGCCTTGATCTGTTCCCGGCTGTCGGGATCGATCTCGCAGCAGTACACGTGAGCGTCAAGGACGTTGATGTTCGAGCAGAGCGTCCAGAGATGGACGTTGTGGACACCGGATACGCCTTTGACGGATTCCATCGTTGCAATCACGTCCTCAATCGCAATGTCTCTCGGGGCGAACTGGAGGAGGATCCGTAACGATTCGTGGAGGATCGAGAGGGAGGAGACGAGGATCACAATCGCGATGATGATGCCGAGCAGGGGATCGACAAATGTCTGGCCGGTGAGTGCGATCCAGACTGCGGCCGCGATCACCGCAACCGATGAAAGGGTGTCGCCAAGCACATGCAGGAATGCACTGCGGACATTGAGGTCATGGCTCCCGTGCAGCACGAAGGCGGCCACGAGGTTTGCGACGAGCCCGATGACCGCAACAACAAGCATCGTTGTGCTGTTGACGGGTACAGGATGTGCAAACCGGGCGAGCGCTTCCCAGACAATGATCACGCTGACCCCGATCAGGAGCAAGCCGTTTACGACAGCAGCCGCGATCTCGACCCGGTGGGTAGCCGAACGTACGAGTCGGGGTCGGCAACCGTTCGGCAATGATCATGGCGCCAAGCGAGAGCGTGAGGGCGACGACATCCTGGAGCATGTGGGCCGCATCGCCTAACAGGGAGAGCGAGCCGGACAGCAGGCCGCCGATCACTTCGGCGACAAAGATTATGGCCGTAATAACGATGGCGAGTTTCAGCGGTTTTTTGTGTGCGTGATCGTGATCCTCCATGGTATTTTCACCTTCCTGCGGGAGAAGCCGGACTAATAGTATCCTGTTTACGGGTAGTATCCATTTTATAGGTAATAAGCCGGAACGTAACGGCAAGGACAGGTAGGATCCATGATGGTACCAGAAGGGCCGGAGTATGAGTTCGGCAGCCGGACCTCCTGCCCGAGCTCGTACACCACGACATCGGCTTTGTGCTCGATGTCGGCCATGCCCGGCTCAATAACAACCCTGATGAATTTGCACGCACCGATCGGCATCCGCATCCCGGATAATCGAATGCTCGAATCCTGCGGCGTACGAGAAGTGCGTAGCGTACCTTTCCTCGCTTGAAAAACAAATGGAACAGTCTCCCAAGTAAGTCCGCAAACGACAGATTATACCCATAAAGAGGTAAACAAAATGATCATGCAGGCAGAGATCCCCCGGATCCTGATCGCGGGCACGCACAGCGGCTGCGGCAAGACGACGATCGCAAGCGGCCTGATGGCGGCGCTCGTCGCCTGGGGCTTAACCGTCCAGCCGTTCAAGACCGGCCCGGACTTCATCGATCCCTCCCACCACACGCTCATCTGCGGCCGGCCGTCCCGGAACCTCGATTTCTGCATGATGGGAGAGGCCGGGATACGGAGGACGTTTGCCGACGCTTCGGCCGGCGCCGATATCGCGGTGATCGAAGGGGCGATGGGTCTTTTTGACGGGAGGGAAGGTTCCGATACCGCGAGCGCCGCACACGTAGCCCGGATCCTCAAAGCCCCAGTCATCCTCGTCGTCGATGTGCATGCGGTCTCACGCAGCATCCACGCGGTGGTGAAGGGCTTCCGGGACTTTGATCCCCGGGTGAAGATCGCCGGGATCATCTACAACCGGATCGGGAGCGACCGGCACCGGCAGATGATCGCAGAGGAGGAATTTGTCCCGGCGCTCGGCTGGGTGCCCCGGCAACCGGAGAGCGAGGTAAAGAGCCGGCACCTCGGCCTTGTGATGGCGTCCGAATCGCCGGCGATGCAGACCTACGGCCGGGTGATTGCCGAAACGTGCGACCTCGACCGGATCCTCGGTGTCGCCCGGGCCGCCCCGCCGCTCAGTGTCCCGGCGAGTCCCACGAAAAATAAACCTGCGGCCCGGCACCGGCCGGTCATCGGGGTCGCACGCGACGCTGCGTTCTGCTTCTACTACCAGGACAACCTCGACCGGCTCGACCGGGCCGGTGCGGAGATCCGGTTCTTTTCACCGATGGCGGATACGGAGCCGGAGGTGGACGCGATCTATATCGGCGGCGGGTATCCCGACTGCACGCAGAAGCACTCGAACACTCGCGGTGCCGGCAGTTCATCCGCGAGCAGGCGGAAGCGGGCATGCCAATCTACGGCGAGTGCGGCGGGCTCATGTACCTCTGCGGCTCGCTCGAAGCGGACCGCACGTACAAGATGGCGGGCGTGCTCCCGGCCCGGGCTGTCATGACAAAAAAACTCCAGGCACTCGGGTACGTGCAGGGCGCGTTCGGGAACCGGCCCGGCCTCTGGGCCGGGAACGGTGGCGATCCGGGGCCACGAGTTCCATTACTCCCGGGTCGAGTGCGATCCGGAGGCACGCTTTGCGATCCGGCTCGGGCAGGGCGCCGGCATCGGGAACGGCAATGATGGGATGACGGAATATTCCACCATCGGGGCATACACCCACGCGTATTTCACTGATGCGTTCTGCAGGAAATTCGTTGCGGCTGCGGCGGCGTTTGGGAAAACAGCAGGGAAACGGTAAACGATGGACAGAAACACGCTCTCACCCTGTGCGGCCGATGCACTCTCTGGCACCCGGCGGACTCACGGTCGCGGGAAAAACGGTCGGTATCACCGGCCTCGATGCTGCCTTTGCAGCGATCCAAGCCCGTGGAATTACCGGTGATGCAGAGATCGCGGCCGAACTCATGCGCCAGATCCGGGAGAACAATTACATTCCGTCGGCCATCGCGGATGAGTACGCTGCCGTGGTGCTTGCCGAGTACAAAAGGACGGTAACAAAATAATCACGCCACGAATTTTTTCCCGGTATCGGTCAGCGAATAAAAGATCCAGTTTCCTCTGCACTCGCCTTCGATGAGCCCGCTCTCTTTTAAGACCGTGAGATGGTAGGAAAGTTTTGAATCGGATATGCGCATGAATTGGTTGATGACACAGACGCAGAGTGGCTGGTCGCGGAGAAGGTAGAGGATCGTAAGCCGCAGGGGGTCGGAGAGGGCATGGTACCGCCGGCTCATTTCAATCAGCTCGTTTTCGTCTGGAACCGCCCGCGAGAGCGCCTCCTCACCGCCAAGGCGCTCGATCGCTTCAAGGCCTATATCGGATGTGGCTGCCCGTTTTTTATTGCGGGTTTTCCCCGTACCGCAGCAGGATGTCCCGAAAGATTTCATTTCAAATTATTATGAAATGCAAAAGTATAAACCATTAACCCGCAGATAATGTTTCAACAAAATTTGAAATGAAGTGCCTGACATGGAACAACCAGAAAATGCCTGCTGCAGGAACACACCCCAAAAACCAGCAGCGCCATGCTGCTGCTCCGGGACTCCCGCCCGGCACCAGCGCAGACGATCCGCACCACCAGCCCCGCAATCACCGGAAAAGACCGGTGGGATCACTTCCTTGCCCGGTGGGGCGTCAACCGGATGGGCCGGATCGTTCCACCGGGCCTGTACCGGCTCGGCAACCCGGACATGGATTCACCGGTCTTCGCATCCGCGAACTACACGCTCAGTTTCGATGCGCTCCGCTCCGCGCTTGCCGGCACCGACGCTTGGATCCTCGTGTTGGACACCAAAGGGCATCAATGTCTGGTGCGCTGCCGGGAAAGGCACATTCGGCACCGGGGAACTGATCCGGCGCATTGCGGTGACCGGGCTTTCTGAAGTTGTTGCGCACCGCAAAATCATCCTCCCCCAACTTCGGGGCGCCCGGGGTTTCTGCACAGGAGGTCGCCCGTTACTCCGGCTTCTCGGTCGAGTACACGGTCCGGGCCCGGGATCTCCCGGCATACCTTGCCACCCACACGGCAACACGGAAATTCGGATCGTCCGGTTCCCGCTTGCCGACCGGCTCGTCCTCTGCCCTATGGAACTCGTGCATTTCGGACTGTACGGAATTGTGGCGGCAGTCGTGCTGTACTTCCTTCGCCGGTCCTGTCGCAGGGCTCACCGCAATTGCCGCTGTGCTCACAGGGACCGTGCTCTTCCCGGCCCTGCTCCCGTATATCCCGACGCATGATTTCTCCATGAAGGGATTTATCCTCGGGGCCATTGTCGCGATCCCGTTTGCGGCGGCGTTTGTCCAGGCACCCGGCCTCTCCGGCATCGCACAGATCATCGCGATACTCGTCCCGTTCCTCATCATACCGGCCGTTGTCGCGTACCTTGCCCTCAACTTCACCGGCTCGACCACATTCACCTCGCGAAATGGCGTGAAAAAGGAGATCTTCCGGTACGTTCCTGCGATGGTACTCATGGCCGGCGCCGGGACAATCCTCGGGATCGCGCTTGGCGTCCTCCGGCTCATGGGGGTGGCCTGATGTTTGACTGTTACACCGAAAACTCGCTCCGGTATTTCCCGGAAAAATGCATCAACTGCCGGCGCTGCACGCAGGTCTGCCCCCACCGGGTTTTTGCCGAAGGAAAAGATCATGCGGAGCTCGTCAACCCCCGGGCCTGCATGGAATGCGGGGCGTGTGCGAAGAACTGCCCGGTGCAGGCAATTGAAGTGCAGAGCGGCGTTGGGTGCGCATGGGCGATGATCAGCGCCGCGCTCCGGGGAAAGGATATGGATACGGAGTGTAGTGCGGGGGAGAGTCCGGCTCCTGCTGTGGCGGGGAGTCGCACGAAGAAGAGCCGTGCTCCTGCGAAGGGAAATGAAAGGACCGGGATGACAATGGCTGGACCAAAACACCTCTCCTTTCTTGATTCCTACCTCACTCTCTGGATCTTCCTTGCGATGGTCGTGGGGATTGCGTTTGGGTATTTTCTGCCCGCAGTACCGGTCCTGATCACCGGCCTCTCTGTCGGGACGACCTCGATCCCGATCGCCATCGGGCTCATCCTCATGATGTACCCCCCGCTTGCAAAAGTCAGGTATGAGGAATTAAGGAACGTGTTCCGGGATACAAAAGTGCTCGGCCTTTCGCTCGTGCAGAACTGGATCGTCGGGCCGGTGCTCATGTTTGTACTCGCCGTGCTCTTTTTGCGCGACCAGCCGCTTCTGATGTACGGCCTCATCCTTGTTGGGATCGCCCGCTGCATTGCGATGGTGATCGTCTGGAACGATCTCGCCGGCGGCGACTGCGATTACTGTGCCGCGATCGTGGGATAAACTCGATCTTCCAGGTCTTCTTCTACGCGGTCTACGCGTACTTCTTTGTAACACTCCTCCCGCAGATTCTCGGCGTCGCTTCCGGCACGGTGGTGAACGTGACCATGGCAGAGATCGCGGTGAGCGTGTTCATCTACCTCGGCATCCCGTTCATCGCCGGGATATGTACCCGCTTCGCACTGCTCCGGATAAAATCAAAGGCCTGGTACGAGCAGACATTCATCCCGAAGATTTCGCCGATCACGTTTGTCGCCCTGCTCTTTACGATCATCGTCATGTTCGCGCTCAAAGGCGAATACATCGTAAGCGTCCCCTTCGAGGTCGTCCGCGTTGCGATCCCGCTCATCTGCTACTTTGTCGTCATGTTCATGGTGAGTTTCTGGATGGCGCACCGCATGGGTGTTGATTACCGGAAATCCACGACGCTCTCGTTTACCGCTGCGTCCAACAACTTCGAGCTTGCGATTGCGGTTGCCATCGGGGTATTCGGGATCGGGTCTCTCGTCGCGTTTGCAACGGTGATCGGCCCGCTCGTGGAAGTCCCGGTAATGATCGGACTTGTGAACGTGGCGCTTTACCTCAAAGAAAAATGGTATAAAGGCGGCAGTCCTTCATCAGACTGTAGAACATGAACAGGCCCCGCATCCTTTTTGTCTGCACCGCAAATGCGGCCCGCTCCCAGATGGCGGAGGGCTACCTGCGGGCAAAGTACGGCGATAAATACGAGGCGTTCTCTGCCGGCTTCCGCCCCGCCGGCCGGGTGAGCACCCGTGCGATTGACGTGATGAAGGAGATCGGGATCGATATCTCCGGCCACCAGCCAAAGTCGCTCGATACGTTCAAAGGCATCCCATTCGACCTCGCGGTCACACTCTGCGACAACGCTCATGCGATCTGCCCGATCGTCCCTTCCGCGAAAAAAACGATCCACCACGGGTTTGCCGATCCACACCTCACCCCGGGCACTGATCAGGAGATCCTTGACGGGTACCGAAGCGTGCGGGATGCGATCTGTGCGTGGCTCGATAAAGAATTTGCAAACGGGTTGCCGTGATAAAGGCAATCTCCCTTTTTTCAAAACATTCATCATGCCCCGCTCCCACCATTGAACTATTCGGGGCGTGGCTTTTTATGACCGGACAAAAAAAGAAGCGGGAGAACATCTACGCGGACTCGCTCGCGTTCCATGAAAAATACCGCGGTAAGATCGAAGTCCATTCAAAAGTCCGGCTGAAAAACCGGCACGACCTCTCGCTTGCCTATACCCCCGGGGTCGGTGCGGTCTCACGGGAGATCGCAAAAGACAAGGAACTGGCCTGGAAGTACACGCTTAAGGCGAACACCATCGCGATCGTCTCGGACGGATCCCGCGTTCTCTCGCTTGGGAACATCGGGGGTTACGCCGCGATCCCCGTGATGGAGGGGAAAGCCCTCCTCTTTAAGAAACTCGCCGGCATCGACGCATTTCCCATCTGTTTCGAGAGTTACCACACGGGATTTGCCGACGACATCAAAAACATCGCGCCGGTCTTTGGCGGAATCGCGCTCGAAGACATCGCGGCGCCCAAGTGCTTCGAGCTCGAAGAGGCGCTGCAGGGCATCGGGATCCCGGTGATGCACGACGACCAGCACGGGACGGCCGTGGTTGTGCTCGCTGCGCTCTTAAACGCTTGCCGGGTGACAAAAAAGCGGTTCGGGGATTTGAACATCGTTATCTGCGGGGCCGGGGCGGCAGGCTTTGCCATCACCCGCATGCTCCGGCACATCGGCTACGACCCCGATCTGTTCCCGAGCGTGAACGATATTATCGTCTGCGACACGCAGGGAATCGTCCATCGGGACCGGGAAGGGCTGTACTCGAACAAGTACAAGTTCATCATCGGGGATGAGACGAACAAAACCGGGCGGACCGGCACGCTTGCCGATGCGATGGAAGGAGCGGATGTCTGCATCGGCGTATCGGTGCCAGGGATCGTGACGCCGGCGATGATCCGCACGATGGCAGACGACCCGATCATCTTTGCGCTCGCGAGCCCCATGCCCGAGATCCTGCCAAAAGACGCCCATACTGCCGGGGCGGCCGTGGTCGGCACGGCACGGAGCGATTTCCCCAACCAGATCAACTACGCGCTCGCCTTCCCGGGCATCTTCCGGGGCGCCCTCGATGTATGCGCGACCCGGATCTCCGATGAGATGAAATTCGCTGCCGCCCACGCCCTCGCGAATTACGTAAAGCGCCCCAGAAAGGACTGCATCCTGCCCCGGGTGCTCAACCGGGGTGTGGTCAAGGCTGTTGCCGGGGCCGTGAGCGAAGCAGCTGTCGTAAGCGGATGTGCCCGGGAATTTAAAGACACACCCGGTTGATGGCTAATCGATCAGGGTGCCTGAGACGGCATTTTAAAAAATGCAGGTACTCCTGATCTGGAGAAATTAATTCCCACAAAGCAGCCCCCCTCTTGCGCCACCAGTCCCCCGAGGGGGACGGGGCGCAGTGCGATGGTGCGGGTATTACCAGTACTCACGAATTATCTGTCACTTTTTGAAATAATACACGGTTAATTGTGGATATAGTAAAAATTAGCGGGGTTAAAATCCCGGTCAGAACTGTACCCATTTTAAGTTCAAATGCTAGTATAGGTGATTTGTGAGGTACTGCGATTTTGATTTACATCCCTTAATGCATGAAGCCACGGGAAAGGATCTTTTGCATCTTGGTAGGTTGCTGCCTTCGCGCGAAGTTCTAAAATTTCTTCGTTGGTTAGATTGCGAAGTGCAGGATAATCTTGGGCAATGAAACGTTCAACCATTAATGACATTCCAATATTGAGTGCAGGATCTAAATCTGGAAGTCGTTGCGGATCTCCACAAAAAAGGGTTTTAGCACACCCGAATGATTTTTTATCCCTGTTTTCGTAGAAGTTAATAGTACAGAATATTCTACACCCAGATGGAACACCATTTGAGTCCTTCTTGTTAAAGAGTCCCATTTTTTATTCTCCCTATTTGCGTTCTGAAGAAACTAAACCTAATAAATGAAAATTTAGTCTCGCATTTTCAGTGAAGACCAAATTAATAAAATAATTCCTATTAATGCACAAATACATTGAACCCAAAAAGGGGAATCCCGTACCTTCAGGGAGAACTTTCATTGGAACTGAGGACGACAGGACAAATCATTATTAGAGAGATAAAAATTAAGATTTCTTTTAACCGACCCATACTACCAGATCCTCGGAAATATCTATGGTTCCTCTTTTATTATTGTGTACACTTTAAAGTTGTGCTGTGACTTATTCTATAGCCATGAGCAGGAAGGAAGGCAAGCCCCCAAGAGCGTCATTCACTGAACCGAGGATTTGAAAAAAATAGTCAAGAATTCTTACATCGTGGACTCTCACTGTGAGAAGAGCGAATAAGATTGAAATTTTGAACTAAATTACTGGGATACTCAAAATTATAAGTTACAACTTTAGTCTCATTAGGCAACAAATCACCGATATAAAATGATGAATCATTAAAACAGGCCATTTGTGTCAATCGACCATTAGTGCATAATGAAAAATCAATCGTGACATTTTGCAATTTATACTCTTCAAAATTATGTGCCGTAAAGGTCGCGTGATAATTGATACCTGAATTCAATGTATCTTTCATGTAAGATCCATTTGACTGAATGTCTGCGGTAACTGTAATATTGTTTGATTCGCAGGAGCGAACACTATCGGTGTAGTCACTAATACAACCTATAATTAAAGAAAATATTAGAACAACGATGAGTATTCGAAAAAATACTTTATACTTTTGAATTATTTTTAGATTCATGACCAACATCCTCACCCTTCCGGCCTGAGCACCCGGCACACCTGCTCCATGAGCGCGTGGTGGCGCCGGAGTCGGCGCAGTACGTGCCGCTGCGATCGCTTTTTTCGATCGGCACCCACGAGAGCCCGCAGTCAGTGTCCCAGAGCACGAGCCCTTCCGCCGGGGCCGGCTGGATCGGCCGGCTCGTCGCCTCGTTGAGCAGCAGCCGGATACCGTCCGTATCCTGCTCACCAATGCCGACGGAATAGAGTGCCGCCGCCATGCACCGCACCTGGTGCCAGAGGAAACTCTCGGCTTTTACTTCGAGATACACAAACCGGCCTTCGGTCCCGACCTTAATGTCAAGGATCTTCCGCCACGGGTTCTTGTCACCCACCCGGGCAAGGTTCGAGAAGTTATGCTCCCCGAGGAACTCCCGGGCAGCCACTTCCATGACCTGCGGATCTTTTGGCGGCTCGGCATAATAGTACCGGTACGTGCGCGACCGGGCATCGTGCCGGGGGTGGAAGGTCTCATTGACTTCAGCAGAGGCTGTGCACCAGAGATCAAGCGGGAGCTGCTGGTTGATGGCCCGGCGGTGCCCTGTCCGGGTAAGACGTGGAGAAGGCAACGACCTGCCCGCAGGCATGCACCCCGCGATCGGTCCTGCCCGGGAGAACAGAACCCCGCAGCACGCCAGTCTGAAAAAAGATCGAGGCGCCGGCACGCGGCAATGAACTCGCCTTCGACCGTGCGGCTGGACTCCTGCTGCTGGGAGCCATAGAACCGGGTGCCGAGGTACGAGACCCGGAATGCAAGCCTTACCGGACGCGGAACCGCCGGGTCAGCCGTTTGAGTTTTCTCCATGTGTTGTTCAGCGACTGGCGGGTGTAGGTGCGCAGGGGCGTCTTTCTCCCGCCGCAGGAAACCCGCCCCTCCCGGATGGCAGTAAAGATGGCCTGCATATCCGGCTCTGCTTCGACAAACGTTCTCCCGTATCCCACGAAGCGCACGTTATGCGCATCGCTTCCCCCGACGCAGGGCTTCTCCAACCGGTTTGCGATCCGGCCGGCTTTCCGGTTGGCCGAACCGACGATGTACCGGCTGTTGAAGGCTTCGACCGCGTCCACGATAGTTATTGCGGCCTTGATCTTCCGGGCAACACCGTGGCGCCACATGTGGTACGGGTGGGGGAGGATCACGAGCGCACCCATGCGCCGGGCAATCCTGACCGTCTCCCTGACGTCAAGGCCCGCGGGGATAATCTCGGTCACGCCCAGTACCAGCAGGTGGCCCTGTAGGGTCGAGACCTCGATCCCGGGGATCACGAGAACGGACGTCTTGATCGAGAGCGCCTTCTTTGCGCCGTCAACGCAGTCGTGGTCGGTGATCGCGATCGCATCGAGGCCGACCACCTCTGCCTGCCGGAGTATCTCCTCCACACTGCTCTCGCCGTCCTTGGAAAAATTGGTATGCACGTGCAGGTCGCAGGTCAGCATCTGATCATAGTGTTTTTATCTCTCTGGTATTAAGGAGATTTATGCGCATCCTCCTCCCCACCGGCGCGGCAACCACAGAAACGGTCCGCCGGGCGGCGACCGGCTTCGACGCCGATGTGGTGGTGACAGGAAAAATAGCCTCGTTTCTTACCCCCCGGGCACTCCGCGAGCTGATCACGAAGGGCGCGTACGATGCCGTCGTCGTGTCCGGGATGTGTGCTGTCTCGTTTGAGCAGGTGGAGCGCGAGACCGGGGTGCCCGTGTACCGGGGGCCCCGGCACGCGGCGGATCTTGCATGGCTCCTCCCGCAGGTCGGGAAAGTCCCGCTCTCGCGCACGGTTCCTGCCGATGATTTCCTTGCGGCAGGAAAGGCAAAGGATGCGATGGCCCTTGTTGTGGCCGCGGAAAAGCACGCAGAACCGGAGTTTGTGATCCGGGGCGTAAAGATTGGCGGGACATCCCGGATGAAAGTGCTCGCGGAGATCATGGACGTCGACCGGGTGGAGGATATCGCGGGCCGTGTGGAGCAGTATTTTTCCGAGGGGGCCGATATCGTCGACCTCGGGTTTGGCTTCGATGCGACCCCTGCCGATGTGAAACGGGTGTTCTCCGAATTGGAGGGGATCGACGGCCCGCTCGCGGTGGACACGCAGGACCCGGACCTGATCCGGGCGGCACTCTTCCGGGCCGACCTCGTGCTCTCGCTCCAGGAGACGAATATCCCGAAGGTGGGAAAGGATGTGGCCCGGGCCGGGGCGGCGGCGGTCGTGGTGCCGGGCACAAAAACACTCAGGGCAAATATCGCAAAGGCCCGCCGGGCCGGGATCAGCTGCATCATCGCCGATCCTCTCCTCCAGCCGGTCGGTTCGGGGCTCGTCGCCTCGCTTGTGCAGTTCAAAGACTATGGCTGCCCGCTCTTCTTTGGTGCGGGAAACGTGGTCGAACTCCTCGACGCAGACTCAGTTGGGGCAAATGCCCTGCTTGCCGGCATGGCAAAAGAAGTCGGGGCGTCTGTCATCTTCTCAAGCGAGCATTCGGACAAGACCCGGGGCTCGATCCGGGAGATGCGCCGGGCAACCGAGATGATGGTGCTCGCCCGGGACCGGCCGTACCCGAAGATCTGGGATCGACCTCCTAGTGCTCAAGGAGAAACGGCGCCGGCGCGAACCGCCACTTGAGTATGAAACGGCAACGGTGTCAAAACCGATGCCGGACGTTCTCACTTATGACCCGAAAGGAAACTTCCGGATCGGGATAGAGGGGGACCAGATCGTCGCGGTGATCAACGGGAAGGCGGTGAAGGGGACCCGGTGGCAGGACGTGCTCTTTACTCTTTTATCGGAAGGGCACGTTTCGCTGCTCGATCATGCGGGGTACCTTGGCCGGGAACTGTACAAGGCGGAACTTGCGATACGGTACGGGCGGAGTTTTGAGCAGGACGGGGAGTTTTAAACCAGGTTACTTCGTGAAGAGCTGGGGCTCCATGACTCCCATCAACCCTTTTATCCAAAAACCCCCTCATCACTATACATGACTACACAGGTTCGCGCATCCCACATCCTCGTGACAAAAGAAGACGATGCAAACAGGATCTTGAAACGGATAAACGATGGCGAAGACTTTGCCGCAGTCGCAAAGCGCTTTTCTTCCTGCCCATCAAAGAAGAACGGCGGGGACCTCGGCTGGTTCGGCAAGGGCCAGATGGTTCCCGAGTTTGAAACAGCCGCGTTTGCCGCAGAGCAGGGCTCGGTCATCGGGCCGGTCAAATCCCAGTTCGGGTACCACGTCATCAAGGTGACCGGGAAGAAATAACCCGGATCACGCGGATGATGCAATAATGGATTACAAATTTTTCCTTGGAATTGGCGTCGCGGTAGCGATCGTTTTTGCCGGGGCGGCAGTCTACACCGGTTTTGAAAAGCACGCCCCGGCCAATTCGGCCGAACGCGACACCCTGTACCAGGTCTCGACCATCGACGCACTGATGCAGGGTGTGTACGACGGCAATGTCACGGTCGGGGAACTTAAAAAACACGGCGACTTCGGGATCGGCACCTTCGACAAGCTTGATGGCGAGATGACAGTGCTCGACGGCCAAGTCTGGCAGGCAAAATCCGACGGCACAGTCTCCCCGGCAGCGGACAGCCAGACCACGCCGTTTGCAACAGTCACGTACTTCAACACGGATATCCGGCAGACCACGACCGATCGTGCGATGAACTATTCAGAGTTCTCGACCACGATGGCCGCACAGATTCCCTCCGAGAACATGATCTACGCGGTAAAGATCCACGATACGTTCCCATCGATGACGGTTCGGGCGATCCCGGCGCAGGAACCACCGTATCCCAACCTCACCGCTGCGTCAAAGGAACAGCAGGTTTACACGTTTGCCAACATTACCGGCACGGTCGTAGGTTTCTACACCCCGACTTTCTTAAAAGGCCTCGATGCGCAGGGCTACCACCTCCACTTCCTTGCCGACGACCACAAGCGTGGCGGGCATATTCTCGACATGACGGTGCCAGCCGACAGCACCGTCCAGTACGATGTGACACCGTACTTTACCATGGCGCTCCCGACATCGGGTGCGTTCGCCGGGACCAATCTGACTGCTGATATGAGCGCAGCGCTTGCCGCGGTCGAACAGTAACGGCAGATCCCGTTCTTTTTATTTTTTATGCGAAAAGATACCGGGAGATTTCCCGTATGAGAGTTTTCCCTTTTTTGGCAGACCCGCACGGGATTTTTTGCACGTGGGTGCTGTGCGGCACCCCTCCAAAAACTGCCTCCGCACAGGGTTTAATCCCGCGCGCCCTTAAAAAACTAGGGCCGACACCATATCTTTCCCGAATTGCCGCTCATGGCACAATCCGCAAAGGAGAGGGTGGGTGACTGAGTCCGGTAATCGTCCCTGGCAGGACAGAAACCCGTACGGGAATGGTTCCGGAACGGTCCTTTCGCGGAATTGATCGTTCTCGCTCGTTCCTACAGACAAAAACAAACCCCGGAATTTTTCGCAGGAACTGCGGATAAACCGCAACGGAGATACGGTTAACTCACAGGTTCGATCATTTGCACGTTTTTGTAAATATTTGACCGACCGGAGTGTTCCAATTTATATCAGGATGGTAAAAAAGGGCGTTTATGACAACTGCCAGAAACGAGGCAGTTGCCCGAAAGGAGTGAAGTACAATGAAGAATTTGCGAAAATTCGGACTCATCACCGCGGTTCTGCTGTGTGCAGCCATGGTCGTGGTACCCATGGTTGCCGCAGCGGGACCCGGCCAGGGTACTAATACCATGAACCAGGGCAACAGCCCGGGCGGCCAGGGAGGATTCAGCCAGGGGCCTGCACAGGGCGGCACACAAAACCAGGGACAGGGTAACGGCCAGGGTACTATGACCCTGCCGGACAACGGGCAGAACGCAAACACCGGATCCGATCAAAATCCGGGAAACGCAACCGCACCCAATGGCCCGCCATCACGGGACTTCGGGAACATAACCGGCAACATGACCATGCCCGGGCCGGGTAATGGGAATATGACTGCATTCGGGGACATGACCGGGCACGGGCAGGGTAATATGACGGCAGATAACATGACCTTCACCATCCCCCCTCCCTGGGACAGCAATATGACCGCGGGTAACTGGACAGAACCCGATAACACGACGATGCGCCAGCACGGTGAGGGAAACCTGACCATGCAAAAACCGCTGGACGGGAACGTAACACCACCCCAGGCGCCATCGGATAACGGTAACACGAACGGAGCCCAGAACCAGAACGGGAACAATGCAGGGACCGGCTCCAGTCAGGACTGCCGCAGGGGAGCGTAACTCAGGCGCAAAGCACTCAGGACCAGAAGGACAGCGACCTGATTGCGGCCTTCTTAAAATGGCTGAAGGGTCAGTAAGGCTCCTAAAAACCCCATACTCTTTTTTGTCCCGGATCACCTAAAGGGAAGCCAGAAGTTCCCTTTAGACCCGGGGCATCCTCCAAAGATTACCTCTTAAAAAAACAAAGAGCAGCGCAATTGCACCGGGATAAAACCCCGTTTTTCCCGGCGGTTAGCGAGCCTTTTTTCTCATACCAGCACGAATGGATCGGTACAAGCGCCACACCGCTTTTAATTGGGATCCACCATGACCATCCGCGGGATAAAACAGGAACTTCTTTCGCTGCTGCTCGAACTGGGCAAAAACAGCCACCCGAACGAGTTTGCCGCACTCCTCAAAGAAGAGGGGGGAGTGATCAGCGAACTCAACCTCCTCCCCGGCACTATCACCGGCAGTTCCTCGGCCTCGATCTTCTTTGACATGATGCCGCTCGATACCCACCTCGCGGGCAGCGCCCACTCCCACCCGAACGGTGTGTCCCGGCCATCTAATGCGGACATCAACTTCTTTCCCCGGGCGGGAAGATACCACCTCATCATCGGCGCCCCGTACCGGGAGGGAGACTGGAAATGTTTTACTGCGGATGGCGAGCCCTGCGAACTTGCGGTGATCCCATGACCCGGCGCATCGTTGCCACCGGCACGTTTGACATCCTCCACCCGGGGCACCTCTACTACCTTTCCGAGTCAAAGAAACTCGGCGACGAACTGTTTGTGATCGTGGCCCGGGATGCAAACGTGAAGCACAAGCCCCGCCCAATCATCCCCGAGGAGCAGCGCCGGGCGATGATCGCCGCGCTCAAGCCGGTGGACCACGCGATCCTTGGCGACCCGACCGACATGTTCCGGCCCATCGAAGAGATCCGGCCCGATGTTATCACGATCGGGTTCAACCAGTACTTTAACGAAGATAATCTCAAACGCCAGCTGGCAGAGCGGAAACTCGGTGCAGAAGTGGTCCGGATCGGCAGGTACGAGGATGGCGACCTCGCGAGCTCACGCCTGATCGTCCAGAAAATCATCGAAGCCAGGGGCGGCGATCAGCGGGGATAGAACGGGCAGTCTGTCGTCCTGCACTCTTTGTTCATGCCGTAAAACATGCAGGTGACCTTCGGGTCGATCGGGATTTTTACGCCAAGGTTTTCTTCCGCGAATGCAACCGCGCCCTGTATCGCGAGGAACGTATTGCGCTTGCAGCAGCGTGGGCCGCCGTGCAGGGCAACCGTCATGAGGCTTTTTGCGACCACGAGATTTGCCTGCTGCCACTCGCGATGGGACAGGGGCGTGGCACCGGTGACAAGCGAGATGAAGATCCCGGTGCCCACCGCAGCGCCGCAGTCACCCATAAACCCGCAGGCCCCGCCCCGGATCATCCCGGCGCGTTCACGTGCCGTCGCGATCAGTTTTGCTTTTTTGTCCTTTGTCCCGACAACGTTGCAGTACGCCGCGAGGAGCACGGCAGGCACGAGAAAGTGGTGCTCGGGGCCGTGCATGTTCACGACCGGGTTCTGCATTAAGGTGATTGCCATCCGGATCGGATCGGTCTCTTCTGTCTTTACGCGGTACCTGCTCTATTGCGTCGTCAGCCCCAAGCTGGTGGCAGCGATCGCAGACAAAGTGCCCATCGGTGCAGACCGTATTTGTCGGCCGGACTTCATGGCAGTAGGCGCACTCACGCTTCTCTGTTGTCTCAAGGTAGCGGAGCGGTTTGCCGCAGACCATGCACCCGGTCCGGTGAGCCGGGGCGTTTCCCGCTGTAATTTCGGTCATCTCCTTCACCCGCTCTGATCAGCATACACTGGTCGTACCGGTAAAAAAGGATGCCGGTCTCACACCGGGTACGGGGTTGGGTTAACGCGGGATATGGGGATGACGCGGCGGCCCGTGGTGGCGGCTTCTCCCGGAAAACCCGTGAAGGAGCGAGCCGGAATACTTCGCCGCAAACGATCCCACAAGGGAAGTCACGATCACCATCACGGCAATAGTGACCGCAACCGAGGGAGAGCCGTACAGCGCGGCAAGGGCGATGGAGAACTCGCCCCGGCCGATCGTGTTTGCCCAGATCTCAAGACCAGACTTTGCCGATCCATAGAGGTAAATGCCGGTCAGCACACCGGAAATAAGTTTACTCACTATCGCAAGGATGCAGATGATCGCGATCACCGTGAGGCTCACGCTGCCGGACAGGTCGATGGTGATCCCGAAAAAGACAAAGAAGATCACGATAAATACATCCTTGAACGGGCGGGCATGCTGCTCAAAAGCGTCCGGATCGGTCGTTGCAAATACGGCGCCCAAGGCGATGACCATCATCGTGTCGGGAACCCCGAACGAGAGGGCAAATCCCGCAGTTGCGAGTACAGCGACAAACGTAAAGAGGACCGGCAGTTCATCGTCACGGTCGAGGATGGAGACGAGGAATTCCTTGCCATACTGGGCAAGCATGTAGAGAATGCCCAGCGCAAAGATTATCTTGGCCGCAAAGAAGAGCAGGTTCTGGTCGCCGGCCGAGAGGAGGGCAAGGACGATGATCATTGCGATATCTTCAAAGACCATCAGCCAGATGATAGTCTCTGACTCCCGCATCATCAGTTTCCGGTTCTCGATTAACGAGGTGACCGCCATCGCGGTGCTGGAGATGTAAAAGGCGGCAGCAACAATGAGCGCCTCGACAAACGAAAAGCCGAGCAGGTATGCGGCCACAAAACCGATGATCATGTTGACGTTGAGATCGATAATCCCGCTCGTGAGTACTGCCGACCGGTTCTCGGAAATTTTATCGATCTTGAGACCGAGCCCAACAAAGAAGAGTAAAAAGATCAACCCCAGGTCAGAGAAAAAACTGCTGATCTGGTCGGATGCGACGATCCCGAGGCCGGCTTTTCCCATAACAACGCCGGCAATAATGTAGAACGGGATCGCCGGGATGGTCAGGTACTTGCTTGCGAGCGCCAGTAAAAGGCAGACAAAGAGGGCGATGATAAGGCCCTGGGCGACAATGAGACCTGCCATCAATTCACCATAATCTCGCGTTCGAACAATTTGAGCTGGTCGGTCTCTCCTATAACCAGCACGGCATCGCCGGTCTCAAACACGAACGATGGCGGAGGATTGATAATATTTTTGTCATTCCGTGAGACGGCGATAACGGTCGTCCCGGTCTTTGCCCGGATCTCAAGGTCTTCGATCGTCTTTCCTGAAACGGCGCGAGGAACGATGTACGTATGAATCGTGACCCGGAGATCGGCAAGCGCAGAAAATGCGATCTCGACGCTCTCCCGGTCAGCCTCGATGATAGCCCCGGTAAGAATATTCCCGAGCCTCCGCGCCTCTACCGGAGTCATCTCGGCAGCGCTTGGCGTGTGGCAGCCTTTCTGGAGAGTATACATCTGGATGGTGCCGGTCTTGGTGAAAAATATCGCGACCGTGTCGCCCTTATCAGTCTCGAATTCGTATTTTGTGCCGACACGGGAAGATTGAGCGATCGAAGAGCCATAGCAGTGTTTAGAGAAATGTTCCTAAAATATATTACTCCTTTCCCGGCACGCTGCACCGGGAAAATCCAGACGCCGGCATTCTTTTCATGATAGCGGATCTGCCCCCACCGTATAAAATAAAAAGGATTATTATTTAGAAAATCCCCTTCACATACCATAATGAACCTGATATCCCTTCTCACAGCATTTGTACCATGGATTGCATTCACCCTTGTCGCTGAGGCTCCCCTGGGAAGTCCCCTGATGTGTCTGACCCTCGCCTTTGTTGTCGGTATTGCGCTCACCCTCCTGACGAGTTACCGGCAGATTCTCCAGGGGTATATCCTTTCCGTGGTCACGATTGTGTTTTTCATCGTGTTCTTTATCCTGATCATCGGATTGAAGCAGTACCATCTCGCGAACTACATTTCGGTATCTCAATGCTGATCCTTACGGTTGTCTGCTGGGCAACGATGCTGTTCCACTTCCCCTTCACCCTCCAGTATTCACGGGAAGGCGTGGACCCCGAACGTGTGAAGAGCGCACCATTCATGCGGGTAAATTATATCATCACCGCGGTATGGGGAGTTGCATTCACTCTCAGCACGGCTATTGACGCATTCCTGCTGCTCCGGCCTGACCCGGGCCTTATGTTCTGGGACAACTTAAAATGGGTTTTCATGGTAATCGCTATCATCTTTACCGTGTGGTATCCGGCATACGTCCATAAGCAGAGGGCCTTGCAGGCACTGGCAGAGCATTCTGATATCTTTAAAAAAATTGACGCTAAAGTTTCCGGTACGTTTAAAGAACGCCGTGAATAAAATCCGGGAAAAAAAACGGAGATAGTTCCCTCCCGATAACTCTTTTTATTGACAGAATGGGAAATGCCGTAAAAACGAAAATTGTGTGGGCGTGAGGAGGGGTGAGAGGATCCCGCTCATGCATCTGACACAGATATCATTCAAGGGTTTTTTATGTTAGAGAGGACGGGAGGACTACGGTTCGTCCCGGACTGTTTACCGCACGAGAACTTTTTTTACAGGGGGTTATAGCCCTCCCCATACTAACTGTTGAAAGAACCGGTGTTTAAACCCCGGACCGGGCGGGGTGAAAGTGAACGCTCCGGGGTATCCACCATCAGGATAACAACCGGCAAAACAGATCCTTTTTTCCCTATCCCTGATGATAAATAATGATAGATTATTTGTTTTGCGGAGACAGTCACCCCGCAATCGGGTTTCAGAGGAGTTGGTCATCATCGCAGAAATCCCAAAGGAGGAGTACCTGAAAAAATGCACATCTGCGTGCGCAGGGTGCAGTTCGTCCCTGACGCTGCGCTACGTGTTAAAATCTCCGGGCCCGACACCGTGCTTGTGGTGCCCGCGTGCTGTCCAGAGCATAATCAGGGATCTTCCCCAACACCGCGATGAACGTACCGGTCTATAACGTCGCGTTTGCCGCCGCTGCCGCGTGTGCATCGGGGATGACCGAAGC
>CAWBMY010000003.1:0-34180 GCA_963790005.1 uncultured Methanoregulaceae archaeon
CCATACCACGAAAAAAAAGGAGAATTTTTTTGTTATTTGCCCCGGGCAGCGAACACAACCGCTCCGGCCCCGATAAGCGCACAGAGAGCCAGTGCTGAGGGAACGGGCGATTTGGTCGCCGTCGTTGTTGGCGCCGGTTTGGGAACAAGCGTAGCCTGTACCTTCACAATCTCACCGTTTGCGGGCCACTGGGTCAGGCCCACTGTATAGGGGATGTACCCGGTGTCTCGACACGGACGGTCTTTACGGGCGTTCCCGTGGTTGCCACCGTCTCATAGAGTACGCCGCTCGTGATATTTCCTTCATAGGTGTCATCGAAATAGACGGCCGCCCCGTTCACGTTTGCGTACACCGCGATGATCCCCTGGCCCGAGCCAATGGGTTGCGGGGACGGGTAGAACTCCGGGGTATAGAACGAGACCCGGCAGGCGCTTGTCGTGATCCGCTGCACATCATCAGCATAGCCGCTTAAGGTGGCCTTGAGCGTATAGGTTCCGGGGGCAAGATCCGTGATGGTGACAGGAGACGTGCCCTGGTAGGCGCCGTTTAAGTAAATTGATGCGCCGTCAGGGGTTGACTGCGCAAAGATACACCGGTATTTGCCGGATTGGGCAGGGCCTGAAGGAACGGCGTGTAACTGGTGGTCTGGCCGAGGTACACGGTAACAGTCCGGGAGTCTGCCGCATAGCCGCTCAGGTAGGCCATCACCGTAGGTGCCGGGGAGCAGGTTGTTTACCGTACGCGGCGAGGTCCCGTACGAGACCCCGTTTACGTAGATCGTGGCCCCGGCCGGGACGGACTGGGCAGAGATGGACCCGAGCGTTCCCGGCGGGTTGGGCGAGACCTGGAGGGACGGGTAGTACCCGCTTGTCTGGCCCGCGTACACGGTGACGGTCCGCACATCGGCAGTATAGCCGCTCAGATACGCCATCACCGGTAGGTGCCGGGGAACAGGGTTTTTACGGTGACCGGCGCAGTCCCCTGGCTTTCGCCGTTCACGTAGATCGTGGCCCCGGCGGGACGGACTGGGCGTAGATTGCGCCGTTACTCATCACCTGGCCGTTGACCGTAACGATATCATACTTGGTGATCGTGTCCGAGCCGTACAGGTTTGTCGCGGTCAGTGTCACCGTGTACGTGCCCGGATCAGCGTACATGTGGGACGGGGAGGCTATGGTACCCGCGCTGGATCCATCGCCGAAGTCCCAGTACCACATGGTCGGAGTGTAAAGCGATGTGTCCGTGAACTGGACAGCAAGCGGCCCGTTACCGGAGGTGGGAGTGGCCGTAAAATCGGCCACCAGCGCGTACTGCCCCGGGACCGGCGAGGTGGTCTCTGCGGTAGTGACAGTCTCGGTGGGCATGACGGTTGGCTCGGTTGTCGGGTTTTCCGTTGGCTGCGTTGTGATCTCAGTGGTGGGAGCGATGGTCGGCTCCTCGGTAGTCGGTGCAATGGTCGGATTTTCTGTTGGGTGCGTTGTTGACCTCAGTGGTGGGAGCGATGGTCGGCTCCTCGGTTGGCTGGGTTACCGGCTCCATCGTGGGCTCGGTCGTGGTATCTGTGCCGGATATGTCCCCGGCTTTTAATGAGGTAAGGCCGGGAGAGCCCGAAGACAGCCCGGAGGCACCGGGCGATTTGCGGTCGCAAGAGGCAGGCAGAGAAGGCAGAGCGTGAGTGCCAGAAGAAGAATAATGCGGTAGTTCATCGATGTAGTCCTTCTGTGAATCAATTCTTCTGTAATACGTGAAATTTCGTCATTGTAACGTATATAATACATCGGTTATCCGTAAGAGTAAAAGGACTTTTTTGGTTTTCGACAGACTGCTCCTTTCCTTCGGAGTACCACATTCCCGGAAACTGCCCGGCAACCCGACAGAATCCTCACACCAACTATTTAAATAAACGGGAGAGAGGTACCTGTATAGTGTATTAAATGAGTCCCGTTTAAGGGCGGGACGATTCGGGAACAATCCCGGAATATACCTGTGTGCCAACCCGGGATCAAGGGTAAAAAATCATGAGCGATATCCTCCTTGCTGTCGTCCTTATCGTCGCCGTCCTTGCCATCGCGTATTATCTGGTAAAGAAACTCGCGGTGCTGGTCATCAACGCCGTCCTCGGCCTCATCTTTTTGTTTGTCTTAAACACGCTCCAGGTCATGACATGGGTGGGCAGGCCCGATCTCGGGTACAGCCTTGCAACGCTCCTCATCTGCGGTATCGGGGGGCTGCCAGGCGTGCTGGTGTTGGTGCTGCTCAACATTCTCGGCGTTACCGTATGAGGGAATGGCCCGGATGGGGAGACTTTTTTTAGAGCATACACTAGTGGGGGCTGACGCTTCCGCTCGGGTACTCTCGGAGAACATTGTCTGTCCAATCTGGACTTCTTTAAATAATATAAACGCTTGTTTATTTTTATGTGTTTAAAATGGATTTTAGGGAAATACGAATCAATTATTATGTATTTAGAGAACCATATTGTTAGAATTGCAATTGATTTTATGTATATTCTCTTAATTTTGGTTCCACTATTCATTATATTTACGTTCAATCAATCATCTCAGTCTATTGATATGATTCGAACAGTCGGTAATGCAATTTTAACAGTTTCATCTATCATATTAGCAACAATTCTCGCTATAATGACAATTGCAATGACGAGTTCGACGTATTCTGATTTAACCCCTCCAAATTCAACTGCTCCACAATCAAAGACTTTCCCTGAAAGTTTACTGTATTTAGCCGCAATCCCGATATTTGGGATTATTTTAGGGTTGTTCTCGATATTTATTTCTTATTTCAATTTTGATATTGCTAAAGTCATTTTTGGCTTGGGAATGGAAGTGACCATCGCTGAAATATTCACTTTGTTTGTCCTTTTCGTTAATATTAAAACGATTTTTCCGAATTTGCCAAACTCTTGAATAAACTAGAATCATTTTTCATTTTTCACAGTTAACAGTGTATTACTTTCCGGAATCTTCACCAACCGTTACGAACTTTTTTGAAAAAAATCGCGAGCCTCATCAAACTTTTTTCGTAAAGTTCACGAACGTTCCCGGACTTTTTTATAAAAGGATGACAACCTTCCCGGATTTTTTTGTGAAAGTCCGGCAGGGTACCCGGGTGATTCGCCAGTTTTTGCTTACCTGACAAAAAGATGGTGAATCAGAACACGTTCGCTTCCGAGTATACCGTCACCTGCGTCTGCTCGATCTCGTAGGGCTTGATCTCCCGGGAATGGGCAGACATCCGCATTTTCACCACTTCGAGCGCGAGGTGAACATCCGTGAGATCGCTCGAACGGACGTAGCGGAGAAGGATAACGGTATCGGCAAGGTACTCGATCAAACCATGCCGGCTTGAGAATGCATTGTTCTGATCGGTCTCTGAGGTCATCATGATGGTGCACTGCCTTGTCCCGCAGCCCCTCAATGAACCGGAACATCTCGCGGCGCCGTTCCGCATCGCTTGCGAACAGATCCTCAAAGAGCGAGATCGGGTCGATCACCACCCGGGTTGCCTTGAATCTCGTTGATCAGGTTCGGGAGTTCATTTTTGATCCGGTTGTTTGCCAGGTTGAAATCCGTTGGATCGAGCTTGATGATATAGAGGGACTTGTTCAGGTACGGTTCCACGTCCCAGTCCTTTCTTTTTCATATACAGGATCAGCCTGTCCTCACGTTCCTCGAGGCTGATGTAGATTACCCGTTCCCCGGCCTTGAGCCCGTCCCAGACAAATTCGAGGGAAAATGTTGTCTTTCCCGGTCCCGTAGGTTCCGATGATGGCGCAGATGCTCCCTGCAAGCAGGCCGCCGCCCAGCATGTCGTCAAGCCCTGAGATTCCGACTTTTACGCGTTGTCCGTTCATATGACCATCCTGATATTGCTCACTTCAAATCCCCCGGTCGTGGATATCCTAACGGCAAACTTCACCAGATCCTGCTCTTCAAGATGAGGCATGACCCCCCGGAACTTTTCAAAGAACATCACCCGCTGGCGCCGTGAACCGGTGCTCTCCTCCCACCGGAATAGGAAGACTGCATCGGCAATATCGGCAAGTTCGCTTTCTTGTGCCGGCTCGATGATGCCCTTACTCAGCAGCAGATAGATGGTGCAGGCTCTTTGTCTTTGAGAGCCGCTGGAGCCCCCGGAGGAAGCCGGTCAGGTCCTGCCCAGAGATTAGGGAAGGCAGTCTGGGTGGCGATATCGGTGATCGAATCAAGGATGATCATGCTGCCCGGTTCTGCAGCTGCAAAGATGTCTGCCAGCTTCATGAAAATGTTCGCGTGTTCAGAGCGTTTCTGGAGCCGGGTCAGGGTATTGCTGTGGCTGTACCATGAGTCGGGGACGATGCTCCGGTCGAAATAGAGGTCGGAAAGATCCACAAACTGAATGTTCTCCGAATCCTCGCTCACCCCGTTCGCTGCAAATGACTGAACAATCTCGTGGCGGACATCTCCCTCAAGCCGGGTGAACGTGATGTACCAGGATTTTTGCCGGGAAACGGGGTTCGGATTCAGGACGTTTCTGCCATTCTTGCGAGGGTATTGACAATGGAACTGTAGGCAAATTCATAATGACCCGCCCCGATTTCACCAAGGAGAAGGATCATGGTGCCAACCGGTACTCCTCCGTCGAGAATCGGGTCGAGCGTAGGGAGTCCCGTAGGCATCCTGATCGTTTGTATTTCCTGCATTCCACACGCCCATCAACGCTAAATTCGTCAGATGATTCTCTCTTTGAGTACTATAATAAAGATATCTTCTGGTTTTACCACGCATACCGGTACCTACCGGAAGGGATGATCGTGAGAGAAGAGCATTTAATGTGCACCTTGCTTGAATTTCCTCTGGAGGGATATGCTCCCGTTGATGGATGCTTTGCCAGTTCTCCCCATAAGGGATAAAAAACCAGAAAAAATCATAAACCCATGTCCGGACCGCGCATTAAAAAAAAGCGAAAAGTCTGTCCCATGCTCTGCACACTATAAATAGGATCATATCCCGAATTATAACCGGTGACAAACAGGCATCTGGTGGGAGTATAGGATTATGGGGCTTTCTGACATCTTTACACGCTTCAAAAAAGATCCGCTCCCATGAACACGAGGCTGTAACCGGGAAGGATACCGGGGAGCCCTCTGACGATTACCAGGGGAATATCGCAGAGGATTCAGGCGGAAAAACCAGAAAGCCCGGGCCAAAAAAATTCCAGGTCGGGTTACCGGCAGTATTTCTCCTTTCTCCGCATCAACAAACTGTCAGCACAGCGAAGAATACGATTACGCGAAGCATGGCACTCTCGTAACCGGGAGCGTGCCGGAAGGATATGAGCTGCTCGACCGGTACTGGCTTGCGATCGGCCAGACTCTGGTGTATATCACCCTGAATAAAAAGACCAACCAGACCGAGTACCTGCTCTTTGAACCCGCGCTCTCCGAATTTGAATACGAACTGCTTGAACGGCTCCACGAGGATCTTCTCGATGTCCTCGTCCTGACCACCGATGAGATCAAAAAAGACCGGCGCAAAATTCTGCTCGACAAGGTGTACCCACTCCTTAACGATTACGGGCTTTATGTCGAAGACACCACGCTCTTTAAACTCCAGTATTACCTTATCCGCAATTTCATCGGCTGGTCGCGTATCGATCCGCTGATGAAAGATCACGCAGATCGAAGATATCTCCTGCGACGGAAGCATGATTCCGATATTTTTATACCACCGGAAATACCGGAACATCCGGACTAACATCGCGTTTGAGCCTGAGGTCCTCAACTCGCTTGCGATAACGCTTGCCCAGCGTTCAGGAAAACACATCTCAACCGGTTCGCCGATGCTGGACGCCACCCTTCCTGACGGCTCCCGGCTCCAGCTGACCCTTGGGACCGAAGTGACGACCCGGGGGACCTCGTTTACCATCCGGAAATTCCGTGAAGAGCCGTTCTCGCCCATCGAACTCATGGAGTATGGCACGTTTTCCAGCGATGAACTGGTCTATTTCTGGCTGGCCATAGAGAACAACATGAGCATGCTCTTTATCGGTGGAACCGCATCCGGCAAAACCACGTCGCTGAACGCGGTCTCCCTGTTTATTCCGCCCACCGCGAAGGTGGTCAGTATCGAGGATACGCGGGAGATTACGCTCTACCATGACAACTGGATCGCAAGCGTGACCCGCGAGGCCATGAGTGAAGGGGGAAATGCGATCAGTATGTTCGATCTCCTGCGGGCCGCAATGCGTCAGCGGCCGGAATTCATCATTGTCGGTGAAGTCCGGGGCGCCGAGGCGCAGACACTTTTCCAGGCGATGAACACCGGGCACACCACGTTCTCCACCATGCATGCCGGCAGTATCGATGCGGCCATTCACCGGCTGGAAAGCGAGCCGTTGAACGTTCCGCGCAACATGGTTCAGGCGTTGAACATCGTCAGCGTCCAGGCGCTTATCTACCGGGGGACAGAACGGGTCCGCCGTGCGCAGGAGATCGTCGAGATTGCCAGTATCGACCAGGCAACCGGGAACCTCCAGGTCAACAACGTATTCGCATACGATCCGATTCGCGACCGCGCAATCTTCACCGGGAGATCCCGGATCTACAACGAGATCGCCGAGAAACGCGGGATGACCCGGGAGCAACTTGATGCCGAGATCGCCGTGCGGAAAAACCTTCTCGAAGAGATGAAAAAACAGAAGATCATTGATTACATCTCCGTCGCATCGATCTTCCACAATTACCATATCAGGCGTGAGGAAGTGCTGGCCAACAGCACGGATCTCAGACAGGTATTGAGATGAAGTTCAGGCATGTGCTTACGGGTTGGATGGTACGCGATCCGATACGTAACCGCAGCCTCCATGCCGACCTGATCTCCTCGCGTTCCGGCCTGACCCTCGAACAGTACCTTTGGCGCTCCACGAAAATTTCCATCCTTGTTGGTATTCTCTTTGGCATATTCGGCTTCTTTGCAGGCCGGCTTATCAGCATGGATCTCCAGTCAGTCGATTCCGGGAAGGGTATCTACAATGTGCTGAACCTCAAGGCACCGGGAGTACCTGAATTCTTCGCGAACGCTGTATTTAGTCGAAGGTATCCTCCTCGCTGTCTTTTTTGCATTCGGGACATATATCACATACCTTCTCCTGATCCAGTTATCCCGCCACCGAGAAGAAAACCCGGGCCATCAAGATCAACCTGACGCTCCACAATGCGGTCGCATACATGTACGCGATGCGTCGGGGCGGTGCGCGAGCTGATGTCCATATTTTCCGCCCTGTCTGAAAATGCCCATATTTACGGGGAGGTTGCCCTTGAATTCCGGCAGGTAACAAGGGACGTTGACTATTTTGGGAACGATGTCATCACGGCGATCCATAATCTCGCTGAAACCACCCCTTCGGAAAAATTCAAGCAGTTCCTCGAAGACCTGCTTTCCGTGATCGAAAGCGGAGGGGACATGACCGGGTTCCTCTCCGCCAGGGTACGACTGTACCAGGAAGAGGCACGGTTTGAACAGAAGCAGTTCCTGACCGTCCTTTCCATGGTGGCAGAATCCTATGTCACGCTCTTTGTTGCCCGGCCCGCTTTTTTGATCATCATCATGGTGGTCATGGGGATGATGGGAGGGGCGGCCGTTCTCCAGCTTCGGTAATGGTTTATATCGTCCTGCCTATCGGATCGTGTATATTTATCCTTTTCATCGATCTTATCTCTACAAGGGAGAGAAGGCCGAGCATTACACGCGGAGCGGTCCTGCTCAATACCTATGCTGATGTGCAGATCACCAAAAAAGCCGGTGAAGAGCAGTATTTCGAACAGCTCAAAAAATACGATCGGATCCGGAACCTGGCATATCACCTCCGTCACCCGTTTGAGAGTTTTATCAGCAACGTCACCCATACCCTGTACATAACCGTTCCCATTGCGCTCCTCTACGTGACAGCCGTGTTATTAAACGTTCCCCATTACGCCGATCCTGAACTCTTTATCGACTGTCGTGGACGACCACATCGTCATCGCCCTTCTGATCGTGCTTATCCCCTACGCAATTTTCTATGAGATCTGGGCGCGGAAGGTCAACGGGATTCAGGCGCTCATACCGGATTTCCTTGACAGGATCAGCTGGTATCAACCGGGTCGGCCTCACGCTCGTTCAGGCTATCGGGATCTTGGTCAACACGAATCTCGGGCTCCTCAGTTACGAAATCCGCCGGATAAAATGCGACATGGACTGGGGGGTGAATTTCACCGAAGCCCTGATACGATTTGAGCAGCGGATCAGTACGCCTTCCATTTCACGGACGGTCACGCTCATGACAAAAGCAAGCGAGATGAGCGGACAGATCGGGGAGGTGCTTGCCATTGCCGCAAGTGATGCAAAGATGAGCGAGACACTTAAAAAAGAGCGTTTTGCTGAGATGTTTATCTATACCGCGATCGTGTATCATCTCGTTTTTGGTCTTTCTTTATGTCATTGCCGTGCTCACAACCCAGTTCCTCCCGGTCCTTTCCCATATGGGAACCACCGGGTTCTCATCAGTCGGGTCGCTTTCAGGTTTGGGATCGGTGCCGGTCAAGACGTTGGATCGCCTCCTCTACCACGCGTGCCTGGTACAGGCACTCTTCTCAGGCCTCATCGCCGGGCAGATGGGGGAGTCATCACTTTCCGCTGGAGTAAAACATTCCTGCATTCTGCTGATCGTCACTCTTGTCACGTTCAAATTTCATCCTGGGGGTATAGCACCAAAAGCAGGTGCTCATTTTGATAAGCAACCGGACGGTCACCGGGACCGTAAACAGGCATAAATAATACCATGGGGAGATTAGAGTAGTGAGGTGATTGGAGCATGTGTAGTGTTGGTGGACCTACGGACATCGATCTCCCCGAAGACCGGGTCGCGGGAAAAGATTACCGGTGCAAGGAATGCGGCGAACGGTTCAAGGGGATCGGCAAACATCCCATGTGTCCCTCCTGCCAGTCTGAAGACGTTGTCCAGATATGACCGTCTCTGCTGGTAACGACGTCCTGCACGTGAAGGGCGCCCACTCTTTTCTTCTCGTTGCATCTGTCCGTGAGGCATTTGCTCTCTGCATCGAGACACGTTGTGAAGAATACATCCAGGGAGTCCATCCCGGCGATCTGGTGGTGGTTTCAGCACCTGAAGCGGGGCCGGTCGAACCCGCCCTGATGCTTCTTGAACTGGTCAGGACGTACCACCTGCCGCTTCTGGTTCTTCCGAGGGACCACCCCGGATCGAAACGGATCCCCTACGTGGTCTCGGTGGGACCCACGATCCAGACCAACTGTTCGATCATACGGGGAACGCACCCGGAGCAGCACCTGATCTGTTCATCGGACGAACTCGCCGGCATCACGATGAGCGGGAACGGGGACGGTATTGAGATCTCCCCGCTTTCTCCCACGCTCACGCTGGAACGGATAAAATCCAGAGATAATCGATGATTTTTATTTAAATGTCCGTTTTTCTCGGAATTTCATCTCTTTAAAACAGACATGAAATCCCAAATAACAATACATATATTGTGTTTTTCACCAACTAATGTACTGCCGTGAGTGGAGGGTTGGATGAAAACTGAGGTCTTAAACGACATCAAGAAAACTGAAACCGAGTATCAGTCGATGATCAGTGCGGCGCAGGAAGACAAGAAGAAGCGACATTCCCAGGCCGAACTGGAAGCTGATAACCTGATAACGAAGGCGCAGAGCAATGCTGAACAGTACCAGAAAGCTGAAACTGGAAGAAGCACGGCACCAGGCAGCTCAAAAGCACGCTGATATCATAAAAGAAGGCAATCAGCGTTCAGCGGCATTGAACGAGAAGGGCAAAAAGAACCTTTCAAAAGCAGTGCAGCTGCTGGTATCGCGGTTTAAGGAGCAGCTGCATGTTGGCGCCTAAACCGATGAGCCGGTTGCTCATCGTTGCATCCCGTGATCAGGCAGTGCCGATCGTAGAGGAGCTGTACCGGGAGAACCTGTTCCATATCGAAGACTATGTGGAGCAGGGACGCGAAGGGTACGAGGGCTTTAAGATCGGCACGCCTCTTATCGGGGCAACCGAGGCATCAACCGAGCTTGTCAAGGTCAGGGCAATCGAGAATGTCTTTGCAATCCGTGGCGAGGATGTCGACGCGAAACAGAAACTGAGCCTGCCGCAGGTCCGTGTACAGATCGAACAGGCACTTCCCGGCATCGAAAAAGAAGTCGAGGGACTGGCAGGTGCACGCTCGAAACTTGACACGAAAGTAAAGGAGTGCGAGCAGAAGATCCTGGAACTCGCACCATTCATGGAGTTTCCTGCGGATCTTGCTCTTTTGCGGGGGTTCCGGCATTTCTCTGTATTTGCCGGCTATGTGAACAGCGATGTCCCCATTGCCGTCCCGCACGAGATGCAGGTGGTAAAGGGCAAGGATCGCTCGTTTGTCATTGTCGTGGTCCAGGAAAAGGACCGGGCAGGGGTCGAACGGCAGCTGCAGGATGCGCAGTTCCAGTCGGTTACTATTCCCGAAGAGAACGGCACCGCCCCGGCTCGCTCCGCGTATTACACGGAACAGATTGCATCGCTCAAAAAAGAGATCGCCGCAATCAACGAAAAACTCGCAAAGATCAAGGAATCGCATACCGATCTCCTGGTTGCCTGCGAGGAAGCGTTCCGGGCGAAGATCGAGCAGACTGAAGCCCCCCTCCGGTTTGCCACGACTTCAAAGGTGTTCGTGGCAGAAGGATGGGTTCCGGCAGATCGCACACACGAGATCAGTGCGGCGCTCGACAAGGTGACCGGTGGCAAGGTCTTTGTCTCCGAACAGCCGGTCGATCCTGCGCACGACAACGTGCCGGTGGAGTACAACAACCCGTCGTTTGCAAAGCCGCGCAGCTGCTCATGGATGTCTACTCCCGCCCACGTACACGGAAGTGGACCCGACGCTTCTCTTATCGATCATGTTCCCGATATTCTTCGGGGTGATCGTCGGCGATGTCGGATACGGTCTTTTGATGCTTGCGCTGTGCGTTGGTCTCTGGAAGTTCATGAAGGGCGACGAGATCCACCAGTTCCTCAAAATTCTCCGGAACGCAAGCATCATGAGCATCTTCTTCGGGCTTCTCTTCAGCGAATTTCTGGGCTTCGAACTCCCGTGGGCCCCGATCATCTACAGCCGCCACTTAAACATTGGCGTGACTGAGGCCGGTGGGCACGGGGCAGCGATTGCCGAACTTTTGATCGTCTCGGTCTGGGTCGGTATCCTGTATGTCACGCTCGGAAGGGCGCTTGGCATGATCAACCACGCCCGCCAGGACCATGGCGACCACCGTGTAAAAGCCGTGCTCGCGAGCCTTGGCTGGATCACCGTGATGTGGGGAATCCTCATTGCCATCTGGTCGATGTTCCCGATCCCGCTCATGCCGGACCTCACCGGGCTTCCCATCGTGGCCGTGGGGCTTTCGGTTGGGATCATCCTCGCGATTGTCTTTATCGTAATGGGTGTCATCTTTATTGCACGCGACGCGGTCCTCGAGATCATCGAGATCCCGACGATCATCTCGCACGTGCTCTCGTACACCCGTCTGACAGCGGTGGGGCTGTCTTCGGTCGCCATCGCGATGGTCGTCAACTACATGTCGATTGGGATGTTCATCAATCCCGGCATGAAGGATCTCTCAATTGTTGGAATTATCATGATCATCGTCGGAGTTTTGATATTCTTACTCGGGCACGCGTTCAACCTTGCTCTGGGGCTCCTCGACGGTGGTCTTCACTCAATCCGGTTGCATTATGTTGAATTCTTCACCAAGTTCTATAAGGGTGGAGGCAGGAAATACAATCCATTTGGAATGAAAAGGAAATTTACGGAGGATTAGATTATGGCAGACGTTAACATGACTCTTGAAATGGTTCAGGCATCGCAGGTCGGAATGAAGGCA
Source organism: uncultured Methanoregulaceae archaeon (assembly GCA_963790005.1). Taxonomy (GTDB): domain Archaea; phylum Halobacteriota; class Methanomicrobia; order Methanomicrobiales; family Methanospirillaceae; genus Methanoregula. Next base: position 11,943 of record CAWBMY010000003.1, read on the forward strand.
ATCGGCGCAGGTCTTGCTGTTGGTCTCACCGGTGTAGGTACCGGTGTCGCCGAGATGGGTATCGGTGCCGCAGCTGTCGGTGCAATCGCGGAGAACAAGGACTTCTTCGGGCTTGGCCTGCTCTTTACGGTCATTCCGGAAACCATCGTCATCTTCGGTCTCGTCATTGCACTTCTGCTCCTGTTCTAAAGTGAGGCAGAACAATGGGACTGGAAGCAGTACCTGGACGAGATCAGGGAAAAAGGCAAAAAAGAAGCGGATGCGATCCGTGCCGAGTCGAAATCGGATTCGGACCGGATTCTCGCGGAAGCAGACCGGAAAGTCGCAGAGATCAAGACGGGTGCCGAGGAAGCCTCGAAAAAACAGGAGTCCCGGATCATCGCCCAGGAGGTCTCAGCCGCAAACCTTCTTGTCAAGCGCGAGCTCTTGAACACGCAAAAAGGGCTTCTCGATGAAGTGTACGAGAGCACCCGCTCGGAAATTGCAAAACTCCCTGAAAGCTTCCATCGCGAAGCCATCAAAACGCTCCTTTTAGAAGCAAAAAAGGAGATCCCAAAAGGCAGCATCCACTGCAATGCACGGGATGCCGCGGCAGCAAAAGCCGTCCTTTCCGACAAGGAATTCTCAGGGTTTACCCTGGGCGAACCGGTCGATATCGATGGTGGGATCGTGGTTGAAGGCGAAGGTAACGAGTGCAGATCGATTACAGCTATCGCACCTTCATGAACAAAGTGTGGGAATCCGGGCTCAAGGATGCATCTGATATCCTCTTCGGATAGGGTGGTACAAATATGGCAGGGATGAAAGGAATTTCAGCGCCTACTATATACGTCTGTACCAGGATGCGGGTAAGGAAAGCAAAACTCCTGCCCCGCGAAGAGTACCAGCGGATGCTCAACATGAGCCTCCCCGAGATTACCCGTATCATCGAAGAGACATCCTACAAGCAGGAGATCGACGAGCTGGGTACCACATTTAAAGGGATTGACCTCCTTGAGGTGGCCTTAAGCTGGAACCTTGCAAAGGATTACCAGCGGATCCTTGAGATTGCACCCGGGACGCTCAAGCAGTTCACCCGTGCGTACCTCAGGGTACTGGGATATCCAGAACGTGCTCACGATCCTCCGCGGTAAATCGCAGGGCGAGAAATCCGGCAAGATCAAGGAAGTCCTTGTTCCCGCCGGCAGCCTCGACAAGGTCCTGCTCGACCGGCTCCTCAACGAAGACGGACCCGACCGGGTCATCGACGCTCTCAAAGGGCGGCGGCTCTACCCGGTGCTCGCCCGGGAATACCCGGCGGCAAAGGAATCGGGGTCGTTTGCGAAGATGGAGAACGAACTGTACAAGCAGTTCTACGCGGAGATCATTTCTGAAGCGGGCGGTGAGGGTGCCGGTGGCCGGCTGTTCCTCGCGTATATCCGGCTCGATATCGACATAAAAAACATCCTGACGCTTTTCAGGCTGCGGGCCGATAATCTCGAAGAAGACGCAAAAGAGATGTATATCCTCGGCGGCACGATGTCTGCGGCAGACTTTGCTGCGTTAAACACGGTCAAAGACTACCGCGAATTCGTCGACCAGCTCAAGGCGAAAATCCGCACGGAACCGGTCGTGGAACTCTTAAAAGGCATCGAGACCGAACGCCCGGTTCATGAAATTGCATCGCTTCTTGTGCGGGTGCAGATGGAGCAGATGGAGAAACTCTCCAAGCGCAACCCCTTCTCGATCTACCCGATCCTCGTGTATCTCGAGAAGAAGAAGTACGAAGTGTCCAACCTTCGGGCTCTCGCGAGGGGCAAGGAATCAAAGCTCCCCGCTGAGACGATTGGAAAATACCTGGTGATGTAAATGGAGATTGCAGTTATCGGCAACAGCGAGTTCATCCTTGGGTTCCGCCTCGCAGGCATCAAAAAGACCTACACGGCGGAGAACGATGAGAAACTCAACGAGTGCATCACCAGCGCCCTTTCGGACGGACAGGTCGGTATTCTTGTCTTGAACAGCAGCGACATGGAACGGCTCCCGCGCCGGCTCCGTGCTACGCTCGAAAATTCCGTCAAGCCGACCGTGATCGCCCTTGGCGGCGAGGAAGGCGGCCTGTCCATGCGGGAGAAAATCAAGAGATCGGTGGGTGTTGATCTGTGGAAGTAAAAACCGAAAAAACCAAAGAGGCAAAAAAGGGAGTCCTGAAAAGGATCGCCGGCCCTGTCGTCACGGCAGTCAATCTTGACGCCCACATGTACGATGTGGTCAAGGTCGGAAAGGAAGCGCTGATGGGTGAGGTCATCAAGATCCAGGGCAATAATACCATTATCCAGGTATACGAAGATACCTCGGGTATCAGGCCCGGCGAGCCGGTCGTAAACACCGGGCTCTCGCTTGCAGTCGAACTGGGCCCCGGTCTCCTCACCAGTATCTACGATGGTATCCAGCGTCCTCTGGAAGTCCTTGTAAAAAAGATGGGGAACTTCATCGAGCGCGGTGTCACCGCACCCGGGCTCTCCCATGACAAGAAGTGGACCTTTAAGCCAGTGGTAAAGGCTGGCGACAAGGTCGAGCCGGGCGCAATCCTTGGCGAAGTCCAGGAGACCAACATCGTCCACAAGGTCATGCTCCCGCCCAATGCAAAGGCAGGCGTCGTAAAGACGATCAAGAGCGGGGACTTCACCATCGACGAGACGATCTGTGTTCTCGACGATGGCCGCGAGTACCCGATGCTCCAGCGCTGGCCGGTCCGTGTCCCCCGCCCCGTGCGTGAGAAGAAGAACCCGACGATCCCCCTGATCACCGGTCAGCGGATCCTCGACGGTCTCTTCCCCATTGCAAAAGGCGGCACCGCCGCAATTCCCGGCCCGTTCGGGAGCGGCAAGACCGTTACCCAGCAGCAGCTTGCAAAGTGGTCGGATGCCGAGATCGTGGTCTACATCGGCTGCGGAGAACGGGGGAACGAGATGACGGAAGTTCTTACGGAGTTCCCGAGTCTTGAGGACCCGAAGTCCGGGAAAGCCCTTGATGGAGCGGACGGTGCTCATCGCAAACACCTCCAACATGCCGGTCGCGGCCCGTGAAGCATCCGTGTACACCGGTATCACCATCGCGGAATACTTCCGTGACATGGGGTACGATGTCTCCCTGATGGCAGACTCGACCTCCCGTTGGGCAGAAGCGATGAGAGAAATCTCGTCCCGTCTTGAAGAGATGCCCGGTGAAGAAGGATACCCGGCATACCTCGCAGCCCGGCTCTCGGAGTTCTACGAGCGTGCCGGTCTTGTCGAGACCTTAAACGGAAAATCCGGGTCGGTCTCGGTTATCGGTGCAGTCTCACCGCCTGGCGGGGACTTCTCGGAACCGGTCACCCAGAACACGCTCCGTATCGTGAAAGTCTTCTGGGCTCTGGACGCAAAGCTCTCCCAGCGCCGGCACTTCCCGGCGATCAACTGGCTGAACTCGGTACTCCCTGTACCTTGACGCCCTCCATGACTGGTACGACAAGGAGGTCTCCCCCGACTGGAACAAGATCCGGTCCTGGGCCATGGAGATCCTCCAGAAAGAGGCAGAACTCCAGGAGATCGTGCAGCTCGTCGGTTCCGATGCACTGCCCGAGTCAGAGCAGGTGACGATCGAGGTCGCCCGTATGATCCGTGAGATCTTCCTCCAGCAGAACGCCTACGACGCAGTCGACACCTACTGCGACATGAAGAAGCAGTACGATATGTTGAAAGCGATCAAGACCTTCGCTGACTATGCCTATGCTGCCCAGGTGGCTGGTATCAGCCCGGCACAGATCATCGCGGTCAAGTCGAAGAACGAACTGCCCCAGATCAAGTTCATCAAGGACTACAAGCCCGAACTTGCGAAGATCGAGAAAGAAATGGACGCAGAGTTCAACACACTGAGGTCGGCAGCATGAAGGAATACAGGACTATCACAAAAATTGCCGGTCCGCTTGTCTTTGTAGAGAAGACCGAACCTATCGCGTACCAGGAACTCGTCAACGTGGTTCTTTCCGACGGCACGATCAAGCGTGGCCAGGTGCTGGATACGAGCGACGAAATGGTCGTTGTCCAGATCTTCGAGACTACAACGGGTATCGGCAGGGACAGCGGCGTCCGGTTCACCGGCGAGACCATCAAGATGCCGGTCGGCAGGGAGATGCTCGGCCGTATCCTGTCCGGTGGCGGTAAGCCTATCGACGGCGGCCCGGAGATTGTGCCGGAGAAGCGCCTCGACATCACCGGTGCTGCGATCAACCCGTATGCCCGTGGCATGCCGGCGGATTTCATCCAGACCGGTATCTCCACGATCGATGGTACAAACACCCTTGTCCGTGGACAGAAACTCCCGATCTTCTCGGCAGCAGGTCTGCCGCACAACAATGTTGCGCTCCAGATCGCCCGGCAGGCAAAGGTGCCCGGTTCGACCGAGAATTTCGCCGTGGTCTTTGCTGCCATGGGTATCACGAAAGAAGAAGCGAACTACTTCATGGCCGACTTCGAGCGCACCGGTGCTCTCGAGCGTGCCGTCGTCTTCCTCAACCTTGCAGATGACCCGGCCGTCGAGCGTATCATCACGCCCCGTCTCGCGCTCACCACCGCAGAGTACCTTGCCTTCGAGCTCGGTATGCACGTGCTCGTCATCCTGACGGATATGACCAACTATTGTGAAGCGCTCCGCCAGATCGGTGCCGCCCGTGAAGAAGTGCCCGGTCGCCGTGGCTACCCGGGGTACATGTACACGGATCTCGCCTGCATCTACGAGCGTGCCGGTATGATCAAGGGCAAGAAGGGCTCTGTCACGCAGATCCCGATCTTAACGATGCCCGGTGACGATATCACCCACCCGATCCCTGACCTGACCGGTTACATCACCGAAGGCCAGATCGTGGTCAGCCGTGAACTGCACCGGAAGGGTATCTACCCGCCCATCAACGTGCTGCCCTCGCTGTCACGGCTTATGAACCTCGGTATCGGCAAGGGTAAGACCCGTGAGGACCACAAGAAGGTCTCCGACCAGATGTACGCCGGGTATGCGGAAGGGAACGACCTCCGCGGTCTCGTTGCCATCGTCGGTAAGGACGCCCTCTCCGAACGTGACCGGCTGCTGCTGGAGTTCGCGGATCTCTTCGAGAACCGCTTTGTCCGGCAGGGTTACGACGAGGACCGGACCATCGAGGACACGCTCGCCGTCGGCTGGGAGATCCTGTCGACGCTGCCGGTTGAGCAGCTGACCCGTATCGACCGTGACCTGATCGCCAAATACCACCCGAAAGTCAAGGCCGGTGCAAAGAAGGAGTAAAAAATCCATGGCGCTGCGTGATATCAAGCCAACCCGTTCGGAACTGATCGACCTCAAAAGGAAGATCAAGCTCTCCGAGCGCGGCTATAAGATCCTCAAGATGAAGCGCGATGGACTTATCATGGAATTTTTCAAGATCCTCTCCACAGCAAAAGACAGCCGGGGAGAACTCCTGAAAAAGTACCAGCACGCCGTCGAAATGATGGCAGTGGCAAACACGGTGGAAGGCGCAATCGGTGTGAAAGCCGCTGCCTTCTCGGTAAAAGAGACGCCGGAGATCACGCTCAAGAGCAAGAACATCATGGGCGTGGTCGTGCCGCAGATTGAATCATCGAAAGTGAAAAAGAGTCTCGCGGACCGGGGATACGGCGTGCTCGGCACGTCGCCGGTCATCGATGAGACCGCATCGGCGTTCGAGGAATTAGTCGAGGCGATCATCGAGAGCGCCGAGATCGAGACCACGATGAAGCGTCTCTTGGACGAGATCGAAAAGACCAAGCGCCGGGTAAACGCGCTCGAGTTCAAAGTGATCCCCGAACTCACCGCCGCCCGGGATTTCATCAAGATGCGTCTTGACGAGATGGAACGCGAGGAACTTTTCAGGATGAAGAGGATCAAGGCCCGGGGTTCGGCGTAACCCCGGGGAGTGTGGCTTTTATGCCAATCGGTACCCTTAAGGGTCTGGGGTGCAGTAAAAAGACGGTGCTTCTCCGTCTTGACCTCAACTCCCCCATCGATCCCACCACTCATCTTATTCTGGACGATAAACGGTTCCGCGAGCACCTGCCCACGATACGTGCTCTCTCTGATGCGAAAGTCGTCATCGTCACCCACCAGAGCCGGCCGGGAAAGAAGGATTTCACGACCCTGGAATCCCATGCCGAAAAACTCGAAGAGTTGCTCGGCACACCGGTCACCTACATCGACAGCATCTTCGGCCGGCACGCCCGGGAGGCCGTGCATGCCATGAAGCCCGGCGAGATCCTGATGCTCGAGAACGTCCGGTTTGCGGCAGAAGAGAACCTGACCTTAAAGCCTGAAGAGGCAAAAAAGACGCACCTCGTGAAGAAACTCTCCGCGATGGCGGATTTTTTCGTGAACGATGCGTTCGGGACTGCCCACCGGTCCCAGCCGACCGTTGTCGGCCTCCCGCTCGCGATGAAATCGGCAGCCGGCCTTTTGATGGAAAAAGAGGTCTCCACGCTCTCGAAAGTCTTCTCGGGAGCGCCCCGGCCGGTCTGCATGGTGCTCGGCGGCACAAAGGTCGACGACTCGATCGAGGTCGCCGCCCATGTACTCAGGAATGGTATCGCCGATACCGTGATCGTGATCGGTGTCGTGGCAAATATCTTCTATCTCGCTGCCGGGTACGATATCGGCAAACCCTCCACCCAGCTCATCGAGCAGCTCAAGTACCAGGGCGAGATAAAAAAGGCACAGGAGATCCTCGCACAGTTCGGCGACCGGGTGATCATGCCGACCTCGGTTGCAGTGCGGCAGAACGGCAAACGTGCCGAGTACCCGATCGATAAGATCCCCTCCGATACACCGGTGATGGATCTCGGCATGGACGCGCTTGCGACGCTTGTTGCGACCTTAAAGAAGTCCGGGACCGTGGTCTTCAACGGCCCCGCCGGCGTCTTTGAGGACCCGGACTTTGCGACCGGCACCTTCGAGATGCTCCGTGCGGCATCCAAAGTCGAGTTCTCGGTCGTCGGTGGCGGGCACACCGCGGCCGTGATCGAAAAACTCGGGCTCGAAAACGACTTCACCCACATCTCCACCGGCGGGGGAGCCTGCATCGAATTCCTGACCGGGAAAAGTCCCGGCCGTGGAAGCGCTCGAAGAGTCATACAAACTCTTCGGGTAAGCGGGGTTCCTACCCGATATCATCACATTTTTTGCTCTCATAGAAAATCTCTTTGAATAATATGTAGCCCCCCTTACGCCAGCCCTGCCCCCCACGGGGGCGGGGGCGGGTGCGATGCCGTGGGTATTACCGGAACACCAATTTTTGATTTTTTTGTATGGGTAATGCGGAAGCAACGCAAACGGGGGAGGCCTCTGGCGTGCGGGGGGAGCCCCAAAGAGCGTCTACTTTCGGGAAATTACTGAGCACGTTGTTAGATGGTCCTTCCCCTTTGGTAATCAATCCCCGGTCCCGACAGGCTATTTATAGGCGTCTGGCAAACATCATAAGGAAATGGCGGACAAAATACCGGCGAGCCGGGGCGAACGGGTCGCGATCTCCTACAAGATGCCGCCCAATATCTATGAAAAGGTCAGCAATCTCGTGTACGTGGAAAAGAAATTCTCCACGGTATCAGACTGCATCACCCAGGCGTTACTCTCGTTTGTCGACAGCCACCACGATAAGGGACAGGTCCGGGAACTCTTCAGGGAGTACATGGCATCCGATGAAGGCAGGGAACTCATGAAAGCCATGATGAAAGATATGCTGCTGGATGTCCTGTCGGCCCGGAAAACCGACCCGCAGGAACCAAGACGCAATTCATAAGAACTGTTTTTTAGGTTCTCCATGAGGATCGCAGGAGCGCTTTTTTCACGTCCGGGATAACAACGTATGATGAGGGTGTCCCTCTATGCAGGTACGAATCATTGCAGTCGGAAAGATCAAGGAGCGTTTCCTCACCGAAGGCATTGCCGAATACGAGAAACGCCTTACGCCGTACCTGAAACTTGCCATCGTCGAGATTGCCGATGAAAAGCGGGGCGTGCACGCGTCGGCCGGCCAGGAACAGCTCACAAAAGACCGGGAAGGCGACCGGATCCTCGCCGCGATCCCGGAGGGGGCGTACGTGGTGGCGCTCGATGTGCGGGGAAAAGAGATGTCAAGCGAGGCACTCGCCGCCCGGCTGCATGACTGGCAGCTTGCGGGGACGAATTCGATCGCGGTGATCATCGGGGGCGATCTCGGGCTCTCTGAATCTGTACTTGCCCGTGCCGATCTCCGGCTCTCGATCTCGCCCATGACCTTTACCCACCAGATGGTGCGGATGATCCTTTTAGAGCAGATCTACCGGGCCTGCCGGATCAACAGCGGGGAACCGTACCATAAATAAACCGAACTGTCTGGCTGGATATTCCCGGGCATGTCCGGCGTCTCCGATCCAGACTTATATCACCCGGCCCGCAGAGAAAATATTCTATGGTAACAAAGGAGCATACGATAAAAGTGGTCGATGAGAAGACCGGCCTGATGGAATGCCTTGTCTGCGGAGAGAAATATCATACTACGATGAAGGCCGGCCGGATGGGAAGTTCCTGCCCGAGAACTGGGAATGTGTCAACAAGTGCCGGTTGATCCACACCGATGAGAAACCTGCCCATAAGAAGTAAGGATCCGTGATCGACCGGCTAATACAGGTGGGCCAGGTCGGTCTTGTCATTTCCCGTTTTTTTTACGAGATGTCTGGAAAAGGGTAGCTCCACGGAAGTGCGGTAGTGTCCGGGCCCCTCTCCTGGCATGGGGGCAGAGGGCCATGTCCCGCGGGATCGCGAGTGCATAATTTTTTGCGGGCAATCCGCCTCTGCCAATCCGGCAATCAACTGCGGCGGGGCGGATTTATCGAATAAATATTTATTATCCGGTTGCATTATACTAGATCTAATGTACCTGGCTGCATGTTCCCTGGAATACAAGGCCAAGCGGGTACGATCCGCTCATGGTAAGCGGATGCTTTTCTTTGTCTGTTAGGACCGGATTTTTCCGATATCCCGGCAGAGTCTGAATCGTGGTTGAACACTTGAATCTGATATGGTGAATGTATGGATATAAGTGCGGAAAAACCCCGGGGAGAATGGTATGATTCCTTCCCCGGGAAAGGAATTGTTTACGACCTGACCTCAACGGCGCTCTCTGATCAGGATACTGATGGGCGGCTGCGGGCAGTGACGGCTCTGGGGAAAAGCGGCGATCCCCGGGCGGTCCGCCCGCTCATGGATCTTGTGGCCGACCATGACCCTGCGATCCGGCGCGGTGCGATTGCTGCCTCTGGGCGAGCTCAAGAGCGGCCGCACGGTCGAGGTCCTGATAGAACGGCTGCGGGACCAGAACGAGCAGGCGGATATCCGGCGGCTGGCCGCAGAGACGCTTGCCGCGATCCGGAGCACCGGCGCCCTCCTCGGGCTCAGGGAGTTTTCCGCCGATACAAACGAGGATCCGGCACTCCGCTCCTATGTCACCGGGATTCTTGCCCATACCGGGACCTGGTGAGGGAAGGCGAGATCCCCTCCCCCCATTTCCGCCTTGTCCGGTCAGGCTGTTTTCATCTCTGTGGTTGAAGCATATTTTTTGTAGAACCAGCGTTTGACCAGCTCGACAATGACAAGGTAACTGATCACAAGGCCAGCAAGCACCGCATAGAACGATGCCGGCAGCGGGATAAATCCGAACAGGTTTCCTATCGGGGTAAACGGCAGGATGCAGGCAATTGCCACGATCAGGATCGTGCTTGCGACAAGGAGCCGGTTTGGCCTGCTGTGGTAGAACGGGACAACCCGGGTCCTGATCACGAAAATGACGAGCGTCTGGGTGCAGATCGACTCGACAAACCATGCCGTCTGGAAGAACGCTGCATCGGCGACAAAGAAGAACAGCAGGATACCAAACGTGATGAAGTCAAAGACCGAGCTGATCGGCCCGAAAACAACGATGAACTTCTTGATGAAATCCATGTCCCATTTTTTCGGGGCTATGATATAGGACTCGTCAACGTTATCGCTCGGGATGGTCGATTCCGATACATCGTAGAGGAGGTTGTTTAACAGGATCTGGATCGGGAGCATCGGGAGGAATTTGAGGAAGAGGGAAGCCCCGGCGACCGAGAACATGTTCCCGAAATTGGAACTCGTCCCCATCAGGATATATTTCATGGTGTTCCCGAATGTCTTCCTGCCTTCAAGCACGCCGTCACTGAGGATGCACAGGTCGTTTTTTAAGAGGATGATGTCTGCCGATTCCTTGGCAATATCCACGGCATTTTCGACCGATATGCCGACATCCGCCTCACGTATTGACGGGGCGTCGTTGATCCCGTCGCCCATGAACCCGACGACATGGCCGTTCTTTTTTAAGGCCATCATGACCCGTTCTTCTGCACCGGGGTCATGCGGGAAAAGACGGTTACGTTCTCGACCACCCGGGAGAGGGTCTGGACGTCCATGTGTTCGATATCCTCCCCGGAAAGGACGCCCTTTGATCTCAAGACCGATCTGTTCGCAGATCTTCCGTGTCACCAGTTCGTTGTCCCCGGTCAGGATCTTCAGTTCGATCCCGGCGTGTTCCAGCTGCCGGATCGATTCCCGTGCGGTCTCCTTCGGGGGATCGATGAACGTGACAAAACCGGCGAGTGTCATCTCCTTTTCGTCAGCAACGGAAAACTGCGTCACATCGCCCGGGACGGTACGGTAGCATACCGCGAGGGTCCGGAAGCCTCCTGCACTCTGGGCCTGGTAGATGCTCTCGACCTGCTCCCGTACGGCATCGGTCAGCGGTCCGGTGACACCGTTTCTGTCAACCTGCGAACAGACCCGGAAGATCTCCTCAGGTGCACCCTTGGAGACGATCAGGCGCCTGTCCCCGTCGGAAACGACAACGGAGATCCTCTTCCGGAGAAAATCAAAGGGTATCTCGTCGATTTTACGGAACCTGTCGATATCGAGGTGGCGGAATTTGAGGATCGCATCGTCAAGGGGACTTTTCAACCCGGTGTCGAAGGTGCTGTTGATAAACGAGTACAAGAGGACGTTCTCGCTGTCGTTTCCTTCCGTGTCCAGGTGCCGTACCAGCGCGATCTCGTTCTGGGTGAGTGTCCCGGTCTTGTCCGTGCAGAGCACGTCCATGCTCCCGAAATTCTGGATCGATTCCGGGTGTTTCACGATGGCGCCCTTCTCTGACATCGCAACCGAGCCCTTGGACAGGTTCAGGGACAGGATCATGGGCAGGAGTTCCGGCGTCATGCCGACCGCAAGCGCGACGGAGAAGAGCAGGGATTCGAGGATGCCGTGCCGGAACAGGGCATTGATGAAAAAGACGAAGATGACGAGGAAGAAGACGAACTTCGACATCAGGTAACTGAACTGCCGGAGTCCCCGCTCGAACTCCGTCTCCGGGGGGCGCTCGACCAGGGTTTTTGCCACCTTGCCAAACTCGGTCGATACCCCGGTCTTTGTGACGAGCGCCGTTGCCGTCCCGCTGACAACCGATGTGCCAAGGAAGATGTAGTTTTCCGCCGTGGTGACGGGAGTTCCGGCACGCGGCAACGCCCGGGCTGTTTTTCAACCGGGAACGGTTCGCCGGTGAGGGAGGACTGGTTCACATAAAAGGTCCCGTGCGGTCAGTATCCGGGCGTCGGCAGGGACAATGTCCCCGGCGGTGAGCCTGACCGAGATCCCCCGGGACGAGTATCGGTGATCGGCAGGTCCTGTTCTTTCCCGTCCCGGAGTACCGTGGCCCGGGTGAGGATCTTCTGCCTGAGCAGGTCGGCTGCTTCCCCGGCCTTGTATTCCTGGAAAAAGTCCAGGGTGACGCTTGCAAAGACGATGATAAAGATGATGACGGCATCGATCACTTCGCCGACGAACAACGATATCCCCGCAGCGATGAGCAGGATGATGATGAGCAGGTTTTTGAAATGGCCCAGGTACTGGAGGATCACCGGGACTTTCCGGATATGGGAGATGTCGTTATGCCCGAAACGAAGCAGGCCGGCCTGTGCCTGTTCTGAGGTCAGACCGTTCGGGCTGCTGCCAAGAACAGTGAAGAGTTCTTCCTCTGGTAAGGTGTGGAACTGCGCTTGCGGATCCGGTTTTTCCGGTGGTGGTTGGGGCGTCATCGTATCGGGCCTTGAGGGACTATCCTCACAATTGTTGAATGGTTATATGTTGTTCATGATGATGACTTCGATCGGATGTTTTCATGCCGGGCTGGACACGGCAGAGACCTCCAGAACAGATACCCCGGGAGGCAGAGCGCTCCTGTTCATGGGTTCCGCCCGCTTTCGGGCTAAAAAAAAGTCTATGACTGCACGACGATGGTGCCGGTCATGGACGGGTGAATCGAGCAGTGATAGGTATACGTTCCCGGTGTGGTGAACGTGACGTTATAGGATGCACCCGTTGGGAGCGGATCGGACGAGAACGGGACCAAAGAGCCGGTGTCCGAAGTGACGGTGTGCGTAGTTGCGTCCTGGTTCACCCACGTGACCACAGTCCCGGTCTTTACCGTGACCGTGGATGGATTGAACGCGAAATTTTTCATCGTGATCGTTGTCCCTCCCCCTGTGGATGTTTGTGGTGAGGCAGGTGCTGTCGGTGTCTGGTAGGAAGAACACCCGGCGGCCATACAGGCAAGGATCAACAGGACGATACAGGCTGAGCAGAACACCAGGCGGGAATATGCGGGCATAATTCCTTAATGATCGGCTGAATTATAAAAACAGTATGCTCGCACAATGGAAAATAATCCGGCCTGCACGAGTCCCCCGGGTGTTGAAATTCTATTAAGTAGTAGTGCACGAAAATGAACATCCGGGAGAACTGGATCATGGACAGGAAAAAGGGGATCGGGCTCTGCAACTGCGGCATGTGCCCGAGTTTTGTGGACTGCAAAGAAGAGATCGCCTATTGTCTCGCAGAAAAAGGAACGAGCGGCTGCATCAACTTTGAACAGGGGTGTCTCTGCCCGGGATGCCCGGTACAGATCGGAGGAGAATTTCCAGCATGTCTATTACTGTACCCGGGGAAGCGAGGCCGGACAGTCCCATGCCCGGTAAAGCCTGGAAGTGTGCGGTCTGCGGCTACCTATCCCGTGCGGAGAGCCCGCCCGCAGAATGTCCGCAGTGCGCCGGCACCGGCAGGGAGTTTGTTGAGTTTTCCGAAAAGAAAACGCTTCGCTATGACGGGGAAAAGTTTGATGTGCTGCTGATCAATGGCAGCAATCACCGGGCCAACAACACCGGCTACCTTGCGGATCTTGCCGAGGAGGTCCTGCGTGAGAAGGGGGTGAGTTACCGGCGGTATAATATCAATGAATTTACCATCAACCACTGCTGGTGCTGTTATTCCATGCGGGACAACGCGTGCCGCTACCCGTGCAGGGACCAGCTCGACGACATGCCTGCGTTCCACGAGATGGTGATCGCGGCAAAAGCGATCATCGTTGCCTCGCCGATAAACTGGAACAATATGTCGGCACGGCTCAAGGATTTCCTCGACCGGCTCGAACTGCATCCAGAACCTCTACCTGCTAAAAAAGCCAGGACTGACGGAAGGAAAGGTCGTGGGTATCGCGGTGTCGGGACACGAGGACGGTGCCACGAAGACAGCGATGGATATATTCCTGTATTTCCAGCAGATGGGTACGTGCTCGCGCCGTTTGGCATCGCGTACCGCACGCACGGGTCGCAGTTCAACACAATCACCGATACGGAATTCTTAAAAACCGACCCGCTCGTGATCCAGAAAGTAAAAGGGATGGCAAACAATGTCGTGGAGACGATGCGGCTTGCCGGTGAGGAGAAACTGAAAGGAAAACTGGTGCCGGTCTGCGAATCGCTCTCTCCGGCTTCCCCTCCCCGCGTACCGGAGAAAAAAGGGGTGGGACCCGGTTTAATGCTCGATGGGAGCGGTAAAGTAGAGGTTCATCCCGGAGGCTTTCAGGGGGATCCCGTACACCACGCTGCACTCTTTGAGCATCCCGAGTTTTTGTGCGGCAAGACCGGCAGTATACATGACCCGGTTGTCCACGTTGTGGATGCTCGCGGTTTTCACTGCCGACCCTACGGCAATGCCAAGATCGCTGATCTTGAACACGCAGTTCGGGCCTTTATAATCAGTTTTGTGGGATTTTGCTGCTGCCCAGGCTTTTGCCATCTCGCTGCAGGTTGCATGCCCGCATCCGCCGCAGTTGAGCCCGACTGACTTCTCGCCGCTCACCCCGATGAGGACCGTGGCATCGCTGGCTTTGACCTGTTTGCCGTTGATCCGGAAAAAGTCCACGCCGGTCTCGGCAGCGATCTGGATCATTTTCTCGCCTATCTTCTCCTGGTCTTTACCGGTGACTACCTCAATAACGATGGAGTCAAGCCCGCAGGCTTTCGGTGCTGTCCGTGCAGCGAGCGCCATGAGCCCGGCGACGGTTTTTACTGCTTCTGTTTCCGCAGACATACCGGATCATTGGTACCGGCCAGTAAAAAGGTGAAAGTTTCAGAATTGTTACTAAGTTGGTGTTCCGGTTCCTGCATAAATCGGGTCCGGCAGGTCCGGCCCGTTTCCTCCACGCGAGGGGGGGTACCCCCCTCTCCGGATTTGGGATGCATACCGATTCTGCACGGGAAACAAATGGTTGTTCGCGTGGAGCCTCCGACGTGAAGGTCTGGGCGGGATCCTGTACGGACAAAGAAAAGAGGAGCCGGGCCGGCCCGGAGGGGGGGAGGGGGTACCCCCCTGCTGGCCCGGCACATGGGTGGGGGGGTGATCCCCCTACCCTCCCCTTACATTTTTTTGAGCACGGCCGCCCGGTTCACAAAGAAGAACCGGGACTCGACCAGCCGGAGCCCGGCTTTTTCTGCGAGCGCACAGCTCTCCCTGAATTCGCTGCCGGAGACGATGATCGGGGGTTCGGAATAAAAGAACAGGCCGCCGGGCACGAGCATCGCGGCGATCTCCCGGAAGAGTTTTTCCCGGTCCGGAACTTCGTGGACGACAAAGATGGCAAAGGCGACATCGATCTGCCCGTCGCGTTCCGGAGTCAGATCGAGCGAATCCGGCTGGCAGCGGTGCGTTTTTACCCGGGGCATGAGGCCTTCGGGTCCGAGTTTCCCACGGAGGATCTCAAGCATCTCCTCCTGCAGGTCGGCGGCGATCACATATCCCTTATCCCCGACCCTCTTTGCGAACTCGCGGGTAAAGAAGCCCGGGCCGCAGCCGAAGTCGAGGACCCGGTCGCCGGGTTTCACGTACCGCTCCGCGAGCCGGTCGGGGCGGTAGATGATACGGCGGAACTTTGTGTCAAGGTGGGAGGCTTTTTCATCGGAGAAGACGTCGTGGGCGTGGGAGTGCGGAGACATGAGGGATGGTTGGAAGAGGGGGGAGATATGGGTTGTGGGGGGATTGATTCAACAAAAGGGCACTCCAGCAGTCCCGGTGCTTTCATCTGGTATGCATTCATACGGGAAAACTATGGATGGGGATGAACTAGAGGTTTGAACGAAGAATAATTATTGTGATTAAATACAATCCTCTATAATCATATGACAAATACCACAAAGGTTGTTATTGTATTGGGTGCGGGGTCAACAAACGCGGATGCAGATACAATTAACGAGCATGAAAAACCTCCCCTCAATAATGGTTTTTTTCACAATACATTTGAATTTCTGAATGACTCAAAAAAACACTCTTAAAAATAGGCATCTATTGCTTAAACAATTTGAATACATTAGAGCATACTTCGAAATATGGCATGGAAAAAACATCTGCGAAGGAGAAAATGATTCACTTGAAGATGTTGTGTCAGACCTATTCAGAGAAATATCCGAAGAATCACCATCAGAAAAATCCGCATCCACCGTTTTTTTAGAATTTATGAAACTTTTTTCAGATATACTTGGTGCAAAAACTAATGCCATAAAAATCGATAAAACCAAAGCACTGTTTCAAATAATAAACTTTTATCTAAAAAATGGAGTGAAACCTCAAAATTTAACAATACTTTCTTTTAATTATGATATTTATCTCGAAAAAACTTTAGAAAAATTTGAAGTAATGGCAAATTTATCATATCCCCCGAAAAGGATTCTTTTTGTAACCCTATTGTTATAAAATGAGGTTCTCTCTTCCCACTCAACCACCATCCCCTCGACAGGGTTACTTTCGAATACCTTTGAAGCACCAAAGAAGAGGTGGTGTTAGTGTTCTAAAATTACATGGTTCTTTGAATTGGTATTCACTGTATCCTGACAAGGGTGCAAATATTCAGGAAGATGTGTTTAATCCGAAGAAGCGAGTTTACGTATCTCAAGAGAAAGATATTAGTTCAGTTCAAATGAGAAAATATAGAAACCGACGCGTGTACCTGTTGTAAAAACTATTCCTAGGATTATTCCCCCAGTTGGTGATAAATCAAAATTTTTTCATTCCCAAATTCAGAATCTATGGTTGTATGCAAATGCGAAATTATCTAATGCAAATGAACTTTTAATTTATGGATATTCGTGTCCAAAAACTGATTTTGCAAGCGAAAAATTATTCAAATCCGCTTTGTCTAGAAATAATAAAATTAGCAAAATTATGATTATAGATAAAAACGTTGATCTCCTCCAGCGCTATCAGGAAATGTTTGCTCCAAAAAAAATTGATGGAATCTACATTGGAGCTTCTGAATTTTTGATGAAGAATTGCGATTAGATGATTTTAAGTTATTACCATTTAAGTAAGGGTTAAGTTAGAAAATTTTCTTAATCTTAACTACGTCACGAACGATGGCCAACGTTTTGCCCCGTCTTCCCAACGGGCGAGTACTCGACTTCATCCAGTACCCGACTGGTCACGCGGACAACCGGTTCGACGGTTTTCTGGACGGTCTGCCTCTTGATCTCAATCCACTCCTCATCCGCAAGAAAAGCCTTCCACTGGCGGTCCATGGCCGCCACGTCCGGCCAGCGTAACAGATAGACAAATTCAAAGTTCACAACAGAGGTACTTTCCCAGAGCGCAATGATCTCGAAACCGTACCGTTTCATGATGCGAAGTGCATGATCCCTGAATCGGTTATGGAAGATCTCCCTCTTGTCGGGAGAGACCTCATAGATACGAAACTGGTAGACTCCACAGGAAATTTTCTGCTTGTTTGTCATTCGACGCACTCTTTAATTGATTTTAAAAATGGATAGCTGTTCAATGATGATATGTTTTATCGAATGATCCCGGTATCCTTAAAAAAACGACAATTAATTCCCTGTTCACTTCCCCTTCTCAATCTCATCCAAAAATTCCAGCAGGTTGTTCCTGACCACCACAAACGATGGCCCGCCGCCGAATTCGACGCCGATCTTTGGCCGCCATCGATCACTTCGTCCCGCCCGGGTCACCCCCGGCATCGATTGCGTTCTTCGTGTGGACAGCAAAGCATGAGACACAGCAGCGGGAGACTGAAAGGGCGACGGCGAATGTGCAGTTTCCCCGGGACATCCCTATACAGATCAAATTCTGTCCCGATCAGGGTCCTGATCTCACATCTCCTCTCAGGAAAACAAGCCCGTATAGGGCTCCGATTGCTGTATTCCCCCTCCGGAAAACCCCGCAAAACGCCCGGATTTTGGGGCTGCCAGAAAACCCGATAAAATTGCTCTGATTGCAAAAATACGCGAATATCGTGCTCTAAAAAGACCCCCAAAACCTGGGTGAGTTTTCATTTCCAGCATACTTGTGTCCGTTGAAGAGCCGGTCGCTGCGCAAAGGGCCTTGGCGGCCCTCTAATCGCAGGGTCAAAAAACGGCAGTTTTAAGGGCTTATTTTCGTCCGAAAACCCGTAATCCTGATATTTTCTCACGACGGAGAGGCTATTTCAGGGAGTTGGCGTGTTTTTTTGGAAATTACGAAAAGCAGCGATCCGTCTCACGACGGATAAGAACTGCGCAACAAAAAGCAGACAAAGAAATTCCCGGAGCTAGGGTCGTTGCCGGTGTGCTCGTTGCGTACCGTGATCCGCAGAGCGCATAATGTTCGTAACCGGATTCCCGGTCCTGATCTCTTAAAGGATTTTCCTGCAGGGTCGCAACTATATTTCACTTTCAATGCGGAACGCAGCCTCAAAATCATAACCTATATTCACTCTAAAAAGTCAATATAAATTTGATCGGGGATGGCTATACGACAGAAGATATATGACTTCTTATTTGAGAAGGACCTGTCCGAAAGGTCTGTCGATGTGATCCAGATTCCCCCTCCTCCATACCCGGAACGTTCAAAAAATCCCAACCCCATGGCGCCGGAACAGTTCGATCAATTGATCCGGAAATGCGTTGAAGAATATCCGGAAGACCGGTATGACAATTTTGGGCAGTTGAAAACGGAATTTATACGGATATACAATGATCTGACCGGGGAAAATTATTTGGTCGCAGGAAAAAAAGAACCCCCGGCAGAAAAGAAGGGGAACAGCACAGGGGATGTGCCCGCGGAACCCGGGTGGTCTGAAGAGATCGTAACCGCCTATGACTGCTTAATCAAACTGGACCCGGAAAATGCTGGAGCATGGAACAACAAAGGAGTTGCCCTTGCCGAATTAGGTCAGTTCGAAGAAGCGGTACAGGCCTACGATCGGGCGATCGCACTGGTACCCGGCCATGCCAGAACAGGGAACGATAAAGGGCTCTTGCTTGCCCGGCTCGGTCGGTTCGAAGAAGCGTTATCGGTGTTTAATGATGTACCTCGAACTGTTGCCGGAGAATGCCGGGGCATGGAACAACAAAGGAGTTGCCCTTGCCGGACTAGGTCGGTTCGAAGAAGCGGTACTGGCCTATGATCGGGCGATTGCACTGTCACCGGACGATGCCAAAGTATGGAACAACAAAGGGGATTCTCTCGCTGAACTCGGCAGGTTCGAGGAGGCAGTGGCGGCTTTTAATTATGCGATCGCACTGAACCCGGAGGATGCTGAAGCGTGGTCACTGCAACAGGGATTCTCCTGATAATCTTGGCCGGTTTGAAAATATACTTTCAGGTTACAATGACGTGGCCGCACTCAAACCGGAGCATGCCGAAGTATGGAACAACAAAGGGTTTTCACTTACCAAACTTGATCGGTTCGAAGAAGCGCTGTCAGTTTTCGATCATGGCATTGTCCTGAAACCTGATGATGCCAGAGCGTGGTTTTTCAGGGGTTTTTCGCTTGCCCGGCTCGGTCGGTTCCAGGAAGCGGTGTCCGCATATGATCGCGCAATCGGGCTGAAACCGGATTATGCCGAAGCACTGAACAACAAAGGCTTTTCGCTTGCCAAACTCGGTCGGTTCCGGGAAGCAGTGTCCGCGTATGATCGTGCAATCGAGCTGAAACCGGATTATGCCGGTGCATGGCTCAGCAAAGGAGCTTCTTACGGGATACTCGGGAATGATCAGGAAACAATAAAATGCTTTGAGAAGTTTGTCGAGTTCGCCCCTCCTAAATATCAGTATCAGGTTAAAGAAATTGAGCAGATTCTCATTCAGCTGAAATAATAAGACGGGCCTCCCATCAGGATTATCAGGAGAATGATGATAACGGGATGCTGAATCTGTCGCGTCAAAATTTTTTTGGGATATTTTTTACGAGTTGAAACTCCAGAGATCAATTGTGATCTTATCAGAATCTATTTATGTATCCAACTCATTTTTTAATTTAAGAGATTCATATGGTAATTTCCTCTACCGACAATTTACGAACATTACTTGAGAATATTAAATCTCTTGGCTTTTTTGACCGATTATTTGGCTGGGGGCGAATCGGAGAGTTAAATACTGTTGCCTGTAATGAATTTCGGAATATCATCAACGAATTGGATGCAATATATGCGCAAAATAAGCAGGCTCAAACCCGGATTCGCCAGATATACAGCGATTTAGAGGACCAGAAAAACCAGTATTCCCAGTTAAAAACAGATCATGACGCACTAAAAAATTCAACAGGGAATATTTACGATGTTTTGATAAACAAGGAAAATGAACTTGGTGCGCTCAAAGAATCAGAATTGAGAAATACCAGGCGCCTGGGTGAACTCGGAAAAAGAATCCGAGAGGCTGAGATAGATCATAGATCAATATATCCGATTATTTCAGGAAAAGGAAAACGAATTGGGTGTATTAAAGGAAGCCGATTCAAAAAATACCCAAAGGATCCTGGAACTTAATAAAGAGTCCGATAAGTTACAGAATGCAATCGTGCAGTTTACCCGGAAATTAAATCTGAGAAGAATTCGACCCTGGCGTGTTGAAACCAACAGATCCCAAAAACACCAAAAGAAGTCTACGAAGTCACGTAATGATCAGGAATTCTCGGGAACTCCAGCGAAAAACGCATCCTTCTTGTCGAAGATGATACAAACTTCTCAAAAATGCTGGAAACCTGCTGATGGAAATAGGCTACACGGTAGTCGGGATTGCCGTGAGCGGCGAAGAGGCGATCACCATGGCCGGTGGAGTAAGCCGGGTGGACGTTATCCTTGTTGACATCCACATTGCGGGCGAGATAGACGGCATTGAGACGGCGCGGAGGATCAAGGGGCTGTACGGCACCCCGACCATTTTCATGACTGCTCACGCAGACAACGAGACGATCCGGCGGGTGGTGGTGACAGAGTCCGACGGTTACCTGGTCAAGCCGATCAACCGGCAGGAACTCTTTGCGAATATTGAGATTGCCATTTACAAGAAGCGCAAGAATGATTCCTTCATAGAGCGGCGGGCCGCTACAAACTAGTAGGTCTGCGCATGCGGGATGCCTGTGCCGCAGGTCTTCTTACCGGAGCCCGGCGGGATGCTCCTGTCAGAGGGGTCTGTCCGCCGATTCATCCAGAAAATATAACTCATCCCGCCCTGCCAGGGTTCTGCCAGGATATCTGCAGATTTTGCCGTACTCGTGAGCGATGGGAAATATCGGACCCTTTTGGCAGGTCTTCGTTCAGGATGGCCGGTACGCGCCTTTCGGAACCATAATCTCGAACCGGGCGCCTTTCCCGGTTCGCCCCGTCTCCCGCATGGTGATACCTGTGATGGCAAGAATCTCCCGGCAAAGGAATAATCCAAGCCCGGTATTTTTCCCATACCCCTTCTCAAAAATTTTATCTTTCTCTTCAATCGGGATACCGGCACCGTTGTCCTCCCACACGACCACCAGCCCTTCGTTTGACCGGCGGGATGATACCCTGATCCCGGTCACCTGCCTGCCGTGCCTGATGGAATTGTCCAGGAGATTGAAGAACACTTTTTCAAGCATCGGGTCTGCGTATATTTCAGCACCCTGCAAATCCAGAGTGAGCGCGACGGTCTCCGGGAAATGTAAATGCCTGATGAGTTTGTCCGGGCCCTGCCATTGCGGTGCGCGGAGACCGAGATTCTGGCAGGTCTGCGTATCCGTAATCAGGCACTGGATCGCTACTGCGGTATCTTCCAGTTTGCTGATATAATCTGTCAACGCAGGATTCGGAAATTTCATGCGCAGGATGCCAAGGTATCCGATGAGAGTGGAGACCTTGTTGAGGATATCGTGCCGGGTGATGCTGGTCAGCAGGTTAAGCTGGATGTTTGCCTGCCGCAGCGCCTCCTCGGCCTGTTTGCGGTCAGTTATATCGTAAAAGACCGTGGCAAACTGGTTTTTCCTGGGAGAATACACCGAGATCCGGAAATGTTTCTGAAAGGAGGAGGAACACGTTTCGAAGGTTTCCGGTTCACCGGAATCTGCAACCTGTGCGAATATATCAAGGTACAGGGGTTTTTTGTATTATAGGCTTCATGGCTGGTTTTCCCGATCACGGCTTGCACGGCTGATACCCAGCCGCCGTTCGAATGAATCATTGACCGCAAGGACCCGGTAATCCGATGCCTTTTTATCGGCATCGAGGATGATCTCGTGCAGGGCCCAGCCTGCATCCAGATTGTTGAAGAGGAGGAGTCTGCTCCCCGCCCTCTCGCGGAGCATCTTCGAGCCGCTCGCGATCGGTAATATCCCGGAGA
Source organism: uncultured Methanoregulaceae archaeon (assembly GCA_963790005.1). Lineage (GTDB taxonomy): Archaea > Halobacteriota > Methanomicrobia > Methanomicrobiales > Methanospirillaceae > Methanoregula. The sequence continues at coordinate 33,969 of CAWBMY010000003.1, forward strand.
GACAGAAGATTTGCGGTTTTGCCCTCGTAAACGAGAGCCTTGCCGATACGTTCCATCTGGATTTTTTTCCCTTGTGCAGATATAACCGAAAGGGGGACAGGGCAGGCATCGTGTCCATGGATGCCTGCGTAAAGTCCCTTGCCGCATCTTCCCGGGATTCTTGGGCGATAAATTCCATGAGATTCTGACCGACTATTGAGATGCCGTCATCG
>CAWBMY010000004.1:0-55714 GCA_963790005.1 uncultured Methanoregulaceae archaeon
GAGGTCATGGAATGATCGAAACAGCATTACTCGTTGTCATTGTGATATGTGTTATCGCACTGGCCCTCGCCGCGCTCCTGGCGCGTAATCTCCTCTCACAGGATGAGGGGACGCCCAAGATGCGCGAGGTCTCCGATGCGATCAAGGTGGGTGCGGAAGCATTCATCAAGCGCCAGTACTCGACTATCGCCATTATTGCCATCGTGCTTGCCATCGTGATCTTTGCCGTCTATTACTTCACCGGACAGCAGTCGCTTGCCGTGTACACGGCATTTGCGTATATCGTCGGTGCCACGTGCAGTGCAGTTGCCGGTGTCGTCGCAATGTCCATTGCCGTCAGGACAAACATCCGCACGGCAGCCGCAGCCCAGCACAGCGACGGGAAAGCACTTGACTTCTCGTTCCGTGGCGGAGCCATCTCCGGCCTGATCATCACCTCGATGTCACTCCTCGGTGTCTCCCTGACGTACATCGCACTCGGGGCAGACCCGCAGACCACCCCGTTCGTCATCATCGGGTTCGGTTTCGGTGCCTCGTTTGTTGCACTCTTCGCCCAGCTCGGCGGCGGTATCTACACGAAAGCCGCTGATGTCGGTGCAGACCTTGTCGGCAAGGTCGAAGCCGGTATTCCCGAAGACGATGTCCGGAACCCGGCCACCATCGCTGACCTCGTCGGCGACAATGTCGGGGACTGTGCCGGCCGTGGCGCTGACCTCTTCGAGTCCACTGCTGCCGAGAACATCGGTGCCATGATCCTCGGTGTCGCGCTCTTCCCGATCTTCGGTGTCAACGGTATCCTCTTCCCCATCGTCATGTGTTCTCTCGGTCTCCTCGCAAGCATGATCGGTATCCTCTCTGTCAAGGGCAAGGACGGTGCCGACCCGATGGACGCCATGAACCGGGGATATTACATCACGGCGATCATCTCCGCGGTCTTCCTCTTCTTCGGGGTCCAGTGGCTCCTCGGAGCAGCACCGGCTGGATGTACTTCTTCTATGCAGGTCTCGTCGGTATTGCACTCTCCGTGTGTTTCCTCCGGGTCACCCTGTTCTATACCGACCACCACTACCGCCCGGTAAAGGAGATCGCTGACGCCTCTGAAACAGGAGCCGCGACGAACATCATCACCGGGTTCTCGGTCGGTCTCGAAACCACCGCAATTCCCGCAATCCTCATCGGCCTCTCCCTCATCATCTCCTACTGGTGCGGTACCATGACCGGTATCCCGAACGGCGGCCTCTACGGCACTGCCGTTGCAACCGTGGGTATGCTGATGGTCTGTGCGTACGTCCTTGCCATGGACACCTTCGGGCCTATCGCCGACAATCGCCGGCGGTATCGTCGAGATGAGCGGAGCACCCGAAGAAGTCAGAAAGCGCATGGACAGCCTCAATGCAGCCGGTAACACCACAAAGGCACTCACCAAGGGATATGCCATCGGCAGTGCATCCCTCGCGGTATTCCTGCTCTTCAACGCGTACATGGCCGACATTGCCAAGCTGACCGGCAAGGCATTCGATGTCGTCAACCTTGCAGACGTGCACGTCTTTGTCGGGGCACTCCTCGGCGCGATGCTCGTCTTCCTCTTTGCGAGTTTCGCCATCCGCGCCGTCTCCAAGACCGCACAGTCGGTCATCGAAGCAGTCCGCATCCAGTTCAAGAACCCGGCCATCATGGCAGGCACCCAGAAGCCTGACTATGCAGCCGTCATCGATATCACGACCCAGGGTGCGCTCAAGAACATGGTCCTCCCCGGCGTCCTTGTGATCGGGTTCCCGATCTTCATCGGCGTCACCATGAAATACCAGGCCCTCGCCGGCTTCCTCATGGTCGCGACCATCACCGGCATTCTCCTTGCCCTGATCCTCAACAACAGCGGCGGTGCATGGGACAATGCCAAGAAATTCATTGAAACCGGTGCCCACGGCGGCAAGGGCAGCGAGGCCCACAAGGCAGCCGTCATCGGCGACACGCTCGGCGACCCGTTCAAGGACACCGCCGGCCCGTCACTCCACGTGCTCATCAAGCTCCTTGCGACGCTGACGCTCGTGCTCGCGCCGCTCTTTATCTAAAAAAATATCAAAAAACCTTTTTTTTAGGGTTTATTCCCGTTCCGGGGATCTTTGCCACGCCGGGGAATGGAGGAAAAATGCCACAAAAACAGTTCTCCCGGGACAGGATCCAAACACGGAGTGAGAAAAGCACCGGATACGTATACGCTTTTTCAGGGACGGTGACAGGAAGCGTGTCCCGTTAACCGGTCGACTGCCGGAACATGTCGGCAGGCACATGGATCACGAACCGTGCCCCCCGGCCATACTCCCCGGTCTCCTGTATGGTGAGGCCGGTGATGGCGAGGATTTCCTGTACAAGATAGAGCCCAAGACCCGTATGCGAGCCAAACCCTTTTTCGAAAATTTTCTGTTTTTCCTGCGGGAGGGATCCCTTTCCCGTCATCAGCAACAACGACATCGGCCCCCTCGGGGGATGCTGCCATGCTTACCACGATCTTTGTCACGGTCCCCCCATGCATCCGGGCATTTTCAAAAAGGTTGTAAAATACCTGTTTCAGGAGCGGATCAGCGAAGATCTCGATACCGGTGAGGGACGGATCAACGGAGACATTCCGGAACCTGCCATCCCGACACGCCGCGAGAGCTGAGGCAGACACATCCTGCCAGCTGGGGCTCTGCACGCCGATATCCTCATACTGCCGGGTAAACGAGATCTGGTCGCGGATCACCTCGCCCGACCGCTGTGCCTGGTGTGCCAGCAGCCTGGTTGCCGGGTCAGTGCTCTTTTCTTCGATCAACCCAAGATAGCCCTGGAGCCCGGTGAGCTGGTTGAGGATGTCATGCCGGGTTATGGTAGACAAGAGGGTGAGTTTTTTATTTGCTTCGGACAGGGCCTGTTCCGTGCGCTTGCGGTCGGTAATATCCCTCCCCACCGACTGGTACATCCGTCACCTTCCCGTCGCCGGTCAAAAACGGCCCGGTCCGACCACTGCTGCCACCGGATCTCACCGTTGGGCATCCGTATCCGGTGTTCAACGGTCTGTACAGGATGCTCGGGGGTGATCGAGGCCATATGTGCTTTGAGGAGCGGGAGGTCTTCTCTTGGGATATCCGGGACAAACCGGTGCCCGATAATATCCTCCCGGGTCTTCCCGAAATACCGGCAGTACGCACCGTTCACGAAAATATGCGAGCCGTCCGGCAAAAACCGGCAGATAAATTCCGTCTGGTCCTCTACCACGTTCCGGTACCGCTCCTCGCTTTCATGGAAGTCCCGCTGGCCTCTTGCCAGCTCATCGTAATTCTGGCCGCAGTTCCTCCTCGGTCGCGGTCAGCTGCTCGTAGGCCGCGTTGAGTTCTTCGTGGGTTTTTTTCAGTTGTTCCACGGCTTCTTTTTGTTCGGTAATATCCCTGCCCACCGACTGGTACTCGGTCACTCCCGTCTCTGTCGAAAGACGGCCCGATCAGATCCACCGCTGCCACCGGACTTCGACCGTCAGGCATACGGATGCGGTGTTCGATGGTCTGCACCGGATGTTCCGGGGTAATCGCTGCAAAATGCTGTTTATGAGGACCATCAGGTCTTCTCTGGGAATTATCCGGGGTAAACCGCTGTCCGACAGATTTCCTCGCAGGTCTTCCCGAAATACCGGCAGTACGCACCGTTCACGAAAATAAGCCTGCCGTCCGGCAAAAACCGGCAGATGAACTCCGTCTGGTCCTCCACTACATTCCGGTACCGCTCCTCGCTCTTCTGGAGCTCCTGCTGGCTTTTCGTGAGTTCATCGTAATTCTGGCGCAGTTCCTCCTCGGTCGCGGTCAGCTGCTCGTACGCGGCGTTGAGTTCCTCGTGTGAGGCTCTTCAGTTTCTCTTCTGCCACTTTGTCCGGGTGATGTCGCGGATGGATTCGATCGCACCGATCGCGTTGCCACCGGTATCGCAGAGCGGGGATGCAATCAGCCAGAGATGGGCGCCCTTGCCGGTCATGCAAGTCGGACTGTAGAATTCAGAGATAATGGTATTCCCGTCCCGGATCAGGTCCGGATCTACCGGTGCCAGTCCGGTATCAGGCCATGCAGAACAAGATCCACCAGCGGGACCCGTTTTTCGTTAAACTGTGAGAGGGCCTGCGCATAATTTTCGGTTCCCAAAATAGCACTGGCAGGTATCCCGGTCAGTTATCTCCATCATCCGGTTCCAGGAGATCACCTTGTTCTCGCGATTGATGGCAAACGTTGCATCCGGAAGAAAATCGATGAGGTTTGCCATCATCTGCCGGGACTCTTTTAAGTCTTCGCGCACCCGTTTGCGGTCGATGGCATGTGATGAGGTTGTATTCAAGTTCGGCGAACTGGGATTTCGGGGGCCCGCCTTTCTGGAGGTAGAAATCGGCGCCGTTGTTGAGGGCTTCAATGGCGATCTCCTCCCTCCCTCTTCCGGTAAAGAGAACAAACGGGAGATCGGGGTGGTGGAGACGGATATGCCGGAGAAATTCAATGCCGTTTATAGCGGGCATCTCGTAATCGGAGATGATACCATCGTAATCCCGGTGCTTTGTCTTATCGAGTGCCTCCCCGACGGACTGGGCAGTATCGATTCGCAGTTTTCCTGACATCTCAAGAAAGATCTTTGCGAGATCGAGAAGCGCGGGATCGTCATCGAGATATAACACCGAGAACATTGGCCTTACAACACCGCAATAACCTGCTTATAGTTGATACAGGATAAAACCAAATGATTTGATCCTGCACCGGTCCGGGATTACACGATCAACGGCAGATTTCATGACAGGCACACACCTCGTAACGCAACCGGGAACGCGAAAGACGGTTCACTATATCGCTGCACCGGACGTTCCCGAAAAAACTGAAGAAGAGCCTGAAAGGAACGCGGAAGCGGGATCAGCTGCACCCGGATCCAGCCGCAGTGCTTGCAGATCCCCTGGTTGCAGCCCTCGCCGAAGTCCAGCGGCTCGCGGCACTCGGGGCAGAGCCGCTGCTCACCGGTCTTTGTGATATTCCAGTCGGAGAGGGTCGCAATGCTCTGGTTTTTGGCCGAGAGTTCGATGCACCGCCCGACCACGTCTGCGCAGGAGTGGCCTTCCGATGAGGGGTTCTTGATCGCCGAGATGCAGTTCACTTTTGCGAACTGCTTGACGAACTTCCCGTAGGGCACCCCGTTCTGGAGGCCGGTGCTGATCGCACGGCCAAGGGCGCTGCTGTTCGCATCGCACCCCCCGTTCCCGACCGTCCGGATAAAGACCTCCATGGGTTTTCCCTCCATCAGGTTCACCGTCACATAGAGACGGCAGCATCCGGACTGGCAGAGATACGTCCGGCTGGCCAGTTCCTTTGGCCGGTCGATGGAGAGCGACGGAAGCTTCTCCGGCATCGCTCTTTTGGCCACTGAGGCCGTGGCAGGTCCCGGGGTACTGGATACGGCGGGGCTCTTATCCTTTAACGCGAGCACGACATCGTCCCGGCTCCCCGTCCGGTAGATGGTGATCCCCTTGAGGCCGAGTTTCCACGCCATCATGAGCGCCTCCTCGCAATCCTCCTTTGTTGCCGAGCCGGGCATATTGATGGTCTTGCTGATCGAGGCGTGGACGTACTTCTGGAAACTGGCCTGCATCCGGATGTGTTCCCGCCACGGGATATCGAGCGCCGTCTTGAAGAGTGCGAGGAACTCTTTTGGCAGCCAGTGCAGGTCCTGGATCGTCCCGTTCTCGTGGACGTGGGCGATGACCTCATCGGCCTTCTTTGCCCGCTCGTCGCCGGCAAAACCCATTTCGGACAGGGTATGGACGAGCGCTTCCTTGAACACCGGGTTGACGATGATAAAGGTCTTCCCCACCGTGTTCTTCCTCGTGTAGGCAAACGAGAAGACCGGCTCGATACCGCTCGAACACCCGGCGAGAAGCGAGATCGTCCCGGTCGGGGCGACCGTCGTCATCGCCGCGTTCCGCACTTTAAAGTCCTTCCAGATGCTTCCCTGCCAGGCCGGGAAGGTCCCGAGTTTTTCGGCACGTTTGTGGGACTCGTCGACTGCCGTGTCGGTCACGAGTTTCATGACCTGTTCGGACCATGCCCGGCCCTCGGGGGAATCGTAGGCAAGGCCGATCATGAGCATCGCGTCGTGGACGCCCATGACACCAAGGCCGATCTTCCGGGTCCTCCGTGTGGCCTCCGCGATCTGCGGGATCGGGAAGACGTTCTTCTCAATCACGAGATCGAGGAACCGGGTCGCCATCCGGGCGGTCTCGCGGAGCAGGTCCTCATCGAGGGCCCCATCGTGGACGCAGGCAGCAAGGTTGATGCTCCCAAGGACGCAGCTCTCGTAGGGCAGGAGCGGCTGTTCGCCGCAGGGGTTTGTCGTATCGATCTCCCCGAGCTGGGGGTCGGGTTGTGCCGGTTGATCTCGTCGTAGAAGAGGATGCCCGGCTCGCCGTTCTTCCAGATCCCGTCGACAATGCCCGTCCAGATCGCTCCGACCGTGACTTTTGCTCCCGAGTGGGGGTTCGTGAGCCAGACGTCGTCGAACCTGCGCTTCTCCACGAGGTCCATGAACTTGTCGTTCACCATCACGGAGATGTTGAAGTTGGAGAAATCGCCCTCCTTCTTCTTTGCGGCAATAAACGCGAGGATGTCGGGGTGCCAGACGTTGAGGATCCCCATGTTCGCCCCGCGCCGGCGGCCGCCCTGCTTGATCACGTCGGTGGCCGCGTTAAAGACCCGCATGAAGGAGATCGGGCCCGACGCGACGCCATCCGTGGACTGCACGGGGGAACCTTCCGGCCGGATATGGGAGAAGTTGTACCCGGTGCCCCCGCCGGTCTTGTGGATGATCGCCCCTTCCTTCATCGCATCGAAGATCCCGTCGATGGAGTCCGGGACCGGGAGGGTAAAGCAGGCGGAGAGCTGCCCGATATCGGTGCCCGCGTTCATGAGGGTGGGCGAGTTTGGCAGGAAGCGCAGCGAGACCATTGCCTCATAAAACCGGGCTTTCTCGGTCTCATCATCTGCCAGGGCCGAGGCTACGCGGCGGCAGATATCTTCATAGGTTTTCTCCCCTTTCCGGAGGTAGCGTGCGGAGAGAATGCTGTCGACGACGGATGATGGGTTCATGGCTGGACCTGTGCTGTTTTATTGAAGTGTTAAAAAGGACTATTCAACGGATGAAATATTGCTCATGGAATCTTATAAGCTGTTGTATGTTGATGCGGGACGGCGGAACTGCTGTCCCATGGGAATATATAATGGGGGAGCACCCCAAACTACCACCATGACCCGGTTTTGCAGTTCCTGTGGTGCGCACGTCCCGGAAACGGCAAAATTCTGCAATGAGTGCGGTGCGCGGCTCCCCGACGCTGTGACGCCGGGAAATCAGCCGCCCGCGCAGGATGCCGGGAGCAAGAGCACGTTCCTCGCGCTCGCAGGCTCGACGTTTGTCCCCGGCCTCGGGCAGGTCTACGAGGGGAATATCCTCAAAGGGTATCTCGTCTTCTTCGGCACGTTCTTCGGGTTCTTTCTTTTATTATCCCCGGGCTTATCATCTGGCTGTACGGGATCTACGATGCATATTCGACCGCAGAACGGATGAATGCGGGAACCATTCCCTTCGAGCCGGCGCCCGCGCTCCACATGGTGATCTTTGTCATCGTGGCGATTGTCGTTGCCGTGGTCGCCGTTATCGTGATCATGTACCTCGTTCATGTCCCTCGTCGGCCACTCCTCGAGCTCGCGGACTCATCCCCGTCGATGAAGCAATACGGATATCACACCCTGATCAAACAGGCTGGCAGCGTATAAATCCGGGTAATCCAAAGCCGCCTGGTTACCGGGGGATGACAACCCCGCCGATGCCGTGGATCACACCGTTTGTGCAGGCGATATCAGGAATGGTCACGGGTGCGCCGCCGAAGAGGACCCGGCCGTCCTTTTCCGTGATCTCAACGGTGATCCCAAGACGGGTCTTGGGGAAATTCAGTTTCTTTATCGTGCTGCACGAAAGGTTCCCGAACATGATATGGTACTGGAGGACGCGGAAGAGCTGTCCTTTGGGGTCGGCCATGAGCGCGGCAAGGGTCTCTTCCGGGGAGCGCCGTGAATGCATCATCGGTCGGCGCACAGACCGTATACGGCCCTTTCCCGGCGAGCACCGTGTCAAGCCCGGTGGCCCGGATCGCTTCTGCCATCAGGGAAAACCGGCCGTCTGCGGCCAGTGTCCCGGCGATCGTATCTGGAGTGTCATGGTTAGTGTTCCCGTAAAATGTTCAGTAATCCTTTGTCGCGCCGGGGTAAAAACCTGTTTTCCCGGCAGTATTCTACGAACAGGAGTACCACCGGTATCCTTCAGATACCCGGACCCAGATCAACCGTCATATCGTTTGCGAGCCGGCTGTACCTCTTCGGGTTCTCATCGAACTGCTTCTTGCAGTAGTTGCAGCAGAAATAGTATTCAGTATCCCTGGTACGTGCTCTTGAACTGGGCGGTATCCTCATCGACTATCATAAAACAGACCGGATCGGTGGCCATAGTATCTCTCCTTTTGGTATCTCACCATCTGGCGCACCTCCCAGATAAAGATGTGGAAATGGTGGGGGGTCCCCTCTTTTAAAAAAAGTCCGGGCCGGCAATATTTTTTTTTAAAGTGATGAGACCCCCAGGGGGTCTGTCATGAAAGGGTACACTGGGAGTCAAAACTATCCTTGCAGTTTTAGGATTTTTTTTAATGTGCATACCCGTGCGTACCGGCCCCACGTCACCTTCGCGGGATGCTTGTCATGGGCTTCCGGTGATTCGGCCGGGTACCCGAAAACAATCGTCCCTACCGGGCTGTAGCCTTCCGGGATCCGGAACCCTGCCATGAGCTCCTTGTTATCATACGCAACTTCCGTTGATCCTACCCAGCAGCTGCCGATGCCGAGCGCATGGGCGGCAAGCATCATGTTCTCTGCGCAGAAGGAGCAGTCGATCTCCCGGAACGGCTCCCTGTTTTACCGATAACCATGATGACCGTCGGCGCATGGTAATAGATCGAGTATCCGGGGCTTTCAAGCATCGCCCGGAACGAATCGGACATCCCGTCATGCGCATCCTTCATGTGCGCAATCATGATGGGTTTGCAGTAATCGGAAACTCTAGTGAGGAATTCCTGATCCTATATCACGATAAATGCCCACGGCTGGAGGGCGAGTGCCGACGGGGCATAGGTTCCTGCCTTGAGGATCTCTGCAAGAGCCGCATCCGGCATCTGTCGTTTCTTGTAGTTCCTGACACTGCGGCGTGTCATGATGGCTTCGATGGCTTCCATACGGGGTGTCTCCATTATCACTCTACTCAGGGATATCTTCCTGAACGGTTCATCGGGATTCCTAGGCTTTCTTCATGGTCTTGATGAGCCAGGCCATGTTCTTTGCGGCATCCCGGGCACGGCCGATGCCTTCCTCGTCTTTGTTCACGTCCCCGATCTCCCTTCCCACACCGAGGACCGGGAAGCCCGGGACAACCATGCCGCCGGCGAGCAGAAAGTGGAGCATGGTGTCGATAGTACGGCTGCCCCCGGACCTCCGGAACTGCGGCGACGGCCATACCCACCCTGCGGCGGTACAGGCCCCCGTTTGCCATGGACACGAACCCCGCCCGGTCGATCAGTCCCTTCATTTCAGCGGTCACATCCAGGAAGTACACCGGCGATCGAAGAATGATGCCATCCGCTTCTACCATCTTGTCGATGCAACTGTTGACGATATCATCGTCAAAGACACAATGCCCGTCCTTGTTCTCGAAACATTTCATGCAGGCGGTGCAGCCCCGGATCTTCTTTTTGCCGACCTGCACGAGCTCGGTCTCGATTCCTTCGTTCTCCAGTTCCTCAAACATATGCCCGATCAGGATTGTGGTGTTCCCGTCCTTCCTTGGGCTTCCGTTGAATGCAACGACTTTTGCCATATTCAATCACCAGATCTTTCGTTCTTCTCTAGGTGAGGGGAGGTTTCCCGGGGAGACACCCGGGTAAGTTCCCCGCTCAGCGTTTTTCGTCTTTTAGGGCCTCTGCCACCTCGCGGGTGGCGAGGATGCCATTCAATGCCGCCGGGAACCCGGCGTATATGGATACCAGCAGCATGATCTCCACGATCTCGGCCTCGGAAAGGCCGGCCCGGAACCCGCCGCCGATATGGAACCGGAAGCTGGAGGGGGCGGTACCTTTTGCGGCGAGGGCGGCGATGGTAGCAACCTGCCGGATCCGGATTGGCAGGTTGCCCCGGGCATAGATGTCCCCATAGCCGAACTCGATGACGTACCGCGTAATATCCGGGTTTATCGGATCGAACGTCTCTTTGAGCACACGTTCCTGATCGGGTGCAATCCGCGAGAGCCAATCCTTCCCGCGCTCGTACCGTCCTCAGAGCCAGCGTGGACGGATACCTTTGAAAGGGCCAGCCCGGTCTCTTTTAAGACCTCCATGAGCGTGCCCATCGCATTTAAGGTCGCAGGGAATCCCGCATACCCGCACATCTGGATGATGATCTCCCGGATTTCCTCAGGAGTGCAGCCGACATGGAGCGCTGCATGGATATGGACTTTCAGCTGGGGCGCCGCCGTGCCCATTGCGGTAAGAACCGCGACAACCGCCTGCTCCTTGGTCTTGTTATCGATGATCTCCCGGGCATAGATCTCCCCAAACGAATACTCGATAAGGTAACGGGCAAGATCCGGGCAGATGTTGTTTAATGTCTCTTCGACTCTGACACCGGCCTCGCCATCAATCTCACGCAGTTTTTTCCTTCCGATACGTGCATAATCCGTCATACCTTTTCCTGATCATCCGTGATAGTAATCGTTCCCGCGCCCGGTGTCATTTCCTACCGCCATGTCACCTGCAACGGCTTCCGGCGCGGGAGGCCATAGGTCTTGTACTGCGGGTGGCCGAACATCAGGCTGTAGGAGTACCTGCGGCCCTGCCGGGAGGGCAAGCGCTTCCTGCAGGGGCTCATAGGCGGCAGCGGCCATCGAGAGGAATCCTGCCCAGCAGGTCCCGATACCGAATGCTGGCGCAGCGAGATCGAAATGGGTCAGGGCAATCAGGGCGTCCACCGATGCCACCGGGTTGCCCTCCGGGATATGGGCGATCACGAGATGGGGTGCCCTGCGGCAGACCGGGTCATTCCCGGCCTCCCATCGGCAAGCAGCGTCGGGATATACCCGCTCATCGGGTGGCTGCTGTTTTGTAAGGTCTTCATCCAGTCGATGCACAACCCCGCGAGCCGGTGAACTTCGTTGGGATCATGCACGATAATCCACTCGACCGGCTGTCCATTGCCTCCTGACGCAGCGTACCGGGCGATGTCAAGGACCTGCAGGATGTCCTCCTTTGAGACCGGCTCTTTACTGAAATGCCGGACCGACCTGCGTTTCTTCAGGTAAACACCGAGATCGCCGGCCGACAGGGACCCGGCCACAGCCGGGACCTGCGCTTTCTCATCGGGAAGATAGTTCAGGAGGAGCGCCTGCGACGGGCAGGAGACCTCGCAGTGCCCGCACCGGATGCACAGGCCGGCTTTTACATCCTGCACCTTCGGCAGGGTGTTCTCATCTGCCGGGTCGACAATCGACATCGGGCAGACCACAGAGCAGATCCCGCACCGGGTACAGAGTGCCTGATCGACTAGAATAGTTGCCATACGGTTACCGTCCCTTTTGTGTATTTTTATGCGATTGCTGTACCAGGTTCTTTCCGGCGCTCCACGCGTCCCCGGCACATTTGCCAAGCGACCAGTACCGGTTGTCGGGCATCGTCAGGAAGAGCGGGTCGATGGCCAGGAAAGTCCGGTTTTTGGTCTTTAATTACCCTCTCGTCAGCGTATGCCCCGGCAATTTCCCCGATATACAGATAGTGCGTCGGGAGATCTACCGTCTGGACCAGCCGGCATTCCAGACAGACAGGGCATTCCCTGATCATCGGCGCTGTCCCAAGTGAGCCATAGACGACAGTAAAGACCTCTGATTTATCGGTCTTTGCGCCGGAGACCAGACCGCAGTAATCGGTCTTTTCGAGAAGATCCGAGGAGGGAATGTTGACCGAGAAGGTCTTTGACTCCACCATACCCTTTGGGGTATAGTGATTTTTCGCAATCCCGCAGGCAATCATGGGCGGGTTCCCGTTCACCCGGGCACACCAGCCCACGGCCATGAAATTCGCCTTACCTTTCACCTGGGTCCCGACAAGAACGACCGGCATCGGGATAAAAAAATTCTGTCCTATCTGTGTCTTTTCCATACCTGATCTCCTCACTGACCGCGAGTGTGCGGAAAATCCAGACAGAACACCGTGCGCAGTCATGATAGTGAAAACTTTTCTGCAGGGGTCCGTCAGAACCATTAAGATAAAATGCGCCTTAGCAGATTAAATAGGAAATACCATTATTCTGGTAACAGACTTTCACTGGAGTAACCATGACCTATACAAAAAACGGCAAGACCTACCATTGCACCGTCGAGGCAACACTGGATGTGATCGGCGGCAAGTGGAAACCACTCATCCTCTGGCACCTCGGAGACAATGTGATGCGATTTGGCCAACTGCAGAAAGCACTGCCGGGAGTCAATGCCAAGATGCTCACCAAGCAGCTCCGCGAGCTCGAAGATGATGGCGTGATCCGGAGAACGATCTACCCCGAGGTGCCGCCCCGGGTGGAATACGCGATAACAGAGTTTGGCAGGACCCTGATCCCGATCCTGCAGGCACTCTGCGCATGGGGGACGCTGTATCTCGATATTGAAAATGGAAATACGAGCGGTACCGCCAGCCAGTGTCCGGCAGCAAAAAGCAAAAAAGGGACCGGAGTGACCGGCTGATGAGGAGATTTTCGGTTCGGGGTTTCCTGAAAGTCTCAAGTTCTTCATGCCACATGTCGTATCCCTTATCCCCCATCCCTCCCAACGCTGTTTCATGGACCCGGTGATCATACACATCCGGCAGGACCTCGAAGCGCAAGCGGATCCGCAGATCCAAAAAACGTCCCGACGGTTTTTCAGGGAAGAGATCACGTGCTACGGTCTGAAAACGGCAGCCGTCATGGCCATTGCCAAAAAATACTGGAAAGAGATCAAAGAACGGGATAAACAGGAAATCTTCGCGCTCTGCGAAGAGCTCTACCGCTCGGGATACATCGAGGAATCATTTGTCGTCTCGAACTGGGCCCATGCCCTCTCCGGCCGGTACGAGCGGGAGGATCTTGCCGTGTTCCGGCGCTGGATCGACACCTACATCACCAACTGGGCCTCCTGCGACGGGTTCTGCAACCACACGATGGGGGACTTTATTGAGCAGTTCCCGGAATATACGGCCGACTTAAAACGGTGGACCCGGTCAAAAAACCGCTGGGTGCGGCGGGCGGCGGCAGTCTCCCTGATCGTCCCGGCAAAGCACGGGGAGTTTCTCCCCGAAGCAATTGAAATTGCCGACCTCCTGCTGACCGACACCGATGACATGGTGCAGAAAGGGTACGGCTGGCTCTTAAAAGAGGCGAGCCGGACACATACGGATGCGGTCTTCACGTATGTCATGCGCAACAAAAAGGTCATGCCCCGGACGGCGTTGCGATATGCGATCGAGCTGATGCCAAAAGAGCTCAAGGCAGAGGCAATGAAAAAAGATCAGACGGGAATAAAAAAAGTAAACGACCGGGTTATGCCGGTGCGGTTCTCTCTTCAAAGAGATATTTCCAGACAAGTGCCGCCACCAGCGCACCGATGATCGGCGCGAGGATGAACACCCAGAGCTGGGTAAGTGCGGTTCCTCCGGCAACGAGCGCCGGCCCCAGGCTCCGAGCCGGGTTCACCGAGGTACCGGTGATCGGGATACCGACCATGTGGATCATGGCGAGCGACAGCCCGATTGCGACCCCCGCAAAGCCCGCGGGAGACTTCTTGCTCGTTGCCCCAAAGACCACCATCAGGAAGATAAACGTCAGGACAACCTCAGCGATAAAGCCCGATGCAAGGGGGAATCCTCCCGGGGATGCGACCCCGTACCCGTTCTGGCCAAGGCCGTTTGTGGCAAGATCATAGCCCGCGAGGCCGGTCATGATAGAGAGCAGGACGAGCGAGGCAATGACGGCACCGATGCACTGCGCAATGATATACATCGCAGCGTCCTTTGAACCGATCTTCCCGTTTGCGAACATCGCGATCGTTATTGCCGGGTTGATATGACACCCGGAGATCTGCCCGATCGCATAGACCATGACAAGTACGGAGAGACCAAAGGCGAGGGCAATCCCGAGAAATCCGATCTCTTTACCCGCAACGACAGCACTTCCGGTCCCGATAAAGACAAGGACAAACGTTCCGATGAGTTCCGCAAGATATTTTTTCCAGTCACACATGTGAAAACCACCCGTTTCCGGCTTTTACCGGTGAAATGGTTGTCGGCGGCAGGATTTATACAATTATCGGCGTGTTTTGCCAGAAAATAGGCGTAGTGCTACGGGTAAGAGGCCGCAAAAGAGCGCGGGAACCCGCCAGAACTATCCTTGATGACGGCAAAACCGGTATAAAGATGTCACCCGTTACGCTTGAAAAAGTCAGTGAGAACAACTTCGCTGTTTTTTTGGCCCTGATCCGGAAACTTGCCGATTACGAACACCTCACCCCGCCGGGAAAAGCAGAAGAGGAACGGTTGTACAGGGACTGCATTTCGAGTCCTCCCCGGTATGAGGCGTACGTCGGGAGCGTGGACGGGAAGCCGGTCGGCTATGTCACCTTTTATTTCACCTACTCGACATTCCTTGCCCTTCCGACACTTTTTCTGGAAGATCTTTTCGTCCTCGAAGAGTTCAGGAGATCCGGGATCGGGCGGGAGTTGTTCCGCTTCTGCCGGGCCGAGGCACGGCGGCGTGACTGCGGACGGATGGACTGGCAGGTGCTCACATGGAACAACCCGGCGATCCGGTTTTACGAGAAAGAGGGGGGAAAACGTCTGGACTGGTATGTCTACCGGCTCGATCGCGAGGCCTTCTGACCCGGCAGCGGCAGGTTGTTCTCGTCGTTTTTTGGTGTTACGGGAATGTTCCTGCCGACATGCTCAGATCCGGTTCAGGAATGTGCTGACCGGTCTTTCTTTGCGACCCGTTTTCGCGGTTTCCCTCCCGGGGGACTGGCACTCTGTTTGGCTGCCCGTACATTGTTCAATGGCACCGTCACGCTCCGTGCCCCTTCATCCTCATATACCATCACGCGGCCCAAAAGCGCATTCAGCCTGCAGGAAGTGATGAGGTTTCCCGTCATGATATGGGCAACCGGTTGAAACCCTGGTGCCGGTTCTTCACCGGGCCGCGGTTCCCATGTGAGGACCAAATCGTCGTGGTTTTCGAGAGCCCGGGAGAGCATAACAGACAGTTCCCTCTGCAATAATCCCGGCGCTGTCCTGTGGCGTTTCTCTTCTTCCGGCATATATACGAACATACCATGCCCGGGATAATAAGGATTTTACAAAAAATACTGGATTTTTATGTTACAACAGGCAGCCCCGGATGCACATGCCGCACCGCAGGCCGCCAGGCATCGTGAACCTGAAACCACGGCGGGCCTGCTCTTTAATATCGGCGGTATCCAGTCTCATATACCTGATATTGGACGGAAAAATAATAAAATCGGGGGTCAGATTCCCAGATTCTGCAAAAACCGTTCATGCAGCCGGAGATCCCCGCCAAGCTCCGGGTGGAAGGCGAGCGCCATGTACCGGCCTTTCTCAGCCGCAACGATACCCTGATCGAGTGTCGCGAGCACCTGCACATCCGCCCCGGCTGCGGTCACGACCGGTGCCCGGATAAAGATCGCATGGAAGGGACCGCCATCAAGGCCCGTGACCGGGATATCGGCCTCAAACGATTCCCTCTGCCGGCCAAATGCGTTCCGGTCCACGGTCATGTCCATGAGGCCGAGCGTGTGCACCCGGGGGTCGGCAACCGAAGTCGCCATCAGCACCATGCCGGCGCAGGTCGCAAAGATGCCGCCGGGAAAAGTGCGGATCGGCTCGTAGAGCCCGTTCTTATCGATCAGCCGCGAGATGGTCGTGGACTCTCCCCCGGGGATCGCAAGCGCTGCGCAGCCAGCGAGATCTGCCGGGATCCTGACTTCGACAACGGACGATGCCTTCCCGCAGCCCCGTCCTTTGAGCACCGCGGAAAAGGCGTCGATGTGTTCGCTCACGTCCCCCTGGAGCGCAAGCACGCCGATCTTAACGTCCACGGGTCTGCAACACCTCATCGGCCCTGAGAGTGTGGACATCGAGGCCCGGCATCGCTTCGCCAAGGCCAGTACTGACCTTCGCAATTACCTTTGCATCATTGAAGTGGTTGACGGATTCCACGATCGCCTTTGCCATCTTCTCCGGTTCCGAGGACTTGAAGATCCCTGACCCGACAAAGACACCGTCAGCCCCGAGCTGCATCATCAGCGCAGCATCCGAGGGGGTGGCAATACCGCCGGCCGAGAAGTTCACGACCGGGAGCCGTCCGCGGGTGGCGCACTCGATGACAAGTTCTGCCGGGGCCTCGATGGTCCGGGCATAGCTGATCCGCTCCTGCTCGTCCATACCCTGCACCTTTCTGATCTCTCCCATGATTGCATGCATGTGGCGCACGGCTTCGACAACGTTTCCGGTCCCTGCTTCACCCTTGGTACGGATCATCGCCGCACCTTCATTGATCCGGCGCAGCGCCTCGCCAAGGTTCCGGGCACCGCAGACAAACGGGACCTTGAACTGCTTCTTATCGATATGGAATTCCTCGTCCGCGGGGGTGAGCACTTCGCTCTCATCAATCATGTCGACGCCGAGTACTTCGAGCACCTGCGCCTCGACAAAGTGGCCGATCCTGACCTTTCCCATGACGGGAATCGAAACCGCATCGATGATCTCCTGGACCTTTTCGGGGTCTGCCATCCGGGCGACTCCGCCCTGTTTCCTGATATCGGATGGCACCCGTTCAAGCGACATGACTGCGACGGCACCGGCTGCCTCGGCAATCTTTGCCTGCTCGGCATTCACCACATCCATGATCACGCCCCCCTTCTGCATGGATGCAAAGCCGCGCTTAAGAAGCTCAGTGCCAAATCTCAGTTCTTCTAATTTCATATACCAGTACGATGGATCAACCATGCCAATAAAATAAGTGTAGCTGCAGTTATTGCCGCAAACGATAGTGTGACAGTCCTGACAGCGCTGAGAATTCGCCAGGCCGCCGGCTTCAAGCGACCGCTCCCCGTTCCCGATCGTATAGACGCCCGGCTTGTCAAAACAGATACCGCAGCCCCCGGCCATCACCGCCATCACGATCCCGCCGTTGAAGCCCGGGCGTTTCTTCCCGTCCCGGCGCATCACCCGCCACGCAGAAGAGAACGTTCCCTGCGTAACAAAGTATGCAAGTAAAAAGAGCGTCGTGACCCGGGCCGGGATATAGTTGAGGAGATCGTCCATCCGGGCAGAGCACCAGCCGAGCCGGGCCCGCTCGTCCCGGTACCCGAGCATCGCGTCCATCGTGTTTGCGGCACGGAAAACCGCTGCCCCAACAAGCCCGAGGCCGAAGAGGGAGAGCAGCGCGAAGTAAAAGAGGGGAGAGACAATGCTGTCGGTGAGGTTCTCGGTCATGGACTCGTATGCGGCCGACCGGATGTGTTCGGCATCGAGCTTGGCCGTCTCCCTGGAGACCATCAGTTTCACCCGTTCGCGGCCCGCCTCTACGCCGTTTTCAAGAGCGGCAACCACCCCGAGCGCGTGCTCTTCAAGCGACCGCCAGGCAAAACAGCACTTGAGAAGGAACGGTGCCCCGATAAGAAAGACCAGCCACGGGGCGTACATCCCGAACAGGAAGAACGGGAGGGTAAAGAGGCAGGCCGTCACCAGCCAGAAGAAAATACCGGCCGCACGCTGGACACGGGGTGAATAGCGCGAGGGCTGACCCCACCAAGCGATGAACCGGCCAAGAAGCGCGACCGGGTGGTATGCCGAGTGCGGATCGCCAATGAGCCGGTCGACGGCAAGCGCGAGGAAGAGAACTGCGCCGGCAAGGATCAGGTCTGTCGGTACCATACGAACAGTGCACCGACAATAAGGACAATGAATGCCGCGATGTTGAGGAACTCGATCTTGGTATAGTACCAGGTGCTGTACAGGACAAGACCAATCGCCATTGCCACCATCAGGAAGTGCGGCCGGCCATGGGCTTCGGGCTGGACGGGGGCTTCTTTCTCCAGAACCTGGGGGCCCCGTGTGGGTTTTACGATGACTTCCACCCGCAGGGCGGACTTCATCGCGCCGTAACCGGCGATGATGTCGATGTCAAAAAAGCCCGGGGCGCAGTCTTTCCGCAACGGTATGCCGAGCACCACTTCATCGATCACGTACATGTTCTCGTGGAAAAAATCCGTGAACATGCCGGCATTGGAGGTCGATGCCGTGATATGGATGGGGGCGCCCCGGTTCACAAACCGGACCTTCAGGAGACTCCCGCATTCGACATGCGCATTCTCCTGGGGGACTTCAATCGTATTGATGCCCGACCGGTTGAGATAGATCTCCGTCATCATCCCCTCTGCCGGAGGGATATCCGTAACCGCCAGAATCTCAAAAGGCAGCGGGAGATGCATGGCGTCACCGGTTATCGTGATGTCGGGGGGAGGAGATTTGGGATCCCCTCGTGGATCGGGTAATCTGCGTTGCAGGCAGCACAGCGCAGGTTGCCTTCAAGGATCTCTTTTTCATTCTCGGCATCAACCCGGAGCACGAGATCCCCCTTGCAGACGGGGCAACAGAGGATGTCCATGAGCGAACGCTTCATGCGTATTCTTTCCTGATATCGATAATCTGAGTGAGTTCCGGCCCGGTGGAGATGAGCGTGATGGGGGAGCCGATGTCATCCTCGGCGGTTTTTAAGAAGTCTTTTGCCTTTTTGGTGAGCTTGCCGCACTCGGTGAGCCCGAAACAGGCCTTGTCTACATGATCGATCCCGGTAATTGCTGCCTGCGTGCAGCCGTTGATCATGGCAGAGTACCCGGCCATCTGCCCGTCCCAGCCGCCGATCCGGCGTTTCCGGTGGGTGACCGTGCCAAACTCCTGAATGCCCATAGCATCCGATTTCTGTGAGGTCATTTCCGTGGAGAACGGACCTTCACCCACCCGGGTCGGATAGGCCTTGAAGACGACGATCACATCGTCAATTTTTGTCGGGCCGACACCGTTATCCGCAGCGATCTGGGAGGCGGAGGTGTCCTTGCTCGTGACGAACGGGTAGGTCCCGTAATAGAGTGAGATCCCAAACCCCTGGGTTCCTTCGAGAAGAACGGTCTGGCCGTTTTTTATGGCAGTGTTGAGGGCGAGGGGGACATCCATCAGGGTACTCGGCAAGTTCCGGCACATCCTTTGCCTGCGGGGAGGTTCTCATCACCCGGTCGGAGTTGGCCGGCCCGCACCCGGAGCCGGTGCTGCCGATCTTCTTTGAAAGGAATGCACTGCCCTTGTCACGGGCAATATGATCCTCGGTGATAATACCGCAGCGCTTATCGACAAAGATCCGGCCCTGGACTCCCAGTGTCTCGACCTCGTGCTTGAGGACACGCGGGTCGACAAGAACCCCGCTGCCGATACAGAGTTTCGCTTTTTTATAGACAAAACCGGACGGCACCATCCGGACACTGTATTCATGGTCGCCGACCTGAACCGTGTGCCCGGCGTTCGGACCGACACCACCGCGGGAGATGATAACAGGTTCATCCGCATGAGCGATGTGGGCAACAATCTTGCCCTTCCCCTCATCTCCAAAAAATCCACCTACGATAATAGTAGCAGCTCATTGGAGTATCACATACTGTAGGGCGGGTAGGGCAATAAAGTCTGCCCTGAGCATATAAAACCGCAGGGATCGTAACTGCCATAAAAAAGAGTGTCCGGGGAAGAGCCGGATCGTTAAATCCGGGGAGCCGGCCAGCCTTTCCCGGTCACCTCACCGATTATAAACCGTTGACGAACGTTTCCATCCGGCTTAAAGCCTCGGTGAGCTCTTTTTCTTGACACCGCATAGGCGCAGCGGAGGTGATAGTCCCCGCCGCTTGCCAAAGACACTGCCCGGCACCACGGCGACCCTCTGTTCCTTAAGCAGCCGCTCGGCAAACTCCACATCGGAGAGGCCGGTGCCTTTTACGGAGGGGAACGCATAGAACGCTCCCTCGGGCACGTGGCAGGAGAGGCCGATCTTGTTGAGGCCGGAAACGAACATGTTGCGCCGGAGCCGGTTATCGTTGACCATGCTTGTCTTCTCATCCTCGGCCGAGCGGAGCGCTTCGAGAGCACCGACCTGTCCCATCACCGGGGCGCAGAGCATGACATACTGGTGGATCTTGAGCGCCGCATCGCAGATCTCCTTTGGCGCACAGAGGAATCCGACCCGCCAGCCGGTCATCGCATAGGCCTTCGAGAACCCGTTTAAGGTAATCGTCCGTTCCCAGAGATCCTTTACCGTGGCAGCGGCGACATGGGAGGATTCATACGTGAGTTCCGAATAGACCTCATCACTGATGAGCAGGAGATCCCGGTCGGTCACTATATCCGCGACAGGTTCGAGATCCTCCTTTTTCATAATCGCACCCGTCGGGTTGTTGGGGAAGTTGATGATCAGGGCCTTTGTCTTGTCTGTGATCTTTTCCTGGAGCTTGTCCGGGTTGAGCCTGAAATGATCCTGTTCGGTACACTCGACAGGAACGGGTATCCCACCGGCGAGCGTGACGCAGGGTGAATAGGAAACGTAACTGGGCTCTGCGATCAGGACTTCGTCGCCGGGATTGACGACGGCACGGATCGCGATGTCGAGCGCCTCGGACACCCCGGTGGTGATGACCATCTCTTCATTTGCCGAATATCTGAGCTGGTAACGGCTCGCGAGGTGGGCAGAAAGTGCATCGCGGAGGGTCTGGAGTCCCCGGTTCGAGGTATAGGAGGTCACACCCTGCTCAAGAGAGTAGATACCGGACTCGCAGATGTTCCACGGGGTCCTGAAATCGGGCTCGCCAACGCCAAGGGAGATCACGTCCTCCATCGTGAGAACCAGATCGAAAAATTTCCGGATGCCTGATGGCGGTATCTCCCGGGCGCGCTCTGATACAAATGTTCTCAATCATCTCACCTTTTAGAAAGAGTAGGGGAGGCGTTCGGTTTCCTGCTGCTCAAAGAGGGCGTTGCCGTTCTCCTTGTAGGACTTCATGACAATGTGCGTCGCCGTCTCGCGGATCCGGTCCATCGGGGCGACATGCTCAGAGACAAAACGGGATACTTCCTGCATGTCCTTTCCGCTTACCATCAGCTGGAGATCGTACGGTACCGGTGATAAGGCGGAGCGTCCGCACCTGTTTGAACCGGGAGAGACGTTCGGCAATCCGGTCGTACCCGAAATCCCGCTCGGGGCTCACTTTGAGCTCAAGGATGGACAAGACCTCGCTGTGCCCTGCTTTTTCCCAGTTGATGACTGTCGTGTACTTGCGGATAATCTTGTTTTCCTCAAGAGCGTGTATCCGTGCCTCTACCTCTACCGGGATAAGGTTGGTCATCGACCCGATTTCCTGCGCAGACAACCGGCTGTTCTCCTCAAGAATCCGGAGGAGTTCGAGATCCTTATCATCCATCTCACGTCACTCCACTGTTGTTTTAAAACCATTTGGACTCAATCGGATTTATAGTCGGGATCTTTTAATCCGTTGAGGCGCGGATCCTTGAGCACGACCTCACGGATCTTGTCGGTATTGACATCAAACCACATCTCTTTCGTGCGCCCGTACCTGCCCCGGCTCACGACGCGGGTATTGATCACGCCCAGCATGTTGAGCTCCGAGATAAGATCGGTGATCCGGCGGTGGGTGAGGATATCGAGCTGGATGGAGGGAGCAATCGCCTGATAGATGCGGGAGACCTCCCCGCTGGTAAAAACGGATCGGTTGTTGTGTTCCAGCGTCAGCATGGAAAAGAGGATCAGCTTGCTCTGAGTGGGGAGCGTTGCAATACACTCGATCATACTGTCGGTCTCGATCTTCGCCTGAGCCTGTTTCACGTGCTCCTCGGTTACCTGCTTTGACTCGTCCCGGTCGGCGAGTTCTCCGGAGATCCGGAGAAGGTCTAATGCCCGCCGCGCATCCCCGTGCTCCTGTGCAGCAAGGGCAGAGCAGAGCGGGACCACACCTTCGGCAATTGCACCTTCAATAAATGCGCCGGCGGCACGCTGGGTCAGGATATCAACCAGCTGCGGCGCGTTGTACGGGGGGAAAACAATCTCCTCTTCTGAAAGCGAGGAGAGGACACGGGGGTCAAGGAAATCCTTGAAGCTGAGATCATTGGAGATCCCGATGATGCTGACCTTGGAGTTCTTGAGATCGGAGTTGATCCGGGTCAGGTTGTACAGGGTGTCGTCGCCGCTTTTTTTGACCAGCTTGTCGATCTCATCGAGCACAATAACGAGCACGCCACCACCGGCTTCGAGCTGATTCTTGACTCTCGAGTACACCTGGTCCGTGGGCCACCCGGTCATTGGGATGTGGAGGCGGGTCTTGTCACTCGATGCTTCTTCAAAACCATCGATGCACTTGGCGATCTGGGCAAGCACCCGGTACTGTGTATCGATCACTTCGCAGTTGAGGTGGACGATCCGGCAGGTGGTACCCATCGTGCTGCTGACCTTCTCGAGTTCCGAACCGACATACCGTACGCTTGCTGTCTTCCCGGTTCCCGTTTTCCCGTAAATAAGAATATTGGAGGGGGTTTCGTTCCTGAGGGAAGGGGCAAGAATCGAGGCAATGGTGTCAATCTGGGGCTGACGGTGGGGGAGGATCTCGCGGCCGGTACGAGTGCCGGAGCACTTCGCGGTCACGGAATATCCGGTTATTGGAAAGGTATTTTATAAATAGTCCGGTTGAGGGATCTTCTGTTTCAGGCATGGTTACTCGTGGAGCTGAGTCTTAGCCGGACGAGATTAAAAAAGCACGTGGTTTGTTTCCTTTATAAACCCCTTCATTTCCTGTGGAAAAACCATTTAAAATGTCTGAAATTGGAATACACGCAAAAATATGGCAATTCAAGGTTTTTTGTTTTTATCTTTGATTTACTTACACTTAAGGATCTTTGCAAGAGAAGTTTAGATTTCTCTGCCGTAACTGGAAGATAACAGGGACCCCCCTTTACTTCGTATGGAAAATCTGAAAGATACCACGCTGATTTGTTAATCTTTCAAAGGAAAATAGCCATTTTCAATTTGCTTTTTGATCTATTTAAGGTGATTGAAATGTATCCGGTAGCGTTACCTGTAAAAAGAGAGACAACATCCCGGATGCAACCCGCAACATCTGATATCATTGAGGGAAACAGATTAAGGGAACAGCTCAAATGACAGGATCAGGAATCAAAGTGCCAGGTTTGCCATGTTGTCATACCCAATTGGATGTAAAATAAGTCGGAGGGAGAATAAAATCTCCACTGGAAACAAAGGGGTAGCCCTATTTTTATAAAAAGAGTTCAAAAAAGCGAGAAATCAATGGATCTTACACTTCTATTAATGAGTAATCTCCACTACATTTATCATTATGAAACAGGAACACGTCCAGCCGATCCCAATAACCGGCGCGGTGATCACCGTTTCCACAACACGGACAGAAGAAACGGATTCCAGCGGGAAGACCATCCAGACAATCCTGACCGAAGCAAAGATCCCGGTCCAGCATTATGCAGTTGTTCCCGACAAGATCGAAGCCATCCGGCTCGAGCTGTACCAGGCCCTCAAAATCTGCAATTGTATCATCATTGATGGTGGTACCGGTCTGACACATGATGACTGTACTATAGAGGCGGTTGCTCCCCTCCTTGAAAAAAAAATTGATGGATTCGGAGAACTCTTCCGGATGAAAAGCTACGATGAGATCGGAACTTCCACAATGCTCTCCCGGGCAATCGCCGGCACGATCCGCGGCAGGGCGATCTTCTGCATACCCGGTTCCACCCCGGCGGTTACCCTGGCCACAAAAACACTCATCGTCCCGGAGATTGCCCACATCCTCTCCCATGCAAATAAATAACCCCTCTTTTTGGAGTTTGTGCCTGAAAAACGTGAATACCTACTCTGTTGAAATCCCCTATGTAAACAACCATGGGAGGTGCCTTTCTGCAATACCGGCAATATATACAAGAATTGTAATGAGTTTCACCAGATCCGGGAAACCAGAAAACCGCCAATAGTCTCAAAAGCCATTCGGGCAAAGCGACGAGTACCTACACATGTTATGGGTGTGAACACCCGGCCTCCTGAACGTGCACTGGACGCGTGTTATCCTGCCCGTGATCAGGATTTTAATAAAATACGAATGGACAAGGCACAAGCAAGCAGGGATCATGATCGGCGGATATGTCCGCTATTTACTGACATCCAGCAGCGCGACCCGTTCCAGTACCAGATCCCGGATACGATCCTGACCCGTCGCCTCGATCTCTTCTGGTGTTATATCGAACAGGGCCATAAGCCGGGCGGCTTTATCTTGGGATATGCACTCATCCGGCTCCCCGCCAAACTGCATGTACCCGGCAAGATCTTTCCAGATACCCTCCGGTGCCGGGCAACAGCAGACGTACAGGTGGTTTTCACCCTCGTGAAGGCCAAACGGGACGGCCACACTGCACTGCCGGGTCCCGGCAGCGTAGAGCAACGCCTCCATCTCAAACGAGTTGGAGATTGCGCTGCCTTGCATAAATGACCGGTGTGCATGCCGGAGTGCAGCCTCTGCGTGTGCCCGGCCGGCCAGTTTTTCCGCGTCAAAACAGACAATACGGGAGGCGTAAGACTTGGCAACCTCCCGCAGCACGCCCAGCAGGGCAGCGCGATCCCGGATCGTCACCACTGCATACCCAATCTCGCAGGAAAATGATACTGGGTCCATAAGGTTCACCCGAAACGGAACAGCGTGGACTGGCCGCCGGCTGGTTTCTCCTCATTCACGCGTGTCGTATCCGTACTTTTGTTCTTTGGCTCTATCTGGTCAAAAATCTGATCCGCAATCCCCTGGCCGAGAATCCTCGCAAGGTCCTCCCGCGGGTGTTTTTTGATCTCTTCCGGAGTGGTCATGCCGTTATTGAAGAGCCGCCGGGCACGGACGCGGCCGATGCCCCGGAGTCTGATGAGCGGGAGGAGCTCGCGCCGTATCCCGTTTTTCATGCAGATCTCGCATTCTGCTATCTGCGGGTAGAATTTCGGGGCAAACATCCGAGCCAGCTGGCTCGTTGCGTGCAGCAGCCAGTTGATGCTCTCAACCATCCCGAACACATCGCCCGGCCCAACCGCATACCGCTCGCAGATCTTCTCATCAGGGAGCTCGTCGGTCCAGTCCGAGAGCAGCATCGCGGTCTTTATGGCCCGGTAATAGCCTTCAGCCTCGTCCTCATCGGTAGGAAGCGGGAGCCAGAGATCGCCGCCTTTAGCCTCCATCATCCGTGACAGGGCAGCAAGATCGGAATTTTTCGCGTAGAGCGTCGGCATATCGGGCGTGCTGCAGATGAGCTGGACAAGCCCGAGATCCGCGTACTCCTCTTGTTCTCGCAGGGTGGTGACAATCGCGGACGCGCTTCTCGGGTCGATATACATTCGCGAGACAAGGGTGCCGAGTTCCGTTGCCCCGATATGTTCGCCCACTTCGATCACCATCTCTGCCGCGATCAGGAACTGGAGCGCGTCATCCACCGCCCGGTGGATGAGCCGGCCCTGCTTGTGCTCGTGGACGTAAAAAGAGCGGTTCATGAACTCTGAAAGCTCGTCACGGGTCTTCGCAAAACCCGAGGCGATAAGGGACAGGACATGCGTATAGAGTGCGGTCGGCTCGGCGATCCGGGAATGGACATCCTCAGCGGCTGCTTCGATGTAACATTCGAAGAGTTCCGGCACCTGCTCGGCCTCCTTTGCGATCAGCACGGCCTCGCCGTACGGGTCGAGCCTAGGCCGGCCCGCCCTTCCTGCCATCTGCCGGGTACTCGCTGACCGGGATCGGCTGCATCCCCTCACCGGCCGAGAACCTGAGGTAATCGCGGATGATCACCCGGCGGGCGGGCAGGTTGAGTCCTGCCGCGAGAGTCGGTGTTGAGGAGATGCTCTTGAGCCAGCCTTTGCGGAACGCCTCTTCCACGATGGACCGCTCGTTCCGGCTGAGGCCCGCATGGTGGAATGCCGCGCCTTTTGCGACGCACGCGGCCAGGGTCTTTACCATCTCGGTCGGGGTCCCGGCCAGAAGGCGGTCGGCGCACGCGGCAAGCGCCGGGTCCTCGCTCTTTATCGCGCCGGCCGCCCGTTTTGCAAATGCCTCGGCATTCCTCCGCGAGGAGACAAAGACGAGGCACTGCCCGCCTTCCGCTATCGTGTCGAGGCAGAGATTGAGGTCATCGTAGTTTTTTGAGACCTGTTTTATGGGCCGTGTCCCCTCTTCGAACTGGATTTTGTTATCGTAAAAGACACCCTGGCGCAGGTCAACAGGTCTCCACGTGCTCGTGACCAGTTCCGCGTTGAGCCACCCGGCAAGCATCTTCGGGTTGCCGATGGTCGCGGAAAGGCCGATGAGCTGCATGCCGGGATTCCTGGACCGCATCTTTGCGATCACCATCTCGAGCGTCGGGCCCCGGTCCGGGGAATCGATCAGGTGTACTTCGTCCACGACCACGAGCGTGATCTCCGGGATCCAGCGTGCGCTGTTCCTCAGGAGCGAGTCCACCTTCTCGCTCGTTGCGACAATAATATCGTTTTTCCCCAAGGCGTCGTCGCGCCGATCGAGGTCCCCGGTGGAGATGCCCACCCGCACACCCTTGTTGCCAAACTCGTCGTATTTTTCCGATGCAAGCGCCTTGAGCGGGACGATATAGAGACACTTTCCTCCGTTTGCGATGTGGCGGTGCATCGCCATCTCTGCAATCAGTGTCTTCCCGCTCGCGGTCGGGATCGCAACAAGGAGGTTTTTGCCGTCAAGCAAACCTTTCTCGACACAGGTTGCCTGCGGCGGGTAGAGTTCAAGGATGCCAAACCCGAGGTACTGCTGTTTGAGGGTATCGGGTATGGCAAGGTCCTGAATCTGCATGGCGGTCCCCATCGGTGGCGTTTTTATTGCCTGTTATTAATTGCCAGTTAATTGTTTATTGCCGGATGAATAGCTTTTTTCGGATTATACCCGGCAACCAAGGTATCCCGTGTGGGACCCGGCGCCGAAGGAGTGGACCGGGTGCCCGGCTCCTGTCCGGTACCGTTTTTTTCGGACTGCATAAAAAAGAGGAGGTGCGGGAGGCAGAAATGATCAGTAGTAGTAACTGATCATGTCCTGCTTGGCCTCTTTTTTCTTCTTGTCGAGGAACGCGAAGACATTTTCGTGGGGGATACCCTCGATGATCATGTCGATTGCAGCCCGGGCGACCTTCATCTGTTCAGGGTAACCGATCAGGGCGACCGTATGGCCGAAGACCGAGAGGTCGACATCTGTCATGTTCTCGATCTGCTCGCGGGCTTTGCCGTCTTTTCCGATGATCCGGCCCCGGAGCCGGTCGAGCTGCTTGGGATTGTCTGCCGCTCTGGAGAGATCGATGATATCGAGCAGGAGATCCTCGTCGTCGATCATCTCAAAGGCGCGCTCGGGTGAGAACCCTGCGTTGATGGCGTTGATGATCTCGACAGCCCGAAGGAGCGGAATTGCGTTCTCCTCTGCC
Organism: uncultured Methanoregulaceae archaeon; assembly: GCA_963790005.1. Classification (GTDB taxonomy): domain Archaea; phylum Halobacteriota; class Methanomicrobia; order Methanomicrobiales; family Methanospirillaceae; genus Methanoregula. The sequence goes on from CAWBMY010000004.1 coordinate 27,773, forward strand.
CCTTCGACTTTTACAAGGCCCTCCTTGCTGTCGATGGAGATGGCCGTGTGGGTCTTGGATTCGAGCTCTTTTTTGTCGCCCCGCCCTTCCCGATGAGGACGCCCACCCTGCTTGTTGCAATTTTTAGTTCCTGTATCATGGTTTTGTCACCTTTCCGGCTGACTGCCCGGCATTCTTATCACAGGTTATACTGTTCTTTCTGGAGATGATACTGATGTGTGTCATGGTTGTGAGATGTTGAGCCCGGTCACCGCGTTAAAAATTTCATACTCTGTTTTTACTTCGCAGCCCCTCTTTTTAAAGAACCTGTTCATATTGCGGATGTCCCGCATCAGGAACTGGAGAGCACGTGGATGGTCGCGGGTGACCGACTGGCCCATATCGATGAGATATGGTTGGTCACTGTACAATATATTGAACTCGCTTAAGTCACCATGCACCAGCTCTGCCTTGTTATACAGCGTGTCGATCATCGCCATAATGTTCTCGTAGACTTGCGCAGGATTGTCGATCTCTGCACTCCGCAGCTGGGGATACGGGCATTCCCCTTCCCCAAGGAAGGACATGATGAGGATATTCCGGTCCCAGACAAGCGGTTCCGGGACAGGAAGCCCTGCCTCTTTTGCCCGGGCAAGATTGGAGAACTCCTTTCGTGTCCACGCAAAGATGAGCTCCTTTTTGGACTTTTTTACATGGGAGAACCGGCGGTCCCCGGTGATGTACGAACTCATGGTGGTGAAATTCGCCGACTGGATCCGGTAGATCTTGATAGCGACTGCCTGATCCTCCCGGTCTCCCAGAAAAACATTGGCCTCTTTCCCGGTGCTGATGGAACCGCCAATCGCGGTGAGCCATTTCTTGTGGACGAGCTTGTACAGGGCAAGGAGGGTGACCTCGTCAAAGACATTCTCGCTGACTTTGAAGGTTATTCGCATCTTTTATGCGGATACCCATCTCAGCGAGGCGCTGGTCGAATGCTTCCTCCTGCTGTTCGATGCTCACGTGTCATCCCCGGCTATTTCAGACACGTATCTTTTTGCCTAGCGTATATAGTCGCGCACCGGTGCAAGGATCTCGACCAGTCCCTCGCCGCAGGCTTTCTTGAGGTCGAGCGGGTGGATCTCGGCCTTGCCATAGGCAGGCTTCGAGCTCCGCGTACCCGGCAAAGGTCCGGTCGCCGCCGAATTTTTCTGGCCGCTTTATCGTGATCTTCCGGGAGCCGGGGGAAGATGTGGTGCTGGAAGATCTGGAGGATCGGGTTCTCGGCAATCTTCCGGCGGGCAGAACGCCTTCTGGCACTTCTTCCTGATCTCGTCCTCGCTGTCGGCGACCGAGATGTAATTGCCCTGCGACGAGGACATCTTCTTCCCGTCAAGGCCATTTAAGATTGGCGTGTGGATGCAGACCGGGGAAGGGAACTTGAAGTTTGGCAGGTGCTCACGAGCCAGCATGTGGATCTTCCGCTGGTCGATCCCGCCCACTGCGGCGTCAACGCCGAGCATCGCGATATCGGCCATCTGCATGATCGGGTAGACCATCTGCGAGACGGTCGGGTGGTCCATCTGCCGTCCGACCTCGTCCATGCTCCGGGTCGCCCGCGCAAGGGTGATCTGCTGGGAGAGCTGGTGGACGAGGAGTTCATAGTCCGCGGTTGAGCTGGAGATCGGAACCGAGCACGTATTTTACTTTCTTGAGGCCGAGCCCCTCAAAACAGCGGCGGTTGTACTCGGCGAGTTCCCCGACCTTTTCCATGGTCCCTTTCCGGTTAAGGAACGCGTGAAGGTCAGCGAGGAGGACCGTGACCTCAAAGCCTGCTGCCTGGAGATCGACAAGCTTGTTGACCGTGACAAGGTGGCCAAGGTGAATCTCGCCGCTCGGCTCGTACCCTGCGTATACCTTCTTTGTGGGTCGGGCCAGGAGAGCGCGGAGTTCGTCTTCGGTGACGATTTCAACGGTGTTCCGGGTAACCCGTTCGAATGTGTCCATTAAAAAATATGGGTGATGGAGGGAGTTAATGGTTATTCTGGATGGGGACAAAGTGGAGCGCGTCGTTCGTGAGTTTTATGGAGGTTGCGGCATCCTTACAAAGGCCGGTCATCGCACGGATCGCGTCCACGTTCTCGACGACAACGTCTGCCTCCTGGTGGATGGCCTGGAAGAAGCAGAGCTCGTTCTTGTCGGCGTAGATGGATTCCTCGAAGATGCAGTTCTCGTAGAGATCCGCCCGCTGCCGTCCGAGGTCCATGGCAAATTCCTTGAGCTCTGCGGTGCTCTTGATCCCTGCCGTCTTTTTTACCAGGCCCAGGCGGGGATGATTATTGATAAGCTCGATCACTTTCTCGCGGTTCACGTCTTTTTTGGTCGTGATCCGGATCGCGTGCATGTGCATCATCGTGGTCGGGACGATCATCGCCATGGTCGTGATCGAGATATGGGGGAGCACGGTCTGCACATCGGGGCCGTGGTGGCTGGGGACGGTCACCGGGTCAAGGACAACCGCGTCGATCGGCCCTTTCTTGATCTCGCCGGGGTCGGATCCCCTGCGCACCATGATCGCGTGGACGTGGGCAACGCCGAATTCCTTGTCGACCTCATGGATGATCCGGCAGAGACCGGTGGTGTTGCAGGAGACGACCCGGACAAACTGCCGGCCGATCGCATCCTTGAAATTGCAGGACGAGTTGAAGGAGAACCCGGCAACTTCGTGGTCTTCGCCACCCTGCCAGAGTGCCTTTTTCCCGAGTTTCTCGTAGAGGGGCTTGTTGGTCGCACCGACATCCCCGGGTGTCGCGTCAACGATCACATCGGCCGCCTTGCACATGTCCTCAACAGAACCGGCAACCGTAAGGCCTGCTTTTTCAAACGCCGCCTTCTTTGAGAGATCCGCGATGTAGAGGGGATATCCCCGCTGTTTTGCGATAAAGGCCTCGGCGTTCGGGCGGGTCTTTGAGACGCCGATCACTTTCATGTCCTTCTGGGCTGCAACCGCATCGGCGACACGCTTCCCGATGGTACCGTACCCGTTGATGGCAACCTTGATCATATAACGAACGTATGAGCGAGATGAGATAAAGATTGCTTGTTCTGGTTTTTTCATCCCGGTGCCGACTGTCGTACCTTGTTTATTCGAAAAGAAAATCGTTGAAAAATAGCGTTACTGATACCATGCGATCCCGGGATTATTAAAAAAAATTCGATTGTTACAAAAACAATGCCTGGAACTTCACGATCTCGGTGCTGTCCTTTGCCGTGACATAGAGCTCCAGCGGTTCCTTGTTGACCTCTAAAAACCTGATGCCCCAGCTGACGCAGCCGAGGATCTGTGTGGCCCGATCCTGTTCACCGAGAATGTAGAGCGCTGCGGCAATCGCTTCGATGGAGGTGAGCTTGCAGGGCTTCCCGAAATTGACCGGGTTTGCCGCCATCAGGAAGGGAAGCGCCCGCCGGATCCTCCACGAGCTGACCGCACCGGTATCGAGTACTTCCCAGGAGCAGTCAAGTGCGGTAATGGATTTTACGAACTTGTCCGCGGGAGAAAGGGCCTGCTCGGCAGTCGGATCCAGGAGCAGGGTGTTTCTGGGGATCTGCGAGATCTTTTTTACGATCCTCAAAAAACCGGCCCGCTCCAGTTTTTTTACCGTGCACTTCCTGGGGTCGCAGACTGTTGTCCCGGTAGGCAACCAGCGGAATCATTGATTATTGTGTGCGTGCACACACTGTATAATGTACGTGCTCTGTTCTCCCTGCATTCTCTCCCCGTCTCTCCGGGCCAAAGGGTATCACGCACCCCTCCGATATCGCATTGTTTGCCCGGTCCATCGGGCGCTGCAAGAAGTTCGGGATAGATGTTGTGCCCCTTCCGTGCCCCGAGACCCAGTATCTCGGCCCGGACCGGAAGCCGGGCACGTTCCTTGAACGTCTCAATACCCCGGAGTTTGCCACGCTTCTCGAAGAATTGTGCGGGAACGGTGAATGAAATTATCAAAGAGCGGGGGCCGCCGCTCTGTATCCTTGGCGTGAACTCGTCCCCCACCTGCGGGGTTACGAGCACGTATTACGGGGCCGAAGGCGACAAACCGGCCTTACGTGACAACCGGGGGGTATTTTATGCAAAATTCCCTGATATCCCGGCACAGGATGTCGCCGAGTTCTCGAAATACCGGATCTACCTTGCCGCCCCGCTCTTTTCGGAAGCGGAGCGATCCTACAATACCGCCATTGCAGAACTGCTCCGGGCCCATTATTATGAAGTAGCACTCCCTCAGGATGCCGGGGATGACCATGCAGTCCGGGACAAAAAGGAGCATGTGCGGATTTACAACCATAACAAAAGAGCGATCCGCGATGCGGATATCCTCGTCGCGATCATTGACGGGGCTGATGCAGATTCCGGGACTGCATGGGAGATGGGCTATGCAGCAGCGCTTAAAAAAACCGTTATTGCCACTCAGGACGGATTTCAGGATGGCCGGGAGTCATGAACGGGTGAACCTCATGCTCGAACAGTCGTCACGGGTGGTGACGGATAAAAACGGGCTCCTTGCGGCACTGGGGTGCTCCTCTGACTGTTCGTGCACAGTCTGCCGGAAAGAAATCCCGTAACGTAGATCTGCTATGCTCATCAGAGAGCCGGAATTGCTTTTTCTAGGGACTGGCTGGCAAGTTATATCCGAATCGTGACAAATAGATAGTGAGTGCGATGGCAAAGAAAAAAGAGGGACGGGAACCGGGAAAAAAGCAGGATATCGCCGCGGAGTGCGATCTTGACGGGGGTTATGTGTCCCCCATCACAACATTCCGGGACTTTCCGTTGAAAATATAAAATCGCTTATTGCTGCGAGCCGGTATGTTCCAGGCCCTTATTGTTCTCACTATCATCGGTTTTTTCCTGCGGTTCTACAATCTCGGATATAACTCCCTCTGGCTTGATGAAGCCACTACATATAATATCTCGTTACAGTCCTTTGCGGAATCTGGCAGGTGACGCCAATGGTGAATTCAACCCGCCGCTTTTTTACTGGGTTGAACACGTCATGCTCATGCTCGGCAATAACGAGTTTATCCTGCGTTTTATCCCTGCCCTTCTCGGCGTCCTTACGATCCCGCTCTTTTATATGATCGGAAAGGAATTCCTCGACCGGAATGCGGGTATTATCGCCGCTGCTGCCTGCGCATTTTCCCCGTTCCTAATCTATTACTCTCAGGAAGCACGGGCATATATGATGATGCTCTTTTTTGTCGCGCTTGCGACGATCTTTTTCCTTCAGGCCATGAAATCCGGCAGCCTTATGCACTGGATTCTCTTTGGCGTCTTTTCAGCGCTGGCCTTCTGGTCGCACTTCTACGCGTTCGTGATGATTGCGGCGTTGGTCCTTTTTGCGCTTCTCAAGTGGGCGCCCCGGATCCGTACCGAACTCAACAACTTAAAAATGCTGGTTCTGGGGGTTGTTGTTTTCGTTGTCCTCTGTTTCCCCCTGATCCTTGTCACCCTCCAGCTCTTCATAGTCCGGACGGCGTCGGCGCCCACCTATGGGATCCAGGGGCTGGGGATCATCTGGGAAACATTCAGTCAGATCTCGGGGTTTAACGATATCGCAATGTTTTTGCTGATAGCGCTTTTTATCATCGGGATTATTCAGGCATTTCTTATCGATAAGAACAAAGGGATCTTCCTTGTCCTGCTCACCGTTCTCACCTTTGTCATCAGTTATATCCTTTCGTTTAAGATGCCGATGCTCCCCCGGTATCTTATATTTTTGAGTCATCGTCTTTTTCATCGGTATCGCGGTCTCCTACCGGGTCTTTTATTCCCTGTGGAATAATAAAGCGGTGGTGTATGGATTTATCGTGGTACTCTTCATTATCAGTGCGCCGGTGCTGGCCGGGTATTATTCCGGGTATTCCAAGGATGACTGGAGAGGTTTTTCAGAAACACTTCAGGAAAAAATCAGTCCGGGCGATGCAGTCGTTGCTGTTCCCTCGGTACATGGCCGTGCCCCTCGATTATTATTATTCATCGGCAAAGGGTAACACGCGGGAATACGGGGCAACGACAGCAGCGGATCTGGAAAACATCTCATCCGAGAGTGGCAACAGTACCATGTATTATGTCGTCACTGGTGATATCAGCGCGGCTGATCCGAACGGTGATGCACTGTTATGTGGCTCAAGAATAATACCCGGTTAGTTGGAACAGATGCCACGCAGGCAATTTATCTTTTTACAAAATCCTGATTTTGACCAGTGTGTGCCGCGATGTATGACCTGACCGTTATCATTCCCACGTTTAAGGAAGAGTCGAACATTGGTACTATCATTTCGGAAGTTGACACGGTTTTTTCCCGGAACGCTATCAATGGTGAGATTCTTGTCATCGATGATAATTCCCCGGATCGGACCATCGAAATTGTCAGCAATTTAAAAAAGACAAAACCCAATCTCAATCTTATTGTCCGAAAAGAGGATCACGGGCTTTCCCAGTCTGTTGTCGAAGGATTCCGCCAGGCCCGATCGGATATCTTCCTTGTGATGGATGCCGATCTCTCCCATCCCCCGGATCATATCCCGAAGATGCTTGCAGGGATCCGGGCTGGAAACGATATTGTTATCGGCAGCCGGTACATGGAAGGCGGGGGAATAAAGAAATGGCCGCTCAAACGGCGAATTATTTCCCTTGGAGCAACGTTCCTTGGCAGATTGCTTTTTCCGGAAATCCGGGATCCGGTCAGCGGTTTTTTTGCCGTCAAAAAGGGCGTGGTCGAACAAGCGCCGCTCAGGCCCCGGGGATATAAAATCCTGCTTGAAGTATTGGGCAAAGGCACATGGCGGAAAGAAAAAGAGATTCCATTCGAATTTGTCGACAGTGCGATCGGATCGAGCAAACTGGGAGGTCGGATTATCATCGAGTACATCAGGACAGGTGATCGACAATGCACGGTATCTCCTGGAACCACCACGAGAGTGTCATCTGGCAGGAATGGGTTAAATTGTTCAAATTCGGGGCGGTGGGACTCTCGGGGATTATCGTCAATGAAGGAGTCCTCATTTATCTCAAGGGATATGTCCAACTCTCCCTACCGGTTGCAAGCATTATTGCCATTGAACTCTCGATCCTGAGCAATTTTATCTTAAACGATACCTGGACATTCAGAACAGGGCAGCAACATGCACTGCCGCACTGGTGGCAGCGCCTCCTATCGTTCCAGGTAGTATCCATCGGCGGAGCAGCTATAAATTTTGTTATTCTCAATGCACTTGCCGAATTCGCCGGTGTTGATTACAGGATTGCAAATATCCTCGGTATCTTGGTCGCCTTTTCATGGAATTTCTGGGTGAACCGGCGGGTGACATGGGGAAAATCAGTTGGGATAGAGGAAGGGGTATAAAATAACTCGGGGTGAGCTTTGGAAAATCCCACGGGATCATCTGTTAACCTTTCTCGGTCTGCGGTAATTCCTGTCGTTTATCCCACATGCCCGTGACATCCTCTAGAGCGATAGTACCCTGGAGAAGGTACTACGGCCTTTCTGCCCAGACACCCGTCACGGTGCAAGCGGATCGAGGATCCCCCTTCCGTCAGGATGTATTCTGCACTCTGTTCTAATTCCAAGGTTTTTCCCAGAGCCGATTATGTTATTTTTTATGTTTCGGGGACGGTTTAACCGGGGAATTGGCGCTCTCCATTTTCATTGCCCTCCACAACAACAGTCCGTACGCCAGAAAGAAAAGCGTGAAGAAGCCAAGGGCAAACGGGGATGTATATTCTCCATTCGTGTAAAGTGTCCAGAAGGCAAACGGGAATTCAATGAACGAAAATATCTGGATCCCCACGAAGAGCAGTATTCCCCATATATCGGTCGCCAGCAGCAGTGCGGCAAACGGCCAAAACCATACGCTATATTGCGGCGAACGGTACTGCATGAGAAAGATCGTTGCCATAATCGAGATAAGCAGTACCTTTAAGAAAAGACTGATGGTCTTTGGTTTTTTGTAAAAATAATACAGCGCCCCAAATATTGTTGCAGCAGCGAGAATATGGAAGACGGTCACCATCGCGGAAAAGGGAATCTGGATACCTGCCATCAGGAAATACTGGGATACAGCATACACCACGGTGTTACAATAAACTGTGTCGGTGTATACCAGGAATCCATTGTACCCTGCCACAATCATTGCGACAAACAGAACAAAGGTTGCCAAAGCAATCCCGATTGCACGTTTTTTTCCTTCAGCGATCAGAGAAGAATCTTTTGAATTGTAGATCCACAGGAAAGGATAGAGAATAATGGGCCAGATCTTCACAAACAAACCTACAACGGTGGCCAGATAACCTTTGGTTTTATCGCCGTATACTGTTGCAAGAACCGCAAGCATGGCAAGACACGTTGGTAATGCGTCGAATTTGCAGAGAGAATAGTAAGCCGCGGATATTGCCGTTGCATACAGCATTGCAGCGATAAACGCCGTCCTCTCGGAATATAATTTCAGTCCCACATAATAAATACAGAGAATTGTCACGATATCGCAGACGGCAAGCAGTACCCACATGGCAATGATGAACCCGACCGGTCCGGTAACCGTGGCAACAGCGTACGATAGTATCATCGGCACATATGCCAAGGGAGGGTAAAAAACAAGCACGCCGTTTGCCCATGGCAGAGCACCCCCAAGGATATTCTGGACTGCCTCGATGTACAGCTGGTAATCGTATAAATCAACGAAGGTATGGAATACGAATACCAGAATCATCAGAACAAAAATTTTGGTAGCAATTGAGGTCAGGATCAGGATATTTCTCTGTCTGGGATTAATCGCCGGCAGATTCATACTATCCATATCCCGCAGGGAAAAATAAAAAGATTGTTGACACAATTTTCAGGCCGGTATACACTTGTACCGACTCGAATACTCACACTAGTGCTTTTGATCTTCATTTTCATATCCAATGAACACACATACCTTTTACCATGTCCAATATCACCGTCGCCGTCCTGGCCCCGAACGGCTATGCAGATGATCTGGGAAAGAAAGGCACCTCAAGCGATATCACCTTCTATAACCTCAAAAAAGGCGGATCCACGGTCACCTTCATCGAACCCACCCGGTATCCTGAAAAACTCTCCTCCCTGTTCTACGCGATCACCCTTGCGGAACGCGTGGTTCTCGTGGTCGAGGAGATCAATGCGACGTTCGGGGAGACCATCCTGATGCTCCAGTGCGCCGGGAAAGCGAGCGGATATATCATATTCAAGAACTATCTCTCCCCCGACCAGATCGCCCCGCTCATCAAAGGCACCGTCCTTGAACACTACGAAGTCATCGAAAACGATCCGCTCGGCCTTCGGGAGAAACTGCTCGATATCGCGGCAAAGATGACTGCCCACCAGAAAGTAAAGGAAGGGGCCGGTACCGGATCAGTCCCGATCGATCACCATTTCAATGTCAAAGGAGTCGGCGTCGTCATCCTTGGATGCGTTGCCCATGGTGTCATCAAAAAACACGATTCCTTAAAGGTGCTCCCCACCACAAAAACCGCACAGGTCCGCTCCATCCAGAAGCACGAGGATGACGCGGAGATCGCGGTTGCCGGGGATCGTGTCGGTCTGGCCCTCAAAGGTGTCGAGACCGAAGATCTCGACCGGGGCTACGTTCTCACAAACGATCCTGCAATAAAGTGCTCGACGACAGTCACTGGGAAAGCACAGCTGGTCAAGTACTGGCCGGCACCATTAAAGGAAGACATGGTGATCTACCTTGGTCACTGGATGCAGTTTGTGCCCTCCCGCATCACCAAGGTGTCGGCAGAAGGGGACTGGAGAATGCCCGAACTTACGTTTGTCCTTGAAAAAGATCTGGTGTATCCCCCCGGCGCCGGGTGGTCCTCAATTATCTCGAAGGCGGCAAACTCAGGGTTGTCGGAACCCTTACGCTCCCATAAGACTGACGATAAATCACAGAATTTTTTTTAGAATTAATTTTATCTGAGTTTTTCTGTCAATAATGTCCGGCAACCTCATTTATTATTTAGTGCCGGGATCATCAGTACACTGAGAAACCATGCTTGGAGATATCATTGGCTGGATTATCCTTGCCGTTATCGTCATTGTCATAATCGGGCTTGTCCTGTGGGTAGTCGGGATATATAACCGGTTCTATTCCCTGAAAAATTCATCAGAGGCAACCCTCGGGCAGATCCGGGTTGCGATGAAAAAAAGGCTGGACATGATCGAGCAGCTGCTCGGTGCGGTCAAGAGTTACGCGAAATTCGAGCAGGACACCTTCACGAAAGTCACTGCCATGCGTGCAGCGGTTGCGACCGCTGGTCCCGGCGACTTGAACAAGGTCGAGGCAGAGTCCCGTTCCATCTTCGGGCGCCTTCTTGCCGTGGCCGAGAACTATCCTGAATTAAAGACTTCCCAGACTGTCACCTCGCTTATGGACTCTGTCAAGAGCCTCGAGGAAGAGATTGCCCGCCAGCGGTATACGTACAACAACATTTCGCAGGAGTTCAACACGATGATGGACACGATCCCGTCAACGTTTATCGGGCACATGATTCATCTGTCGAAACTTGACTACCTCCAGTTCGAAGACGAGATCAAGACTCCCCCGAAAATTGAGTTCTGAAAGGGATTTTAGTCGTGGGTGAATCAAGGCAGATTCCCGGTCTTGCCCGGTATCGGACGGGTCTTTGGCGACGCGATCCTGATCCTTGTAACGGTAATTCCCCCGTCCTACAGGGAGACCCTGTCCTCGGTTCGCATACAGTACCATGGTACGACAATGGGATTCTGGTCGGGGCCGGGGAAAGATAAGCTTGCGCGGCCGTTTCCCGTTGCACTTGCGAATAACTGGCCAATATCCGCGAATTTTCCTGTTTTAAGGGGAAAAGAGATATAAATCCGCGTCAATCCTATGAATACCCAGATAAAAAAAGAGCGCTCATATGCAATATTCTGAAGGTCGGCTCGGCAGGGTATTTGTCGTAAGGATCGATGACGGCGAGGATTTTTTAGCCGTTATGCACGAGTTCGTCCGCATGAAATCGGTACAAACCGGTACCATCCTTTTTCTTGGCGCACTCCGGCAGGGGCGGATGGTGACAGGTCCTGAAGAAGCGATCCTTCCCCCGGATCCGCATTTTGTCATGTTTGAAGGCGGGTGGGAGATGGTAGGGCATTGGCACTATCTGTCCGGGGGAAGACGGTCCTGCAATCCACTACCATGCATCGGTCGGCCGGGCCGGTTACGCGCTGACCGGGTGCCTGCGGGAAAAAGCCATCACCTACATCGTCGCCGAGGCGGTCGTTCTTGAATTTACCGGGCTTGACATCAGTCGCCAGTTCGATGAGAAAACCCAGGTGTCCCTGCCGTTCCATAAGAACGATGAAGGAGACATCAGGCAGTCCCCCGGTACTCCCGATGCAGGCGCACCGGCAAAAGAATCCGTGCCCGAAGAGGAAGAGACCGGCAACAAAAGAAGAGGATACTCAAGGGGGGCTTGCCGAGATTATCCGCGACCTGACCCGGCGGCCACGGACATGAGCCTCGCAAACCCCTGGTTTTTATGAGATCGCAGCCCGCGTTTCTTCCCCTCTCCCTTGATGAGGGAGCGGCACTTGGCATCGACCGGTTCGATATTATCCTTGTCACGGGCGATGCGTATGTCGACCACCCCTCCTTTGGCACGGCGCTCATCGGCCGGGTCCTCTGGGATGCAGGATTTTCGGTCGGCATTATCGCCCAGCCGGACTGGAAGACCGACCGTGATGTTACGGCTCTGGGAAAACCGCGGCTCTTCTTTGGCATCTCGTCCGGTAACGTCGACTCGATGGTCAATAACCTCACGCCGAACCTGAAACGACGGAGTTCCGATGTGTACTCGCCCGGCGGGGTGCCCCGTCGCCCGGACCGGGCGACCATCGTGTACACAAACCGGGTGCACGTGGCATATCCCGACGTCCCGATCGTCATCGGGGGCATCGAGGCGAGCCTGCGCCGGTTTGCGCATTACGATTACTGGCAGGACCGGGTGCGCCAGTCGATCCTTGCCGATGCCCCGGCAACTCTCCTTGTCTATGGTATGGGCGAGCGGCAGATGGTCGAGATCGCCCGGCGGCTGGATGCGGGCGAACCTGCCCGGTCGCTGCGGGATATCCGGGGGACTGCGTATACGATGGAAGTTGCCGAATGGCGCACCGCCCGGCCGGAAGGGGTTGTGGAGATCCCGTCCTTTACTGAAGTATCGTCAGACAAGACCGCGTACGCCCGGGCATTTGCCCTCCACTACCGGGAACAGGACCCGGTCCGGGGAAAGGCGGTCGCCCAGCCGCACCCGAAGACGGTTGTCGTCCAGAACCCCCCGGCGCTTCCTCTCACGATGGCAGAACTCGACCATATCTACGAGCTGCCGTTCTCCCGCCGGGCCCACCCGTCGTACCAGAAGCCGGTCCCGGCGCTTGAACCGGTGCAGTTCTCGGTCGTGAGCCACCGGGGCTGTTTCGGGGGCTGCTCGTTCTGCGCCCTCACCCACCACCAGGGCCGGATCATCCAGAGCCGGAGCATTGAATCCATCGTCCGCGAGGTGACCCGGATGGCCGCGATGCCGGAATTCAAAGGGATCGTTCAGGACGTGGGTGGCCCGACGGCAAACATGTACGCGATGGAATGCGGCCGCTGGGAGAACGGCGGGTGCCTGCCCGGACAAGTCCTGCTCACCCGGCGTGCAAGACCCTCAAGACGAGTCACCGGCAAACTCACCGAACTCCTGCAAAAGGTCAGCGAGGTCCCGGGCGTGAAAAAAGTGTTTGTCGGTTCCGGTATCCGGTACGATCTCGTCCTTGCCGATGATCCCGGTTCCGATTATCTCTCGCAGCTCTGCGACCGGCACGTTTCCGGCCACCTCAAGGTCGCCCCGGAGCATGTCAGTACCAAAGGTCACCGCCGCAATGAACAAGCCTGGACGGTGCGGTCTTTGACCGGTTCCGCGACCGGTTCGAGGCACTCCAGAAAGGAAAACCAAAACGTCAGTACCTTGTCCCCTATTTCATGTCCGGCCACCCGGGCTGCACAGTAAACGACATGGTCGAACTCGCGGAATATATCCGGGACCGCCAGCTCTACACCGAGCAGGTGCAGGACTTCACGCCGACGCCCATGAGCGTCTCCACGTGCATGTACTATACCGGCATGAACCCGTTCACGCTCGAACCGGTGTACGTGCCCAAAGGCCGGGAGAAGAAGATCCAGCGGGCGATGATGCAGTACCGGGAACCGGGGAACCGGAACCTCGTGCTCGAAGGGCTCCGCATGGCGGGCAGGGGCGATCTGATCGGGAGTGGAAAAAAGTGCCTGGTTGCCGGGGACGGACGTGGGGAGCGATTCCCGCCCCGGCCTTTTATGCGGCGGAAGTGAGCCCTACTTCCGCCCGTAATCGTCCTCGTACCGGACGATATCGTCCTCTTCGAGATATTCCCCGAGCTGGACCTCGATGACTTCAAGAGGGATCACGCCCGGGTTCCTGAGCCGGTGCCGGATCCCGCTCCGCACAAACGTGCTCTCTCCCTGCCGGAGCAGTGTTGTCTCGCCGTTGAGCTCGACTTCCGCTGTCCCGCTCACGACCACCCAGTGCTCGCTCCGGTGGTGGTGGAGCTGGAGGGAGAGTTTCTGGCCGGGCTTTACGGTCATGCGCTTGATCTTGTACCCTTTCGTATCTTCAAGCACCGTGTACGATCCCCAGGGCCGGTGCACCTGCCGGTGGAACTGCGTGACCGGGTCATTCCTCTCCTTGTACCGGTGGACAAGGTCTTTTACCTGCTCCGTGTGCTGGTTGTCGCAGATGAGGAGTGCATCGGCCGTATCGACCACGACGAGGTTATCCACACCGATCATCCCCACGCGTTTGCCCGGCGCATGCACGTAGTTGTCCTTTGCCGAAAGGTACTCGGCCTTCCCCACGTTTCCTTCCGCATCGTGCGGGTGAACCTCGTAGAGCGCCTTAAATGTCCCGAGATCGTTCCAGTCCGTATCGAGCGGCACGACGGCCACTTTCTTTGACGGTTCCAGCAGGCCGTAATCGATCGAGATCGAATCCAGTTTCGCGTAATCCGGGACTTTGGCACCGCCAAACGCGGCAGAGAGGCGGGGCTGGTATTTTTTGAGTTCCTCAAAAAATACCGGGACGGAAAAAGGAAGATCCCGCTGTTCCAGAGGTACCCTTTCTTCACGTACTCTGTCGCGGTCTTTTCATCGGGCTTCTCCTTGAACTGGTCGACAATGGATCCAAGGGCAAGCGCCTTTCCCGGCTTGATATACCCGTAGCCGGTGTGGGGTGATGCCGGTTTTACCCCGAACGTGACAAGATAATCATGAGCGAGAGGCTCTGCGGCCTTAATCTGGTCGATCGCGACGTCACCGAGCAGATGATCGCTGGGGAACACGACTGCGGTGGCGTTCTTATCCTCTTTTTTGATCCGCTGCATCGCCCACGCGATCGCAGGCAGCGTATTCTTTCCTTCCGGCTCTGAGAGCACATGGTCGTCCGGGATCGAGTAGCCCAGATCGTCCATCTGGTTTCTGACAAGATACTGGTGGATCTCGTTTGTCACCACCCAGATCTCGTCCTCCCGCGAGAGTTTTGCTGCCCGTTCGCAGGTCTTCTGGAACAGGGAATTCCCCTCCATCGGGATGAACTGCTTGGGGAAATATTCACGCGAGAGGGGCCAGAGCCTGGTCCCCACGCCGCCGGCAAGGATAATTGTCTTCATGAATTCGCCTTGTATCTGCACCGGGTGCGAGACCCGGTACGGTATTCGTACAGTATTGTGTCCGGAGTTATCCCTTATAAAAGTCGATCCCGCACAGCATCGGTTACGCTACCGGCGCCGTCTCACACGGAGCATCGATAAATTTTCTCATCCACAGCTCGGCGCATATGATCCGCCAGATCTCAGGGGAATACATCGATCTGCCATGTCGGAGAGGCTTGCCCACCGTATAGCAGTACTGCCCTTCGATCCCGCATATTCGTTTGATCTATGGTTTCTTGGAGGATTAAAAAGCTGATATGGGGTGTGTACTACGCTTTCATGATTTTTGTCCGGGAGGGTATTGAGGGGTCAGTGGGGGTAATTTTGTTTCAGCAAAAAATATTCCCGCAGCATTCTCCCTCGTAATTTACCCATATTTTCATGACCAGTATCCCATACGGAAATACAATTTTCCCCCACTGACCCCTCTAAGGGCTGGCCGGTTTTTTATGCGGGATTGGACACTTTTACTATGATAAAATATCTTTCACTGCAGGGACTATGCCAGTCAAAACAGTGGAGGTGTCAGTTGGGGAAATTCAGGGAACTTCCCGCAGCCGCCATTGGCTCTTGTACCCGTCTAGTCCTGGGACCTACCGGGCCGGAACATTCATGCGGGAAAAACAGATGAAGCCAATCATCGAAAATATCCGGGGAAATCTCCCGAAAAAACAGGGCAAACCCTTAAAGAGTTCAGGTGCTACGAGAAAAAGACGCACTCACTTCTTTGTCCGGGCCGCCCCGGTCTTCTTTTTCCCGGTGGCCTTTACGGCCTTCTTCTCCGGCACCGCTTTTACCTCGCAGGGAAAACACTTCTCCAGCCGGTCGTCAATGACACGGTAGGCATTGGCAAGCACCGAGGCGTTTGCAATCATGCCCGAGAGCAGGATCACTTCAAGGATCTCCTCCCGTGTCGCACCCATCTTGGTCGCCGCCTGCATGTGGTAACTCGTGCAGTACTGGCATTTTAAGGCCGCACCGACCGCCATGCTGATCAGTTCCACGTACTTGGGATCGAGCTGGCTTGTCTCGGCCACGGTACTTTTGTAGAGGAGGTGGGAGATGAGCACTTCGGGCCGCTCCCCCATGCGCTTGAAGATGAGCGGCACCTTGCCGTACTCCCTCTCGATTGTCTTCATCCATTCATCGGCCGTGGCGTCAGCGCCCAGCTCGACAATCTGCCTGAGCCGGTCCTCAAACTCGTTTTCCTGTTTGCGTCCCATGATACCTCATATCACCGTGTTTGTCTCCGAGAACGGTTTTACCCTCACAATAATGTAGTCCCGCATCCGCGAGGGTTCGATTGCCGCTATGTCGCCGATTTTTATCCCGTCCTCGATCTCGGTCTTCCGGAGCACATCCGCGTACGTGTCGTACGGCAGTTTCACCCGCAGGCCCGACATCTGCACGGTAAGCGGGGTCGGCGAGGTCACGTCAAGGATGGCCGGCACCTGCTCCCGGATCACGTCCATGAGCCGGGCCGGGGAGACCGAGAGCGGGTCTTTTGCGAGTTCCTCGCGGCGCTTTGAGAGAACCCGGGTGATCTCCGCGATGATCTCGTCGAGCTTCGCGAGTTCCTCGGACTCTTTGGTTCGGTGCATGAACCGGCCGACGTTTCCCACGTAGCCGTCCACTTTTGGCTCCACAATGCGTTCGAGCACTTCCTTGTCCGGGCCGCCACAGAGAACGACCGGCACCTCAATTCCCCGGAGCAGCAGCGGCATCTTGTATTTGATGCAGGTCTCAAAGTTCCCGAGCAGGTACACCGCGATGTCGTGCTCGTTTATCACATCGCGCTCCTCGTCATTGAGGCCCGCGATCCGTTTTCCGACACCCCGGGCCATCCCCACCATGTTGCTTTTCGCCCCGAGCCTTCGTACATATTCGGCAATATCGCAGGATGGGTGCGGCAGGTGGTGGATCTCAAGGCTCATGCTCACGACCGCGATCTCGGTGCCCACGAGTGGCGAATCGGTCACTTCCCCGGCAAGCGGCTTTCCTATCGCCCGGATCAGTTCCACGTCGTCCTTTGGCACGAAGCACTGGATCACGACTTCCTGTGCAATCATGTGCTTCTGGATGATATAGCCCCCGAGGTCTTCAATCAGGTCGATGATCTCGCTGTGCCGGTAAACCCCGCCCCTGTACGTGATCGGGACGAGGATCATGGCGTCTCCCCCATGAGCGCGAATTTTTCTTTGATAAGGGCAAGGCCGGCGTCCGTCAACGTGTCCTCGCTTGCTACAAACGAGAACTTCTCATCGCCGTAGTTCTCGCTCCTGACCCGGAACCCCTCGGGACAGATGCACTTGAGGGCGTAGACAAGATCCTTGTACAGCGCCTGACTTGGATCGGCGATCGCGATCTCTTCTATCTCACGGGCCCCGGCCGTGACGCCGTACAGGATGACCGTGAACCGGTCCGGCTGTTCAACATGATCTTTCCCGAACCGGTCCCAGAAGATCTTGAGCATCGGGGCAAGCCAGGTCTCGTCAGAGATCGCGAGTGTCATCTTCCCTTCCTGCGGGTTAACATTTGCGATATCCCCGACACGGACGAGGGTGGTAACTTTTTTTAAGATCCCGACGGCGACAAAGATGGGCACCTTCGGGTCGATGTAGACATGCATCTTGTGGATGACCCGCAGGAGGTTGTGGTCGAGGAGAACGTCGTTTGTGATCTGCTTGTAGTACTCGCCGCCCAGTTTCTCCGTGCACTCCACTTCAAAGTACTCAATGGCCTGCATCTGTCCCGTCCTTTACAAACCCTGATGCCAGCAGTGCCGAACCGACCGCACCAATGTACTGGGAATGCGGCGGGACGACGATTTTTATCTTGAGGAGTTCGCCCATCGCGTGTACCAGTCCCTCGATAAGCGAGGTGCCGCCGACCATAATCACGGGCTCCTTGATGTCCACTTCCTGGAGCTGCTGCTCGAAGACCTGTTCGGCAACGCTGTGGCAGGCCGCCGCCGCCACATCTTCCCGGGTGCTGCCGGCCGCGAGGGCGTTCACCAGACTCTGGGTGCCAAACACGATACAGTAACTGTTCATGGGTACCCGGTTGCCCATGCCTTTCATCGCAAGCGGCCCGAGTTCCGTGATATCGACACCGAGACGCTTCGCGGTCATCTCCAGGAACCGGCCGCTTGCGCCGGCGCAGATGCCGCCCATCGTAAAGGTGCCCGGGATACCGTCCATGACGGTGATTGCCTTGTTGTCCATGCCCCCGATATCGATCACGGTCGCCGGCCCATGCTGCTTTCCCGCAAGGTAAACCGCTCCTTTGGAGTTCACTGTCAGTTCTTCCTGGATCAGGTCGGCGTTGAAGTCTTTCCCGACAAGGAAACGACCATACCCGGTCGTCCCGATTGCCTGGACATCTTCGAGTTTCATTCCCGCCTCGGCCAGCGCATGATCGACAACCTCCCGGGCGCACTTGAGCACCTCGGTTGTCGGCTGCCAGCCTTTGCCGATGATCTTGTTGTCCTTCATCAGGATGGCCTTTGTTGTCGAGGAACCGGAGTCGATCCCGAGGGTTATTCCCTCCTGGACTTCGCGGGCAAGAAGCGCCCTTCTCCGGGCAATGGTCGTTAAGGCCTCCATACGGGTGAGGAGCGTTCCCGAAGTCGTGCGTTCGGTAAACGAGTAACTGACGACCGGGAGTTTCGAATGTTCGAGGATATAACGCCTGAGTTCGTTTCTCACGATGGCGGCCTCGGCACACCGGAAACAGGTTGCGATAAAGACGGCATCGGCCTCCACCCGGCCCTCTACAAGCGCCATCGCCCGTGCGATAGCGAGTTTTAAGTCAGGACTCCTGACTTCAAGGCCGAACTTTTCAAAGTCCCGCACGATATCCTTGAGTGCAACGTCAGGATAGAAGATCTCGCCATTGACGGATTTTGCCGCCTCGTTAATCTCATGCTGGACTCCTGAGTATTCCGCGCCGCAGGAGAGCTGGGCAATGCGTACCGGGGCGGTCATTTCTTCCCTCCAAGATCAGAAAGGAACCGTTTGATTGCCGCGACAAACTGCGTGCCCTCGTCCTCGGTTCTTGGGTATTCCAGTTCGAGTCGTGGCATGTTTTTCTGCCGGAGCAGGAACTTCAAGAGTTCGTTTGTCCGTGCGCAGCCCATGCAGCCGAACGCAAGATCGGCGTTATTGATGATGATCGCGGCGTCGCATTGCTCGACCATCGGGCCATAGAGCGCCATGCGCCCCCGTACGCCGCTCGGGACTTCCACTGCCGCCCAGTGGAGTCCTTTTTTTGGTTCCTCCGGTGTTATCTGGAGCGGTGAGGATTCTAAACCCGCGGTCTGGACGCGTTCGCGGATAGCGATGGCCGATCCGAGGGGTGTATGCCCGAACCGGGTCACCATGTCGGAAAGGATCAGGCTCGTTGCGGGGTAGATGAATACTTTTGCCATGGTCAGGGCTCCTGTGCATCGATCATTTTCTTTAAGGTGTACACGTCCAGCCGGCGTGCAGAGAGCGTGGCGGCCGGCGCCGGGACGGTTGCGGCATCGCGTTTCTCCAGTTCTTCAAGGGCATGGGAAATATAGGGGAGGATTCCCATCTCGAACTCGATCCCGTGGAAGCCGGGCCGTGCCCCGCCAAGCGACGCCCGGCACCTCCGGGCATCGCCGGGCGGGAAGCCCCGGTCCTTGACAAAGATATGGGCCGGGTCCATCTTCCTGACTTCAGCGATCACCCGGTCGACGTCTTCCTCTTTTCCCATGATGACAAGGCCAAAACAGTTCTCCTTTACCATCACGCCCTTTGCTACCTCGTATGCCCGGATCGCGACATCCGACGGGGTCACGTTGTACGATTCCACCACCACGTACCGGGTCACGGTCCCGACGTTTGCCGGGTTGTAGTCAGTCATTGTTTCACCTCGCGGATATACACCGTCTGCCGCTCCTTTACGGTTTTGAGTTTTGCCGTATCGATCACGCGCCCGATGATGTTCGTGCCTTCGAACGGTTCTGAGGTCGGGCCGAACTCCTTGTTCGCCGACAACCGCACCCCCACAAGCCCGGAACCTTTGCGCGAATCGTTCGTGATGGCAAGGGTTGCGGCAGGAACTTCATCAGTCGGGCAGTTCTCCGGGTAGATCTTGACGGTGGTCGGGATCTTCGGTTTGAAAAGATACACGTCGTCGAAGACAAAGAATGCCGGCATCATCCCGGCGTCATGCTCCGCAAGCCCGGTGATCTTGCGGAATACCTCGCAGCTCAAGGGGGCCCGTGCATCGTCAAGCTCGATATCGACCACCTGCGCGAACGGTGCCGTTGTCAGTGTTGCCGCACGTTCGGCAAGCACATCGAGCGTCGTGCCCGGTTCCTGCGACACCACGATCCGGTCCGCACTGTCGTTATCGATCACAAGGGCGATCCCCCGGGCTGCGGCCACCTTCTTTGCCTCGGGAAGTGGCAGGCCGAGGAGATCGATACGCGAAGGTACAACCCGGGTGGAGAGGAGATCGCCCTCTTTTGCGAGTTTTACGAGTTCGATCCCGTGGACGACCTGTCCGACCACGCTGTGGGCCGGGCTGCTCGGGACATCAGCCCGGTAGATATACACACCGCCGACCGAAGGCCCCTTGGTACGCACGGTCACCGTGCCCTCCCGCCGTGGGCGTTTGAACTGGGCGGGTACATCGGTGCCGACCAGTTTCTGGTCGAGGATATGGGTGCTTGTCGCACGTCCGACCATAAATTTACCGGACTGGAGGGCAAGGAGCAGGTGCTCGGCGCTTCCTGCCGCCTCGGTCGTGATCCGTTCCGGGGTATAACCCTGCGCCATCACTTCGACCCGGGTCACGATCTGCATCCCCTCTTCGAGGGCAATGGTCATATCCGTTGTCGTAAAGGACCTGCTCGTGTCCGCCCAGCTGATGACCGGCTCGGTTTTGGTCACCCGGTCACCGGTTGCCCACCGGTCGAGCACGGCCTTTCCGCTCACGACCCGGCCGACCACGCCGCCGGTCTCATCGGCGCCGTGATCCGCGAGGTGGCGGCTTTTTGAAAAGAAGAGGTACGAGGTCTTCGGATCGTATCCACCGCAGCCGAGGATCACATCGCCCCGTTCATAGAGGTGAGGTTTGCGCGCCGGCCTGACCCTGGAGGGGAACGGCCCGAATGCGGCGGCGTACCGGTCTGTCCAGTGGAGAGCGAGGCTTTCAAAAGCCCCGGGGCGTTCGAGTACATCCACCTCGTGGCCGGTCAGTTCAAGGGTAATCTCCCCGGCGGTCGTGGTGACCGTGATGCTCGCGGTTTTCTCCTGCTCCTGTGTTGCAGGCCGGATAATGGCGACAGCACACCCGGCGGCTGGCCCGGGATAAGAGTGGAAAGTGCGTCCCCTACGCTGACTTCACGAAGCTCCCCGTCGAGGTGAACACGGATCATGTGCCCCTCGTATCAGGCCGGAGGCTGGCTCATGACCTTGCGCTCATCTTCGGTCAGGTGGGCGAGTACGTCGGCGGTCTTTCCTATCTCGACGATCTTCCCGCCCCGCATCAGGGCAAGCCGGTCGCAGATATCACGCACGAATTCCATATCGTGAGAGACCACGATGAACGTTTCATCAATATCGTCGCGGGAGTGCATGATGGAATGCTTCACGTCGATCTTCGTGATCGGGTCCATGGTGCCGGTCGGTTCGTCGAGGATCACGATCTTGGGTTCCCTGATCAGCACCTGTGCGAGGGCGACCCGGTGGCGCTCCCCTTCCGAGAGCGGGCCGGCATCCGGTCGAGAATCTCTTTGCTTTTTTCCTCGGAAAACCCGGCCATCTTTAAGGTGACGACAGCTTTTCTCATGGCCAGTTCTTTTGGGAATTCAAGGCCGATGGCATCCGTAAGGTTATCGAGCACGGTCCGGTGCGGGTAGAGGTCGTATTCCTGGTGCAAAAGGC
Organism: uncultured Methanoregulaceae archaeon; assembly: GCA_963790005.1. Lineage (GTDB taxonomy): Archaea > Halobacteriota > Methanomicrobia > Methanomicrobiales > Methanospirillaceae > Methanoregula. The sequence goes on from CAWBMY010000004.1 coordinate 49,500, forward strand.
CGATATATTCCTTGGCCCGGCCCCGCTGGTCGACGCCGGGTTTCGTCATGTCCACCCATTCTTCCCCGATCTTGATATTGATCTCCCCGCTCGTGGGCTCGATGAGGCCGGCGATGATCTGCGAGAGCGTCGTTTTTCCTGCGCCGCTCTTTCCGATGATACCGAAGATCTCCTTTGTATAGACTTCGAAACTGACGCCGTTTACCGCTTTTACGACACCCCGGTCGACGGAGATGTAACGTTTGACAAGATCCCGTGCCTCGACGATCTTCTCGCCCGTTTCTGCGTGTTCGAAGGTCTCCGTGTCGTCGCAGCCTTTCATGAACTCGCCGATCACTTCTTTTGGCGTGCCGATCTTTGCGATGGAACCCTCGACCAGCAGGAGGGCACGGCTGGCCACGTCTTCGATCACCTGCGAAAAGTGGGAGGTGACGACCATACCCATATTGTTGGTCTTTGCCGCCTCGGAAAGCATCACGTGGACAATCTTTGCCGTACCGGGATCGAGCGTACCGGTCGGCTCATCGGCAAAGAGCAAAAACGGCTCTTTTGCGAGCTGCCGGGCAAGCACGACCCGCTGCTTCTCGCCGCCCGAGAGGTCCCGGGCGATATGCATCATCCGGTGGGAGAGCCGGACCTGGTCGATCAGGTCGGCTGCCCGGTTGATTGCCTTGTCCTGCGGGTAATCAATGTCATCGAGTGCGTGGAGGACATTTTCGATCACGCGATCATCGCCATACAGGGCGAACGTCCTCTGGAACATAATCGCGGTCCGGCGCATGACACGCCGTTTCAGCGCCTCATTTGTCTCATTCCAGAGATCCACATCGAGTGCCGCGAGCGTACCGCCACAATGCGGGCAGGGTTTCCCGGCAGAACTGGCAACATCCATGAACTCACAGGAAGGGCAGGCAGAAACATGGTAGACAATCCTGCCGCTCGTGGGCGGCTGGTCTACCCCGCGCATCAGGTGCATCAGTACGGTCTTGCCGGCACCGCTTCTCCCGATGATCCCCAAGATCTCCCCCTCGCCGATCTCAAATGAAATATTTTTGAGAGCATGCGTGCCGTCAAAATCCATACAGATATTGTCGACCGTGATCAGTGGAGCCTTCATAATTCCCTTGTACCTAATGTGGTACTCGGTGTCATATTACCTTTTATATCATGCACGCTGTCGTCACGATCGGGAATTTTCAGGGGCGTTTGATCAGTCCCTGTATGATGGGCAGCACGTCACCCACCTGGCTGATCACGTAATCTGCGGCCCCGAAGAGTTCCTCGGGACGCTCGCCGGCCTGCTGCACGGTAAGTATGGCAGTATCGGCTTTTTTAAAGGCACCGAGATCGTTGATCCCGTCCCCGATCATGACGACATGGTCATACTCATTTTTGAGATCTGCAACGATCTGTGCCTTGACCGAGGGGGTCGCCACCCCGTAGACCCGGTCGCGGGGAATGCCAAGGTGATCTGCCATGATCTCCAGTTTTGTCGAACGGTCGCCGGATGCGATGAACGTGGGCACGCCCATCTTATGAAGAGCCGTTATCGTTTCCTTTGCCCCGCCAAACGGCCAGCCTCCGGCCGTGATGGTAAACTCGATGGCTTTGTGTGCCATGTTGAGGATCGCCCCGCTGTTCAGCGAGAGGATGGCCTCCTCCCGGCAGACCCCCCAGACATTACGGATGCACTCCTGGAGGTCACCGACATGCGTATGGGTATCGGTGTACAGCATGTCCCCGATCTCCTCTGCGGTTGTGATCTTCCGGGTGCAGCTGATCCCAAATCCGATCTGGTTGTCCCTCAGATACGCTGAAAGCAACGTGGCCGGGGGAGCCGTGATGATGTGCTTTGAATGAACCGGCAATACGATCAGGACGCGATCCGGAGAGGTGAATGTGAGGGTCGTCGTCTCGATACCGGGCATGAGCACCTGTCGTGAGATATTTTTTGCGACCCGGTAGGTTTCCAGGAGCGTTCCGGCACTATCAAAAACCACGGCGACCGTCATTATTTCACCCGGCAATAAACTCTATGTAGATGCCCCTCTTTTATTGAAACTTAATGATCGTATCTGAAACTGCAGACAAGATAAAGAGCATGGAGATCCGGGGGGCAGGAAGGATTGCACGGGCCGTCGCAGAAGCCCTGCGGGATCATGCCCTCTCGGTCCGGGCTCCGACAAGTGAATCGTTCCGGTGGGAGATGGAGCATGCTGCATCCACGCTCCTTGCCACCCGCCCCACCGCCGTTTCCCTGCCCAATGCCGTCCACATCGTGATGACCGGTCTCGAAAATGCGAAGACGCCACAAGAGGCACAGGCCGGCGTGGTCCAGCGCGCCGATGAGTTCATCAGGTCCTCGCAGCATGCGGTAGAACAGATCGCAGTGTTCGGTGCGAGTCATATCCGGGACGGCGATGTGATCCTCACCCACTGCAACTCGGAGGCCGCGCTCGGGTGCATCATCGAGGCGCACCGGCAGGGAAAGGCGATCGAGGTCTTTGCAACGGAAGTGCGACCGAGGAACCAGGGGCTCATCACGATCCGGACCTTAAACGATGCGGGCATAAAAACGAATTTCATCGTGGACTCTGCGGTCAGGTCCTTCATCAACGACGTCGATCTCGTGATTGTCGGGGCCGATGCGGTGACCGTGAACGGTGCGGTGGTCAACAAGATCGGGACAGCGCAGGTCGCCCACTCCGCCCGCGAGGCCCGGGTGAATATGGTCGTTGCTGCTGAGACCTACAAGTTTGCGCCCCGGACCATTCTTGGGGAACTCATACGGATCGAAGAGCGGCCCGGAAACGAAGTGTTGCCCGATGAGATCGCAAAGACGCTTCCCCACGTGACCGTGCGGAACCCGGCCTTTGACGTGACGCCGGCTGAATACATCGATCTGATCGTGACCGAGAAGGGGGCGATTCCCCCGCAGATGGCCTACGTGATCATCCGGGATTACCTTGGCTGGGGGATCGACGAGTTCCACACATCGTTCGGGCCGGCGGGTTTCAACGGGGAATGAGGTATGCCGGTGGACCTGCCGCGAGCCGGCCGATGCGTTTATTGTGGGAAAGCCTCACAAAGAATAATGAATTATCCGGAGTGCATCAGCACATCCGGATAACGGACAATATGCTGGATTATCAGGGGATATGCGATGGAGATACCCTTTACCAAACTGCAGGGAAACGGCAATGATTTTGTGCTCATTGATGAGTATGAGAGAATGATCATTCCCGATGATATGAAGGCGCATTTTGCCGCCCTCTACTGTGACCGGCGGTTCGGGATCGGGGCAGATGGTATCCTGTATCTCCTGAAGTCCACAACTTCTGATATACGGATGCGCATCTTCCAGCCTGATGAGAGTGAAGCGGAGATGTGCGGCAACGGGATCCGGTGTCTTGCCAAGTATGCGTTCGATGCCGGGTACGTCAAAGAGTCCTGCACGGTTGAGACTGTTGCCGGTGAGATCGGTGTGGCCCTTGCATATGCCGATGAGGATTTTACCGCGACAATCCGTATGCCCACGCCGAAATTCGAACGAAGGGATATACCGGCCACCGGGGATGGCGAATACCACGAGCATATCGGGGAGTTCGACGTCTACGCCGTAAACACCGGTGTCCCCCACGCGGTGATCCTCGTTGATGCAGTTGACAGCGTCGATATCGCTGCAGCCTCCCCGCCGATCCGTCATCACGCGTCGTTTAAAAACGGAGCCAACGTGAATTTCGTGCAAAAGACCAGCGATGATTCTATCCGGGTGCGGACCTTCGAACGCGGCGTGGAGGAGGAGACCCTTTCCTGCGGGACCGGTGCGACGGCATCTGCAGTAATCGTGCACAAACTCGGCTACATGGGCGATAAGATCCGTGTCGAGACGCAGGGGGGTCCGCTCACCATTCACTTCAATGATGGCGTGAAGATGGAAGGCCCGGCCATCACGGTTTTTTCCGGCGTTATCACGTACTGATCTTTTTTATTTGTTTGTCCTTACCGGAATCCTGCGAGGGTCACCTGCCGGGCCGCCCCGGAAAATGCGAGATATGGAAGTGCCCGTTTCATGCAGGAACCGGACATGCCGAGATCCCGGGGCGTCCGGATCGTACGGCGTTCCCGGGCCTGAATAATTGCATGTGCGGTGACCGTCCCGATGCCGGGGACACGGATGAGATCGGCAAACGATGCAACGTTCGGATCGACCGGTTCCCGGTTGCGGGCAAGAAGGGCTTTTGGATCGTCGTTTTTGAGTGTGCCACAATCGTCGAGCAGGGGCAGCAGTTCCATCCTGTTAAAACCGTACTCCCGGATGAGATAGTCCATCTGGTACCAGCGGCGTGAGCGCCAGGCAGGTGTGCTTTCCCGGGAGGCCAGCCGGGTTTTTGGGAGCGCCTTAAATGATGAGTAATAGATCCGCGAGGGGAGCATCCGTTCGTACAGCGAGGTGACGCAGTCGAAGATCTCCCTGTCGGTTTCTCCTGCCGCACCGATCACGAGCTGCGTTGTGTGATGTCCGGGCGCCGCCTCGGCGATCCAGCCGAGCCGTTTTATGATATCGTCGGCATAGTCCTTGATCCCGGAGAGGGCACGGAGCCGGCTCTCTCCGGTCGTCTCGACATTGAGGCTTATCCTGTCCGCAAGTTGTGCGGCCTCATTGATGTCAGACCGTCGTGCCCCGGGCAGGATCTTGAGATGGAGGTATCCTGCATACCCTTCGGTTCTGAGGATCCGGGCGGTCTCGATAAGTTCGCCCATCACTTCGTCGGTGTCATACGGGATGCCCGAACTGAGAAAGAGGCCCCCCACAAGGTTTTTCCGGTACAGCCCAAGGAACGTCTCTGCCAGTTCACGGGGGGCAAACGCGAGCCCTGACCGGTCGGCCCGGACAGGACAATACGCACAGTCGTACGAGCAGCTCCCGTGCAGGAGCACCTTGAGCATCCGGTTGCAGCCACCCGCATTCTGGTTGTACGTGATGCAGGCCCCGGAGGTGAGCATCTGTATGCACTCTCCCGGCATACAGACATCATACTGGCTGCCTGACGTCAGTTTTGCCAGTTTTTCCCCGCACCCGGGCATATATGCCCATTTGACAGACGCGGGATTTAAAGAGGCGGCGGGCGGGGAGTGAAAGTAACCGGTATCCCCGGTCATTCGTTCATTTCAGGGAAACGGTCCTGCATTCTGCCGGCCCTCTGGCTGTCCTGATTGTTCCGCTCATTTCCCGTCTCTGTTTCCATTTCGATATATCTTCGACAAGAGAGAGTGTCGACACAATGCGGCCTTCCCGGTCCCTGAGCGGACTGACGGTCAGCGCCCCCCAGATCACGGAGCCATCCTTCCTGATATACATTTTTTCCGTGCGGTACCGGGCAATTTCGCCGGGATAGAGTTTTTCGATCTCGGCTATATCCTGTTCCAGATGCCCGGGGTGGGTTATATCCGCAAACGATCTGGTCAGCAATTCCTGTTCCGTATACCCCATCATCTCGCAGAGCATCCGGTTCACCAGCACAAACCGGTAGTCCCTGCCAACTATCGCCATGCCGAGCGGGCCGTCTTCAAACATTCTCCGGAACCGGTCCTCGCTCTCCCTGAGCGTCTCTTCGGTACGCTTGCTTTTGGTAATATCGCGGGCTTCAACAATGAGCAACCGGACGCGGCCTTCGGAATTGAATACCGGTTTGATGGAGAAGTCGGCAAGCAGGGTGGTATTGCCGGCACCCTGCAGTTCGGCTTCATACCTGACAAATATACCCATGGCGGCCTTTCCGATGGCCTCATGCAGCCGCAGCACACGCGCCGCATTCCCCTGCCACCAAGGTGTCTCCCAGAAGGGGCGGTTGACCACATCCTCCCTTCGGGCACCCACAAACTCCAGGGCCGTGTGATTGGCATCAATGAGAATCCCTTCGGGGGTCATCATACCGGTGAACTGGGAGGTACTGTCAAAGACCGCCCTGAGTTTCTCCCCGCTCTCCCTGAGCGCTTCCGCGGCGCGTTTTTGCTCCGTGATGTCCCGTATGGTTCCCATGCTTGCCGGGGCGCCCTCGACTGGATGAGCCCGGTATCAATGGCAATAAAAACCCGGGTGGTGCCATCGTGTTTCAGCAACCTACACTCATAGTTATCAGGTACAGTCCCACCACGCTGCCGGGAAAGGCCCCGGTCAAATACCCTGTCATTGCCTCCGGCGCGATGTAATC
>CAWBMY010000005.1:0-37901 GCA_963790005.1 uncultured Methanoregulaceae archaeon
CGCAACAACATTTCCTGACGCTGGGGTGTAGACCGGGGCCGGTGTCGCGGTCGGTGCAACGGTCGTCGGGACTGCGGTTGCGACTGTTGCTACCGGTGTTGATGCCGGGGTTACCGGTACGGTTGTTGCGACGGTCGTGACCGTGGTGCTTGGCGTGCTCTGCGTGCAGCCGGCAAAGAGGGCCGATACAAGCAGGAGTCCGAAGACCATACTGATGAGTGCAAGTTTTGCAGGTGTCAACTTCTGTTTCATGACTTCACAATCCTTTTGGATTAATTATTCCTGATGTACTTTTACCAGATAATAGTTAAAAATTGTGTTTTATTATTATCATAATGTAACAACAAATCATTACTTAATGCTGATCTGGATAGTGTATGAGGTACAATTATATCCGGAAGAGATGAGAGTGCAGCTGGCCACAGGGCCGGTGGTGGCCCAGCCGGATAAGACAGGGCAGGAACGTGCATTTCTAGATACTATCACCCCACAGTAGCCCGGCCATTCTTTCCTGATGCCGGGTCAGGTGCGGGAAGACTGATCTTTTCCCACATAAATCCCTGCCTCCACGGTCCGTTTCAGGTTTCATATCAGGGGAACCAGCGTTAATAACAATTACCGACCTGTATTTGTTGTCAGCCGGACTTTCACGGTATCCTTGTCCTGCTGTTCGGTCTCAAGGGTATAGCCCCGGCGTTCCGCCTCCACTTCTATCCATGGAGGTACATGGCTGCAGATGATCTCAAGGACAAGAAAGCCCCCCCGTCCGATAAACTGCTGGAGCACCTGCTTGCTGGAGATATCCGGGCGTTTTCCCTGGACCTCCTTTATCGAGATAAAGAAATTCCCGGGTGTTCGCTCTTTTGGCACCGGAAGCACGGGGGCAGTGGGCGAGCGTTCGGCCTGCCGCTCCTTTTCTTCATCGGCCCAGACCGGGTCGAGGAACTCGTCCGGCTTCCCGGTAATTTCCCAGAGCGTGCACCGGGCTTTCTCCAGTTCAAAGTACAGGGCCCCGCTTGCCGATTTTGTCACCACGATCCGGCAGTCCCCGAGAAATGCCAGGAGCCCGGCCATTTTACTGCGCATCTCGCGGAGTCCCTGTGTCTGGTCAAGGGCAAGCGGCAGTGAACGGTTGCTTGTCCACGCACCCTTTTCCCGGCGGAATACCACCAGGGTTCCCGGTTCGGTCAGCGTGGTGCTTGACCCGTCCGCACCAAGGATTGCTGCAATCTCTTCCATGATCTGCTCCCGTCGTTCCGGTATTTTTACAGCACCAGCCGGTCCACCACTTTTCCCCCTTCAATGTGCTCGTCAAGAATTGTGGGCACATCGTCCGGAGTTACTGCGCCGTACCAGACATTGTCAGGGTACACGACAACGATCGGCCCTTTCTCGCAGATCCCAAAGCAGCCGGTGTTTGAGAGGAACACCTCGCCACCCAGGTCGCGTTCTTCAATCTCTTCCATGAATCGTGACATGATACTGACACCCTCTTTTGCGTGGCAGAATCCTTTCTGCTGCCCGTTCGCACGGGAGCTGGTACAGACAAAAATATGGTGTTTCGGTTTTTGCATTTCAGACACCTTCCAGACTACAGAATTCTTCTTTTATCTTCTGGCGGTACGTGGCATACTTGGTCTCAAGGAGCGTGTTTGTGAACCGGTCAAGGAACGCGAGCGTGCCCCGGTACCCGGCCGACAAAATCCGCTGGCCCCCGGTCCGGTCGTGGATGGGAAAACCTACGCGGACCACCGGGATGCCGTGGCGCTCGGAAAGAGACTTTCCCCCGGAGTGGCCGATCGCGATGTTTGCCTGTGCTGTCAGGGCCGCTGCCTCGATCGCGGCGAAGTCGGCCTCTTCAAGGAGTACCGGTGTTTCATCAGAGGCCTCAAGAACAGGAGCAAGCCGTTCTGCGAGACGGCTGTTCCTTGTCCCGCTTGCGATAACGACCGGGGATGCACCGTTCTCTCTACAGAGCGTGGCAAAGGCGTAGACGAGTTCTGGTTCGCCATAGATGACCGGTCTCCCGTCAGCGTTGTACTTGTGCGAGTCGGCCATGCCGTCAAGGAGCCAGCCGCGTTCGAGCGCGAGCTCGTCTGGCACACTCTGCCCGCTGATCTTCGTGATGGTCTCAACGAAGAGATCCATGTTTTCAAGGCCGATGGGCAGCGGCAGGTTGACGAGCGGGACGCCGTACTCCTGCTCCAGGTACAGGCCCGGCGACAGGGCATCGGGACAGGTCGTCCCGAACTGGATGGTCACCGGTGCCCCGGCCATCTCCGCGATCTCCTTTGTCGTGGTGCCACCGGGCGGGATCTTCTGGTACCGGCCCCCGTACGGGCGGTCGAGTGTCATCGAGTAGTCAGGGACGAGCGTGTATTCGAGTCCCACGCTGTCGAGGATGCGTTTGATCTCCCGGATATCGGCCGGGCTGATGTGGGGGACGATCACGTTGATGCGCCGGTGCGGCTCTGTCGGCCGGGCATAGTACGCGATCACGCCCCGGGTCGCTGCCCAGAACCCTTCGGTCTGCGTCCCGCTGTAACTGGGCGTGGGCACCGGGATGATGTCGATGCCGGCGATCTTTTTTTCCTGCACGTACGCGGCAACGATCCGTTCGAGATCCTCACCCATCGTCTCTGCAAGGCAGGTGGTCAGGATCCCGAGCACCTTTGGCTGGTAGACCCGGATCACGTTGTCGATGGCTTTTCTGAGGTTTGCCTCGCCGCCGTAGATCGTCTGTTTCTCGTTTAACGAGGAGGATGCGATGTCGACCGGCTCGTTGTAGTGCTCGACGTTTGCGAGGCGCATGTAGGTGCTGCACCCCTGCGAACCGTGCACGAGCACCATCGCGTTCTCGATGCCCTTGAACACGACAACGCCACCTATAGGCATGCACATGTGGCACTGGTTCTCGCTGACCTGTTTTGCCCGGGGTGCTGGAACGACCGGGGCTGCTGTCTGCACATCTGTCATACCGGCATCCCCCCGGGAGCAGAATTCCTGATCTGCTGCCAGACCGGCGAACAGGTGGTGACATAGACCTCGCGGGCGAACCGGATGGCGCCGTCAAACCCGGCAAGGCCGTCCTTCCGGTCATGGTTGTGGTCGACAAAGCCGATCCCGAGTTTGTACGCGAGCACGCGCTCCTTGACACCGCCGACCATGACATCCACCTTCTTTTCGAGCAGGAATTTTTCGAGTTCTGCCGGGTTTGCGTCATCGATGATGATCGTTCCTTCAGAAAGCATCCGGCTCGATGCTCTCGTACTCGTCCTGTTTCCCGGTCTGGGTGCCGGAGAGCACGATCTCCATCCCAAGGCCCCGGAGCTGGCGGATAATGGCGATGGCCTTGTATGCGCCGCCCACGTAGATGGCCGCACGTTTTCCTTTGAGTTTGCTGCGGTATTTCTCAAGTGCGGGCCGGATCCGTCCCATCTCCCGTGCGATGAGCGCTTCCGTGCGCCGGGTGATCTCCTCGTCATTATAGAACGCCGGCAATCTTCCGCAGGCTCTCTGCCGTGTTCTCGGCCCCGAAGAAGTTCACGTCCATGTACGGGGTACCGAACGTTCGTTCGAGATTTGCCGCGACCCAGTGCATGGACCCGGTACACTGGACAAGGTTCAGGCACGCGGAGGGCGCACGTTTGAGTGCGGCAACCGTCGAATCGCCGGTGAAGGCGACGTTGATCTCAATGCCGATCTCTTTGAGGTACCGCTCGACGACCCATTTCTCCCCGCCGAGGTTGTACTCGCCAAGGAAGTTGAGTTTTCTGGTTTTTTCGATCGTTTCGCCCTCTTTTGGGCGGATGAGCTTGAGCAGGGCTTCTGCTGCCGCACGGTAGCCGACAACCTTGTTGCCGGAGATAAACCCGCTGGACTCGACCGGGATCACATCGATCCCGTGCCGGGCCGATGCCGCTTTGCAGACCGCGATGATGTCGTCGCCGATCATGCCCGAGACGCAGGTCGCGTAGACAAAGACGGCGGGAGGGTGATATTTTCCCGCCACTTCATCGATGCAGGCAGCAAGTTTCTTCTCGCCGCCAAAGATCACGTCCCGTTCTTTCATGTCGGTCGAGAAACTGTTCCGGTACAGCTCCGAACCGCTTGACAGGCTGCCCCGGATATCCACGTGTAGGTGGCACAGCCGATCGGGCCGTGGACGAGATGGACGGCGTCGGTCACCGGGTTCAGGACAACCCGGGCCCCGCAGAACACGCAGGCCCGCTGGCTGACCGAGCCGGCGAGGCTGTCGTCCGCACAGTGGATGCGGGTCCTGCTCTTCCCGGCCGTCTGGATGGAGTCCTGCCGTTCATCGATGCAGGCAACCGCCGCTGCCGTGAGTGCGCATGAATCTTCCATAAAGGTTTCACCTCCGTTTTTTCCCAGGGTTTTTACAGTACCAGTTCGAAGTCCTCGTCGAGCGCAGTCGCGGTCCCGGCGTTCAAGCAGGGCATCGCTGATCTGCTCGATCAGGCGCAGGCAGCCCCGGTAGCCGACCACCGGCATGAGCGGGTGGACGGCCCGGTCAAGGATCGGGAAACCGAACCGGACGAGCGGGATGTCCTCGGCCCGTGCGATGTACTTTCCATAGGTCGTCCCGATCATCAGGTCGACTTTCTCTTCTTTGATCCACTGCTGGAGCTCGAAGAGATCGCCTTCGGCTTTGACTTTGCTCCCCTCGATGCCTGCATCGTCGAGCATCTTCTGGATCGTCGGCTTCGAACTCTTTACCGGGCGTACCGGTGAGCACATACTTCGGGACCATGCCCATCGTGATCGCAAACTCGGTCATGGCGATCACATGATCGGGGTCGCCGAAGATCGCAACGGTCTTTCCCTGGTAGTGGAAGTGGGTGTCGATCAGGGTATCGATGACCTGGCCGCGCTCGATGGCGATCTCTTTAGGGATTTCGACGCCGAACCAGTCTTTTAAGGCCATGATGAAATCGTCGGTTGCTTTCAGGCCGATCGGGAGTTTGAGCGGGATACCGGTGACACCGCATTTCTCCTGGAGGAGATCGGCTGCAGCATTCGAGGCAAACGCACCAAGGGCAAGGGTAACTTCGGAGTTGCCCGAGTCCCGGATCTCCGCAATGGTTGCGCCGCCATCGGGGTACATCTGGTACTTGCTCGTGAGCGGTGCGTCAAGGACACCGGATGTGTCCGGGAACATGATCGAGTTTTATCCCGAGCGCATTGACGATCCGCCGGATCTCGCGCATGTCGCCGGGGTTTACAAAACCCGGGATGACATTGACCTGCTCTTTCTTGGTCTCGCCTTCAGACTGTGCCAGGTACGCGACCATCGATTTGCACATGTTGGAGAAACCCGGTGATGTGCGAGCCCTGACGTAACTCGGGGTGTTGGCGTGGATGACGATCTTTCCTTCGGGGATCTCGGACTGTTTGATGATGTTGGGGACATCGTCCCCGATCGTTTCCGATAGGCAGGTCGTGTGGACTGCGATGATGTCCGGGTTGTAGATCTTGAAGACATTTTTGATGGAGGTTTTCAGGTTCGCTGCCCCGCCAAAGACCGATGCCCCTTCGGTAAACGAACTCGACGAGGCGAGCACCGGGTCGCGGAAATGCCGGGTCAGGTGCATCCGGTGGTAGGCGCAGCAGCCCTGCGAGCCGTGGCTGTGCGGGAGGCACCCGTGGATCCCGAGCGCTGCATACATGGCCCCGATCGGCTGGCAGGTTTTTGCCGGGTTGATCTTCCCGACGGTGTGTTCGACTGTTCCTTCGGGCACGCATTCAAGCATTGGATCTCACTCCTGTTTTTCTGCATCGGGTTCTTCTTTTCGTTCCCATGGCGGGACGATCAGTCTTCCAGGCCGGGGTCGAGAGAGCGTGTGCCACGTCGCGGGCGAAGTTGATCGCGCCGTTGTAGCCGGCATAGGGCCCGGCGTAATCGTACGAGTGCATCTGTTTTGAGGCGACGCCCATCTTGTGGACGATGTACTTGTCCCTGACGCCGGAGAGGAACAGGTCGGGTTTAGTCGTTTTGATCAGTTCCTCGACCTCGTGGTGGTTTGCATCATCGATGATGACCTCGCCCGTCTTTCATGTTCGGGTACATCCCTTCGTAGTAGTTGAGCGGGACCTCTTTTTTGAGCTCCTCGAACTTCTCTTTCGAGAGATTGAGATGGACGTGGGCCTCGCTGAACATGTTTCTCATCGGGCTTGAGGTGGAGTTCGGGAATGTTTTTGGAGTCCGCATCGCTTTTGATGGTCGGGATGACCTGGCGGCCTTCGTAATCGTCGCGGTGGGCAAACTCGTAGCCTGCGATGATCATCTCCATGCCAAGGTCCCTGAGCAGGTACTGGTAGTGGTGGCTCCGCGGATCCGCCGACAAACGCAAACGCTGTCTTGCCCCGGCAGATCTTCCGGTACTGTTCGAGCACCGGGTCGATCCGGGCGGTCTCCCGGGCAATGACTTCTTCGGTCTGTTTCTCAAGTTCGCGTCGTCGAAACATTTTGCGATCTGGCGCAGCGACTGGCTGGTCGCTTCGATCCCGATGAAGTTGACTTTGAGCCACGGAGTGCCGTACTTGGTCTCCATCATCTCGGCGATGTAGTTGATCGACCGGTGGCACTGGACGAGGTTGAGATCCGCGAGGTGGAGGTTTTTGATATCGTGGTAACTCGAATCCCCGGTCAGTACGCAGTTGACCGTGTAGCCGCATCTCTTTAAGATGCGTTCCAGTTCCCAGCCGTCCCCGCCGATGTTGTACTCGCCAAGGATGTTGATGACGTGTTTTCCGGGTTTGCGCTCGTGTTCCCGTCCCGATCACTTTCTCCATGATGTTGTTGTTCGCGATGTGGTGGCCTGCCGACTGGCTGACCCCTTTGTAGCCTTCGCAATGCGTACGCAAGCACCTGGATGCCGTGGCGCTCCTCTGCCGCTTTTGCTACGGCACCGATATCGTCGCCGATAAGGCCGATGGGGCAGGTGGCAGCAGATGTTGATGGCCCGCGGGTGGAATGCAGCGACGATTTCGTCGATCATCTTTGGCGAGTTTCTTCTCGCCGCCAAAGACGATGTCCGGTTCCTGCATGTCGGTCGTAAAGCAGAGCTGCGAATAGATCTTGTCTTTTGGCGTCGTGCTCATCAGCCCGCGCCTTGTTCCGCCGGGTGCCCCAGCTGTAGTACCCGCAGCCGACCGGGCCGTGGGTGATGGTGATCATATCCTTGATCGGCCCGACGACCACACCTTTGCACCCGGCATAGGCGCAGCCGCGCTGGGAGATGATGCCCGGGATGGTCCGCGTGTTTGCCTCGATCTGGGGGCAGCACTCCGTCCGCCTCGTGCTTTGATGACGATATGTTTCTTCCGGTTTTTCTTTACCGTATCCGGATACTGCGTGTAGCATCTCCTCCAGTGTTATATCCATTCCGTCCATGATGTTTTCGGCCTCCTTTCCTGTTACCAGATGGCGGCCTCTCCGGTTTCTCCGGTGCGGACCCGGACCGCATCGTACAATGGGCATGACAAAGATCGTCCCGTCCCCGATCCCGTGCTCGGTCCGGTTGGCTTTTGTGATCGCTTCGACTATCCGCGGGACATCCTCATCATGCGCGAGGATCGTAAAGAGGCGCCGGGGGAAGAACCGCGATCCGTCAAGAAAACGACGTGACCTGTTTTTCCGTCTCCGCTGCATCGCTGAAGTCGTCGATGCTCCCATGGAGAGGAGTTTCTCCCTGCATTCTTCGAGTGACTGCGGGTCGGTGATGAGTTTCCCGCGCCCGAGCACCTTTACCGCGGTAAAACCGGCAACGCCGGATTCAACGAGGGCTTTTTTGGTGGCGCCGGTCTTTTTCATCCGGACAATGGCCATGATCTCTTTCATTGCCATCCGCCCCTCAGAGGCCCTTGCTGTTCCGTGAGATGGTGTAGACTTCATCGACCGGGCTCACAAAGATCTTCCCATCCCCGAATGTTCCGTCTGTCCCGGTCCGCGCGGTCTCGAGGATCGATCTTCACAACCTTGTCTTTCTCCTCGTCCGGGAATGACCATCAGGATGAGGATCTTTGGGATCTCATCATAGACCATCCCGCCGATCTTGATCCCTTTCTGCTTGCCCCGGCCGACCACATCCACCATGGTCGCCGCATTGAATCCCGCTGCGGAGAGGTTCTGCAAGGACTTCGTCTTTCTTTTCCGGTCGTACGATTGCCCTTATCAGTAACATTGTTCCAGCCTCATTTCCGCCTATGTTTTTTTACTCTTGCGAACAATCCGTACTTTTTTTACATGGCGTCCATGAACCCGTGCTGCATCATGAGTTCTTCAAGCCGGTCCTGGGTCATCGGTTTCGGGATGACGAACATCTTGTTCTCGTCAATGGCCTTTGCCAGGTTCCGGTACTCGTTTGCCTGGTTTGACGTGGGGTCGAAATCGATGACCGTCTTCTTGTTGATCTCGGCACGCTGGACAAGGTTGTCACGCGGGACAAAGTAGATGAGCTGCGACCCGAGTTCCTTTGCAAATGCCTCAAGAAGGGGCCGTTCGTTGTCGACTTTGCGGCTGTTGCAGATGATGCCGCCGAGCCGGACTTTGCCGTTTACCGCGTATTTCTGGATCCCTTTTGCGATGTTATTTGCCGCATACAGGGCCATGAGTTCCCCGGACGCGACGATATAGATCTCTTCGGCTTTTCCTTCCCGGATCGGCATCGCAAATCCCCCGCAGACCACATCCCCCAGCACATCGTAGAAGACATAGTTGAGGTCGTCGGTGTACGCCCCGAGTGATTCGAGCAGGTTGATGGCGGTGATGATCCCGCGGCCGGCACAGCCGACACCGGGTTCTGGTCCTCCGGATTCCACACACATCGTATTCCTGAACCCGGGTTTCAGGATTGCATCGAGCTCGATGTCGTCTCCTTCGTCCCTGAGCGTGTCAAGCACGGTCTTCTGGCAGAGCCCGTGCAGTAGAAGCCGGGTTGAATCCGCTTTTGGATCGCAGCCGACGACCATGATCTTCTTTCCGGCTTCTGCAAGTGCTGCGACCGTGTTCTGGGTGGTGGTCGATTTGCCGATACCGCCTTTTCCGTAAATCGCTACCTGTCGTTTCATTGAAAAGACTCTTTTCGTTCGTTTCCACTATTTATTCGTGAAATTATTCCCGGGCCCTGGACCATGAGTGGTCGCAAGAGTCCGGTATCCGCCATCCGTTTAGTGCAGGAGATCCCAGAGATCTTTTTTTATCGTGCAGGGATCTTTTTAGGAACGAATCAGGATATGTTAATCCCTGTTCCCTTCTGCCTGCCGCATCCAATTCCCGGTTCGGGACTTTTGGCTTTGCATGCCTGTGATGCTTACCGGAACAATTGTTCCGGATCATGTATGCGAGCCTCTTTGTCATTCCGCCCAGGAGTAGATCGGCAGCTTCAGATTGTACAATGCAGCAAACGGGCGTGACAAGGCAGAGCCAGTCATATGCCCGCAGTTGTTGCATCGCAGGTAACCGCCTGTTACTTACGGATACCTCTGGTGCATGTACTGTTTTTCGCATCTTTCCTCCTTTATACAAAATAGAATTGTCTTACAAATATTTATATGTTATAGTAAGAACATTCTTTCTATCATATAATCCAATAACCATGTTCCTTTAACGTAATCGATTATCTTAATTCCAACGCCACGAAACAACCGGATGAATTATTACCCGAGACCTATTAGGCGTCATTCGAGTATTAGTCGGAGAAACGGATTATGGAGAAGATTCAATGCTTCATATGTACCGATCTCCTCAAAAAATCCCTGTCTGCGCAGGATCATACGGCAGACTTGTTTTCCGGGATGGTGATGTATCCCTACAAAGACCGCACGCTGGTTATTGGTGTCATGTCTGTGATACCGGAAGCTGGTTAAGATTTTTGCCAGACTGCCTCCGGATTTTTTGTGCCAGATTTCATCCGGGGATAGCGATGGCGTTCACGGGCAGTGCCTGCCGGGTGCTGTTGCGTCTGGATCTGGCAACTGGCATTTCACGTCATTGAAATTTTCCGATTCGGCTACCAACGCGTCATCAATGTTAATTGTTTTTTATTTATTTAAACTTAAATTAATTATAATCCTAATACTTATATCACATACTCTCTACAGTAATCTGGAGAGAGAAAAGGACAAAAGAGTCTCTGATGAAATCCGTGCTCATTGTCAGCACCCTTTGTAAATGACGTGAGGAACCCGATACCATGATCACCCGGCACCATATGGCCCTTGCCCTGATGAGCGCCCTTATCCTTTGTAGTGCATTCTTTCTCTCAAACCCTCTCATGATGGTGCTGGTTGTCGCCGGCACCTGCATTGGCGTTTTACTGCCCGGACATCCACATGACCCGGCCAAAACATCTGACATTCCGCACCGTTGCATGGCTGATTGTGCAATTCCCCCGGCGGGTTTGCGCTCCGCTCCTGTGCCGAATCTATATTTATTCCCGTCATCCGGTTCCGGACCCTGCGGACAAGCGGCTGACTCATTCATTACCCGGGCGTCCTGTTTATCGGTGCATGCACGGGTGCGTTTGTGTATATACCGGCGTATGTGACTGGCAGTGTCACTCACCGGACCTGCTGCCATATTCATGGGTGGTATACTTCTCGGGATGGGTCTTCACCTGACCGAAGATCTTTGTACCCGAAAAGGCATCTTCCCGTTCTTTCCCTTCAGCCCCTGGACGTGTTCCGGGTCTATCCGCCCCTGTGACAGGACCGATCCCCGGATCGCCCGGTACCATATCCAGCACTGCACGGTACTCCTTGTCTTTTTCGGGCTTGAAAGCCTGGGTATCCTTGCACATGGGCTCTTCCTGCCGCTCAGTATCGCCGGTGTCGGCATCTGTCTGGGTACGATGGTATATTTTTCTGAAGTTTCTATCCGGCAAAATCCCGGGATGGCAGGTGACGTGAAGGTTCCGTCACCAGTAAAAAGTACCTGAATCAGTAGAATGCAGCTCTGGAGAAATCCCTGGTTATTGCACAAATTGTGACATCTCATCGTGACGAAAGGGCCGCGCCTGCCCTCCCGGACCGCACTGTTGTGCTTTCGGGATGATGATGTATGACCTTCCCGAAGGTTATCGCTCCGGGTAGAAGTAACCCAGATGCAGAAGTGCTGACATAAAAATGCCGTTCTCTTTAAAAGAGCGTTAAGAGAAATATTTTAAGGATTTTTCCCAAGGTCGACATGTCATAAAAAAAGTAACTGCCGCATACGACCGGTTACCAATGTTTTTCCAAACTAAAAAAAAATCGAGTAATCCGGGCTGCTCACTCTTTTATCCGGTATCCCATTGCGTGGGCAAGGGTCACGAGTTCTGCCAGCTGCGCTTCCTGCCGCCCGGTCAACTGCCTTCCCTTCTGGATCAGCCGCCCGAGCTTGACAAACCGGATCCGGTCCTCGTGGCTCAGGGCCTCGGCGTTGTGCGCCCATTTTATGAGATTGAACCACTGCTGGCGGCTGAATGTGGGGGTCGCGTACTCAGGTGACGGCCCTTTCCCGGATGTACTTTCCTCGTCGCCTTCATCAGCCTCATCTTCATGGGGTTCGTCTTCATCTATGGTACGGTCTGCCTCTTCCGGTTCACTGTCATCAGGCACAGTGTCATCATCTGTCCCGGTACCGATCGTGTCGTTCCCGGTTGTGTTCCGGGGTACGATACCCGGTCACGTTACCTGCACGGCCAAAGGCCGGGATCGCATCCGAAAGGTCGTTAATATCGAGTTCTTTTGGCTCCTCTTCAAAGAGGTCTTCTACGGTCAGGATCCTGACCTGCGGCGCATCCGTTTCAGGTATAGCGTCGGTTCCCACAGGATCAGCTGGCCGCTGAACTGGCACGAGATGATCAACCTCTTTACGGGCGAGGGCCTGCGGCCCGTGCATGATCACCGTGGGAAGATCAGGTTTTTTTGTCACCATCACGTGGTTCTGTATCGGTACTTCCTCGATCAGTGCAGAGGGAATCTGGATTTTTTTCCTGAGCGCTGCAAGGGCATCTTTCGCCTCCGCACACTCCTCTTCTGCTGCATGACGCTGCTCTTTTTCTGCCTCAATCTCGGCGCCGGCCTGCTCTATCTCAAGAGCAAGGGACCGGAGAGCGGCCTCTTTTTCGTTCTGTTCCAGCCCGTATTTATGGAGTTCTTCCTCAAGCGATCGCTGCCGGTCGAGTGCTGCCCTGAGATCGTCACTGATTTTTTTAACCATGTCTTCGTGCCGGGCATCCTCCGAAGTCTTTGCACTGGCTACTTCCTGCAGGGTCTGTTCAGCCTGCTCTTTCTCACGGGAAGCCTGTGCAAGGTTTTCTTCTGCCGCACGGCGCGCTTCGTTCTCGGAGGCAAGACTGGCAGAAAGGTCTTGGATTTTTGCGAGCAGTTCCTGCTCATGTGCCGCTGCCTGCCCGGCAGACACACTCAGGTTCTGCTCGATATGTTCCTTAACCTGCGTTATCTCAGAAAGTTTCTCTTCGGCTGCATGGCGCATGCGCCGCTCGGACTCAAGTTCCTCATGGGCCTGCTCCATCTCCGGACACAGCCGAACGGGCGAGTTTTTCAGACTGGGCCTTTGCAAGTTCAGCGGCGGCGAGTTCGTCACTTATGCTGCTTGTGCGCATCGCGTGCCGCATCCCGCTCCTGCTCTGCATGTATAAGACTCGCCCTTGCCGCTTCCAGGTCCTGCCCGGAGTGCTCCCAGTGTAGTGTTGAGCGCCTGCATCTCCCGGTCCTTTGTATCGGTAATTTCCTGTACGCTTGTTTCTACACCGGCCCGCATGCGTTTTTCCGTTTCAAGGGACGCAACAGTCGCATCCAACTGCTCCTGTAATGCCTGCATTTCGGTGGCGGTCTGCTCATGTGCCGCGGTTATACGGGCAAGATCGGCCTCGAGCGTTGCGTTCTTCTGGCGCTCGGCACCAACCGATTCCGTGAGCGCGTCGTATTTCTGCTGGAGTGCGTCATGGTGTTCCATGAACGTCCCTTTTTCAGCGACAAACGCGGCCTCTTTTTTTGCCACCTCCTGCGCGAGTTCGCTGTACTGTTGCTCTGCCTTTGCCCGCAGTTCCTTTTCTGCGGCCATTTCATCGGAGAGCCGCATGCTGTCCTCTGACAGTTGCTTTGCCTTCCCCGTGATATCCTCTACCATCTGCCGGAGATCCTGCTCTGACCGGGCTTTCTCCTGCATGATGGATTTGACTTCCTGCTCGGCGGCATCAGCCCGGTTCTTCTCGCTTGTAAGGGCGCTTTTGATCTGCTCGAACTCAATAGAACGGGAACTCAGGGCCTTTTCAGATTCCTCGTATTGCTCTTTGAGCCCGGCAAGCTGCGTCTCGAGATCCGCCCGGAAACCTGAAGACCTCTGCAAGCTCTTTTTTTGTGGCTGACAGATCTGACCGGGCCTGTTCGAGATCCCGGTTTAAGGTCTCGGCATCGCCGCGGAGGGCAGATTCAAGTTCATTCTTCTCGGTCCCAAGCGTTCGGACCATATCGTCAGCCTCCGCAAGACGGGAGCGGGTAGATTCCAGTTCCTGCGTGAGCCGGGCCATTTCATCCGCTTTTCCGGCAATAACTTTCTCGCGCTCTTCAATCTGGGATTTAAGGGACTCTGCATCGCTTTTCAGCCCAGGCAAGGGCCTTTCTGGCATTCTCGAGATCCCGGACCTGCCCGTTTGAAACCGTCTGGAGCCGGGCTGTTTCCGTGCTGAGCTCGCTCGTGCGCTCCGCGACCCGTCGTTCAAGGGTGGATTTCAGGCCGTCAAGTGCATTCTGTGCCTGTCCCAGATCTGCTGCCCTGCTGACCGCGATCTCAAAAGAGGAGAGCAGGAATTCCAGGAGTTTCCTGCGATCCGCCGTAATCACATACTCCCGGTCTTCGTGCTGTATCTTGAACTGCGTCCTGATTTTCTCCGGATCCGGCTTTTCGACCGCTGAGTTAAGCATCATATCGACAAGCGAGAGGAGGTACTGGGGATCATACGGGCGCGCGATGAAGTTGTCCGCGTTGCTGTCAAGGACGATTAAGAGATCCCCGAGGCTTACAACACCGGTGATAAGGAGCACCGGGATCCGCCAGAGATCGTCATCTTTTTTTATCTCGCGGCAGACCTCGTAGCCATCCTGTTCTGCGCCGCTGGTGTCACAGATGAGGAGGTTGGGTTTTCCGGCACGGAGGCTCTCAACCAAATCCGTACTTTCAGAGAAAAGGGTAACCCGGTAACCCGGGGGAGTCAGCTGCCCGATGAGCTGCTGGGAATCCCGGGCATCTTTACAGAGAATGAAGATATCGATGGCGTTTTCCCCGCCATGGATGTCTTCATCTGTACCTGATGGTTCAGAATTCATCTCTATTGCTCTCTTACAGAATTAAAAGGCTTTATATTATATGTATGTTTATATCGCCTGCGGTTAGACTCGTTGTTGGCCGCATGTGCGGATATTGTGCAGGAATCCTTGGATTTTCCCTGAAAAGAAAAGATTATTTAACGTTTTAAGTCTGCGGGCCCCTGTGTCCCGCCCACCTGTCAATGAGTGCCCGCGAGATGCTCATGGGTGAGGGCAGCGGCGGGAGGTTGTCCCGGCCAAACCAGCCGGCTGAAACGATTTCATTGTTGTCGATTGTTATCTCACCTGCGGCATACTCTGCTTCAAACGCGATCATGAGTGAATCCGGAAACGGCCAGGGCTCGCTCGCGAAGTACCTGATGTTTTTTACCGTAATACCCACCTCTTCCTGGATCTCCCGGTGGACTGCATGCTCGAGCGTCTCGCCCGGCTCTACAAAACCTGCGATAACGCTGTGCATCCCGGCAGGGAATCGAGGGGAGCGGGCAAGCAGGACCTCATCACCCCGCGTGATAAGCACGATGATCGCCGGGGATATGCGGGGATAGATAACAAGACCGCAGGACGGGCATTTTTTTGCCCGCTCGGTAAGGACTGGTACCGTCTTTGTCCCGCACCGGCCGCAGATCCTGTTCGCCGTTGCAGATGCGATCAGCCGGACTGCATAAGCGGCAATTGCAAGATCCTCATCAGGTATCCTGCCATGGAGATCCCGTACACCGGATATTGCCATACCCTCCGGAAGCAGAGAAACATCGGGCAGTTCCGCCGCGTAGCAGGGTATCGAATCCCTGTGTCCGAGGTATTCTATGGTATTGGCGGCACGGATGGCCGGAATCTGCCCGTCCTGCAGGTATATCTCTGGTTTTTTACCTTCGCGGATTGCCACACCCGTGTCGGAAACGAGCACAAAGAGTACTCCCGTTGACGGGATATCTGCAGGTTCCGGGAACTGCTGGGTGAGCGTGGTGATCGAAAATACTGCACGATGGGGTCGGGGAACAACGGGGGAGGTACCTGGAGTCATGGGATTACTCGGGTTTAGTGAAGAATCGTATGCACCGGCCTGCAATAAATAAATGGTTTTCTTTGTTGCATTTCGCCACGCAGACAAGCGGTGGCAGTAAAAATCCTGCCGTATTACGGTTCGCATCCCTTATCTCCCTGGAATGCCAAACATGTACACCTCTGCCGGAACAAAATTTACTGAATCCGGCGTACGGGAAGTCCTCATTCCATGTCATCATTTACTTCGTATATCGTAATCGCCCTTGTGTTTATTTCTGCAGTATTTGCAGCCGGATGTACAACTCAAAACCAGAGTTCCGGAACCTGTGGCCCAGGTGAGCCCGAACCCCACCGTATCACCGGTATCTGTACCCTCTGCAGCACCTGCCGAAATGTTAAATGCGACAGTTCCCTCTGCCGCCCGTCCGCTCGAAGCCGTGCCAGTGGTCCTTGAGACTATCGCAATCCCGGCCGGTTCGATCGCGCAGTACTATCCCTATACATTAAACGGGAAGACCAGTGTGATCCCGTTAACGCTTTCGACCTCGGTCTATGCGGATTACCAGAATAAGGCAAAACCCCCGGCAAGCGGGAGAAATGATTCCTGTTATCGCGCCTACACAAGCGACACGGAACAGCAGCCGACAATCGCTGCACTTGCAGCAGCAATCAAAGGAATAACGGCCAATCCCTCTGACGAGGCCCGGATCGCAACAAGCCTCGTCCAGCACATTCCAAGTTACGACGGTCCGGTGCGCCAGTACCCGTACGAGGTGCTCTACACCGGGGAGGGGACGAGTGGCGAAAAATCGCTTCTCCTTGCCTCAATCTTAAACAATCTGGGCCTCGGCTCGGCGATCTTGTTCTTTGTCGATGAGGATCATATGACTGCCGGGGTCAGTGTTGCCTCTCCCTATGATTACGACGGGACCGGTTATGCCCTGATCGAGACGACACAACCCACCATCATCACCGATGATTCTTCCACGTTCGCCTTTGGCCAGCTGCATTCCACCCCTGAAGTAATTGTCATCGGCAATGGTCACCCATGGAGACCGTGGCATGGGACTACGTGGACGCTGCTGCATGGAAAGATGCAGAGAAAAACAGTGATCACCTCTCGGATATGCAGTACCGTCAGTGGGAAGCGCTTAATACAAAGTATGACATGAGTTACTTTACCTGCCAGAAATGCAAACTTCCGGCAATGAATTCTTCATAATCCCGTTTGTTTTTTTAGACCATGCCGCAAATCCTGCACATTTCGGCAGGAAACAAAAAAAACTTGTTTAGGTGACCCGGGGGTTCCGGCCTTCACACACTCCGTTAATTGTCGCCGCAAGTGCCCGGACATTTTCAATGAAGACCGAATCACCGGTTATGAGCGGGGTGACCGCAGGTTCGGTGCGGCTGACTTGTGGATCAAAGGGCAGGATGATGGTCTGCGGAAATTCCGGCATGCACCCTGTTTCCCCGCAGATTTTTTGTATATCCGTATCTCCCTGCACACGGTTGAGGACGAACATGACCTCCCCGATGCCGAGTTGTCCTGCAAGCCGGGCTGACTCACGGGCAACAGAGACTGCGTTGTACGAAGGATCCGCCACCACCACCGCACAGGTGAACCCTTCGGCAACAGCCCTCCCGAAATGTTCGAGTCCTGCCGGGGTATCAAGGATGACAACCTCGTCCGTAAGGAGCCGCATGTGCCGGAGTATTGCCGCAAGCAGGGTGTACTCGGGACAGAGACACCCGGACCCTGCCTGTTTCACGCTCCCCATGACAAGAAGCCGGAGATTCTGGTCAACCGGTATCGAAAAACGGTCGATGACATCGCTTACATCGGGATTGAGGGTGAGAAGCCCGCCCGGGGATATATCCGGCCCGGCGCCGGTCTTTTCGCGGAGATAGTCGGCACTCTCCGAAACCGGCACGATCTGTTCTGCAGTATCCGGTGGGACCCCCAGCGTCGCCGCGAGGTTCTGCTGGGGGTCGCCATCGATCGCAAGGACCCGTTTTCCCTCCCGGGCAAACAGGTGGGCAAGGAGTGCGGCAAGCGTGGTCTTCCCGACGCCCCCCTTCCCGGTGATGACGACCCGGATCCCGCACTCATCTGCCCGGGGCGCGTTGTAGTCTCCAGACATGGGCACGCCCGTGTCCGGCAGGAACGCTCATATGCCGAGTCCCGTCCGTTTCTTTTCGATGTGGTTTGCGATAAGATCGGCCGCTTTGACCGGGTCTGGTTCCACCGCGAAGTTCGCGTTCACCGCCCCTTTGAGTCCGTCGGTCAGGAGCGATACCACGGCCGGGCTGCCGGAAATATGCGGCATCACGCCAAGCACGGTATAGACTCCCGACGCAACGAAGTATGCGCCGATCGAGACCGCCTTCTGCGAATACCATTCCGGCGCTGCGCCGGCAATGGGCAGCTTGTGGATCGGGACATTGAGCGCATTGCCCAGTTCCGCCGCAAGCACGAGGATACGCGAGTTGTCCACGCAGGAACCCATGTGGAGCACGGGCGGGATTTTAAGTGATTCGCAGACCGCCCGCAGATCGTCGCCCGCGAGAGCCGCTGCTTCCGGCATGAGAAGCCCGGCCTTTCCCGAGGCGATCGCCGCACAGCCGGTCTCGACACAGAGAATATTTTTCTTGATGAGCGCCTTTGAGAGCGTCACATGGCCGTAGTCATGTTTCACGTGCGGGTTGTTGCACCCGACGATCCCGACTGCGCCCCGGATCTTCCCGGCAGCGATGAGATCGATAAGTGGCTTGAACGATCCGCCCAGCGCATTTTTGATCGCTTCGTTGGAGAACCCGGACATGAGCGGGACCGGTTTACCCGGGATCAGGACCCTGTTCGGGTTCCGGTTTTTGAAGTTCTCGACTGCCATCCTCACGATCGCTTTTGCGGTCAGAAATCCTTTGTCCGCGTGGAAATCGAAGAAATACGAACCCGGGATTTTTGCCTTTGCACTGGTCGAAATGATCAGCGTGTGGAAGCAGCTGGCGGTTCTTGCAAGCGAGGGGAAGATACACTGGTAATCAACGATCATCGCCTCAAGAGCCCCGGTCGTGATGACCAGTTCCTGGTTTAAGTGGTTGCCGGTCATCGGGATGCCCTTGCGCATCAAAAGCTCGCTTCCCGTGCAGCAGAGCCCGACAAGGTTGATCCCTTTTGCGCCGTTTTTTCCGGCGAGGGCCACGAGTTCGGGGTCAGCAACCGCTTTTACGACCATCTCGGAGAGCACCGGGTTATGGCCATGGACTGCGATATTGACATGGTCTTCTTTAAGCACCGCGAGGTTGATCCGTGACGATTTGATGGTCGGCGTGCCGAACAGGACATCGGAGATATCGGTCCCGATCATCGACCCGCCCCACCCGTCCGAGAGGCTGCAGCGGAGGCCCTGCAGCAGGATGTTGACATAATCCGCCCCGACCCCCATCTGGATCCGGTGCATGCAGTCCACGACTTCGCGGTCGATCCCCCGCGGGGAGATCCCGAGTTTGTTCCATATCTCCTGGGTCGCTTTTGGCGCCCGGTTGAGGAACTGGAGGGTGTTTTTTACCATGCCGTACTCTTCGAGCATGGCACGGCCGAGTTCGGCGGCAAGGTTCATTGCGGCTTTTTCCTTCAGTCGCAATGCCGTACTCTTTTGCGATCAGGCGCAGTTTGTCCGGATCGGCGATACCGTAGTCTTTGGTCTTGCCCATCCCCACGAGATACAGTGTCTCGACGATATCGCGGCCGTGATCGGAATGGGCTGCAGACCCGGTCGCGATCGTGTCAAGCAGGTTGCGGGAAACGATCAGGTCTGCATCGGCACCGCAGACGCCCCGGATCCGGTGGGGCGGGATGATCCGGCACGGGCCCATGGTGCACCGGTGAGCAGGAGAGCCCCGCTTCGCAGTATTTGCAGGGTGGCTGCTGCATCTCGAACCGGTCCCAGACCGTCTCGATGCCCTCCTTCATCGTCATCTCAAGGAGGGGTTTTGCATTCTCGTCGATCGTCCGCTCTTCAAGTTTCTGCGCGATCAGCGCAGGGTTCATCAGGGACATCCGGACGCGGTCCAGCTCGCAGACATCAAGCCGTTCCCGGACCAGCACGGGTTTTGGTTCTTCTTCTGCCATATCTCACTCACTCCATCGACACTGGATACTTGGTAATCGCCCAACACGGTATATAGCCCTTTGGTCAGGGACCTCTCTGGCAGGGCATTCCTCACGCAACTCCTGCAATAAAATGCAGGTTATGCGTTCCGGTTTTAGGCCCGGTATTATTGTCGATCAGGACCCGGCAATGTAATCCGTTGTATATCAGGGAAAACAGGAAAGTCCCGGTATTGTCCGGGACTTGCACTTCAGCATTTTTTACCGGCCCATACGCGGGCGGCAGAACGCAAAAATCAGGATCGCACAGGTGCAGGCACCAATAGTCACCGGCATCGGTACAGGCACGGAAATTCCCGGGATGACTGTGACAGGCTTTTTGAGTTCAATCGTGCTTGTCACCGACTGGTCAGCAATCACCTGTACCTGCACTTCGATAGGGCTGTACCCTTCAAGCGTCGCATTGATCGTGTGGTTACCGGCGGCAAGGTTCGTACGCGTGACCGGGCTGTGCCCACACTGGTCCCGTCAAGGACCACCTGTGCACCTCCAGGGTTGTGTTGATCACAAGGGTTCCGGTCTTTGGCTGGAGCGTTGCGGTCACTTCGGTAATCGAGCCGGCTTCGATCGTTGCCGGTGTGGAGAACTTTTCGTAATTAAACCGGGAGAACGTAATATTGTAGGAGCCGGGATTGAGACCGGACACGGTCAGGGGAGTGCTTCCCTGGTAGTCCCCGTTTATTACCACCGATACATTGTCCGGAATCGAACGGAGATCGAAGCTGCCCGGAATAACGGGGGTGACGACGCTGATACTCGGATTCCCCAGTGAAACAGAGATCGTGCTGTATTCAGCCTCGACCAAGATGGGAACGATCACTTGCGCTGTTAACCACCCAGACCGTATACGTGCCGGCATCAGGCTCCCACCCAGTGAATTTGTGCCCCAGTCATATTCCCAGTGATTGTTACTGTCAACGCTGACTTCGGTAAATCCTCCCTGGTCAGCCTGGCTGTTGATATTATCCAGCGCGACTCCGTTTTCCGGGAGGTTCGGGCCGGTCAGGAAGAGGTAGACCGTCTGGCTGTCATAACAGTACCCGGAGAGCTTGACTGTGTCGCCCAGGTACGACTGCTATCGAGCGGATGCGGCTGCCGCACCCGCGAGCACGAAGAGCAGGAGAGATGCCTGCATACAGGTTACGGTATATCATAAGGATTCATCTTTTCACATAGTTTTTGGCTGTTCATGCCCGTGCAAAAAAACCGTAAATGTTACGGCTTTCCACCGTCACACCGGATTATTGGTTGCATTTGCCGTTGCTGATGCAGTTGATGCAAGGGATGTCGTGGGGAGTGTTGTTATTACGGGGTCGGGGGGTTGTCGGGGCCGCGAGGGCAAACTGCAGGTCAATCCGGCCCATTAGGGGTGGTCGTTGAACTGTTTTTACTACCGTGCCGTCATCGTAGACGATAACTTTCAGTCTCGTCACCCGAGCCATCCGTCTTTTGGAGGGATATGGCGACCATCCCGGTCTTCGTGGGAACTATATAGAAGTAGATCGCCGGTATCCGTCACGGCGACCTGTGAACCCGGGGTACTTACTTGCCCGGTGTAGGTCTTGTCGTACGTGACCTCAACCCAGACACCCGTATTGCGGGATAAGCACCTGAGGCGTTGTCGGCACGGCGGTAGTGACAGCTGTCGTTACGATTGTTGTTGGTTTTACTGTCGGGAAGGTTGTCATCGGGGTGGGGGTTGTTGTCACCGGTGTGACCACGGTATTCTTCTGCATGTTTTTCATGACCATAAATCCCCCGGCTGCTATCGCGATGATCACGATGAGGATAATGACTGCTGCAAGGATTTTCGAACGTTTTTTCCGGGGTGCTGCGGGTACCGGTGGCAGCGGTGGGATCGTTGACGCGGGCGGGACTGCCGGTGCGGCGGGTACCGGTTCTGCTCCCGGTGCGGCGTTCCGTCAGCGGCAGGAGTCGTTTCAACTGCAGGTGCTGCGGGTACATCGGCGGGAACATAAGAGTGCCTGTTCCGGTTCCGGTATTCGCCGGTGCGGTTTCCGTGCGGGGCACCGAGTCTTCAATCAGGGGCTCGATTGAGTGAATGATCTGTTCAATGGGCCGGCCCCTGTGGTCACCGGGCCATGCGGTGGATCGCCGGTGCTGTTGTAGTCTGTTCCGGTGTGGCAGAAACGGTTTCCTGTCCTCCCGGGGCAGCAACTTTAGTGCCGCACCGGTTGCAGAATGTTGATCCCTGGGGGATGCGGTTCCCGCACCGGCCACAGAACGACCCCTCGGGCAGTGACGTGGTTTCGACCGGTTTTGGTGGCATGTGGCTGGTATCCACCATGATCTTTTTTATCGGGCGGGCGATCTCGATCTTCTTTTTTACACCGGGTGTTCCGGTATGTTCCTGACGGGTTTCCACGGGAGCATGAGTGTCCTGTGCCATCTCTACCGGATACGATGCCGCTTCAGCGATATATTTCTTGAGGGTTTTGACCCACTCGCCCGCCTCGCGTTTGCGCTCGCCGGCAGTCTGCATGGCAAAGGTGAGCGCCATCTCCCGGGTATCTGCCGTATCGGTCAGGATGGTCAGGGTAATGACCGGGTCGCGGATTGCGTTCTCCCCGGCCGTTACGTTCCTGATGGTGATCAGCGGGATCTGCTGTGTAGGGACAACGTTCTTCTCGCTGTCGATGATAATAAGACGCCGGTTGGTGAGCACCAGTTCGAACGGCACAGATTTTACCTTTACATGCTGTGCGGTCAGAACAATGGTCTCATCACTTTTCAAATCGGGATAGCCCATAGTACCACATTCTCTGCTTATACTCTTGCATTACCTTTGGCAAATAAGTATTTATCAGATGTTCTGCGTTTGATGATAAAAAAGGAGAGGTAAAAACAGCAGATTTTACAGGAACTCGCGGTCGTTCATGTAGGGCCGCAGCACTGTCGGGATCGTGACCGATCCGTCCTTGTTCTGGTAATTTTCCAGAATGCACCGCAGTGCCCGTGATGTGGCAATCGCGGTCGAGTTGAGGGTATGGATATACCGTTTTGACTCAAAATTTTCCTTGTCCCGCACCCGTATATTGAGACTTGCTGCCTGGTACGCGGTGCAGTTGGAGCAGGAGACAACCTCTTTATAGGCGTTCTCCCGTGGCATCCATGCCTCGATATCGTATTTCTTTGCTGCAACGGTGCCGATATCCCCGGTGCAGATATTGACTACATGGTAGGGAAGTTCCAGTTTCCGGAAAACCTCTTCTGCATTTGCCAGCAGTTCTTCGTGGATCTGCCAGGAGTCTTCCGGTCTGCAGAAAACAAACTGCTCGATTTTCGTGAACTGGTGGACACGGAAGAGCCCCTTTGTGTCAAGCCCATGCGCACCGATCTCCCGGCGGAAGCAGGTGGACAGTCCGGCCAGGCGCAACGGCAGGTCTTTTTCCTCGAAGATCTCGTCCTGGTACATCGCGGCAATCGGGTGCTCGCTTGTCGCAATCAGGTATGTCTCATCGCCATCGATCTTGTACATGACCTTCTCAAAATCGTCGAGATCGGTGACCCCTTCGTACGAGCTCCGGTTGATCATGAACGGCGGGACAACCGGGAGTAAATCCTTTCTTTTCGAGCAGGTCAAGGGCAAAGCGCTGGAGCGCAAGGTCCAGCATAACAAGGCTGCCTTTGAGGAAATAGAATCCTGCGCCGGAGATCTTCGCCGCCCGCTCGAAGTCCGCCCAGCCCCGGTCAGCGGCCAGCTGCCCGTGGTTCCTGATCTCAAAGTCAACCGTGCGCGGGGTGCCGACGCGCCGGATCTCGACATTTTCGGTATCGTCTTTTCCCTGCGGTACGGTGTCGTGCAGGATATTGGGGAGGCGCATGAGCCGGGTGCGGATGATCGTCTGGATCTCTTCCTGCTCTGCGTCGTTATCCTTGATCTTTCCCGGGAGCCCGGCCGCCTCTGCCATCAGGGACGCCGGATCGTTTCCCGCTTTCCTCGCTTCATTTATCTCCCGGGCGATCGTGTTTCTCCGGCGCCGGAGTTCATCGGTCTGTACCTTTGAGTTCGCGGGACCTCGCATCTTTTGCAAGAATCTCGTCCACCCATGCAATTTTTTCCGGAGAATTTCGTTTCACCAGATCGGCTTTTACGATCTCCGGGCTCGCCCGTACAAACCTGATATCCAACATTTCGCGCACCTCAAACGATAATTCCCCATCTGGCACAAGGGACTGTTTTAAGATTTTATATTCCTGTACTAGTGTATCTTGTTGTATCTTATTATGTTTCAATACACCAGCGAAAGATACCTGCTGGTATACCTCAGTGCCCGTTTCTTAAAAAAAAGCCTGCATTCTTTTAAAAATTTTTAAAATCCGCAAATCCACGGTTTATTTGATTAAAACCGCAGATTATTGCCTTGCTGGTAAAGCGTGCCCACAGATGGCTTTTAACCGCCAGAAAAATCCCGCCGAACGGGATAATTATATATGACTCAGGTATCTACCTGTCTGGTGGTAGGAAACGTCCCCGGTTTTTCGGGAAGATTTCCTTCAACTGCCATTCAGATCGAATGGGATCGAATGGGGGGATGACAGACACAATGCACTAAAATCAGGCAGGGATGGGTACTATGGATTTTTTATCAAAATTCTATTTTAATTACAGCCGGATTATCAAGACCATCAAGATCTACCTGCTGCTTGCCGGTCCTGGCCTGATTGTGATGATCGCGGACAACGATGCCGGCGGGATCACCACCTATGCAGCAACCGGTGCAAAATTCGGGTACAATCTCATCTGGTTCCTTGTCCTCCTCGGACCTGTCGCGTATTTCGTGCAGGAGATGACGGTCCGGCTGGGTGCCGTCACCAAGCACGGGCATGCAGAAGCGATCTTCAGTGCATTCGGCTCGTTCTGGGGCTGGTTCTCTCTTTTGGATCTCAGTATCGTCAACTGGCTGACCATGGTCACCGAGTTCATCGGTATGACCGCAGCGCTCAGCATCTTCGGTGTCCCCCCCATAATCACCGTCATCATCGTTATATTCGTCATGCTCGGCATCGTCATGTCGGGACGGTACTGGACGTGGGAGAAGATCACCATGGCGTTCTGTCTTGTCAACCTGATCTATATCCCGGCAGCAGTGATCATCCACCCCTCGGTCTCCGATATCCTCCGGGCCGGTATTATCCCCAATTTCCCGGGAGGATTTAACGGGGAACTTTTCTTCTTCTCTGATGGCAAATATCGGCACGACGATCGCGCCATGGATGATCTTCTTCCAGCAGAGCGCTGTTGTCGACAAGCAGATGAAGGAGAAGGATATCCCGTGGGGAAAATTCGACACATTTGTCGGCGCAATCTTCACGGTCATCGTCGCGATCTTCGTGATTGTTGTGACAGGAACGCTCCTCTACGGAATGAATATCGAAAGTGCCGCCCAGGCTGCACAGGTCATCATGGGAGTCGCACCCGTGGGTAGGGACACTTGTCGCCATCGGTCTTTTCGATGCCGGGTTCCTTGGCGCGATCTGCATCGCGCTCACAAACTCATGGGCATTCGGGGAGGTCTTCGGGTGGGCGCACTCGCTGAACTATAAGGTAAAAGAGGCGTTCTGGTTCTATGTATATTACTTCGTCGGGCTGATTACCGCCGGTGCGGTCGTGCTCATACCCGGGCGCTCCGCTGGTATTGATCACGCTCTTTGTGCAGGTCGTTGCGGTGACCCTCCTCCCGGCGGCACTGGTGTTTTTGATCATCCTCCTGAACAGCGAAGAGATCATGGGGAAATACAAAAATACCCTGTTTGATAATATTGCGAACATAACCATCGTCGCGTGCATCATCTTCGTGTCCACATTGTACGGTATCAGCACACTGTTCCCGAATCTGTTCGGGTAGGGAAGGGAGAAAAATGGTAGCAATTGAAAGCATCTTCGGGGAACGGATCGGCGGTGCCATCCATGAATTGACCGGGACGATTACGAGGATCAACGAGAGATATGCAACGCCCAAGATCAAACTTTCAAAAGGAGCAGAATTTGCCCTTCTCTTCCTCAGGCTGTATCTCATCTTTCTCGTGATCCTACTCGGGTACAAATTCTGGACGATCGTCCACGGGGGTGCATGATGACGCAGCCGGATAATACGAATACCTCGGCGATGGTCGGGGACCTCGAGATTCTTCTTTCCGACATCCTGAATGTCCCTGTCCTGCGATCAGGGAAAAAAATAGGATCGCTTGTTGATCTCGTGATTGTGGAGACCGCAAAGATCCCGGAGGTGCGGTCCCTGTATGTCTCCCGGTCTTTTGGCAATCCCAGTCTCCTCATCCCGTGGGAGTTTGTCCACACCCTCACCGGCAGGGGGATCGAGGTCACTATCGAAGATCTTACCCCCTACGAGATCGAACCGACAGAAGATGTCATTCTCCTTCGCGATTATGTCCTTGACAAGAAAGTGATCGACCTTGAAGAGAATGAGGTCGAAATAGTCTACGATATCCGGCTTGTCCTGCGGAACAAGAAACTGTATGTCACTGATGTGGATACCGGGAAAGCTGCCCGTCTTCGGAGGCTTGGCCTCGGGATACTTGCGAAGATCCTCTACACTAACGCAGACTCTGAAGCAGAGCAGATGATCTCGTGGAAATACATTCAGCCTCTCCCGACCAATATCGGGAGATTCAAGGGTAATATCAAGCTGAATGTCTTAAAAGACAAACTTTCGGAGATCCATCCTGTCGATCTTGCGGATATCCTCGAAGAGATGGATCACGATCAGCGGGTCATGCTCTTCTCCACACTCGATCATGAGCATGCAAGCGATACGCTTGAAGAGATCGAACCACAGGTGCAGCGCGATATCATCTCTTCGCTCTCAACAGACAAGGTAGTCCAGCTCATCAACGATATGACACCGGGCCAGGCAGCCGACGTCCTTTCGGTCATCCCGCATGCAGACGCTGAAGATATCCTTGCAGCGCTCAATCCTGATACTGCGAGGAACCTGCGGGCAATCATGGAAAAACAGGAGGAGAAGGTGATCCATTATACAACCCAGAAGATTCTCACGTTCTCCCCGGATACCCTCGTCGAGTATGTGCAGAACGATTATCCCCGGCATGCTCGGGGAAAAGATGTTGTTATGTACATCTACGTTGTGGATAGTGAGAACCGGCTGCTGGGTGTAATCGATTTAAAGGAACTGTTGAGCGCGGATGACAAGGCGCCTCTTTCCGCGATCATGACCGAGAATGTGATCGGCCTGGAGGCAGGTAGTACCTCTTAAAGAGGCATCGAAGGAATTCGAACGGTACAATTTCCGGGCCCTGCCGGTCACTGATGACGACAAGCACCTTGTCGGGGTCATCAAGTACCGGGATGTTATGAACCTGACCCACCACTTCCTCGAATAAGAATACGGGTCATGATGCAAGTGTCCCTGCATGCCTGTTCTGCAATGTAGGACACATCTTGAGGCACTGGAAGTAAAGGTAATATTCACATGAACGGGGATCGCGATGCAGACCGCTGGGACAACGATTATTCCCGAAGGAGACGGGTCTGGGGCGGGCCGGTCCATCACCTGCCCCCGCTCTGTGACGGAGAGCGCGTGCTCGAACTCGGGTGCGGGAACGGGAAGACTTTCTCTGCACTTATAGAAAAAAAGTGCGAAGTTGTCGGCGTCGACTTTTCTTCAGCAGCAGCGATCCTGTGCAGGTCAAATTCCCCGAAAAACGCCCGTGGGGAGATCGCCCTTGCCGAAGTCCGCTCCCTGCCTTTTCGCGATGCTTCGTTTGATTGTGTGATCGCGTTCCATGTAATAGGGCACCTGCCGGCAGCCGGGCGTATCCGGTGCGCTCTGGAATCGGCACGGGTATTAAGAGTGGGGGGACCCTGTATTTTTCCGGTTTTTCAGCAGAGGATTTCCGGGCCAGCACTGGCAGCGAGACTGAACCGGGCACGTTAGTGCGGAAAAACGGGATCGCCACCCATTACTTCACTGAAGATGAGGTACAGGAACTTTTCTGCACGTTCCAGCCCTCTGAATGTATCACCCGGCGCTGGACGATGACCGTGCGCGGACAACTGCTCCCCCGGGCCGAGATCGCCGCTGCGTTTAAAAAAACTCTCCTGATATAAAGCGCGTTTTACCATTATCCTTTGGATCATGAAGGAATTTTTAAATGGACGTGAGACGTTCTTTTCTTTCGTATTTGGATGTGATTGTGTGAAGAAATTATTATTTTTTACTTTTATTGCGTGCATGGCAATTGTCGGATGTGTGTCAGCAGTGGTTCCCGCAGATAACCAGACCCCTGTCGTAACAGCGACCACCACCCCGCAGCTTATCGGCGGGGACATGGGGACGTACCTTGTCAAGGCAAACGTGGATGGGGCAAATGTTACTTTCGACTCGGATTTCAAGGGTGTCACGAATAACAGCCAGCTGGCAGTACCGGTCTACACGACAGGAACCCCCTATCGTGTCATTACCGTTGAAAAGGCCGGATATGCACTTTACACGGCAAACATAACATCAGTCCCGGCAAAAAACGAGACTGTCGAGATCGATGTGACCCTTGCCCCGCTCGCAGCAGCAAACACGACTGCAGAACAGGCAAATGTAACCGCGCCGGCAGCAGCGGGTGCCCAGGCCAACGTCACCGCTGAAATGACGACTGCAGGGCAGACCTCACCGGAGCCGACCAAATCCGGCAGCCTGCCGTTTGCCGCATTTGCTGCATTTGGCATTATCGGTATCCTCTCGATCCGGTCACGCCGCTAAAATCAAACTTTTTTTTATGCCGGGCCAGTCTGCCGGTTTTTAAGATTCAATAAGGATATCCGTACCCATTACGTGCGTTGACTTTCCCGGGCTCTATTCTAAAAAATTGTATCTGTCGGATCTGGTATGAAACATACCCCTCACACCAGAACCATGAAGACTGATAAAAATGGGGAGGCTTAAAAAAATCAGATGATGCCTCGACTGATGACTAAAAACAGGGTTTATTTCCTGCGCAGAGCCGCCATGCCGCAGAGGGCAAGAGCGAGGACCGCGATAACGGTCCCTGAATCCGGAGCGTTTGCTTTCTTCGTGGGTGTCGGGGCAAAGTCCAGATCCTCAATAAGCGGTGTCGTCTCGCCGGCGTTTATGGTAACATTCGTTGTAAGGGTAACGTACCCGTCTGCTTCCAGCATGACCACATGCCTGCCCGGGGATATCTGGGAAAATGTTCCGGGAGTGTCCCCGACATAGGTCGTATCGATATACACATGCACATTTTCCGGGGATGAACTGATATTGAGTGCACCAAGTGCTGCGGTATTTGAGGTCGGTACCGCGTTCGCTTTTGACGGATCGATAACCGTATGGTCAAGGCTCGGCAGGACCGATGAAGAGGTCAGCTGGCGGGAATACCCGTCAGGGAAGGTGACCGTTGTGACTTTCGGGGAAAAATCGGCAGAGATCACGGTGCTCACGGCAGAGTTCTGGAGGGCAATCTGGGCTTTCTTGAAATCCATGGATGCAGTCTGGTACTCCGTCCCGGTCGGTACATCGGTTACTATAGCGAAATTTTTCAGGTAGAGATCTGCTTCTGACTTGGAAAATGAGAGGACCTCGGGTGGATCCGAACTTGTTGCCAGTCCTTTGACCAGCTGTTCCTGAAGTATGGATTCAGGAATGGCATTTTCAATTAAACCATCAAGGGTATACGTGAACGCGGCAGTGGCATCGCCGTTTTTTGCGACGGTGATACTGAGGGAATCTGCGGTAAATGCCTGAACCGGTGCAACCAGGAGAAGTGCGACACAGAGAATGCCGCACAGGAAGAGCGGGTACAGGGTCTTATAGTGGACTTTCATGGTGATCACATGGCATACGTATTGTTTTTTGTGTACCTGATTAGGGCTTTTTCAACAATATACCTTGACATTACGTTCTCTATTGATCGGACTGGAACGAAAAGAGCGGTGACGTTGATATA
Source organism: uncultured Methanoregulaceae archaeon (assembly GCA_963790005.1). GTDB lineage: Archaea > Halobacteriota > Methanomicrobia > Methanomicrobiales > Methanospirillaceae > Methanoregula. The sequence continues at coordinate 29,498 of CAWBMY010000005.1, forward strand.
GCCCACTCGTCCAATATCTGTATCATTCATGATAGAATCGATCTTCGGCCTCATCTTCCATCTTGATCACCACCTTCTGGCCGTTACCCAGAGTTACGGTGTCTGGACGTACCTTTTCCTGTTCTGCATCATTTTTTTTGAGACCGGTTTTGTTATCACACCTTTCTTACCCGGGGACTCCCTGCTGTTTGTATCCGGGGCTGCAGCCGCAAGCGGGATCCTGAACATTGATCTCCTGATCGCGGCATATGTCCTTGGGGCGGTCCTGGGTGATACGGTCAATTACTGGCTGGGCAGTTACATCGGACTGCATATATTCCAGGAAAGGTTCCCGAACTTTGTCAAAAAAGAGTACATCGACCGGACATACTCCTTTTACGAGAAGTACGGCGGCACTACCATCTTTGTTGCCCGGTTTGTGCCCATTGTCCGTACGTTTGCACCGTTCCTCGCCGGGGTCGGGTCGATGAAGTACCGGAAGTTCCTGTTCTACAATGTGCTGGGGGCTGTCTCGTGGACGCTTGTCGTTGTTCTTGCCGGTTATTACGTGGGCAGGCTCCCGATTGTCCAGCAGAATATGAACCTGCTGCTCTTCCTCGTCCTTGCGGTGACTGCGGGAACGATCCTCCTCCTCATTGCCGGGATCATCCAGACTTACCGGCAAAAGAAGAGACCGGACGGGCAGTGATTTTTTTTTAGACCATTCACGGAACTGCCAAAAATCATACCGGATGCGACAGGAAACCTGTGAAACAAAGTAAAATTATAAAAAAAATGATCTTTCCAGATACAGTCACCATTATTTCCTGCACGTAACCGTCATACCATTATTATCCACTTTTGTGACAATCGCGATCTCGAGGCCGATGGGTTTTAAGATCTTCTGGATCGTCTTACGATCCTTATCAGTCACAATCGCAATCGACGGCCCGACAGAACTCATGCCGACAAATTCGAGGCCGGCCTCGCGCAGCATGCTCATGTACTGGTAGATACGGTAACTGTGGTGTTCGATCTCTGCCCGTTTCGATCCCCGGAATTCGATCTCCCATATCACATCCCCGATCTTTTTTACGTCCCCTCGTTCGAGCGCCGGGATAAAATCCATCATGAGGAAATAGGCCTTGAGTTCCCTGTCCCGGTAATCGAGTGTTCTGGCCCGGTTCATCAGGAGGTCAAACTCTTTTGCGCCGGCTGATGAGGTATCCGTGGGCGGAACAACGATAAACACGTTTTTTCCTTCGGCAAACGGGTGGTGATACACGAGCACGAGTTCGTCACCCATCACCGCCATGCCTCCGTGCGTGCTTGCGGCCGGGCCGACACCTGTCTCGAAGCCGAACGCGATCGTTCCCTCCGCGGTCTCTTCGACATAATTATGGCCAATCAGCTGGCGCAGCTGGGCATTTGAAAGCGGGGCACCAACCGCCTCGTTTAACGCCGTCGCAACCGCGATCATTACGGTGCTCGTCGACCCGAGACCGACGTGCTTGCGCTGGTGGTCGATCGCTTTTATTTTAAAACCACCGGTGTAACCCACCGCCTTGTTAAAGACGGCGACAAAATTCTCGATAATGGCCGACCGGTTGTAATCGATCACGAGACCCTGCCGGGTGCACTCAACTTCAGCGGTGCAGTAGCACTGGATGGCAAACCCGATCCCACCGCCACCCGCATGATCCGGTGCAAAACGGTTCATGTCAAGGACGGAAAGGTGGATCCGGGCCGGTGCCTTTACCACGACTTTGCCCTTTTTCGGGCGCAGCCGGTAGGTGTTCTTCTCAAAATCGAGCGTCTTTGTAATTTCTCCGGGAAGGAATGACCTGAACTCGTATTCGACGAGATCGAGATCGCCGCCGCGTATCATCATGACTGTCATTGTCTGTCACCGGTTATGCTTTCCTGTCGAAGAAAATGCTTTTCCCCGATGCCGAGAGCGGGATCGCAAAGGCGACCGTGCAGTCTTTTCCCAGGAACCCGAGGTTCATCGCGACCGATCCGGCCGTGTACATGATCCGGTTGTCCACATTATGGATCTGGGCGGTTTTCACCGCAGACCCAAGGGCAATCCCGAGATCCGCCATCCGTACCGCACAGTTGGGGCCGGCATACACGGTTTTCGCGGGTTTCTTTTTCTGTGCTGCCTTTACCATGGCAGCACAGGTCGCATACCCGCAGGCTCCGCAGTTGAGGCCGACCGTAGCAACGCCGCGGACGCCGATGACAAGGCACGTATCAGAAGCGGTAACATTCTTGGCATCGCGCAGGAAATATCCCTGCCCGGTTTTCGTGCCATTATCCGACATCGCGCGGGAGAGTTTTTTTATCTGGGCATCCGTGAGCACAGCAAGGAGGATCTCATCATCCCCGTGTGCTTTTGGTGCGGTGCGGGCCGCAAGCGCCATGAGTCCGGCAACTGCGGTCACTGCTGTTTTCTCAACAGTCATACGTGAGTATGGGAGACTCCCGGCAGATAAATGCGAAGGGTTGTATGACGTAAGAAGATTCCCCTATGAGATGCCTAGGGGAGCCTGAATGCGACGCCGTCAAAAACTGCCACAGTCCGTTCCCCTTCGAACACAGTCACCCGAAACGTGTCGCAGGTTTCGTTTACCGCGATACGCTCCGCAACCGCAACAAGCCGGCCTTTCGCGGGCAGGAGGTACTGGATGTATACTGAGACCGCAGTATAGTGGTATTCGCCACAGTTAGATGCAATGCCAAAGGCATGGTCGGCAAGCGAAAAAATGGCACCGCCATGCACGATTCCGTGCGGGTTAAGTTTTCCGGCACTGTCCATTTCGACGCGTGCATAACCATTGCGGGCCTCAATAATGTGCATGCCCAGCAGCCGGGCAAATGCATTGTCTTCAAATGCTGCAACCTGTTCGCGCACAAAATCCGGTGCTTTGCCGGTAGGTATTTTTCCGGCGCCGGTCATAAACGTTCCGCGCATGCGGTGCAGCCTGCCCGGCAATCACTTGTATTTTTTCTGGGTGTACGCATACTTCTGGGTCTCCCCGCCATGAGCGACGATATAGAACCACTCATACAGCGATTTGAGCGTTCCGTACTGCTGGTACCGGCGCATGGAGAAACCAACCTTAAGTTTCCCATCAAACCGGATCTTCCCCTCGTCTTTCATGCGCATCGCGATCTCGATGTCGTCCCCGGCATCGATACACCGGTACATGCCGGCTTTGATGAATGCATCCTTGCGGAAGGCGGTGTTGCAGCCGAGCGTGTAGTAAAATGTGCGGCTGTAGTACCCGATCCGTGAGAAGGTATTTGCAAGAAAAAGTGAGAAATGATTGCCGATACTGTCCTCGATAGGGTAGACCGGACCATATACCTGCACGACGGCCGGATCAGCAAAATCGTTCATGATCATCTCTAGAAATATGTTCCGCCGGAAAACTTTGATGCATCCCAAACGACAGAATGATTTCCGCCTGCCATTTGTTCGGAGACAAGATTGGCCACTTCTCTGCCAAGGATATCGTAGATTTTCAGCGAGACGAATGAGTTTAAAGGAAGAGAGAAAGAGATCGTTGTCGATGGATTGAATGGATTTGGATAATTCTGTTGCATTTCCATTTGATTCGGAAGTGAATGACCAAGAGAAACTGAAGTAATCCCCATCTGATAACCGTTATAGTGAATAACCGTGTCGAATGTACTGGGGCTATTTATCCCAATACCTTTTCCTGTATCAACCCAAACGATATTAAATATTTTGTTTTGAGACATACCGGTAAATGTCCCCTGTCTGGTCCCAATGATCAATTGCTTTGAAGAATCATGATAGGTAATAGGAATTACAGAATATTGGCCTTTTTCATAATTATAGTTATCGTTTTCATCTTCATATAATGTAAATTGTCCATTAGCACCTTGATAAACCCGCAATTCAAGTGTATCCGCAGGTTTTTCAGTAGCATATTGAAGAAATGGTCCCATCGGGATAATGGAACCGGCTTTTACATACAACGGGATGATTTCAATTGGTGCTTGTGCATCTAATAGTTTGTCCACCCTGCAAGGTTTCACCTGTCCAGAAATCATACCATGTGGTTGATTTAGGAAGATAAACTTTTCGTGTTTTTGTTGCTTGTGCTAGTTCTGTAAATTGGTTGTTACTGGGTTTACAAGAAATGCCGGTCCAAACATATATTGATCCTGAATATTATTAATTGCTGCATCTGTTCTGAAATCAAACGCAAGCGCCCGCATTATTGTATAGTTTTCGTTTGTTACTTTCCACGCAAGAGAATAGATATAAGGCAGTAAGACGATAGCGGAGGTTATCGTAATTCAATAAAATTGATTTTGTACTTGCATCCCAGTTATTTGAAAACAAAGCCTTCTCACCTTTTCCATGAATCCTGAATATTGGAGCAGAATGTCCCAAACTGGAACCAGCGGGTAAATAATTCTCTGTTGGCAGCTGTTGTCCAATCAGGAGCAGTCCAGTTTAAGTGCGATAACCACCGATATCCGATGTCCAATAAGGAATTCCCGAAACACAAGCATTAATACCTTGTGGTACCTGAATTTTAAAAGAACTGAATTCGCTTGTGATATCAGATGACCATAAGGTTGTTGCATTTCGTTGCTGTCCCGCAAATGCTTGCCGCATCAAGGAAAAATGCACGCTTCCCTGCGATATCATTTCTCCAGTTTTTATATAGACCAATTGAATGCGTCAAGGAATAGGTGTTGAAATAATCAATACCTTTCCCAAGAGCAAAAGTACACTTTTTCTTCGTGCATCTAAATTTCCGCCGTTATCCGGTTCGCACTGGTCGACCCACCAGGCATCCCATCCATAAGGAGTAATGAGACTGTCATTGGCCTGTCTCCAATAAATATCCCGTGCAGCTGGAGTTATGTGCATCATAATAAGTATCAAGTTTATTTGTCATAACATCCTCCAGATAATATCCGTCAAGTCTCCTGCATTTTTTAATTCATTAAAATTATTTGTTCCGCTATGCAAAAACAGGCCAAATGGAAATCATGCCATGAATATTGGCTTTGTGTAATGAATCCACCATTGCTTTGGGATTGGGATAATTTGCAGGGTACATCATGTGCGAACCGATAACATTGGGATACCAGTAATACCAATCCTGAACAATGCAATCAACAGGGATATGATTATTCCTGTAATTATTTTTAACGGATAACACTTCAGCCTGACTTTGATACCTGTCCTGCGATTGGAATAATCCGAAACGCCCATTTGGGAAACAATCGGTGCCTGGCCCAGTTGTTTCACGATAAATGCAATAATATGATCGAAATCCGGTCCATAGAAAAAATAATAATCTACCATTGTGCCACTCTCTGATACATATTTGTATTTTGTATTCCCTGCCATCAGCACCATAAAAATTCGATGCAGAGTAATTGTCCCACATAAGCCCATACCCTTTATTGGATAGTAAAACCGGAATAGCACCAGTCATATATTGAATTGCCATATCCTGGTTCCTGCCTTTGTAATTCATTGCTCCGGCATCTATCGGATGACAGCCCAATCCAAACAACGCTTCATCCAAAGGCGATTGAAAAAGTGTTTCACAATTATACGTATTGATGCCGGCAATGGTCGCTGCTGTCATTTTCTTACCAACAGAATCATCCTCCGCCAGTATAAGAGCACCACTTAATTCGGTATACTGGATTGAATTGGTCAATTTGTTCAATTTGATTTTTAATTTGCCGGTGGAAATAATAATCTCGATCGAGTCTTCAGTGACTTGAAATTGAGGCTGAGTTGTCCACAAGTTTGCTACTACCAAGGATGTTTTTGTAGTGAACGACGTTAATGATGTATATTTGACTTCAACGACATCCTCTTTACAAATCTTAACCTTCATGAAACCCTTATCCAATGTGCATGTAATTCCATCGGCATCAGTTGTATATGATACGATGGAAGCGAGCACAGTGTGAATAACTACAAAGAAGTTTAGGGCAATTGATATCGAGAATATCATATATTTGGAATCGAATTTGTTCATTATAAATTAATCCTTTATTTCCAACCTTTAATCCTTCGTTCGTACATAAGATAGTCTAATATATGCATAATTTACTGACGCACATAGGAGTGAGAAAATATTGAAGAAATATAAATAGGTGGTGAAGGTACTGGATAATTCCGCACTCCCGAAAGGGCATAGCGTGACCAGATTAGACAGGTAACAAATAACCGAAGAGAAACAATTATGAGGCATCACCGAATCCATTCTTGAGATTTCGCACACAACGGCACAGATATTCCCTGGTTGGGAGAAGTTATTGAGTGTAGAAATGGTTCTGTAGCCGAGATCGTCTAATCCGTCAATCTCAATGGCGGATACATAGTTCATCTCGGTTTTCTTACTATTGCGACTATCGATCACGGCTACATTGTTCTAGAACCGATATCGCCGCATTTACGTTGTCTTCTTCTTCGCGCTCTCCGGGTTTTCTTTCTCTAATTTATCTTTAATGACCATTGCTAACAGCATATTCACAAGTAAGCCGCCTCCATCAGTTCCTATACCACCGCCGGCGATTATTTCCGGAACTAATTTTTGGCCGCTTGTTGAAAGATGTCTGGCTACCTCGATCGCCATAAATTCCCGGACTCCATCGATTGGATTTTCAATTTGATCACATCTGCTTCTGCCATACCAACCGCCTTGATCTTTTCTCCTTCAGCCATACCTACGGTTTTGAGGACCATCGCATCGGCATCGGCATTGACTGTTTTCGACTTCGCCTCTCCTTCAGCTTTTTAACGGCTGCCTGAGCTTCATATTCATTGATCTGAACTTTCCGTTCAGCATCGACAACTCTTGCCTGGGTATCGGCAAGTGATTTTGCCTGCTGGAGGTCTTTGCGAACTCCTTCAGCTTCACGCTGGGTCTGGTAGGTGACTTTTTCCTGCTCCGCAATTTTACGGTCGGTGAGTGTCTTCATAAGATCTTCCGGCGGGACAATGTCGCCGATAAGCGTATCGACTGCACCAACATTATAGTCCTCAAGAGCTTTCAAATGCTCTCTCGCATCTTCCTGGCGTTCCTTTCGTCCTTTAAGGAATTCGATCACATCCGATCCTTGTGCAGCATTACGGAAATAGTTGCCGATAGTCGGTTCCAATACTTGGGTAACTAAATTTGCCACACTGCCGAAACGTGCAATGACCTTCGGAGCATCGGTGCGGGGAATATGGATTATTTGACTAACGTCAAGATTAAACTTGAAACCGTCGGACGAGCGAACAGTGATGGTCGAGAGTTTCTCATCAAGCTTATGTGCTTCCGTTTTTCCGGTTGCCCAGTTCAGGACGACGTTTGCTGTTGGAACGATCTCAACTTTATGCGTGAAAGGATTGATCGGATATTTGCCCGGATCGAGCGGTTCAACCCAGACGCCTTTCTGGCCACGGCTCACTAAGTTCCCATGTTTGAATGCATCACCGGTAACATCGACACCTGCTTCGCCAACATACGCAATGACAACGCCGACATTGGCTATCGGTACAGTAGTCATATCCATCATTTCGACAGTAGCGAAACGTGGATTAATAAAATATCTCCCGGCGAGCATGACCTGTTCCTGGAGGCCCTTATAGCCGCCCCCGTCAATGAACGCCTGAGCATCCTGGAACATATTGTGCCCGGAAATTTCTTTGCCTGCAATTTCATCTCTCGCAAGAGCCTTGCCTTCCTTCGTTGTGACAACACCGACCTTATTGTCCGGAATTTCAAGCACCGGTTCGTCAACAATAGAGAAAATTGCCGAGTTAATTCGATACGTTCCCGAAGGGATCACTGTTATTTGAGGACCTCGTTCGCCGTTGTTCGTAAGAAACGCTCTGGCATTTTGGAATGCATCGCATTCCACTCTCCTTGCAAGCACACGGCCATCTTTCAACGGGCGCCCATCTTTCGCTTCGACAATACCGATGAAACCTTCTTTGACGGTCCTAAATTTTTCAAGCACAATTTTAAATTGCCAGGGCCAGAGCCAGAAATGAAGGCCCGGAGCAAGCGTGTCCGCTTGATATCCTGCTTCGCCGTTCAAAGCAATAATCGATCCGTCGGGAAGCGTTCGATGTTTTCCAAAGATGACAAATTTCTTGTTGACGATGCCTATTACATCATTGGGGATAACAACAACGCCAAAAACACGCAATACTAATTTATAAGAAAAGATGAGTATAATGATAAAAAGAACCCACCAATAATCAAGAAGTAATTCCATAAAAAACCTCCTATAATTAATATGTTTTAAGATATTGTGATTCTTAGTAATGTATACTGTATAGGGACGAGTCCAGTAAAATACTACAATATTCTTTCCACAAATCTCAATTTTTTCATTTTCGTTTTTTATACCCATCTTT
>CAWBMY010000006.1:0-8794 GCA_963790005.1 uncultured Methanoregulaceae archaeon
TGCCACCAACAGCGTCGCCGGGATCGTTCTTTTGTTCCTGTTCTACCTGGTCAGCTACTTTGTCGTGATCTTCTTTAACGTAGGACTGATCAGCTGCGTGAATGCAAAGCTGAACGGGAAGAGCATGACCGTCAGGGAGGGTCTATCAGCTCCCGGCCACCACATTGGCGCCATCTTTGCCTGGGCGGTTGTTGCTGCAACCGTTGGCCTGATCCTGCACATGATAGAAGACCGGGCCGGATTCCTGGGCCAGATTGCCGCTTCAATCGTCGGCGGGGTCTGGAGCCTGGTCACCCTTTTCGTGGTGCCGGTGCTGGTTTTCGAAGACAAGAGTGTATTTTCCGCGATGAAGGAATCGCTGGGACTCTTTAAGAAGACCTGGGGAGAGAGCGTTGTCGGAACGATCTCGATCACCCTTATCTTTGCTGCGATCGGTATTGTCGGCCTGCTCCTGTTAATCGGCACGCTCTTTATCGGCAACACAACACTCTTTTTCGTTGCGCTTGCGCTCTTTATCGTGCTTGTTGCCGTACCTTGCTATCCTGGCCTCTGCCATGCAGGGAATCTTCACGGTGGCCCTGTACACCTATGCAAAGACCGGGTCGGCACCCGGCATCTTTGCCCCCGGTGTCGTTGAGGGTGCGTTCGCCCCCTCCCGGCAGCAACAGTTTGGCCCGGGCAATATCTAAAACAAAACACTCTTTTTTCCCTTCGCGGTTTCAGGTAAAAAGTTGCAACGCGGTTGCTGACGGCTATTTGTTGTGGTCGGCCACTTTTTGCGTCTTTTGCAGATAAGATATACCGCAAAAGGGTGCAGGGACTGGCAAACCCGATGAAAATAACAACTATTTTCCCTCATTCTTTACAAATACGGTCATAATGAGCGCATCGCGTCCGTGGCAAAAGATGACGGTCAGGGCCAAGATCCTGATCGTATTTTTATCGCTGTCCATGGTGGCGCTCGGTGTTGTCGGGTACGCTGCGTTCTCGACCATGAGTGACATGGGTGCGTATGCCCTTACCAGCAGCGGACAACTGGGCGACCGTGCGGTTTCTGAAAGTACGACTGCTCTTGAATCAAATGCCGAGGCCTCCCTCTTACGGCTTGCAACCGACCAGGCTGATATCAGCGACGTGGTTTTTGAGCAGGTCGAAAGCGAGATGGATACACTTCCCGGGTACGCTGCCACGGTGCAGTCCCAGACCGGCGCTTCATCCCCGCGCCCGCTCTATTCGCAGTCTGCACGCCCGCAGGATCCAACATCCTCATCGGTATATATCCTCGCGCCCGGTGTCACGCGAACGGATGTTCAGGACGAACTGTTCTCCCTTGCCTCCATGGATGACGTAATGCGCCCGATGCTGGCATCGGATCCCCGTATCACGCAGGTCTACCTTGGGACAGGAAGTGGAATCCTCTACGTCCATCCCTGGGTCACGGGCATATCGTCCTCGTACGATCCCCGTACCCGTGACTGGTACGTCCGGGCCATAAAGACCGGCACCATATCCTGGTCCGACCCGTATATCGATGCCGCCGGCAAGGGGCTTATGGTCACCTGCTCGCGGCCGGTTACCGGGGGAAATGACGGGAAGAACTGGGTCGTTGCATCCGATGTCACCCTTTCGACCATCAATACCCAGATCATCAACACCCAGATTGGCGACCGGGGTTACGCGCTCCTCATCGACAGCCGGGGCAACGTGGTTTCCCGCCCCGGTATCACTGCCGGTGAGAAAGGATGGGACGAGTCGTTTGCGACCGAGAACCTCCTTTCGAGTAACAACTCCGCTCTTGCCGCCGTCGCCCGTGATATGGTGGCCGGGAAAAGCGGGACTGCCCGGGTGCTGTTTAGCGATGGTGAAAAGTACGTCGCGTACTCCCCCTTAAAAAGTGTCAACTGGAGTGTTGCCATTGTTGTGCCGGTTGACGAGGTGATAGCACCTGCCGAGAACACCCGGGCCCAGATCGTGAATGCCACCGGTGAGACCGGGATACAGTTAAACCAGAAGATGGATGCGGCAAAGACCCTTTTTGTTGCGCTCTTTATCCTGCTCTTCATCATGGTGACCGTGCTCTCGATCCTCTTTGCGCAGGTGATCACCCGCCCGGTTGCGGAGCTCAGGCGCGGCTCTGAAGCGATCGGGGCCGGTGACCTCGGGTACCGGGTACAGATTGCCACCGGCGACGAATTCGAGGACCTTGCCCACTCCTTTAACACGATGGCTGCCGATCTCAAGGATCACATCGATGAACTCCAGCGGACGACTGCCGAGAAAGAACGGTATGCAAAGGAACTTGAGATTGCAAAAGGGATCCAGCAGAGTTTCCTCCCCGATGCTGCACCAGAAATTACCGGTATCGAGATTTCCGCAAAGAACGTTCCCGCGCTTGAGGTCGGCGGTGATTTCTACGATTTCATCCCGCTCGGGAAAGACCGGTGGGGCCTTGTGATTGCCGATGTCTCCGGTAAGGGAGTGCCGGCAGCGCTCTTTATGGCACTCTCGCGCACGCTGATCCGGGCAAGTACCCTTGCAAATGCGGATCCGGCAGTTGCAATCGGGCATGCGAACCAGTTGATCTGCGAGGATTCAAAGACAAGCATGTTTGTCACGCTCTTCTATGCGATCCTCGACTCAAAAGCGATGACCCTTGACTACGTGAACGCCGGGCACAACCCGCCCCTGCTCCTCAAGGGCACCTCGTCGGCTGTCGTCCTTCTCAAGGCAAAGGGTATCGCGCTTGGGGTGACCGACGAGGTCGATCTCCAGTCGGTCAGGGTTGACCTGCGGCCCGGTGACGTTCTTGTGCTCTACACCGACGGAGTTACGGAAGCAATCAACGACCGTGAAGAGGAGTTCGGTGAAGACCGGCTTCTTCGTGTGATCACGGAAAACCGGGCTCTCCCTGCCGGGGAGATTCTCGAAAAAATTCTTGCTGCAATCACCGCATTTGCCGGCGACCGACCCCAGCACGATGATATCACGCTCATGGTGCTCCGGGCCGTATAAGGGCGAACCCGTTTAACGGTTCTTATACGCTGGTCTGTCTGTCAACCATTGTCTGTCAACCATGCCCCTGAGTTCCACCGGGACAGGCCGGTCCTCTGTAGTGCGAACAGTCATTCCCTTGTCCGGGCACTTTTACAAGGTGAGAATGTGTTTTTCCAGTTGCCCGTCGGTGTAGACCATGACGGTGATCGGCGCTCCCTTGCGGTACTGCCGCATTCGGTCGTCGTAGATTTTCTGGACGTGCCGGAGATTGGTGCCGGGTAAACCAGTCATGCATGCATTCCAGAAACGCGATCTGATGGGCAAGGAACGCATGCTCGTATTCCATGGTTTCGCGGGCAATGGCAAGGGATTCCTCCTCTGATATCTCTCGCATCGTATTCGCCGTGCTGGTCAGGACCGGATATCTGGCGCCAGTCCACCTTTCCCCTCTCATCGGGCTCACGGTGGAGCATGTACGGGTAGATGCGGCAGATGGCAAACCTCCGGTCATAGATCCGGCACCTGCCGTTTTCAAGAAACCAGCACGACCCCTCCGAATCATCGTGTACCCTCAACGCATAGCCGGAGACATAGAAGGTACCATTCTGGTCACAGAATTCGGGATCCGGAGCCGGTTCGAGTGCCGCGGGATCGATCTCCCGTACTGCGGCCACATCCCGGTCGAGCAGGAAGACATGGCCGTTGAATGCCCGGGTGCAGCACTTCGCGCATGCAGTGCACCGGAACCCGATCTCCCTGATCACACCGGAGAGCCGGGTTATGGGGTACTCAAAAAGGGCATGCTCTTCCTGCGTGAGGGCGGCGATGCGGTAGGGAATGGGGATGAGGGAAACAATAACCACCGGTGCGTACGAATGGGTAGGATGGCGCAGGATATGGTTTTTGTGCCCTTCCGTCGTTTTTCTGGTATTGCAGGCGGATCACCGGTAAGCGGGTGATCCTGCCTTGTGGAATATATCTGAAACAGAACAGGGATTCCGGCAAAAAGCATTACCGGAAAACGGTACAACTACAGGTGTATAAATTATTCCAGTACACCTGAAAATTTTTCCGTTAAAAATTTTTTTAACTAGGTGTTTTTCAGATAATGGTGCGCAACGCGGCGATGTTCTTTTCCAGTTTCGCAAGGATCTTCTCCCCGTTCCGGTTCCGCGGGGCCGTGGTTTCCGGGCTGAAATTTTTACCCAGTCCGTATTTCACAAAAATCTCTCCCTCCGTGCTGAGATAAATATTATTGAGGATCTGCTGATCACGCAGGTTGTCAAAATCCGTGATCCCTTTCTGGGACAGGATCTCACGTATTCGTTTTACTTTTCCGCGTTCATACGCGCTCAGGTTCCGTGAGCCTTTTGGTCGTCCTCGTGGCATATACAAAAAGTTTTGTCTGGATGTATATATAGGAATAGGGTCCTATGAGGCGTAAAATCCGCATCCTGCACAAAATTTTACCGGATATCCGGAAACAAGAACATCTTTCCACGGCAATTATACACGTAATTTCTTAAAATGATGGAAAAATAGGGGATTTAATCCGGAATCAGCCATGGTAAAAAAAAATATGCGCGGGGGATTATTAAAAACAAAAAAAATCCGGTGCACCGCTAGGATCCAACCATGATCGGGGTCTGTTTTTCCGGGGCCTTCTTCTGCACCGGTGGTTTTTGGGGCAGGGCGGGATGCGCGGGTTCTTTTGGTTTTTCCTCATGCCCGGTCAGGATATGGTTCTGGTGTGCAAGTGCCGCAAGGATCTGCCGGCTCACATCAAGGTTCTCCTTGGTGAGTGCCGCCATTTCGCGCATGATCTTTGTCTGCTCGGCGATCAGTGCCTGGATCTCGCGGGAAGCTGCCGTGCCGGTTTCTGCCTGTGGCAGGGTCTGTGGCCGTTTCTTTGCAAACTCGCTTCGGCGTTTCCAGATCTTGCTGATACTGTCGAGACCTTTCTTTGTATCCGGGAAGACCTTGAGGTACTGCTCGTAAAATTCGTGGCTGTCCCTGCACTTGAGGACGAGGTCGATCTCCGCCTCCTCGACTACCTGGTATTTGCGGCCTTGAGGTTTCTGCATAACTTCACCTTCCTAAGTCACCCTGCGGGAAAAAAGAATTGTGGTTCTATCAATGCCGCGGCTCCCCTGAACAACGGCGACAGAAACCGGCATGGCGAAAAATGAACAGTTTTCTTTTTCTGGCGCAGCCGTTTCCCGTCTCCTGGTACTGCCCGGGGAATGGGTACGCTACATGCCGTGGTTTTCAGGGGATCCGGCTCCGTTGTCCTCTTCATTCACGGCCCTCTTCTGGACGATCCCCAGGATCAGCCTGTGCCGGGTAGCCCACGGTTATTTTACGGTGTCGGTAAGCCCCGCTCATTTTCACCCTGCATGCCGTTGTGAATAAAAGGCCGGCCCCGCACTCCATACTATGGCATTTGAAGAGGTGCTCGTGTATGTTGTCATCGCTCTTGTGATCGGGTTTGCACTCGGCTGGTTTTTTGTAAAAGCGCAGATCACTGCGATTGAGGCACGGTACCGGGCGGAACTTGAGCGGTGGAAGGTCGAGGCTGCCGGGGAGATCCGGAAAGACTCGGTGAACCGGTCCCGCTCGACCCTGAAGGGAAAGATCGCCGAACAGATGGCCCCCCTGCTCCCCGCGTTCGGGTATCTCCCGGCCGACGCCCGGTTTATCGGGTCGCCGGTCGATTACATTATCTTTGACGGCCTCTCGGCGGTTGCTGACGATAAAGGATCCACCATCAGGATGGTGTTCATGGATGTGAAGCACGGCAGCGCTACGCTCACCCGGACACAGCGGGTGATAAAAAAGGCCGTGGAAGAACGAGCCGTCACGTGGCAGACCCTCCACCTTGTGGATGAATGAGCCTGAAAAACCCGGCCGCCGGAAACCTTATGGCGAAAGGGGTGAAGGAGCCGGTCGTGTTGTCCTGTCAGTGACAGTCAGGTCCGGTGACCAGATTTTCCTGATCGGGGATGAGCACCCTCTCGCTCCTGCTATCCGGAAACTTGGCAAGTAAGGTTACCGGGGCATGTCTGTCAGGACCGGGCATCTCTTTTTTAGCATGTCCTGAATCATGTTGGTATTGTTTTTCGGGAGGTTCTCACCTCTTCTTGGTGAATAATCGGAAACGCGAACGAACAATCAAACAAAAGACCCCGGCTATCCTGAACTCAAGGCTATGATTACCATGATCCACCTTTACGTATCGTTTGTTTAGCAGTCCGGCAAATACGGGCTGAACGGCACCTGTCTGGAATGCAGATTTTGTGCCGCCAAGAACTCTTGAAGCAAAAAAAGTTAGTTGTAGGACCGGAAGGGGACGTACTGGTCGATAATTTTGACCTTGTCTCCCTGTGTGGTGTAAACCCAGACTTCGGCCCGGTCCTTGTTGCCGGTTGATCCCGCGAGGCTGACGGTTTTACCGATATAGAGCGGCTGTACCATCTTGTCGCTTTCCACCGTGCCATCGGAACGTGTGAGGGTAATATCGATTTCAGGGATTACATTCATACCCTTGCCGCCCCGGAAGGTGAGGATTACCTGCGGGTTGATCGACTCGCCGTTGCTCGCGACCTGGACATCGACTGCCTGTGCGCTTGGCAGGGTTTCAGTGGGGCCCGGGGTGGCAGGTACAAAGGTTGTCGGTACTGCCGTAGCCGCAGCCGTGGTTACCGGTACTTCAGTAGTTGGTTCGGCCGTAGGGGCCGGGGTCGCCTGCTGGGTTGCAGATTGCGTGCATCCGGCAACGACGAGCAGGAGCACCAGAATAGCGATACCGCCAAAAATAACTTTCATATTCATACAGGAGGTTTCACCCTGTGAGATATTGAGGATTGCGTGTGGCTGGCGGTGAAAAAAATCTGTATGGTTCAGACTGTTTGGGATGAATCAGCCCTTATTACAATCGCTGCTGACATAACGGCGCAGACCAGGCAGAGACTGCACCTCCCAGGAATGCAGCCAGAATATCTGGGGATGTCCAGCCGAATTCAATCCCCCGGTTGAGCGTGTAAATCGGCGAGGAGAGTGCGACGATGAGAACCGACCCGGCAGTACGGTGTGACTGATCATGGTATGCAATCTTTTTCGGCTAATAAAAAAGGGTTTTTTATTGGTGTTTACGCGGAAACAGCCTTACTCGCGCCGTCCCTGTGCCGGTTCTATCCGGTAGGCTGACCGCGGATCGTGCGCTCCTTCATGATCGTGTAGACCTCGTCTGCACAGTCACGCGGGACCTCGACAAAGGAGTAGGTGTCGAGAATCCGGATCGCCCCGATGGATTTCCCGGCGATCCCGGTCTCATTTGCGATGGCACCTACGATGTCCTTTGGTGCGACATTATGGTCGCGGCCAAGGCCCAAGAAGAACCTTACCATACCGGCCTCTGCCCCGGTATCGCCGAAATCTGTCGGTGTTGCGTGCTCCTTTTTAGAGTCCGTACCCGGCTCCATGCGCATTTTCAGGAGCGCGGCGGCGATCTCCAGCGTGGTGAGATCCCCTTCGCTTTCCCTCTCGACCATACGGGAGTACGGCTCGATGCCGCCCTGCCTGATCGACTCGCGCACTTCTTCGAGGATCATTTTCGTCTTTGACTCGACCACATCGATTGCAGTCGGGAGGGGTATTTTCGGGATCTGGACTTTTATGTATTTCTGGATCTCGCGGAGTCTGGTGAGGTCCCGGGGTGTGACAAGGGTGATCGCTCTGCCGCTTTTCCCTGCCCGTCCCGTCCGCCCGATCCGGTGGACATAGTACTCGACGTCCTGCGGGACATCGTAGTTGATCACAAGGTCCACATCGTCGACGTCGATCCCGCGTGCCGCCACATCAGTTGCAATCAGGATTTCGATGGAGCCTTTCCGGAATCCGCCCATGACCCGATCACGCTGGGTCTGCTTCATGTCGCCGTGGAGTTCTTCCGCGCGGTAGCCCCGTGCCCGGACACGGCCGGCGAGATCTTCCGCGCCTCTCTTCGTATTGCAGAAGATGATCGCAAGATGCGGGTCGACGACATCGATCACCCGGCAGAGGGACTCGAGTTTGTCACGGTCCCTGACCTCGACATAGGACTGTTCTGTGGCAGGGACGGTGAGTTCCTGGTACTGGACCCGGACAAATTCGGGCTTGTTCTGGAACCGTTTTGAGATTTCTATGATGGGCTGGGGCATCGTCGCGGAGAAAAGGAGCGTCTGCCTGTTCTGCGGGACGCGTTTCAGGATGCGCTCAATGTCGTCCCGGAAACCCATGTCGAGCATCTGGTCGGCTTCATCGAGTACCACCATCGAGACGTTGTCAAGCAGGAGGGTGCGGCGCTTGAGGTGGTCCATCACCCGGCCGGGGTGCCGATCACGATGTGGACGCCGTGGGCAAGCGCCTTGAGCTGGCGTTCAATTGGCTGGCCGCCGTAGACCGGGAGGACTGAAATTCTTGAGAGGTTGGCGAGGAGATGGGAGAATTCCTCGGCAATCTGGATGGCGAGTTCCCGGGTGGGGCACAGGACGATGGCCTGTACGACCCGTTGCGATGCATCAATTTTTTCAATAACGGGGATGCCAAATGCGGATGTCTTACCGGTGCCGGTTTGTGCCTGTGCGGTCACGTCCCGGCCGGACTGGATGAGGGGGATGGCAAGTGCCTGGATAGGGGTGGGCTCTTCAAAGCCCATATTTTCTATGGCTTTCGTGATCTCTTTTGAGAGTGAGAGATCCGAAAACTGCAACCTTGAGTTCATATCGCACGACTATTTGGCGCGTAGGTTCATAAGATGGTA
>CAWBMY010000007.1:0-16345 GCA_963790005.1 uncultured Methanoregulaceae archaeon
AATGCCATTGATCACGACCCGGTCACCCGGCGCAACCATGCCCGAGAGGTCGTCGGTCACATCAACATCGAGCGTCTGCGGTTGTTCGCCGCCCCTCAGGCCCTCGGGGATTCCTGCACCGGAGTTTCTGGGAGTCGACAAACGTGGAGCGTTTGGGGATCAGTTCCAGTTTTTTGAACGTGCAGCCATCTGTTGCGCAGCCATCCGGTTCGATAAACTTGCCGTATTTCTGGGTTTTTTTGGTGAAGTGACCGGCCGGGCACTTGAAGACCGCTTCGACTATCCTAGGGCGAACCTCGGTAGTCTTCCGCAGGATACCCTCGACCGAAATAAATTTGTTGATGTCATCGGAACGGATTTCCCGGATTGCGGTCTTCTTGGGGAGGTTCGTAAACCGGATATTGAGACCTTTTGGCTCTTTGCCGTCCTTCGTGCGGATCGACTGGTCGTTTTTGATCGAGTCCCAGACATCTTCGAGCACCTTTCCCGGGTTCTCGACAAGTTCATCGGCAAGGGTGATACCCGTTTTCCCGAACCGCTCGATCTGTCGGTAATCGATAAACAGTGACCGCTTATGCGGGAAGAGGCGCGAGATCTCGCCAAGTTCCTTTTTGTACCGGCTTTTGAGGAATCGTCCCCAGTCATCAGCCCGGTCTCCCTGGTGCAGTTCTGGTGCCTTGTCCATCGTTCCCCCTCACCGCTTCTTTGTGCTGGCAAGCACGAACCGGGCGATCAGTGCTTCCATCTGGATATCGCCACCAGCCCCTTCAGAGAGCCGAAAATCGGTCTCACCAAGGGCGTCGATCAGTTCCACCTTGAGCCCCCGGTCCATCGTGCGTTTCACAAGCGCCCGGTAACACTGGTTGATCAGTTCATTCGGGGCAATCCCCCGCTCGTGGAGCAGCTGCATCAGCAGGGATTCAGCGCTGTCAAATTCCCCGGCAAGGGCCAGGCGGAGGAGTTCCTCGATCTCGTCCGGCCGGGCATTTGAGGTGATTGCATAGACCATCGGGGCCTCGATTGTGGTACTGATGATCGCGGCACCCTGCAGGGCGTTTATGGCCTTGCGCATGTCACCCTGCGCGATATAGACCATCGCATCCATCGCACCGGGCGTAACTTTGAGACCCTCCTTTTCCGCGATCCGGCCAATCTCCTCTTTTACTGCTTCAGGTGCGAGCGGCCAGAAACGGTAGATCGCACACCGGCTCTGGATGGGGTCGATGATCTTCGAGGAGTAGTTGCACGAGAGGATGAAACGGCAGGTCTTCGCGTAGCTCTCCATGGTCCTGCGCAGTGCGGCCTGCGCGTCGGTCGTGAGCGCATCGGCCTCGTCCAGGAACAGGATCTTGAAGGTGGCATCCCCAAGCGGCGTCGTTCGGGCGAACTGCTTGATCTGGTTGCGCACCACGTCAATCCCGCGTTCGTCAGACGCATTGAGCTCGCGGAAGTTCATCTGCCAGGATGCACCGAAGAACTCCCGCGCGAGGGTGACGGCTGCCGTCGTCTTTCCCACACCGGCACTCCCGGTAAAAAGGAGGTGCGGGAGGTTGCCGGACTTTACGTAGGAAGAGAGGCGCTCGATTATCTCGTCCTGCCCGACAATATCTGCCAGTCTTGCCGGCCGGTATTTCTCTATCCAGATGGTGTGAGTCTCGTCCATGCTCAATCATCCTGCTGTGTACTGACTAGATTGTCTTTGGACTATGTTGTTTTTCCTGCACAAAGTGTCTGGTGCATCCGGGTACGATCAGCCCGGCCCGAAAAATGTCCTTTGGCTACCAATACAATGTAATAATCTTTATCATAAGAGTTTTGAAATTACTTTTCATGATACCGAGCCGAATCTCCCTTGTTTTTCTCCTTCTCATCTGCATTATTCTCGTCCCTGCCACGGCAAGCCTGACAAAGATCGTTAATGGTGCACCGGTCTTTATCGGTGAACGCAACCTAGATCTCACCGCCTGCGTGAACGGACACACCGTTATCGCATGGTGGCCCGAGGGTGCGGACCGGAGCGGCGATCCGTCAAAGACCGTGACGATTTCCGGGGATGTAACATCGTATTACATAGACCCTGCCATTTTCACCGGGTACACCGGCACCTGGTATACGCACGACACAAAACCCGATGTCCCGGTCTTTGTCCTGTACAATCCCCAGATCGATCTCTTGGTCTGGGATGTGGATACGAATACTGATATCACCGGCCAGTCAGTCCCGATGTCCACCAATATCACCTACAGGATCGATACGAACCTGTACATGGCGCTTAACTATACAGAACGTCCCAATTATAACCCTTCAGACAGTTTCTTTACCGTAACACTCACGTCACCCTCAGGGGCAAATATCCCCCAGATCTATACCGGGAACCTGGGAGCGTCGACCACCCAGATCATCATGTTTGACAGTGCACCGGTGATCAAGTCCTCGCCGTATACCTGGATTAACGGCCCTGCATGGGACCGGAACGCTAAAAGTACCGATGGCAGCAACGCGTACCAGACCGGGACCTACACATTTGTGGTCACGCAGAACCTCAATCAGATGAGCAGCAGTTACATCGGCACTGCGGCTTTCGGAACGGTGACAAGCGGGGACAAGACCGTCACCTTTATCCCCGATGCGTCTGCCACCACCCCGACCATCGTGCCCTCCCTGACGGCACCGGCCGGGGCGACCGGTACTAACACAATAACACAGACAACGACCCTGACGCAACAGGCAACCGCGCAGCCAACAGCAACCGTTATCGCGAAAAAGACCACCTATTCCCCGCTGCCGGCTGGAACCGCCCTCATCGGCCTTGGCATCGTGGCGCTTGCTCTTGCGGCGAAACGGAAGGATTAATCATCCAACTCCCCCTTTTTTAACAGATGAGTCAGACCAGCAGCAAAAACCGGAAAAACCAGCCGGAGAAAAAGAAGGTCCCGAGAAAAACGGTTATCGTAATCGGCGTTGTTCTGGCGATCTGCATCGCGGTGATTGCCGGGATTGTCCTGACAAAGCAGGGCCCGTTCGGAACAGGAGCACCGGTTAATACTTCAGCAAATACTTCACCCTCATTTACATCGGCCGGAGCATTGTACTCAAAGAGCGTGGATCTGGCAAATGCCGGGGATTACCAGGATGCGCTTGAAGATGCCAGATGAGGCACTTGCACAAAACATCAGTTCCCTCACCCCCCTGATCCAGTCAAACCGGGCAGGGATCCTTGTAGCACTGGGCCGTTACAATGATGCAATTGCTGCCGCAGATGTCGCAATCAACACGCCCGGAAACCTCACAACCCTGCGGTCCATCGCATGGTACAACAAGGCAAATGCCCTGCAGGCACTGGGACGGAGTGCAGAAGCAGATGCCGCGTACGCAAATGCTACCGCGCTCGACCCGACCCTGAAACACCCGTAATACAATTTTTTAATCTGACACCTCGGTTGTGGTGCCCACAAATCCCGGCCGTTTATCAACGCCTATACCTTGAATATCTCTCTTTTGCAAGTACTAATCACAATCATGGAAGGTGCAGCGCGGGTATTTGCCGGAGATTTTTCCGGCTCGACACATTCAGTGCCGGCTGATGAGGCAGGAAGCCCTGCGTGGGTCGTGACCCCGGGCGGGGCGTGGTGCCGGTCGCTGTACCTCTGCGGGGCGCTCACCGAAGTCGTGGAAATCACCGATGTGCTGCACTGCCGGGTGGCCGACCCGACCGGGGCGTTTGACATTGTCTCCGGCGGGAGGCGGGCCGCGATCACTGAGCAAATCCGCGCAATCCCGGTGCCATCCTTTATCGCAGTCACCGGTACCGCCCAGCTGTACCGCAGGAACAGCGGCGATGCGGTCTCGGTCCGGCCCGAGTACGTGCAGGTGATCGACCGGGCCGTCCGCGACCGCTGGATCACGGTGACCGCTGATATGACCCTCGCCCGACTCGAACGGCTGCTTGCCGCACTCGAAGGGAGCGTCGGGGATACGCGGGCATGCAGTGTTGTCCGGCATTATGGGCTCACCCGGGAGCGGCTCCGCGGGATGGTCACGATGGTCGAGAGTGCACTTGCCGGTGTCAGCGCCGCCCCGGTGGCACCCCCTGCCGCAGAGGCCGATATCAGCGCGATCATCATGGAGATCATCAGGGAAAAAAGCGGCCCCCGGGGGGTTGCCGTTGAAGATGTCCTTGCGAGCAGCAGGAACAAATGGCTATTCCGGTGACAGCAGTGCTCGCCGCAATCCGGACGCTGGTCGCAAACGACGACTGTTACCAGCCCCAGAAAGGATACGTCAAACCGTTATGAAAATGGAGTTTATAAAAGACGGCCCGGCGCTTGTGATCGAGAACACCGAGCGCCTGCTGATCGTTGCCGATCTCCACTTCGGGATCGAGGCCGATCTTGCGGCGCACGGCATGCATTTCAGGAGCCACAGCAACGAGCGCCTTGCCCGGCTCATGCAGACCATCGATGCGGCAGAACCGGACCGGCTCATCCTTCTTGGGGACGTCAAGCACAGCATCCCCTCGCTCACCCGGCAGGAGTGGGCAGAGATCCCGGGCATCCTCGATACTATCCGGCGCCGCATCCCGATCCTTGTCTTCCCGGGGAACCACGACATCGGTATCGAACGGTTCCTCGAACAGGGAGAACTCCAGCCAAAGGAGGGTGCAGTCATCGATGGTATCGCGTACCTCCACGGTCATACCTACCCGGCACCTGACCTTGGCGGCCACCTCATTGTCACCGGCCACCACCACCCGCAGGTCAGCCTGCACGACGATGTGGGCTGTTCCCTCCAGGCACCGGCCTACCTGCGGGCGGCAATCGATGCAAAAGCGCTCGGCCTCAAAACACCGGACGGGCTGGCCCGGCCATTACCCGGGCCCTCTTTGTGCCCGCGTTCAACGAAATCGCCGGCTACGATATCATCAAGATCGCCCGCGACCCGTTCTCGCCTATCTCGCGGTGCATGAAGCAGGATGACGCGGAGATCATCCTTGCGGACGGGACATACATCGGCCCGCTCTCGATGCTGCTGGATGATGATGACGAAAAGGGACGTGATTGCCATGGTACTTGAGCTGCTCGATGCAAAAGTCCGCGAGTGTATCAGGAAACGGGGCTTTACCCGGCTCTCCCCTGCACAGGAGCAGGCGATCCCCCTTATCTTACGAAAGAAAAATCTCATCCTGATCGCCCCGACCGGCACCGGCAAGACCGAGAGCGCGATGTTCCCGGTCTTTGATGCGCTCCTGAAAATGCCTGCCGGGGGAGGGTTCAAGGCGATCTATGTTACGCCCTTGCGCTCCCTTAACCGGGATATCCTTGCGAGGATGGAATGGTGGTGCCAGGAACTGGGCCTGACCGTGGGTGTCCGTCATGGGGATACCCCCATGGGCGAGCGGCAGGAAGCAGGCGCTTTCCCCGCCCGACCTGCTCATCACGACCCCGGAGACGCTCCAGGCACTCTTCATGGGAAAGCGGCTCCGCAAGCACCTCGAACACGTGCAGTTCGTGATCATCGACGAGATCCACGAGATGGCCGGGAGCAAGAGGGGGGCGCAGCTCACGGTCGCGCTCGAACGGCTCGCGGAGTATGCCGGGGAATTCCAGCGCATCGGGCTCTCTGCGACGGTCGGGAACCCGGAGACGATCGGCCGGTTCCTCTGCGGGGCGCGGCCCTGCGAGATCGTGCAGGTGCCGGTGGCAAAACAACTGGAGATCACGGTCAGTTTTGTCGGCGACAACTTCAAGCACCAGGTGCAGGCGCTCGAACGGCTGCTCGGGTATGAAGGTTCGACGCTCGTCTTTGTCAACACCCGGGTGACTGCCGAGGCGCTCGGTCATGCCCTGTACGCCCGGGGCGACGTGGAGGTGCACCACGGCTCGCTCTCAAAGGAGATCCGGATCGATGCCGAGGAGCGGTTCAAGAAAGGCGAGATCCGCACCCTCATCTGCACCTCCTCCATGGAACTCGGGATCGATATCGGCAGGGTCGACCACGTGATCCAGTTCGGCTCCCCGCGCGAGGTCGCCCGGCTGGTGCAGCGGGTGGGCCGGGCCGGCCACCAGCTCAACACCATCTCGCGCGGCACGATCCTTGCGACCGGATTTGACGACCTGTTGGAATCGCTCGTGATCGCCCGGCGGGCAAAGGCAAACGAGATCGAGCCGGTGGTGCCGGATACGAACGCCGGCGACGTGCTCGCCAACCAGATCGCCGCGATTGCCGTGGAGTACGGCGAGATCGAACGCTCCCGGATCCGGAATATCGTGGAGCGGACCGCGATCTTTGCCGGGTGCGGCACGCTCCTCGACGAGGTCTGCACCCAGCTCGAAGAGCACCGGCTTATCCGGATCGACGGCAGCCGGATCGTCACGACCGCCCGGGCCCGGCGCTACCTCTCGGGCAACCTCTCGATGATCCACGACGAGCGCAAGATCCCGATCTTCGACATGGTCTCGCGCCGGACCGTGGGCACGCTGGACGAATCGTTCGTGGTCGGCTGGGTGCACACCGGCGCGGTCTTCATCACCAAGGGCCAGCTCTGGCGGGTGCTGGAGATGAACGACGGCCGGCTCACGGTCGAACCGGCAAAAAAGGCGATCGGCGAACTGCCGTCATGGGAAGGCGAGCAGATCCCGGTCCCGTTTGCGGTCGCCCGCGAGGTCGGGGCGATCCGGCGCGAGCGCACTACGGGAACTATACGAAAGAAAAAGAGAGCATCGCGTTTGCCGCCCACATCCTCTCCGAGATGGAGAAGAACCGGTGCAAGATCCCGACCGACCGGCTCATCACCTTCGAGAACATCGATGACGGCGTGGTCTGCAATGTCTGCGCCGGCCACAAGGCAAACGAGGCGCTCGGCCGCGTGCTCTCGATTCTGATCTCCGCACGGTACGGGACGACCGTCGGGATCGAACTGGACGCGTACCGGATCCTGCTGCGCCTGCCTTCCGCGATCCGGGCTGCCGATGTCCGCGATTTCCTCCTCTCGCTCGAACCCGCCCACATGCCCGGCATCCTCAAACTCGCCCTCAAGCGCACCGCGCTTTTTAAGTGGAAACTGGTGCAGATCGCAAAGAAGTTCGGCGCGATCGACCCGGATGCGGATTACGAGAAGATCAGCATCCAGCGCCTGCTCGACTATTTCGACAACACGGTCGTCCAGCAGGAAGCGTACCGCGAGTTGTTGTCCAGTTACATGGACGTGGATGCCGCGGCGCAGGTGGTTGGCATGATCAAGGAGGGTACCATCGAGGTCGCCATCGGCCCCCACTCGATCATCGGGGCGGACGGTATCCTCTCCTCCCGCGACCAGATCCCGCCGCCGACCGCAGACCAGGCCGTGCTCTCGACCCTGAAACGCAGGCTCGAACAGGACGAGGTCGTGCTTGCCTGCATGAACTGCCGGGACTGGAAGAGCCGCACGGTTGTCTCCCGGGTCCCGGACACACCCCAGTGCCCGAAGTGCGGCGCCCGGCTGATCGCCGCGATCAAGCCGTACGAGGCTGATGCCTGCGAGGCGGTCTTAAAGAAACAGAAAAAGACGACCGAGGAGCGTGCGATCGAGCAGCGCCTCCTCCGGAACGCAAACATCGTGCTCTCAAGCGGGAAAAAAGCAGTGATCGCGCTCTCGGCACGCGGGCGTAGGGCCCGAAAACGCGTCCCGGATCCTTGCCACGCTCGCGGATGGCGATGCATTCTACCGCGAGATCCTCAAGGCAGAGCGGAACTTCATCCAGACGCACCGGTACTGGGCGTAACAGTTACCTTTTCAATCATTCCCGTGAAAACCTTACAAGGATCTCGCAATGGAAACGCTTTTTTCTAGAACGTGCAGGATAGCAGAAACAGCCGCGGTGGATGTAATGCCTGAATGAGGAACTGATTTTTTGAGGATAAAGTATAAAAAAAGATCGTGGTGCAGGTACGATGCCGGCACCCGTATTACATGATGCTTTCGAGTTTCTGTTCGAGGAAATCAAGGCCTTTTTTGATATCTCCGAGATTTTTTCCGCCGGTCAGGATGATCTTCCCGGAGGAGAAGAGGAGTGCGACAATTTTTGGATCCTTGATACGGTACACAAGGCCCGGGAACTGCTCGGGTTCGTACTCGATATTTTCAAGATTGAGAGTAACAACGACCTTGTTAAGGTTGATGTACTTCCCGATATCGTAGGAACAGACGATGTTTGTAACTGCAACCCTGGGAACGTCAAGCGTGTCGACACCGGCTTCCTTGAGGTTCTTCATGATAATCGCAAGGCCATCTTTTAATGCCTTGTCATCACGGAGACCGGTAAGCACTACCTTACCCGACGAGAATATCAGGGATGCAATCTTCGGTTTCTCGATACGGTAGACCGCACCGGGGAACCTTTTCGTGTTGAGCTCGCAGTTTTTTATCTTGCTGGAGACATCGTTAAGGTCAATGGACTCGGCAATGACTCCCGATGCCACGATATTCTCAATTTTCAATGAATCGTACCGTTTATCAGCCATCTCTATACTATGCAGTGTATCGAATCATAATACTAATGGAGAATCTTTATGTCCAGATCCGTATCCTCTGACGGGGAACGGGTCGCGGCAAGAGAAAAACCGGTGCGGTGCAAGGATGAGTTCCTCTAGGCCAAAAGACAGATTGAAATGGAAATACCATCAATACTCCGGCTGATTCTATGGCTGGATATTATGGGCGAAGAACCGCATAACATGGAGGATTACGAGAAGACAAAGGCGACATTTGCCATCGAGGTTCCCGAATATTTTAACTTCGGGTATGATGTCGTCGATGCCTGGGCAAAAAAGGACCGGAACAAGCTTGCCATGATCTGGACCAACCAGCAGGGCGAGGAGAAGAAGTTCAGTTTCCTCGATATGTCCAACCTCTCCAACCAGGCGGCAAACGTCCTGTTGAAATACGGGATCAACAAGGGCGACCGGATCCTCATCATGCTCCCCCGCGTTCCCGAGTGGTGGATCTTTGTTGTGGGCCTTATCAAACTCGGAGCGGTCTTCTGCCCCTGCCCGACCATGCTCACCCCGCGTGATATAAAATACCGGGTGAACAAGGGAGGGTTCAAGATGGTCATTACCAATCTTGAAAACTCCTCCAAGATCGAGGAGATCTGCAGCGAGTGCCCCACCCTAACCTGCCGGTTTTTGGTGGACGGGGAACTCGACGGCTGGGCCAGCTGGCCGTACGAACTGCTCTATCCCGCCCCGGTCTCCCACCGGTCTGTGAGTATCCCTGATGAGCAGAAGACGAAAAGCTCCGACCCGATGCTGATCTACTTTACCTCGGGAACGGCAGCCGATCCAAAGATGGTGCTCCACAACCACGGCCACCCGCTGGGCCAGATCGTGACGGCCCGGGTACTGGCAGGATCTCCGTTCAAACGACCTGCACTTCACGGTCACCGATACCGGCTGGGCCAAGTGCGGGTGGGGGAAGATCTTCGGCCAGTGGATTGAAGGGACCTGCCTCTTTGTCTATAACTTCAACGGGAAGTTTAACGCGACAGAAGTACTTCCGCTCCTGGAAAAATACCAGGTGACGACCTTCTGCTGCCCGCCCACGATCTACCGGATGCTGATCCTCGCGGATCTCGGCAGGTTCGATCTCTCCTCCCTGCGCCACTGCACGAGTGCCGGCGAGCCGCTCAACCCCGAGGTCATCCGGGTCTGGAAAGAGGGGACGGGTCTTACGATCCGGGAGGGGTACGGCCAGAGCGAGACCTGTTGCTGCGTGGCGTCGTTCCCGTGCCTTGAGGCCCGGCCCGGTTCGATGGGCAAACCCTCGCCCTGCTGGAACGTGGAACTCCACGATGACAACGGGAAGCCGGTCGGCGTCCGTGAAGAGGGGCGCATCGCGATCTCCGTGACCCCCGCCACCGCCCGGCCTTATCGTGGAATATGTCGATAACCCTGAAGAGAACGCAAAGTCGTTTGTGAACGGCTGGTACTACACGGGCGACAAGGCGTACAAAGATGAAGACGGGTTCTTCTGGTTCATCGGCAGGGACGACGATGTGATCAAGTGGTCCGGCTACCGGATCGGGCCGTTTGAAGTGGAGAGCGCGCTCATCGAACACCCGGCCGTGCAGGAAGCGGCGGTGGTCGGTGCACCGGACCGGATCCGGGGCCTGATCGTGAAAGCGTTCGTGGTCCTCAACAAGGAGTATACGCCATCAGAGGCGCTTGTCAAGGAGATCAAGTCGTTTGTGAAACGCACCACGGCGCCGTACAAGTACCCGCGTGCGATCGAGTTCGTGACCGAACTCCCAAAGACCCATTCCGGGAAGATCCGGAGAGCCGAGCTCCGCGAGAAGGAACTGCGGAAGTTCCGGGAATTCAAGTAACACTTCCTTTTTTCACCACTTCTCTTTTTTTGCTGCACCAGCGATTTTTCCATGGGAACAAATGTCCTTAACGATCCCTGTTGTTCGCAATCTCGTACAGTTTTTTTCGGGCAAAATTTTTTACGAGCCAAAAAAAACGGGCAAAAAAATTTCACAGGCCCGGGCGATCCGACATTTTTCCTGTACCGACCGGGCAGGTCCTGCAACCCACGACGGAGCGGAAAGATCCTGCGTCAGTTGTACATCCGCGTGGCGGATAATTATCCGCGACGCGGCAAGGTAACTGACACCTCTTTCCGGTGCATAAAAAAAATTTCCGACAAAAATCCGGCCGGATCAAATTTTAACCGGGTAAATGCCCTTGAATCGTACCTTCATGGCCATATCCCTGATCCGCTTCGTGGGATCCTGGCTGGTGCGGGCCTGCCTGCAGACATGGTGCATTGCCGGGTACAGACAGTCATCCGGCAGGCCAGGGTCGTTGCGGATTGTATTTACAGGAACACATCCGTTCCGGAAAGATTGCCCCTCTCATGGTGCAGGAGTGTACCGAAATCTGGGAGTTTACGGGCTTAACTTATGCCAGATCTGTCCTATAATGGTGCAGTAAAAAACAAAATCCTCATAAACTGCACCATCAAACAAATTATACATGGTGCGGTATTCGGTATCCATGGACGATACCTTAACGGAAAATATCGACAAAGCCTGCGAACACAAGAAGATCTCGCGTTCCGACTGGATCGCGGAGGCCTGCGCCAGCCACCTGACGACCTGTGCATCGACACTTGCCTGCACGGCCCTGCAACCGGTATCCCGGAACACAACATGACCGATTACGATGCGACCTACCGGGACTTCCACATGGACGTCCCCGAGTACTTCAATTTCGGGTTTGACGTGATCGACGCATGGGCAAAGAAGGACCGGAACAAGATCGCGATGATCTGGACCAACCAGAAGGGCGTGGAGAAGAAGTTCACGTTCTGGGACCTGATGCGGCTCTCAAACCAGGTCGTGAACATGCTCATCAAGTACGGGCTGAACAAGGGTGACCGGGTCCTCATCATGCTCCCCCGGATCCGGAGTGGTGGATCGTAACGATCGCGCTTATCAAGCGCGGCGCAGTCTACTGCCCGGCCCCGACCATGCTCACGCCGCATGACCTGAAATACCGGATCAATGCCGCAGAGATAAAAATGGTCATCACCACGGAAGAGCAGGCCGACAAGATCGATTCCATTGCGGCAGAATGCCCGTCCCTGACCTGCCGGTTCCTTGTTGACGGCAAGCGCGAGCGCTGGATCAGTTACCCCGTCGAACTCGATTACCCGGCACCGGTCTCGAGCAAAACTGGTCAACCTTCACCGGCATGAAAAAGACCAAGGCCACCGACCCGATGGTGATCTTTTTTACCTCGGGCACCACCGGGGAGGCAAAGATGGTGCATGCACAGCCAGAGCTACCGCGCTCGGCCATATCGTCACCTCCCGGTTCTGGCACGATATCCGGCACAAACGATCTCCACTTCACCTTCTCGGATACCGGCTGGGCAAAGAGTGCATGGGGGAAACTGTACGGGCCCTGGCTTGAAGGCGCCGCGATCTTTGTCTACGATATCCGGGGCCGGTTCAACGCGACCGAACTCCTGCCGCTCATCGAACATTATGGCATCACGACGTTCTGCTGCCCGCCGACGATTTACCGGATGCTGATCCTCGCCGATCTCGACAAGTTCGATTTCACCGAACTCCGGCACTGCGTAAGTGCCGGCGAGCCGCTCAACCCCGAGGTGATCAAGGCATGGAAGGAAGCGACGGGCCTGACCATCTACGAAGGCTACGGCCAGACCGAGACGGTACTCTGCATCGGGACATTTCCCTGCATGGAGCCGGTTTCGGGTCGATGGGCAAACCCGCGCCCGGCTGGGTGATCGAACTCCACGATGAACACGGAAAACCGGTCGGCGTCCACGAAGAGGGCAGGATTGCGATCAAGACCGAGCCAAAGCCGGTCGGGATGTTCATGGAATACTTTGACAATCCCGAAGAGAACAAAAAATCGTTTGTCAACGGCTGGTATTACACGGGCGACAAAGCCTACAAGGATGAGGACGGGTATTACTGGTTCATCGGCCGCGACGATGACGTGATCAAGGCATCCGGTTACCGTATCGGTCCGTTTGAGGTGGAAAGTGCGCTCATCGAGCACCCGGCCGTGCAGGAGGCAGCGGTCGTCGGTTCACCGGACGATATCCGGGGTATGATCGTGAAAGCGTTCGTGATCTTAAAACCGGATGTGAAACCATCGGAACCGCTGATCCGGGAACTCCAGAACCATGTCAAAAAGGTCACGGCGCCCTACAAGTATCCCCGGGCGATCGAGTTTGTCGAGTCCCTCCCCAAAACCATCTCCGGCAAGATCCGCAGGATCGAACTGCGGGAGCGGGAACTCAAGCGGAACGCAAACGGGCAGAAGCGGTAAGTACCGCATCTCATCCCTGTACCGTTTTCCCCTAACTTTATTAAACCGGGAACGTAATCTATACAAGCGCGAGGGTAGCCAAGCCAGGTCAACGGCGCCAGGTTCAGGGCCTGGTCTCGCAGGAGTTCTTGGGTTCGAATCCCATCCCTCGCATTTTTTTTGGTTTTTTGTGACTTTTCTGATATCCTAAAAAAATGGTGAATCCCTTTACCGGAGAGACCTTAACAATACTCACGAAGGGCCAGCCCCATCGATGAGCGACCATACTGTTTTTTTCGTTGTGGGGATCACGCCGGCCGTGACGACAATATCGCGGGACAGACCCCTGCGGTTGATAAAGTGCGACCGGAAATACCGTGGGGCGCTGTCAGGATTGTCCATCCGCAGATTATCGTACGTGACAATTTTCTTCTGGTCGTCAGGGGGTCACAAATGCTGTGATCTTCATTTTCCCCACAAGATCTGCGGCCGGATATCCGGAAAGCATCTCGAACCGGGAGTTGACATGGGAGATCGTCAGGTCTTCATCAACGATCACCCCCGCAGTCCCGGTATATTCAAAGATAGTATTCTGCATCAGTTCCGTCTGCAGGCGTGCCTGGTCCGCCGTTATGACATCCGTGACATCACGGCCCACCGACTGGTATTCGATGAGTTTTCCTGCATCATCGTAGATCGCACGGTCGACCCACCGCTGCCATCGCACGCTCCCGTCAGGGAAGATCACCCGCTGTTCGATCGTTCCCACCGGCTTTTCCGGTGTCAGGGATGCAAGCATCGTTTTTATCCACAGGCCGTCTTCTTCGGGCACGACCGGGCCGGAAATGGTGGCCGATGATCTCTTCACGAGGCTTGCCAAAAATACCGGCAGTACGCATCGTTCACGAAGACATGGGTGCCGCCCGGCAGAAACCGGCAGATAAACTCGGTCTGGTCCTCGACCACATTACGGTACCGCTCTTCGCTCTCGAAAAGCGCCTGTTCTGCAGTCATGACATCCGTGATGTCCCTGCCGACCGACTGGTATTCTACACTATTTCCTGCATCGTCAAAGATCGCACGGTCTGCCCACCGCTGCCACCGCACGCTCCCATCCGGGAAGATCACCCGCTGACGGATGAAACTCGCCGGGTTATCCGGCGTAAGTGAGGTGAGCATCTTCTTTATTTTCAGGTCGTCCTCTGCGGGTACAAACCGACAGGAAATGGTGGCCGATGATCTCTTCCCGACGCTTGCCAAAATACCGGCAGTACGCATCGTTTACAAAGACGTGGGTTCCATTCCGGTTTAAAACCGGCAGATAAACTCGGTCTGGTCTTCGACCACGTTGCGGTCTCGCTCTTCACTCTCCCGCAGGGCCTGTTCAGCCCGTTTGAAATGGCGTAATGTCGCGGATGGACTCGATCGCCCCGGTAAGAACGCCATCCTTTGAGTAGAGGGGGGATGCGGTAAACCACAGGTACATCTCCGTTTCTCCCCGCATCCGGGGGATATCGGCTTCCGAAAACAGCGTCTCTCCCACCCGGTTTACGGAGTAATAATTCTCTGCCGCGAAGGTCTCGTCAAAATGGAGAATGAGATTGATGAGAATCGGTCGCTTCTTTCCATAGAACGGCAGTGCGTAACAGTAATCACCCTTACCCAGGATCTCACTTTTCTGTATTCCGGTCATGGTCTCGATCGCCTTGTTCCATGAGATTACATTCCCAAGAGTATCGATAGCGAGCGTTGCATCCGGTAAAAAATCAATGATACTGGAAAGGGTCTGCTGCGATTCCGCAAGCGCCTTTACGGTTCTCCGCTGCCCGACAGCAGCACTGATCTTGCGGTACAACTCGGCGAACTGCGGTTCTGGGTGCCCTCCTTTCTGGAGATAAAAGTCAGCGCCGTTGTTGAAGGCCGCTATGACGACATCCTCCCGTCCTTTTCCGGTAAAAATAATAAACAGGAGCCGGGGATATCGTTCCCGGACGATCTTTAAAAAGGAAAGGCCGTCCATTCCCGGCGATCTGATAATCCGAGATGACGGCATCGTAGGTCCGGGTGGCAAGGAGGTCCAGTGCATCCTGTGCAGACGGGACGGTATCAACGCTACGCCGGTGCCTGAATTCAAGGAATTGTTTTCCTATCTCAAGGAGTGCCGGCTCGTCATCGACATACAGGACGGATATAGGTGCAGAAGAGGTCATCAAAGGCACTCGTCTTTGTAATCTATCGGAGGTTATCCGGCGACTTTAAGAATGTAACGTTACCGTTTGTCCTGCAGTTCCGGGGATATTACTATTTTTTTCGTGTTTAACGAGTGCATGCCGATTCCGCACCAGACCCCCGGTGAAAAATGAGGTGTTCCAACCGCCCGGTCTTTTGTAAAAACACATATCAGAGTCCGGGGGCGATTGTACCAGTACACATGAGCGGTACGTCAGGTATCCCGAGATCGATCTCCTCCGGGGTATTGCCATTGTGATGATGATCGTCTTTCATACGCTCTTTGATCTCGCGTTCTTCCGGCTCATGCCGATCGATGTTTCTGACGGGTTCTGGCGGTATTTTGCGTATGCCACGGCATCGCTCTTCCTGCTCGTCGTTGGCATATCGCTTGCGATCAGCCATGCCCGTGCCATCTCGCATCTTCACGGCCGGGCGCTGACGGTCAAATTCCTGGTGCGGGCGCCGGGATATTCTGCTGCGGGCTCCTCGTCACCATTGCGACGTGGTGGTACCTGCAGGAAGGATTTGTCATCTTCGGCATCCTCCACCTGATCGGGGTCGTGGTCATGCTCTCGCCGCTCTTTTTCCGGTTCCGCACCTGGAACGCGGTGATCGGGATCGTCTTTATTGTCCCGGATGGATCCTTGCGACCATCCCCGGCCCGGTGGGACTTCTGGTCTTTGGCATCCACCCGCTCACATTCTGGAGCGTCGATTATACACCGATTTTCCCGTGGATGGGACTCGTGCTGATCGGAATGGCAGCCGGGGAATTTGCTTATCCCGGGGAGAGCGGCGGTGGACGCTCCCGAAACTTCCCAAACGAACGATCGCACCGGTCACCTTCCTTGGCAGGCACTCGCTCGTGATCTATCTGGTACACCAGCCGCTGATCCTTCTGGTGCTGTACCTTGCAATGGGCGCACCGGTCCTATGAGCCAGGCCGGGATTACCGGACTAGAGAATCATGGAGGATCCGATCCCGGAGCGCAGTTCCATGTTCCGCCTATGTACCCGGTACATGGACGGATGTAAATGGCAGTTGTGAGATCCGGCCCTCGTCATTCAGGGAAGAGCGAGGTCCTGTATCCTGACCCGTCTGGTGGGATCACAACAGGGGCCGGCCTACGAAAACAATCTCAGTGACTAATCCCAGATCAATATCCAGAAATATTCCATAAAAACAAAAAGGTTTGAGCCGGAAAAATTACCGGGCCTGCACCGGTCGTACCCTTATTTTTTTGACATATCCCTGATGCTGAATGTATTGAGTATCTCTAAGGAGAGTTC
>CAWBMY010000008.1:0-48276 GCA_963790005.1 uncultured Methanoregulaceae archaeon
CATGAGTTAACAACAAAATCCGACGAACGACTGTCAACCTCCGTAAATTGTCGCCTGCAGTTTTCAGTGGGACGCAATCCCCAACTCTCACTTCTGAACTATCCCGGGCACCCCATCCCCATTGTTATATAGTCCAGCCTAAATTTATTTCATTGAGAGGTGTTTTACAACATCAAGTAGACGCACATAAACACCAGAAACAAGGGGGCGATCATGCTGTATGCGCTCTAGACCTGCCAGTGGTGCCAGCGAGACAAGGTCCTGCTGGAGGACTCGGCATTGCATTCGATTACGATTATGTCGATTTGCTGGAAGGCAAAGAACAGGACAATGCACTGGACGAGATAGAACGGTGGAACCGCAGCGGATCGTTTCCGACGCTTGTGATCGATAACAAACGTGCCATCATAGGATTCCGCGAGCAGGAGATCCGGGAGGCATTTGCCGTATGAATGTCCCTGAAATTACGGAGATGGCCATCGATGCCGGATACCGGACGCTCAAGGCCGATGCGGAAAAGAACGGGTACCGGCTGAACCCGGATGAAGAGTTTGTAAAAAACCTCATACGGGGCCTGTTAAAAAACGAGCGGCGGTACGGGTACCGTGCCTGTCCCTGCCGCCTTGCGTCCGGTAAAAAAGAGAGGACCTCGATATAGTCTGCCCCTGCGATTACCGTGACAGCGACATTGAGGAGCACGGCGCCTGCTACTGTGCCCTGTACGTAAACGAGGCAATCGCTTCGGGAAAACAGAAAGTCGCACCCATCCCAGAGCGCCGCCCGCCAAGGTCCCAGAGGGGTAAATCCGCGTCGGTCAGGGTCGCTTCAACAACAGAGCGGCCGATCTTTCCCCTGCCGGTCTGGCGCTGCAAGGTCTGCGGGTATCTCTGCGCACGGGAGCAGCCGCCGGGGATATGTCCGATATGTAAGGCGACGAAGGAGAGGTTTGAGAGGTTTGTTTGAGGGGGGGTTGTAGAGAATTTAAGTTGAACGTATATTTTTTATAAAATGGATTTAAGTCAAAGATCCGTATTTGATGTAAACAATTACAGCCTCTCATTATATCCGGTTAAACTACTTAATTGAGAGAAATCGACCTTTGAAATGCATCTCCAAAAACAATCCTCACAACAAGTCTTCCTCAATATTTCAATAACTGGAAAAATAATACACGTCGCATTTTTTACTTTTCCATCTACTACAGTAAAAAGTTTTATAGTAATTATCTCATCAGGTTGGCATAATCTTTTTTGAGGATATTTTACTTTCTTTATTGTTGATTCAAACTTTAAACAGCCAAGTCTTGAAAAACTTTGTTTTATTTCTTCCGGAGGCAAATTCAAAGTTCTAGATAGATAATTTAAACTCTGATGAATCTCGTTTGGAATACCGCAGGGACAACAATTATTAACAACCATAACCAGGAAAATTCTTTCATCAACGGTCATTAATTTCATCGATTCAAAAAAAGTAAAAAGATATGCACCCGCTATATACTTCGCGTGATCAGTAGTCAAATTTAATTTTTTATATAAAACATCCGGATCTTCTCGTAAATAGTTTGGTCGGTCAATTGGACCTAATTTATCTCTAATTAATTCTGCAAATTTTTCTGGAGTGTAATTATTCAAATTAATATATGCTGTTGTGGGTAGAATTCCTGGAATTTTAGTATCATCAAAACGGGCGGGTAAAATATACTCTTTATTCGATTCAAATGCTCTTGCTTGTGCTGCTTGTCTTTCATGATTTGACCACAATTTTTTGGCATAATGTTGTGAACAAAAAATAACGGTATAATGTGCTTTGTTTTGATAAATATCATTAAGATACGTGTAAAGATTTTTTCCCCATAAGGTAATTATTTCGTGATTGTCATAAAATACTTTGATATCCATTTTAATTAAGCAATTTGCTACTTTTCCGACATATTTACGATCTTCTCCCGCAAAAGATAATGCCACATCAAATTGTCGATCGTCTGTCGATTAAACTGCATAAATAATAAACGCCGTATTTATAAATTAAATTGCCGTCTTCAATTTACACATTAAGTCAAAAAAAGTTTTGACAAGGTGCTTAAGGGCATCTTCAAACGTCAGTGTCGCTATGAGTGAATGAAGAACTGTGATCGCGAAACTATTCTCAATTCCCACTCGAATGTATTACAGGGGCGCCCCGTCGGGGGCGGCGGCAACCCTCGCATTGGATCGGTCGCCTGAGAAAACATTCATCTCACCCCATGCACCACATAGAATCAAACCCCGGGTAGAGGTAACAAATTACGTCCAATACCCTTGAAGTCCTGATCGAAAAGCCCTGGATGATAATGAAGGGACGCGATGGAATGCGGCAGAAGCGCTGGGACGGCTGGGAAATCCCCGGGCCGTGGAGCCGCTGATCGACACCCTGTGGGATGACGATGCACGGGTACGGACAGAAAGCTGCCTGGGCACTGGGCATGCTCGGGGACCCCCGGGCACTGGTTCCCTTACAGAAACTCTACCGGATCGAGCGGGAGGATGCTAGGGATACCATCCAGGAAGCAATGGAGATGATCAAACAGGGGATGTCCGGCAGTCTCAAATGAACGTGCGCTTACCTGACCCCTCGGGCGGCATTGCTCGCTCATGGGGGTATGGGGGCGAAGCCCCCATCTTCTCAACCCGTTTCCAAAGGCCGGCAGATCCGTACGGCCTCTTGCACTTTTATTTGAAAACGTCCGGTCGCGAGCCGGCAATTTTAAAAAAAGTCCGCGCAAGTTGCTGAGGATTACAAAAAAAGTGCGGATCGCGAGCTGGCAATTTTAAAAAAAGTCCGCGCAAGTTGCTGAGGATTATAAAAAAAGTGCGCATCGCGAAGCTGGCAATTCAAAAAAAAGTTCGATCAGGTTGCTGAGGATTACAAAAAAGTTCGCATCGCGAGCTGGCAATTCAAAAAAAAGTCCGAGCAAGTTCCTGAGGATTCTCAGAAAAGATCGATATCGCCCGGCCCTTCTGCTGACCCCACCCACGAATAATCATCATATTCTCCGACGGAAGCATGTCGGATCGTGTGCCTGTGCAGCAAAAAAGTCCGGCCAGGGTGCTGAGGATTTCAAAAAAAGAGCAGGGCCGTTGCTGAGGATTGTAAAAAAAGTCCGGTCAGTTGCTGAGGATTATAAAAAAAGTCTGGCTCAGTTGCTGAGGATTTCAAAAAAAGAGTGGGTCCGTTGCTGAAGATTATAAAAAAAGTCCGGCTCAGTTCCTGAGGATTGCAAAAAAAGTGAGGATCGGTTGCTGAGGGTTGCAAAAAAAGATCGGGCCCCGGCCGGCAAATCCGGAAAAAAAACCGGGATGTGACCCCCACCTCCAAAAAAATCGGTAACCCCCCTCCCCCCTACCCTCCACATCGCAGAAAAACAGATCGGACCGATCAATTTCAAAATCGCTCGGGGCGGCCTCTTTTGTTCCAGTTTTCCGGCCCGTATTTCCACTGGAGATTCAGACGAGAGAGGGGGTAGCCCCGACCGTCCTCAATGATCGGTCGGTCCGACCATCTTAGTAATTGGTTGGGGCGACATGTGATCCACCCCGATCTGCGACAGCCCCCCTCCCCCTGCCTCCCACACCACAGAAAAAATGATCGGACCGACCCGGCCCAAAGTAAAGGGGGGGGCATGCCTCGTTCCAGTCCGGAAACCTGCATTTCCACTGAAAACTCCGGGCGAAAGGGGATCGCCCTCCCTTGATGTGATGTGAAGGGGGGACTCCCATTCAAAACGGGAGGGAGCCCTGCAACCAAAGGGGATCCCGGGCAGGTCTGCTTTTACCAAAAATAAATTCTGTAGTTATACCTCTGATCTGGTCCGGGCATCAGACATTCTTTCCCATTTCGTAGGCCTCATCCATGGCTTTGCTGCCTTTGATGTCCCCGATGTTCCATGCACCGGTCCCATAGATGATCCCCTTTTCGGAGAGGCCGGAATAACAGGAGGTAAAGCCCCTGAATCCCTCTATCGTCCGTTCCAGCGATTCTTTATTCGTATCTGCCGCCGTGACAATGAAATACATGTCCTTGTTGCTGATCTCGGAAAATTTTGCATAGGTCCTGTCGATCAGGGTCTTCATCTGCGCATCCATGGTGTAGAAATACACCGGAGTTGCCATGACAATCACATCGGCTGCAAGGAACTTTTCCAGGATTTCGGCCATGTCATCCTTCTGGACACATTTCCCCCCGTTCTTCTTACAGCCGTCGCAGGCAAGGCAGAAGTTGATCGTTTTGTCCCTCAAAAATATCTTCTCTGCCTCGTTTCCGGCGTCTCTTGCTCCTTTTAAAAACCGGTCGCATAAGAGATCGGAATTCCCGTGCTTTCTCGGGCTCGCAGAAATAATCAGTACATTTTTACTCATCGTTGTTCTCCCCATCTTCATGATAACCTGGTGTATTCTTCATCCGTTACAGGGCCGAACCACTCCGCATCCCCTTTCCCGGAATTCGGCATTATCGCAATATGGGTAAGCCCGCTGTCCGGTGCAGCACCATGCCAGTGTTTCACATCAGGCGGGATCCTGACAACATCCCCTTTCCGGATCACCTGCGCCTTCTTTTTCTCTTCCTGGTAATATCCCCTGCCACCGGTCACAAGCAGGACCTGGCCGCCGGGATGGGTATGCCAGCCGTTCCTTGCACCGGGTTCAAACGTTACATTCCCTATCGGGCAATGGAACGTGCTGTCATCGGGAACCAGCATCTGAAGCCATACATTCCCGATGAAATGGTTATTTGCAATTCCGTCCCCGGCGATCTTCTCTCCATTAGGGAAGATTACCTGTTCCAATATACCTTTTAATTTAGTCATGTGATACCCCTAGTAACGATGAATCTCCGGGCTCCCTGCAACCAGAGATCATTCCCGGATAAAGTTCGTGAATACCGGTTTTTCCCGCTCCGGGAGCTGCACGCCAGCTTTCAGGCCGGCCTCCTTGCATTTGAGGAAAAACGCCATGTTCCGTGCAAGGACCCGCATAGTTTGCAAACCTTCCGGATCCTTTTTTACGTCTTCCGGCTTTGCCCCGTGAACCATGTTCCAGTAGCGGGAAGAGATCACGGGCATCTCCGAGATAGTGAAATATTTGTTGATCTGGTCAAAGGTGGCCGTCGTTCCCGCTCTCCGGGCAGAGACAACTGCCGCTGCCGGCTTTAAGTAAAATGTCTGCCGGCCGGCCTGCATGTCGGTATAGAACGCACGATCCATAAACGAAGTCAGCGCACCGGATGCAGCGGCATAGTGTACCGGCGATCCGAAGACAAAGCCGTCCGCGTCTTTTGCGATATCAAGGAATTCGTTTACCGTATCGTCAAACATACAGCGCCCTTTTTTGGCACACGACTTGCAGGCAGTACAGCCGGCAAGGGGTTTTATGCCAATCCAGAAAATTTCCGTCTCGATTCCTTCTTTGTTGAGGGTCTTTGCGACTTCCGTAAGAGCCGTCCATGTGCAGCCCTTCTTGTGGGGGCTGCCGTTTACCAGTAATACTTTCATGTTCAATTCACCTGCATGTCGGGATATTTTTTAATGATCGTCATGAGTTAAATCCTGAATTCCACCGGGCCGTACAGATCAGCATCATGACAATGACAAACGCGAGCCCGAGCATCACCGTCCCGGCCGTGAGCGAGGCCGCGACCCGGACCGCGAGGAGCTCTGCGGGTGCCATCGCGGCGGAGCCGGCAGCGGCAAATACCGTGACGAGGATGCCAAGGCCGAGCGAACCGCCGAGCTGGTGGGCAACGTTCACAAGCCCGGAGGCGGCACCGGCATCTTCCTTTGTGACGCCGGCGATACCGGAGGCGGTGAGCGGGCCGAGGGTGGCTCCCTGGCCGGCGCCGATGAGGAGCATCGGGAGTGCGATGCCGGTCATATACAGCGGTATCGGCGGAGAGCCGGCTCAGCCAGAACATGCCGATCAGTGTCACCGCAAGAGCCCCCGGCGAGCAGGAGCCCGTTGCCGTACCGCCGTGTCAGCTGCGGGACACAGACCGCCACCACGAAGTTTGCCACCGTCATCGGGAAGAAGCCGAGGCCGGCCTCGAGCGGGCTGAAACCGTCCACGCCTTGAAGGAACTGGGTGATGAAGAACCAGAAGCCAAGCATGGCGCCGAGGAACAGGATCCGGGCTGCGTACGCCCCGGACCGCTCACGGCTTGCGAACAGGCGCAGCGGCATGATCGGCTGCTCCGTCCGTGACTCGTTCAGGACAAAGAATACGAGCAGTAAGATGCCTGCCAAGAGCGCCATGACCGTGATGGGGTCGCCCCAGCCGGCAGTTGCGGAATTGACGATGCCGTAGACAAGTGCAGTCATGCCCACGGTCGAGCTGATGGCGCCGGCAAGGTCGAACCGGCCCGGACGCCTGTCGCTTTCGGCGAGGTAATGCTGTGCAGCAAGCATCATGGCAATCCCGATGGGGACATTGATGAAGAACGCGAAGCGCCAGGAAATATAGGTGGTGAGGACACCGCCGAGCACGAGGCCGAGGCTGGCCCCGACACGGCAACGGCGCCATAGTAAGCAACCGCTCGTGTCCGTTCCCGCCCTTCGGGGAAGTATGATGTGAGGAGCGCGAGGGTCGAGGGTGCGAGGATCGCGGCGCCGACGCCCTGCAACGCCCGGGCACCAACCAGCCATAGCGGCAGACGGTGCCAGGCCGACGGCAAGCGATGCAACCGTGAAGATCCCGACACCGAGAACAAACATCCGGCGCCGGCCAGGATATCACCGGACCGGGCACCGAGGAGGAGCAGTCCTCCGAATGCAAGTGTATAGGCATTCTGCACCCAGGAGAGCCCGGTGTCCGAGAAGCCGAGGGCGGTGTGGATCTCCGGGAGCGCGGTAATGGCAATCGCGATGTCGAGTCCGATCATCAGGTAACTGGCGAGGATGATCGCGGTCCGGCTGTGGGATGTGCATGGTTATTAGTACCGGGTAGCCGCCGACATGGCTGTGCAGCCCGGTTCTTTTGTTTCTGTACTCATATCTGCTTGAACGCCTGCCCGGGCCATGGCCACCCGCTCCTTGAAATCAGGGCCTTCCAGCTCATTTACAACGGATTCAAGAAGCGCCGGGATCTCCAGGTGCTGGGGACATTTCTCCTGGCACTCCCCGCACTGTACACACTGGGATGCATATTCGGCCTTTCCGAGAGCGACCGCTCCGCCCAGGCGTGCCGCATACAGGAATTTTTCCCCGTCAGGGTTGCTGGTCATGTACAGGTTGTTGTACTCTTCAAAGCAGAGCGGGATGTTGACTCCCTGCGGGCAGGGCATGCAGTACTGGCAGCCGGTACAGCCCACTTTTAAGAGTTCCCGGGTATTTCTTCTCCACGCGCTGAACCAGTGCCAGCTCTTCCCCGGTCAGAGAATCGGGACGGGCCTGGTCGGCAATTTTCAGATTCTCCTCAACGTGTGCCTCTTCGTTCATTCCTGACAGGACCACCGTAACCCCGGGATGGTTCCAGATCCAGCGCAGCGCCCATTCCGCGGGCGTCCTCTTTACCGGCGCCTCGTCCCAGATCTCTTGTATTGCCAGAGGCACAGTCTTTGTCAGGTTCCCGCCCCGGAGGGGTTCCATGATGACAACGCCAAGGCCCTTTGACGCCGCATATTCCAAGCCCTTTTTACCGGCCTGGTTCTTCTCATCGAGAAAATTATACTGGATCTGGCAGAAGTCCCAGGGGTAGGCATCCACGATCCGGGCAAAATCCTCGCTCGCACCGTGGAAGGAGAAGCCGGCGTTCCTGATACGGCCGTCGGCCTTTGCCCGGTCGAGAAATTCCTTAATGCCCAGCGTTTCGACCTTGTCCCAGAGGTCGCCGACAAGGGCATGGACAAGGTAATAATCGATATGGTCTGTCTGGAGTTTTACGAGCTGCATATCGAGGTACCTGTCCATGTCCTCCTGTTTCTCTATCAGCCACGAGGGGAGTTTTGTGGCAAGTTTCACTTTTTCGCGGTAGCCGCCAAGAAGGGCCCTGCCGACGAACGGCTCGCTCTGCCCCATGTGGTAGGGCCATGCCGTGTCCACATAGTTGACTCCGTGATCAATGGCATACCGTACCTGCCTGATGGCCCGGTCTTCATCGATCGAGCCGTCCCCTTTTTCAGGGAGGCGCATACACCCGAACCCGAGAACGGAAAGTTCGTCCCCGGTCTTTGGCATTTTCCTGTAGAGCATGATTTATTCACCTTGCTGTCCGTCGTAAACGTTGCCGGATCGATTATACTATATATAAAAATCATATGACATTTATAGTGTCGTACTGACAAAGATGTGACATACTTACAGGTTTGATACTAATGAAAAAAACACCGAAGAAATACAAGTACACTGGCCAATCGAGGCGACCCTGGATGTGATCGGAGGTAAGTGGAAACCCCTTGTGATCTACGAGCTCAGGGAGAGAACGCTCCGGTTCAGCCAGATCGTGGAGAAGGTGCAGCCGAGGATCACACCAAGGATGCTGACAAAAGAGTCAGAGAACTGGAGGCCTCCGGCCTTGTCATACGAAAAGTATACGCACAGGTCCCGCCAAAAGTGGAGTACTCGCTCACGGAAAAAGGGGCATCCCTCATCCCTATCCTCGACGATCTCTGTGACTGGGGATCTGAGCACATGGGGGACGATATCGAGTTCAAATGCAGCGAATAATTCTTTTTTTATCGAATTGGTTCTCCTGACTGCCCTGTAGGGGTGAGATTTTTTAATCCGATCCTTGAATCACAGGGATTTGCCAATACTGTAGCGATCCCCCCACCCGCCTTTTCGTATCTTCCTTCCAAAGACAAGGTACCAATCCAAATACTAAAAATACCGTTCGCTCCAACCTATCGTACATGAGCGATCCCGTTCTTGTCGAAATCGTCGGCCTGGAAAATTCTGAATGTTCCCCGTTCCCCTGCGACGCAGACCGGACCTGCGGGTTGTCCGAATGCCACCCGTCCGGAAAACTGACAAAAGCGTTTGATGCGTTAAAAGCGGTCATAAAAGACACGTATGGCGACCGGGTGGAACTGAAACTCATTCTCATCGACGACAGTGTTCCGGATCATATCCGCGCAATCCTTGAAAAGGAATATCCGCCGATCCCCATGGTAATCGTCAACGGGAAACTTGCCCGGATCGGCAGGATTGCGCTCGACAAAATAAAACACGAGATTGAAGCGGCTCTGTAAAGAGCACTCTTTTTTATGTGATTCGGCTCAGCACCCCGGTCCCGAGATCGTAATAGAGCCCGTGAACCTCTACCTTCTTATCCGCCACCGCCTTTTTTAAGAGAGGATAGGTATGCAGGTGCTCGATCTGGAGACGGACATTTTCCTGCTCGATGAGCCGGTAGCGATCTTCCTTTTCCTGCACGGTCTCTGGCGGGGCAATGGTTTTATCCACCCGGGTTTTTGCATCGCGGGCATTGTTTAGCCAGAGCGGGATATACGCATCCGTGCTCTCGTGGTCCAGTGCCCGGATCGCCCCGCAGTTTGAATGCCCGCAGATCACCACATCGCTCACATGGAGGTGGGAAACCGCATATTCAAGCACCGTTGCAAAGTTCCAGTCATGGATCGGCACAATGTTCCCGATATTGCGCTGGATAAAAAGTTCCCCGGCTTTTGCCTGCGTGATATGTCCGGTCTGTAACCGCGAGTCCGAACACCCGATCCAGAGCACCGTCGGGTGTTGCGCGTTTACCAGTTCGCGGTAGTGATCGATATTCGGCGTAAAGTCGGATTCACGGAATTTGTAATTCCCCAGTAACAGGTTGTCAATCATCTCTGCCCTCCTGCACTGCACACATGCACGTCCACAGTAATCTTTAGTCCCGTAGGAGATGCCTTAAATATTGTCATTTCGTTAAACGCGGAATTCGCGGCAGCATTTCAGGGTTTCAGGCATTTCGGCCGGTAATTTCGTTTTAATACAGAGCGCGGCAGGAAGCGGCATCCCGGACGCGCATGAAGGAGATTGTGCCCGAAGAAGAACCCGGATACAGAAGAGAAGTGAAGATTTATTTTAGTTTGTAGTTTTTTAATGCAATTTGCAGAACCGGGTGTCAGTCCGGTTACGGTTCCCTTTCCACAAAACACCACAATCTATAAGCCAGTTCAAATAAAATTAATAGAACTCCTACTATTGTGATGACCCCAGAATCTGGGCGCATCACAACCCCAATATTACAACAAACCGGAGGAATCACCATACGCCAGCACAGTCCGCAGCAATAAAAACGGAACCCTCCGGAGAAGATACGACACTTCTTGTCCTCTATGCACTTG
Organism: uncultured Methanoregulaceae archaeon; assembly: GCA_963790005.1. GTDB lineage: Archaea > Halobacteriota > Methanomicrobia > Methanomicrobiales > Methanospirillaceae > Methanoregula. The sequence goes on from CAWBMY010000008.1 coordinate 10,315, forward strand.
CCGGGGAAGAGTGCGGGAGTTTTGTCACCTTCCGCCCCCATTTTATTCACCGGATCCAGCAGCACTTCTTTGCCCCGGGGCACGCTGCGGCAGCCCACCCGGTTACCGGTACTGTCGATGTACGGGAACTCTCCCCTCACGAAATGGTCCGGGCCGAAGAAGAACTCTGGATCCACTACCACCAGCAGAAGGCAGATGCCGCAACGGACCGGCTTTTTGCGGCGTTTGCCGGGACACAGCTGGTCGGTGTTGCGCGCTGCTCCCGGCACCCGGACGGTTTTGAAGTGGACGGGGTATACGTGCTCGATGAGTACCGGCGCCGGGGTTTTGCCCGGTCGGTCATGAAACAACTGATCGAGGAGTGCGGCCGGCACGAGACCCTTTACATGCACGCAAAGACGGAACTCATGGACTTTTACGGGGAAATGGGGTTTTACCCGATCCCGGAACCAGAACTCCCAAAGACGATCCGGGACCGGTTCGGGTTCTGCATGGGCAACCTTGCGGGGATCGATGTCTGCCCCATGAAACGCGATCCGTCTGCCGGGAACGGAGAACAGAATACCTAACAGGGAATGTGTGATGACAGCCGGATACGAGGTCCCGGAATATATGTCACGGTTGATGAGCTGCCGCGTCCGCTGCGTATGCGGAGATCCCCGAGACGAAGGATCATCCGGAGGATATGATGTTCAGCCTGCTTTTTTACGCCGTCATCGTTCTCTTCCTTGCCGGCACGCTCGTTTCCCTCGCTGGGCGCCGCACGGGATCTGCCGGATCGTCCGCATCCTCTCGCTTGCCTGCACCACCGGTGCCTCGATCCTCCTTGCCGTGCTCTCGCTTTTCATCCTTGTCACCGGTGTGCCCTTCACACCTGCGGCATGGCAGTTGTTCCCCGGCTTTTCCGTAGAGTTTTTCATCGACCGGCTCGCCGCGTTCTTCCTCGTCCTGATCGGCAGTGTCTCTGCCTGCGTTGCGGTCTACACTACGGGATATGTTGAGCACATGGAAGGCGGGAACCGCCGGAACCTGCTCTGCGGCTGCATCAGCCTCTTTGTCCTCGCGATGGCGCTTATCGTCGCCTCTGAAAACACGATCTCGTTTCTTGCTCTTCTGGGAACTGATGGCAGCGAGTCTCCTTTTTCCTTGTCATGTACGAGTATACGCAGGAAGAGACGAGAAAAGCCGGGATCTTTTATTTCGTGATGACCCACCTCTCCACGCTCTTTGTGATGCTGGGGATCATCGCGCTCTATGTACGCATCCGGTTCGTTTGCGATCGCCCCGCTGCACGCCACTCCTGCATCGCTGCCTCTTGTCACTGCCGCGTTCCTCTCGCTCTTTGTGGGGTTTTCCATCAAGGCGGGGATCATCCCGTTCCACAAGTGGCTCCCCTATGCCCACCCGGCAAGCCCGTCACCGGTGTCGGCACTCATGTCGGGCGTGATGCTCAAGATCGCGGTCTACGGCCTGATCCGGTTCATCATCTACGGTCTTCTCACCGGATCTCTGGTGGGGCGTGCTGATCCTCATCGCCGGGATCTCGTCAGCGGTCCTCGGGGTGATTTACGCGCTCAAGGAGCACGACATAAAAGGGATGCTGGCGTACTCGAGTATCGAGAATATCGGCATCATCTTTGTCGGTATCGGCCTCTTTGTGATCTTCTCCTGCTCTGGGACTCCCGGTGCTTGCCACCCTCAGCCTGCTTGCGGCGCTCTTCCACTCCCTCAACCATGCACTCTTCAAAAGCCTCCTCTTCCTCACGGCGGGATCGGTGGTGCATGCCACCCATACCCGGGACATCGAGAAGATGGGCGGGCTCGTCACGGGAAAATGCCCTACACCTCGGTACTCTTCTTTACCGGCGCGATTGCCATTGCCGCCCTCCCCCCCTTGAACGGGTTTGCAAGCGAACTGCTGATGTTCATCGCGTTCTTCCAGTCCGTTGCCGTGGTCGATCCCCTCATAAAAGTCCTCCTTTTCATCTGTCTTGCCCTCTTTGCCCTGACGAGCGCACTCTCGGCTGCCTGTTTTGTCAAGGCATTCGGCTCGGTCTTCCTTGCCCTGCCGCGTTCAAAGGAGAGCGAAGATGCCCGTGAAGTAAGCCTCCCGATGCTCGCCGGCCCTGCCATCCTTGCCGCCGCATGCGTCATCCTCGGGGTCTTTGCGTTCCAGATCCTCGCCGCTTTCGGCTATGCACTTCCCATCCCCGACATGTTCCTCGTGAGCGTGCTCCTCCTCATCATGGCAGCACTCACGTATGTTGTCCTGTATTTCACCGCATCCCGCGAGGTCCGGATCAGCGAGACCTGGGGCTGCGGGGCGAAATCGCAGCCCTCGTCAACAGAGTATACCGGGCACGGGTTCTCGGAGCCGATCGTCACCATCTTCTCCTCCATCTACCGGACAAAAAATCCGGCACAAAGACGTACTACGACCAGCACGACTGCATCTTTGCAGAAGGGTACCGCAGAGATCCGGCTCCTGAAAGTTCTTCGAGGAATACCTGTATCTCCCCATTGCACGCGGGGCGACCCGGGCCGCCCGTGTGATCTCACGGATGCAGAACGGCTGCCTTGACACCTATCTCCTGTATGTGTTCATCGCCGTGGTCGCGGTCATCCTCTTTTTGGGGTGGTCGGCATGACCGCAGATTTCCTCGCTGTACGGCGTGATCAACACGCTCTGCGTTGTGCTCGTCATCGCCCCCTCTTTGTGAGCCTGATAAAAAAGGTCAAGGCATGGTCGCAGGGGCGGCAGGGCCCGTCGGTCTTCCAGACCTATTTCACGCTCGCAAAACTGCTCAAAAAAGAAGTGATCTATTCCCCAAACGCATCGTGGATCATGAGGATCACGCCGTGGGTATGCATCTCCGCCATCCTTGTGGCATCCCTCTTTGTCCCGCTTGTCTTTGTCACGGCACCGTGTCGGGGGCATCGGGAACATCATCCTCTTCCTGTACCTGCTGGTGCTCGCCCGGTTCTTCATGGCGCTCTGCGGCCTTGACGCGGGCAGCTCGTTTGGCGGCATGGGCAGTTCCCGGGAGATGAGCATATCGGCAGTCATCGAACCCACGACGATCATCGTCTTTGCCGCGCTCGCCTTTGTCTTCAAATCCCTCAATATCTTCGACATGGTCACGGTCGCTGCCGCTGCCGGAATCCCCGTGAGCCCGACCCTGATCCTGATCGGGATCTCGCTTTTTATCATCCTGATCGTCGAGACCTCGCGCATCCCGGTCGACAACCCGGAGACGCACCTTGAACTGACCATGATCCACGAAGGGATGATCCTCGAACAGTCCGGGCAGGAACCTCGCCCTCATGGAACTTGTCGGCCGCAATCAAGCAGACCCTCCTGATGGCACTTCTCATCAACCTCATCGTCCCGTGGGGCCTTGCAACCACGCTCTCGTTTGCCGCCATCGCGGTTGCGCTCTGCCTCTTTGCTGTAAAAGGTGCGATCCTCGCCGTTGTCATCGGGCTCTTTGAATCGTCCATGGCAAAGATGCGGTTCTTCCGGCTGCCCAGCCTCTTTATGATGGCGTTCTTCTTCTCGACCCTTATCATCATCATCGAGGTGTTTGCATGACCGATCCTGCGTTTTTTGAAGGCATTATCAAGATCCTGTTTGTCTGCGTCATCATCACGGCCGCGTATATCATCACGACCAAAAACCTCATCACGCTTGTCAGGGTCTACGCGCTCCAGTCGCTGACGCTCGTCGCTATCGCCCTCGCACTCTACTGGTACGAGGGGACAACCATCCTCCTTGAAATCGCGCATCATCACGTTGGTCTTCAAGGTCATCGTCATCCCGTATTTCATTGCAACCATCCAGGAAAAGATCCGGATAAAACGGGATATCGAATTCCATTTCCTGAGCCCGACAAGCTCGCTCCTGATCTCGCTTGCCCTGATGCTCGTCATCTACATCACGCTCTCCCGGATCCTGCCAGGATACACCTGCTCAAGGGAGCACGGGAGCCTCTTCTTCTTTGGTGCAGTGATCGGCATCTCCCTTGTCCTTATGGGCATGATGGTGACATTCTCCCGGAAAAAGGCGATCACAAAAGTGCTCGGGTACCTCTCGATGGAGAACGGGGTCCTGCTCTTTGGCCTTTTTGCGACCGAACTCCCGTTCATCATCGAGTTCCTGATCATCATCGATCTGGTCATCCTCGTCCTCCTGACCACCATCCTCACCGTGGGCATCGATTCGACGCTTGAGGAGTACCACAACCGGCTCCACCGGTTCTACCTCTGGGAAGAGCAGGAGGAGTCGCCATGATCCTGGTCGCCTACGTGCTCTGTGCATGTGGCGGCACTCGTCCTTGTCGCCTTCAGCCGCACCCACCGGCAGATGAACCTGGTCTCTATCGGCCTAGGCATTGCTCTATCGGGGCGATCACCGGGTATATCCTCCTGTGCGTGCAGGTCCCGGTCGACACCTTCATGATCGGCAGCGGGTACTTCTTCATCGACCATCTCGGGCTCTTCGAAGTGATGGTCGCGACCGTCATCTTCACGCTTGCCGCCGTGTATGCCCGGGGGTATGTCGAGAACCTGCTGGCAAGCGGGGAACTGGAAACAGGGAGCCTGAAGCTCTTCTATGCCGCATGGTGCCTGCTCGAACTGGTGATCGTCCTTGCCTTTTTCTCGGACAACCTCGCGCTCTTCTGGATCTTTGCCGAGATGACGACGATCATCTCCGCCATGCTCGTTGCCATTCTCTCGGCAAAAGAGAACATCGACGCGGCGCTCAAGTACATCTTCGTCGCGTCGGTCGCGATGCTCTTTGCCTTTGTCGGGCTCATCTTCCTCTTTGAGATCTCCCGCTCCACGCTTGGCACCGGTACCCTGAACTGGACGGTCTTGATGCAGCATGCCTCGGCGTTTCCCCCCGGGATGATGATCGCCGCGTTCGCGCTCATCTTTATCGGGTTTGCCGCAAAGTCCGGCATCTTCCCGTTCCACACCTGGCTTCCCGAAGCCCATGCAAAGGCGCCGTCTGCGGTGAGCGCCATCCTCTCCGGCGTGCTCCTGAACGTCGGCATCTACGGGATCATCCGGGTCTATGCCATCGTGCACCAGACATCGGCATTTGCCACCGTCACCCCGCTGATCCTGCTCTTTGGTATCCTCTCGATCGCCATCGCCGCGATCTCCATGCTGCCGGAGAAGAACCTCAAGAAACTGATCGCATTTTCGAGCATCGAGAACATGGGCATCCTGCTTGTCGGCCTTGCCGTTGCCACGCCGCTTGCGATCTTCTGGGTGCTCTTCCACATCATGGCGCATGCGTTCACAAAGGCCTCGCTCTTCTTCTCGGCAGGCATCCTGCACCGGCAGTACAGGAGCCACCTCTCGGCCGACGCGCCCGATGACATCCACGACGTGTTCCGGTTCCAGCCGCTCGCCGCATGGGGGATCATCCTCGGGGGACTTGCGATCATCGGCATGCCGCCGTTCCTGGTCTTCTTCTCAAAATTCTTCATCCTGCTCTCGCTCGGGATCCGTCTCTCTCTGGGCACTTGCGCTTGTCCTTGTCCTCATCTTTATTGCCACAGCCGCGATCGGGTACTTTGTGATCACCGCGTTTACCCGGGTAACCCCGCCGGGCGAACCTGTCGATCTCGTGCCCTACCAGACGCCACTGAGCATGAAAGCTCCCATCGTGATCCTGCTTGCACTCATTCTCATTCTCGGGATCCTGTTCCCGTCGCGAGGATGCACGTTTATCAGCCAGATCGTAACGGAGTTGAGGTTCTAAATGACCACGCCTGATATTCCCGGAGATGATGCCGCAACCGGGGCGATCCGGGAGTTGTTCGGCGCTGCTGCGGTGCCTGCCCGGATCACGTACGGATACAACCGGGAATGTTCCATCGACGTGAGCGAACCGGAGTTTGCTCTCGCCATCCCTATCTTGCCTCCCGCAAATTTGTTCTGATCAGCCTGTTCTGTGTCGAAGGTTTCAGGCAGGAGCAGGACATTCGCTCCTGTCTGTATTCGAGCGAAAGGGCAGCATCCTCATCCTTGTCCGGAATATCACGGGTGGCCGGGCGACGTCCATTGCCACCATCTTTCCCTCTGCCACATGGCCGGAGCGGGAATGCCGGGACGGGTTTGGGATAGAGTTCGACGGTGCGTTTGATACCCGGCGGCTTTTCCTGCACGAGACCTACCCGGCCGGGTTCCACCCGCTGGAAAAATCATTTCCCGATACACCCATCACGACAAACGACACCGTCAGCGCGACTGACGAATACCCGTTCCGGAAGGTGACGCGGCGAGGGTGTCTACCAGGTACCGGTCGGGCCGGTGCATGCCGGCATCATCGAACCCGGCCATTTCCGGTTCAGCGTGATCGGGGAGACGGTCTTCAACCTCGAGATCCGGTTGTTCTACACGCACCGGGGCATCGAGAAACTTGCCGAGGGAAAAGATCCCGCAGGACTGCGTTGAAGATCGCAGAAGCGGTAAGCGGCGACGAATCGGTGGCAAATGCGACCGGGTTCTGCATGGCAGTCGAACGGATCTCGGGAATTACGGTGCCCGACCGTGCATGGTACCTGCGGACGATCCTCTGCGAATCGGAACGGATCTGCTCGCATCTCGGCGACCTGGCAGGAATGCTCACCGATGTCGCGTTTCCCCTCGGTGCCAGCCAGTTTTCGGTGCTGCGCGAGGAGATGTTCCGCGAGAACGAGAGACTCACCGGCTCCCGGTTCATGCGGGGCATGCTCTGTATCGGGGGGGTCAACCGGGATATTCCCGCAGATGCACTCGCCGGATTCAGGGATTTCCTCGTGCAGTTCAGGAAACAGTACAAGGTCGGGCTGTCCATCGTGCTCTCGACACCTTCGGTGATCGACCGGTTCTCCCAGACCGGGATCATCAAAAAGCAGTTGCTGCGCCCGCTCAATATCACCGGCCCTGCTGCACGCGCATCGGGAGGTGTGGTGGACGTCCGGGTGAACCACCCGTACGGGATATATGACCGTTTTACTCCTGCACCCCACCTCCTCCGTGACGGCGATGTCCTTGCCCGGTTCACGGTAAAGGCTGCGGAGATCATGGACTCGCTCGACCTGATCAAACAGGTGATCGACGCGATACCGGACGGAGCGATCAAGAGCGACGAGCCGGTCCGCGACGGCTGTGCGCTCGCCCTTGTTGAATCCGCACGGGGACAGAACCTCTGCTGGGTCTGGGTACAAGACGGGAAGATCAACCGGTACAAGGTCAGGACGGCCTCGTTCTGCAACTGGCTTGCCATCGAGCACGCGGTACCGGGGAACATCATCGCCGATTTCCCGGTGATCAACAAGAGCCTGAACCTGTCCTATGCGGGGACCGACCTTTGAGGTGAGATGAGATGGTAAATGCATTTTCCTGCCTCTTAAAAAAGAAAGTAACCGAAACCCGCCCGTTACCCGATGATGAGATCGAGCGGATCGGCAAGGAGATCAGACAGGAGATCGACGCACGGTTCGGGCGCAGCCTTGCGATCCGTGAACTGGATGCGGGCAGCGACAACGCGGCCGAGATCGAGATAAACAACCTCTCGAATGCATTCTACGATGTGGAGCGGTTTGGCATCACGTTCGTTGCCTCCCCCCGGCATGCAGATGTCCTGATCGTGACGGGTGCAGTCACGCATAACATGGAGATTGCCGTCCAGGAAAACCTACGATGCGATGCCCTCCCCGAAATTTGTGGTGGCGGTCGGGGACGATGCCTGCGATGGCGGGATCTATACAGGGACGTATGCAGTGCTTGGCGGGGCGGACAAAATTTTACCGGTGGATATGAAGATCCCCGGCAATCCCCCCACCCCCACGCAGATCCTTACCGGGCTGCTTGCCCTCATGCGGGCGGCCGGTAAAAAACCATAACCATCCCCTGTCCCCACACCACTCACGTATACCGGGAACACTTTATACCGGAAAGCAGTAACCGGATACCTGTATGAGCCCGGTTCGGAAATGGGGGGCAGGACCCTACCCGGTAACGGTTGTTCACGGTGGCCCGGGCGCCCCGGGCGAGATGGCGTCGGTGGCCCGGGAACTCTCCGCGGTCAAAGGGGTACTTGAACCATTCCAGACCGAGACCACCCTTGAAGGGCAGGTGCGGGAACTCCGGTCTGTCCTCGAAAGGGACGGCAGGGTCCCGGTCACCCTTGTGGGATTCTCGTGGGGGGCGTTTTTGTCATGGATGGTTGCCGCACGGTATCCGGCGCTCGTCGGCAAACTGATCCTTGTCGGCTGCCCGCCCTTTGAAGAGCAGGATGCAGCATCGATCACAAAAACCCGGCTCGAACGGCTTACACCGGAGAACCGAATGGAAGCGCAGGCACTCCTGGAGCAGCTGGAAAAACCGTTCGCTCCCGGGAAAGAAGGAGACAAGAATGCGCTCCTTGCCCGGCTGGGAAACCTGCTTGCCCGGGCTGATACCTTTGACCCCCTGACCCCGGAAGACAAATCATTTTACTGCCAGTACGACGTTTTCCGCGGCGTCTGGGACGAAGCGTGCGAACTTCGTCGTAAAAAGACGCTCCTTCATATGGCCCGCGAGATCACCTGTCCGGTGATTGCCATTCACGGGGATTATGATCCCCACCCTGCCCGGGGCGTGGAGATTCCGCTTGAAAAAGAACTCAAAGATTTCCGGTTTGTTCTCCTGCAGAAATGCGGCCACCGGCCCTGGATCGAGCGGAATGCTGCTGAAGAATTTTACCGGATCTTGGTGCAGGAAATTTAAAAACAAAAACAGGTACCTGATTTCAGGTACCCGGCATATTTCGCTCAGGCGTTTCTTTTTCTCATGAGCCGTTCAAGCACCCGCTTCTTCTTTGCGATGGCGGCTTCCGATGCATGCAGGACTCCTTTTTTCATCTCCTCGAATGCCGGGACATCGGTATCGACCACCTTTTTTACCGGGGTATATGCAGACTCCCGGAACCGTGGCTGGAAGTCGGATTCTTTCCCGTCTCTGTACCAGCACCGATGCCGGTGTTCCCGCCTCCACGTACCCGATCTCCCGGCAGTTGACACCGGTCGACCGGATCACCCGGATAATCTCGGCGGCAGCGGCCTGCGGTGCAACGATCAGGAGCGCATCGAGCGAGACACCGAGGAAATCGATCTCAAGTGCTTCCAGCATCTTTTGCACCCTAGGATTGACCAGGGATCGTGTGTCTTCCTCCCGTACGACCATCCGGCACCGGGCTGTCTCGGTCATCTCAAAGATGTCGCCCCGGAGCCCCCCGTTTGTTACATCCGTCATCGCATGGATCTGATCAAAGACCGGGTTTTTGATCAGCGCCTCGCAGGTCAGGAGGAAGTTGAGGTTGATCGTCTCTTCTACGACATCGGGGAACCCGGAATATATGGCCGCTGTCGCGATCGTCCCGCCGCCCGCACCCTCGGTCATCAGGATTACGTCACCTGCCTGCGTCGATTTCCGGGCAGTCAGGTGGCGGGCCACGCCCACGCAGCCCACGCAGCCGGTCAGCCGGCTCCCAAGCACCATGTCACCCCCGATCCGGAGCGTTGAGCCGGTCACGAGGGGCACGTCCATTGCCTCGCCCACGGTTGTTATCCCCGCCGTGTAGTCGAATATTTTTGCCACGTCACCGTCATCGGCCACATGGATATCGGAAAAGAGCATGACCGGTTTTGCCCCCATCACGTAGAGATCCCGCAGCGTCGCACGGGTCACGTGGAATCCGGCAAGATACGGGTAATCCGAGAGCCGCGAGTGCATCCCGTCAACGGTGCAGACGATATACTCCCCGCCGGCTTTTACCGCCCCGGCATCGTCCATCTCGTCCACACCGACCGATGCAGAGGTCTTACCGATGATCCTGCGCAATTTCCCGGTGTGCAAAAAAATCGCCTTTTCCCCGGGAACCGACCCCGAACTGCCCCATCTTTACCCGGGCCGGCTCAAATGCAAAAAAGTCCCCGGACAACCCCTGCGTATTTTTGACCTCTTCTATGACTGCCTTGGCAAAGGCTGTTGTATATGCAGGACTGGTCTGTTTTATTTCCGTTATACGCCCGACGAGGTTCTTTAAAAGTGTCCCTTCATCCTCACCGGCCGCGAGATGCGTACGGACATATTCCTCAACATCCATATAATCCGTATTCGTGCCGGATCCATAAATACCACGGGTATTTTTCTTACCGGGATCGGGGACTTCACCGGCGCAGGATGCCCAGCACGTCCGAGAAACTGCGAATGGCGTCGTCAAACTTCTTTGCTTTTAACAGGGAGAGCCCCTTGACAATCCCCTCCCTGACATCATGAACATCGATATAATACGCCTGGTCAAATGCCCGGGCCGATTCCTCCAACCTCCCCAGCGCAAAACAGGAATTGCTCAACACCACCCACGCGTCGGCAATCGAGGCATCAGATGAAAGCGCCTGATGCAGGCAGTGGATCGCTTCACTGTGCCTGCCGAGCATGGAAAGGGCGAGACCTTTCCGGTAAAGGACTTGCGGGTGAAGAGGATTGATGGCAAGCGCACAGTCAAGTGTTTCGAGTGCTTCGGGGTATTTTTTCTGGTTAATATATGCAATACCCCGGTTAATGAGAGCAGAAAAGTAAAATGGGTATATTTTGAGGGCCCTGTTGTAGCAGGATATCTCCTCATCATACTTTTTTAGTTTCCCCAGTGCATAGCCTTTGTTTACCCACGCCGAGAGGTACCGGCGCCGCAGCACCAGTGCACGGTCGCAGCACCGGATCTCTGCCTCGTACCTTCCTAGCATACCCAGTGCGACACCCTTGTTATTCCATGCAGATGCATTTTCGGGATCATGAGTAAGCGCTTGGTCGCAGCACGCCACTTTTTCCTCAAATCGCCCGAGTTTTCCGAGCGCAAAAGATTTGTAATTCCAGGCATCGGTACAGGCAGGATCAATCCGCAGTGCCTGGTCGCAGCACGCGATCTCTTCCTCGAACCTCCCCAGTTTTCCGAGGGCAAAGCCCTGCCCGGCCCATGCGGTGGCAAGCGCAGGATCTATGGCCAGTGCACGGGTAAAAAAAGTGAGGGCCTCGTCATGCCGGCCTTCCCGGCCCCGTGCGAGACCCTCGTGGTAATATTCAAGAGCAGATCCCTCATGCCTGGAAGTTTCCATGGCGGGAGTCTGTATCATTGTCCCCGGACAAAATTCCCGTGCATCTGGTTTTTCCTCGTAAGAATGCATGAGACCTCTGGAATACCAGTATAGACGTTCATTGTTTTTCTGATTTTTTAATGTATGCATGAATCCGGATTCGGTGACGCTTGAAATACGCGATAACCGGACTTTGCGGATCCGCGCATCTGCCGTGAAAAAAAATTCTGCACCTTTCCCTGCCTGACCCTTATTATGCCGACAGAAAAATACGGGTCGCCTTTCGGCAGGATAAATGGTAAACCCGGGAACCCGGGAAATTTTAATCATCGTCAGACCGGGTCTTGAGACCTCCCGGTTTTTCCTTTCAGGTAACCCGGTACCCCTGCCCGATAAGACACTCTTTCCGGCGTTCTTCAACATCCGGGAGAGACTCCGGGATAATCTTTTCTGTTGCTTCCCAGACGGCACGCAACGCGGTATCGTCTGAGTGCAGGTTGAGGGTTCCGGTTACGGTGCCCAGAAGGTTTCCCCCGGCATCGCTGATCCGCATGATCACACAGCGGTAGAACTTGCACTGTGTCGGGCTGTCGCGATGGATGGTACACCGCAGGAGACTCCCGTCAGGACGGAGAAACCGGCAGGCATGGGGATGCTTGTCAGGAAACGTGTGATCGCGGAAGATCTCCCGTTTGTCATCATCAATCCGGGCTATAAATTCGGTTCCGGTCGAAACAGATTCGCAGGCAAACTCAAACGGTCCAATCTGGTGATCGATGACGATATAGTCACCGAGATACATGCAGCATGTCCCGCATTGCCGGCAGGTAAAACCCATTTACAACCTCCTTTGAAATATCTTCAGGAAATATCCGTCATAGAATACAATGGCAGAATTTCCTTATTCTCTTGTCTTTATCCGCTCACAGGCAAAGGAGATCCTACTGGATCTTATCTGCCGCAGCCCTCGCCAGTGTCTTCAACGTTTCAAAATCCGTCGTCGTGCCACTCATGGTCAGTTCTTCATAGACATCCTTGTTCGTGAAGATGATCGAGTAGGTCGTGATCGAAAGGGGACTCCGGATCTCGCCTTTGCGGTAGGCAAACGTCCGCTGCCCCATATTCGGGCAGGGAAGTTCGTAGATCTGCGTTGTCTGGTTCTCCTGTGCGGTAATGGCCTCCTCTTCGATATCAAAAACCTTGTTCATGTTTGCAAGGGGATAGAGATCGATAACCTGCCGGAGTTCTGTCATGTCGTATTTTTCCTGGTCCAAGCGGTAATACGTGACTTCATATCCGGCCCTCCAGCCCAGATCGTGCGACATCTGGTCCATCTCCAGGTACGTGAGGTCAGATCGATCCTTGAGGATATAATCTGACGGCAGATCAGAAAGCTGGAGTGCCATCTGGGATACCGGGACGGTCGCGACCGGGCTCTCTGTCGTGGGTACAGGAGCCGGTGTTGGCGTCAGGGCTGGTGTCGGCTGCACGGGATCCGGGAAAATTGCCGAGAGGCAGCCCGCACTGACAAGTACGATTGCGAGAACTGCACAGAGAGCGGCAGATCCGGTATGCATATGGTACGATTGACGATATCAGATAAAATCCTTGTCTGAACGTTTCAGGAACGATTCATGCTCACGTATTCAGGTTCATTATCCGGGAGTCCCCCTTTTTTTCAAGGGCAGGCACAAACACTTTATTCCTCACTGAAGAACCATTCCTCACGGGAGTTAATGATGCCGGCTGGTAGTATTGCGATGCTTGATGTGGATCACCACATCCACCTGATTCCTTCAGGAAGGGTGCTGATGCTCAGTATTGAACATTCAGCGATTAAAAAAGTGGAAAATGAGCGGTATGAGGTCTGCGTGTATCCTTAAACTTTCTGCAGAAGGGGGCATCTCACCAGTTCGAGGATGCGATCCGGTTCTCCTTTGCTGCGGCACGGATACCCGGCCAGCAGATGATGACCGAGCTGACGTTTGTCCAGAACCACATCATCAAGGATGTATTTGACCATGGATTGTCCGGTGAACTGTGCAGCTTGTGATCCCGGTGACCCTCTCGCAAAAGAGTCCGGGGTTTCCCTGTCATCGGTCATTAAGACCCGGATGCTGGCATCTGCCACGCTCAAAGAAGTACTCGCCCGTCACGGAGCATTGACGGATTCTGTTGTTTTTAGCCGGTGACGTATACCTATACACCGCTCCCCTGGATCGGGACCGGCTGAACAGACAAATCTTTTTCTCGGCAGACATCCCACTGTTGAAAGAATAGTGGGAAGGAGTAATAGTATGGATGATCCGGAATTACATGGTGACGAACAGATTCTCATGCGGACGCAGGGTGTCCATGTGAAATCGATTTCGTTTGAGGCTATCCTTACCAACAAACGAATTATTCTCGTGGACAGGCTGAAAAACATCCTGCCCCCAAAAGAGATCCCGCTTGCCACGATCCAGTCCGTGGAGTCAGGCGAAAATGCAATCCGGGATCTTGTCATAACGCTCGGCGTCATCACAAAGACCGGCGGGACACGGCAGATGGTGCTGACCTTCTCCCGCGAGGGCGGCGGAAACCGGATTAAGGAACGGGACGAATGGGTCCGGCAGATCAAGGCTCATCACTCCCTTTCATTTGAGCAGGTGATACGCAAGGTTATCCCCGGGATGGAGACTGCGCAATCCGGGCAGAATAAGGTTGCGCAACCTGCGTATGAAATGGGAGAACATCAGGCACCTCCTGCACGACCGGCCGGTTTTCAGCCCCGGTAAAAAAGATCGTGGAAACTCCCCCAGAATCATGGCAGGTACCCACACCCGCTCCTGCGTCGGCACCCGCCCCGGCCGTAGAAGAGATACTCGGCACCTATTGTACCCGGTGCGGTACGAAGGTACCTGATGGTTCCGATTTCTGCAACAACTGCGGCACGCGGATCGTACGTCCGGGAGAGACTCCTCCGGCACCGGCCCCCACGCCCGCTCCCTCAACGCCGGCAGCATTCACGACACCAAAAGGGCGCCCGAGCGATCAGGATATGCAGTCCATCGAACCGCTCATCGGGAAATCCACCGCAAATATTCCCCGCGACCCGCTCCGCTCCATTCCGCCTGTGCCGGCATTTTCACAACCTGCGTCTCCTGAACCGGTCACCCCGGTGCCCGTTGCCCCGGAACAACCGGCAGCCGCAACCCCTGTAAAGAAACGGTTTATGCCCCGGCTCTTCTCCCCCAAGGATCTACCCCCGACTCCCCTTGTACCGGCATCGATGCCCACGTCAGCGCCGCCCCGGCCAAAAAAACCCGTGAACAAAAAGAAGATTGTCCTTGCGATTGGCATTATCGTGATTATCCTGCTCGCCGTTGTCGCAGCGGTCGTCATCCTGCCAAAGATGGGATCGCTCGGAAACCTGTTGCATAGTTCCAATGGATCTTCTTCCGCCACAACAACCACTGCAGGAACGACCACATCCTCTGCTGGTAACAGTTCTGCCATTGTTGTAGCGACGCAGACACCGGTTTCCATTCCCCAGACCGGGGTCGATGTCTACGTGAATTACATCGGCGGGTGGAAAGGCACATACGGGACATCGGATAACCAGCTGACTGAAACAAATTCCGGGGAGAGAATCCTGCCAGTGGAGAATGCAACTGGTGCAGATCCAACAGGCACAGTAACTGCCTCATTCTGGAAACAGGACCGTTCAAGTCACGCGATTACGGTATCGATCTACAAGAATGGTAAAGTTCTCTCCAGCAGTTCCACGACTGCTGCCTTTGGCAAAGTGACACTCTCCGTCAATGTGACGACCGGGGTCGCACAACGAGCCGGTGGTCAGCGTGGCAGCAGTCGACAACCGTGCAACAACGGCACCGGTCGCCAAACAACGGCAAAGACCACAACGGTAAACACCACGACGGCTGCCGCAAAATAATTGTTCTCTTCATCCGGATGCAGATACCATCCCGGAAAATTTTTCTTTTTTCTCGTGAACCCCGGGAAAAACGGTGCTGTATCCTTTTTAATTCTGCCGGTGCAACCGGCACCGCTCTTTTTTTCGACCGGCAGGTCGTATGCCGCGACGCTGATACCCGCAGTAAGAATAAGGCAGGTGTCTCGTACAGCGTTTTAATATTGAGAGGATGGTAAAATAGTCCATGAGGATTATACCATGGCGGATACACAGGTGCCACCGGCACCGGAAGGGGCAGAGGATCTTGGAAAGCAGGGAATCGATGTCCTGGTACACACCCTGCACAACAGCGCTGACCCGGCCGTACGGAGATATGCGGCATACCTGCTCGGCAATGCAAAAACCCCGCAGGCCATACGGCCTTTAATCGAAGCACTCGGGGATATGGACAAATCCGTACGTGAGCAGGCGATGCTCGCGCTCGTTGCCACCGGTAAGGCTGCAACCGAACCCCTTGCCGCCGCGATGAAAGACCCCCGGTGGGAGACCCGGTACCGTGCGGTCGAGGCGCTCGGGAAACTTGCCGATGAGAAAGCCCTCAAGCCGCTCGTCCAGGGTCTCCGGGACAACCGCGACCATGTCCGGTACATGGCGGCAAAGGGGCTCAAAGATCTCGGGGATTCAACGGCGATCGATCCGTTGATCATCCTGTTAAAAGATGAGAACCGGTTCGTGAGACTGATGGCCGTACGGGCACTTTCTGCAATCGGGGGAGAGAAGGTTACGACCGCCCTCAAAGAGGCCCTTTCCACGGAGACCGACGAGACCATCAAAGAGGCAATTACCGGGGCACTGACATAACGCCCCGTCACAATCCCGGATCCAACGGGATTATCCAATAGTGTTTTTATGTATAATGCTCTTGAAAAACGCGGATCCTGGCGAGCGGCCTTTTAAAATTTCTCAGCGATCTTCACGAACTCGTCAAAGTGCCGGCTCTTCTTAAAGAGCCACCAGGTAAAACGCTCGACCACGGTAAAGGAGAAACTGCCTCCCGCCGCATTCGGGTGTCCGCCGCCGCCAAACTCCCGTGCGATCAGGTGACTGATCGGGGGCACGGAACGGAGCGAGAACTTCCCGTCTTTTCCTATGATAACCTCGATATCGGTGTTCTTTTTCCCCCGGATGAAATGCGCTGTCTCGCTCGGGTACCCGTAGAGCGGGGCAAACGCGATCCGGTATTTTTTACCGAGGAATGTGGTATGCCGGAGGCTCCGGTCCATCATCGTATCCATCTCGGCCCTGATCTCCGCATACTCGGTCTCGATCTGCGCATCAGAAAAAATTCCTGCAACAAGGCAGTCACGGACATGGTCCCGGTTTTTCTTTCTCTGGAGTACCTGCCCGAGGACGGCGGAACGGGGATCGGCATGTTTCCAGAGGTCGTAATCGCAGACAACTCTGGCAACCTCGGCGGCGACCGGGTTCTCCGGGGCAAGGTCCCGTGCGACGATCCCGGTTGCGCAGACATCTGTATCGATATGAAGGAGGGAAACATGTTTTCCTTATTGCTGCTGTCTCCTCCTCGCGCCAGCGGTGATGGTCCCGCCACTCGATCACCCACCCGTTTGAGCGCGCCCTTACCGTAACTGCTTCCAGATCCCGCTGGCATCCAAGATCGGAGATCGAGAGCAGGTCGCCTTTCCCGGGGCAGGACGCGATAAGGGAGAAGAGGCCGGCAAACTTTCCCACCGAACTCCAGACCGTAAACACGCCGTCCTTCCCGAACTTCATCCGGTGGATCGCATCGGCTCCGACCGCATCGAGATCGTTGTGCGTCAGGTGGACGACGTGGGCAGTGCGCGAGACAATGGCACTTGCAAGACCGGCGGTGTCATCCGCACGCCGGGGGGAAGGTGGCATCTGGTTAATACTGGCATGGCGGGACATAAATAAGAACGGTCAGGGAGCGAGACCACCCTGTCGAGCGTATCATTTATTAATCACAACTGACAACATTTGTATCCTGCCCTGAGTAGCTCAGACTGGGAGAGCGCCAGACTGAAGATCTGGTTGTCCCCGGTTCAAATCCGGGCTGGGGCACTAACATTTTTTTTGATTTTACAGAAGCGAGCGAATGCGGTTATCAGCGTCGGGGAAATTCCCGCACACTCCTTTTCTGGTGCGCATGGCACGGACAGGATAATGTGAACTTCCCGGTTCAATTATCCTTATTTCTGCCAGACAATTTTCTTTTGCAGATGCAGGTATTATTTAACAGATGGCGATGGTTATTCTGGTAAGTGGAGATCCGGTGAATCCCCGGACTGAATGAATATGGACGTCATACTGGCCGTTGTCTGTCTGGGCATTCTAACCATTCTCCTTCTCTTTCTCGGGCAGCGCTTTAAGATCCCAAGCATCGTCTGTTTCCTTGTTATCGGCATGCTCGCCGGCCCTTACGCACTCTCCATTGTAAGCGACCAGTCCACAATCGAGACCATCGGCGAGATCGGCGTCATTCTCCTGCTCTTTACCATCGGTCTCGAATTCTCGTTTGAGAAACTGCTGGGCGCATGGCGTGTGGTCGTCCTTGGCGGGGCCCTCCAGGTCTGCACGACCGTTATTGCCGCTGCCGGGTTCATGCACCTGTTCACCGGCATAAGGTTCCAGGAGGCGATATTCTTTGGTTTCCTTGTCTCGCTTTCCAGTACCGCCATCGTCATGAAGGTACTCCAGGATCGCGGCGATGTCGAGACCGTATCGGGAAGGACGCTCCTTGGGATTTTGATCTTCCAGGACCTTGCCGTCATCCCGATGATGCTCCTCACCCCGCTCCTGATGGGGACTTCAGGACCGTCATACTGGTCCCTTCCATTCGAGATCATAAAAGTCGTCGCCATCCTCGTGATCCTGATCGTATCCGCGCACTGGGTGGTGCCGTGGGTCATGTACCGCGTCGCACAGCAGAAGAACCGGGAACTCTTCATCTTTACCATCGCCGGCATCTGCTTTACCGTCGCGTGGCTCACGAACGCTGCCGGGCTCTCCTACTCCCTTGGTGCGTTCATGGCCGGTCTTATCATCGGGGAATCGGATTTCAGCATCGATGCGGTCAGCAACATCATCCCGTTCCGCGATATCTTTGCCGCGATCTTCTTTATGTCGATCGGGATGCTCCTTGACACGAGCGTGATCCTCTCGCAGTATATGATCGTCTTTTCTATCATCGCCATTATCCTCGTCATCAAGGTGCTGACCGGCACGTTTACCGCGGCGATCCTCGGGATGCCGGCCCGGGTCTGTGTCTTCGTGGGCCTTGCGCTCGCCCAGATCGGGGAGTTCTCCTTTGTGCTCGCGAAAAGCGGCCTCGAATCGAACCTGATCGGAACCGGGCCCTACCAGTTCTTCCTTGCGGCGGCGATCATCACCATGGCACTTACGCCGTTTACCATGAATGCGGCCACCCCGGTCACCAGCCTGCTGTACCGGCTCTTCCCGACAGGATCAAAAAGCCGGACAGGGCAGATGACACTTCCGGGGAACCTGTACAGGAACTCTCGGATCATATCGTCATCGTGGGCTACGGGATGACGGGAAAAAGCGTGGCCCGGGCCGCCGAGATCCTCGGGATTCCCTATAATGTCATCGACATGGATCCAGACGTTGTGCGCAGGGAGCGGCACGCAGACGGCCACCGGGAGATCATCTTTGGCGACGCCACGCACCGGGAGATCCTCGAACATGCCGGGGTAGATCGGGCCCGGGCACTCGTTGTCGTCATCTCGGAACAGAACGTGGTCCCGGGGATCATCCACCTCGCCCGGGAGATGGCACCGAAGATCTATATTGTCGTGCGCACGCGCCATGTCAACGATGCCCGGCACCTGCTGGACATCGGGGCAGACGAGGTGATCCCGGAAGAGTTCGAGACCTCGGTGAGGATCTTCTCCCGCGTGCTTGCAAAGTATACGCTGCCGGAAAACGACATTGATACGCTGACAAAAGTCATCCGCGGCAACGGGTACCGGATGTTTTCCCGGGCAACCACCCCGGCGCCCGCGGGGATCAGCGATCCCGAAAAAGTGTTCGGGGAACTCTGTATCAGGACCCTGAAGGTGGCCGGGGGTTCACAGGCTACCGGAAAAACCCTGCGGGATCTCGATGCATGGAAGACGTACGGCGTCGGGATCCTTGCGATCCGGCGCGGCACGTCTGCCATTACCGCCCCTGCCCCGGATCTGCCGGTCCAGCCCGGGGATTTCCTTATCCTGTACGGCGCGGACGAAAACATACAAAAATTCCTGCCGCTTGTCGGGGGCGATGCAGGCGACCCGCAGGGTGATTACGCCCCTGCCTCTCCGGGATAACGGCACACGGGCGGGAGGCCGTCAGGAATTCCCCCGGAACCTATAATTATTCTCACGCCGGTACCTTTATATCAATATTACCTATCCGGAGGGTCCTTTTCATGGACATCATGCTTGCCGTCGTCTGTGTCCTTGTCCTGTCTATTTTCCTGCTGTACCTCGGCCAGCGTTTTAAACTGCCCAGCATCGTGAGTTTTCTCGTTATCGGGATGCTGGCCGGGCCGTTCGGCTTTGCGCTTATCACCGACCAGTCAGTTATCGACACGATCGGCGAGATCGGTATCGTCCTTCTGCTCTTTACCATCGGTCTCGAATTCTCGTTCCAGTCATTTCTCCGTTCGTGGCGCGCGGTCCTTATCGGAGGTATCGTCCAGGTCTGTACGACGATCGTCGCAATTACGCTTATCACGCTCGCGTTCCAGATGCCTTTTAACGAGGCCCTGATCTTCGGCTTTATCGTCTCTCTTTCAAGTACGGCCATCGTGATGAAGATCCTCCAGGAGAAAGGCGAGGTCGACACGATCCAGGGAAGGACGCTCCTTGGGATCCTGATCTTCCAGGACCTTGCGATCATCCCGATGATGCTCGTGCTGCCGCTCCTTGCCGGGAACAGTGGTGGCCTTGACATATCCCTGATCCCCTACCAGGTAACAAAGATCGCCCTGATCATCCTTGTGATCATCGTTCTCGGGTACTGGGTCATCCCCCGGCTGCTCTTCAGGGTGGCAAAGGAGCGCAGCCGCGAGCTCTTCCTCTTTACGATCGCCGGCATCTGCGTTGTCATTGCCTGGCTCACCAATGAGGCCGGCCTGTCGTTCACGCTGGGCGCTTTTATCGGCGGCCTGATCATCGGGGAGTCCGATTACAATATCGATGCGCTGGGCCATATTATCCCGTTCCGCGATGTCTTTGCCGCCATCTTTTTCCTCTCGATCGGGATGCTTCTCAACACGAGTACGGTCCTCGGGAATTTTGGCTATGTGGCCCTGATCATCCTTGGCATATTCGGGGTCAAGATCCTGACCGGCGCCTTTTCAGCAGCGGTGCTCGGGATGCAGACCCGGGTCTGTGTCTTCTGTGGCCTTGCCCTCGCCCAGATCGGGGAATTCTCGTTCGTGCTTGCGAAAAGCGGTCTTGATGCCGGTGTTATCCAGGTGCCGGTCTACCAGCTCTTCCTCGCCGGGGCTGTTGTCACCATGGCCTTTACCCCGTTTGCCATGAGAGCCTCCCCTTCCGTTGTCGACCTGCTCTACCGGCTTTTCCCGAACAGGATCACACGGGAAGTTACCCTCCGGCCGGGTGAGACCGCACCTGAAGAGGGACTCACCGACCACATCATCATCGCAGGATACGGGATCACCGGTAAAAGCGTGGCACGGGCGGCGACACTTGCCGGCATCCCCTACATGGTCATCGAACTCAATCCCGAGATCATCAAGGAGGAGCGTTCCCAGTACCGGCCCAATTTTATCTTCGGGGATGCCGTGCAGGAAGAAGTGCTCGAACATGCAGGCATCCGGCATGCACGGACGCTTATTGTGGCAGTCTCCGAGGAGGAGGCGATCCCCCGGATCATCCATACTGCCCGGCAGCTTGCTCCCAGCGTGCACATTCTTGCACGGACACGGCATGTCAGGAACGCACAACACCTTCTCGATCTCGGTGCAGACGAGGTCATTTCCGAGGAGTTCGAATCAGCGCTCGAAATTTTCACCCGCGCCCTGAAACGCTACCAGATCCCTGAAGAGGAGGTCGTAAGGATCATCGAACGGTCAAAACGCCTGGGTAATGCCCTCTTTACCCGTTGTACCGATCCGACCCAGCACCGGAAGGTACAGAATTTCGAGACGATCTTTAAGGCAACCCATGTCCACACGGTACGGGTGGAATCCGGGTCTTCGGTGGAAGGAAAGGCCATCGCCGAACTGGACCTCAAAGACCGGTTCGGTATCCGGGAATTCGGGTTCCGCAGGGGGACAATGCGGTTTACCCAGCCCGACCCGGCCGAGCGCCTCGAAGCAGGGGACACGCTGGTCTTCTTCATCTCCGATGAGAAGGCAGGAAAAATTATCCCGCTTTTCTCTTCAGGGAAATAATACCGCCGGGCACAGAAGGAAGGGCCGGCAGAAAACGGGTGATCGCATCCGTTTTTTATTTTCGGGAAAACTGTTTTTGTGCATTCCTCCTGAAATCCGGGAAATGGCCCGGCACCGGGTCCTTTTCCGGGCCACCTGTTTTACGGAGGGATATAAAAACCCAAAAACAAGAACACTATTCGTATGCGCCCCTCAGTTGTTGTCAACGTGGCGATGAGTGCGGACGGGAAACTGTCGACACGGGAGCGCCGGCAGGTGAAGATCTCCGGCGCAGAGGATTTTGCCCGGGTCGACCGGCTCAAGGCTGACTGCGACGCGGTGATGGTCGGGATCGGGACCGTGCTCGCCGACGACCCCTCGCTCACGGTAAAAAACCCGGACCTCAAAAGCCGGCGGCAGCAGGAGGGAAAAGGGGAGCACCCGGTAAGGGTCGTCATCGACAGCCGGGCCCGGATCTCCCCGACGCCTCGGTGCTCAACAAAGGCGAGGGGCTGCGGGTGGTCGCGGTTGCGCGGCGTGCGGACCCGGCCCGGGTGGACGTGCTCCGGAAAAAGGCGACGGTCATTGTCGCCGGGGAGGAGGAAGTCGACCTTGCCCGAGTACTCGACGAACTCGGGGCGATGGGAATCCGGCGGCTCATGGTCGAAGGCGGAGGCACGCTGATCGCCGGCCTTGTGCGGGCCGGGCTTGTTGACGAGATCTATACCTATATCGGGAGCATCGTTATCGGCGGGAAGGACGCGCCGACACTCGCGGACGGCCCGGGCTGGATAACGGAAGCAGAGTTTGCCCGACTCACCCTCGCGGACACGACCCGGCTGGATGACGGCATCCTCCTCCACTGGATGGTAAAACCGCAATAATCCCTTGGCCGCGAGCACATTTTTTTTATTTTTGTTCTGGAGAAATTATCGAGATCGTGGATTTACGCTCTTGGGGGCTGCGGCATTTTATGCCTCCGCCCCCGCCGCGTGGGCATCCCCCAGCTTGCGATGATGCTGTATTACCTGTACACAGATCTGCCCCGTACAGGTAATACCGGGGGCACCGCATACGCCCCCGCCCTCTCGGGGACAAAGTGGCGCAAGAGGGGGGCTGCGTATTATTAATGAGATTTTCTACAGTTCCGGTTTTTCCCCATTCTCACCAACCTGGTGCGACCCCGTTAAGATCCGGTGCCAAGGCTCATCTGCCTGTATCGGGAAATAATCCACTACGTACATCGCGATCATTGTCCTTGCTGCCGTCTTCTGCCTCATCGCGGTACGGCAGGTGGGAAGGTTCACGTGGAGGATCTGGCAGGTCATGCTCGGGGGAGCGGTCGCCGTCCTCATCCTCGGCCAAATCGCGCCGGCCGCTGCGCTCGCCGCGATAAACATCGACGTGATGGTCTTTTTGTTCGGGATGTTTGTCGTGGGGGAGGCGCTCTCCCGGAGCGGGTACTCGACTGGCTCTCATCCCGGTTCTTCCGGCACGCTCATTCCCCGGGCCAGCTCCTTGCTCTTGTGATCTTCGGCTTCGGGGTACTCTCGGCGCTTTTAATGAACGACACGCTCGCGATCATCGGGACGCCGCTCGTGCTTGGCCTTGCCGCACAATCACGGCTCCCGAAAAAGATGCTACTCTTTGCCCTCGCGTTTGCGATCACGACCGGGAGCGTGGCAAGCCCTATCGGGAACCCCCAGAACCTGCTCGTTGCGGTCAACAGCGGGATGACAGCACCGTTTGTCACGTTTGCCGCCTGGCTGCTCCTCCCGACCATCGCGGGCCTCGCCGCCGCGTGGCTGGTGCTCCGTTACTATTACCGTAAGGACTTCTCCGCGTCCGCACCCGCTGCTGTATGCGACCCGGAGCCCACGACCGCTCCCGACCCGGCGCTCACCCGGATCGTCAAGTGCTCGCTTGCGATCCTCATCGGCCTCGCTATTGCAAACATTATCGTGTCGCTTATCACCGGCGCCATCGTCATCCCCCTGCCGCTGATCGGCCTTGCCGCCGCACTCCCCATTCTTGTCTTCTCGACCCAGAGAGTCGCGGTGCTCAAGACGATCGACTGGTGCACGCTCGTCTTCTTTGCCGCGATGTTCGTTTTGATGGCTGCCGTCTGGCAGATCGGCTTTTTCCAGTCGCTTGCCGGTGTCGCGGGTGTCACCTCCGTCCCCGCGATCCTCGGGACAAGCGTCGTCATCAGCCAGTTCATCTCGAACGTGCCCTTCGTCGCCCTCTTCCAGCCGCTCATCCTGCAGGCCGGGGGAACGACCGCACATCTCATGGCGCTTGCCGCCGGGAGCACGATTGCGGGGAATCTTACGATCCTCGGGGCGGCGAGTAATGTGATCATCATCCAGCAGGCCGAGAGCCGGGGGGAGACGCTGACGTTCTGGGAGTTTGCGAAGATAGGGGTGCCGCTGACGGTGATACAGGTTGGGATTTATGCGGTGTTTTTGGGAGTGGTGTAAGGGAGAGGATGATTCCCGACTGGTTCAGAAATGAACCACATGGAACAAAATTGAACCGATACTACTGCTGCACATCCTGATATTGCCGACAGCCGGGCCAACCGGGAAAAAGAGTGAAAATGCCGGGAGAAATCCGGAAGCATGAGCTGAACCGTCATTTCATCCGGTACTACAACCAGGAAAAAACCCCATTTTTACGCAAATCTCCGGGAAAAAGGATTATGCCGGGACGGTATCGCATAGGTGCTTGCGGGCAATACGTATGGTTTTTGCTTTTGACACCGGGTTCGGAATCTCCTGGTTGTCTTCCAGCAGTCCTTCAAGATGGAACTTTATTGCTGCTTTCATATTCTCAAAGGTCTCTTCCTGGGTGCGCCCGGTAGCAATTACCCCGGGAAGATCCGGGCAGTACGCAGAACAGTTGCGTTTCCCGGTTTCGATGATGACGGTATATGATACCATTATGTATCCTCCCTTTCGATCTGAGCTTGTTTTAATACGCTGTTTAATGTGCCGGGTCTCACTTCATCGTCAGGGTGTCCCGATATTGTCACCAGTCCCGGCTTTGCGGGATGCCTGAACTGACGGTGATCCCCGCTCTGGCGATGGAGTTTCCAGCCATCGGATTCGATAAGTTTGATCAGCTTTCGAATCTTCATCACGCGCATTTTGGTTACAATAACAGATAGATTACCTCAGTCTTAAATTGGTATGCCTCTTTACAGATGGAGCAAACCGCCTCAAATGTTTTCCCCCATGGAACCTCACGCTCCTCGGGGCGGCGAGTAACGTGATCATTATCCGGCAGGCCAAGGCCCGGGGGAGACGCTGACGGTGATACAGGTGGGGATTTATGCGGTGTGGTTGGGGGTGGTGTGAAGGAGAGGATTTATCAGAAGTAACACGATTAGTTCAAAATTTACAAATTAAATCCTCAAATTAATCTACTATTCTGTTGCGACACTATTAGAGGATTTAACAAAATTTTTATAACAGATTTAAGATAATATCCCATCTGTGACTACATCAAATGTTGATGAATTAATTAAATTAGGGTACCTTATGGTTTTTCTTTCGATATTAGGTACGATTCTCGCTGTAATCGAAATAAAAATAGTAACAATCATTTCTGCAAATGCGTTTGTAATAAATTCAATTTCCACTTCAGTTATTCCAATTATAAATTATGTATCCCTTATGTGCACCCTAGCATGGGCTCTTCTTATAATTACTGTAGTAATAACATTCTTTTTTGTAATGACTGTAGTAACCATTTCACGACCAATTTCTGAAATCGGAACTTATAATAAATTAAACACGTCAAGAAAAAGAGAATCAATAAGAATAAATATGCTCAAAACTTTCAAAAATAACATTCTTCTCTCCATTCCACTTTATTTAACGATTGTTTACTTATTAAATCCAGAAAATTTTTTCATCATATCAGCGGGTGCTACATCTTCTGCAAGTACTATCAATGAATTCAAAGCAGCATTGGTTATTATTCCCGGATATTTGTTATCCATTCGGTTATTAACAAATCCTGTAAAAAAAGATTCAGCTTACCCTTTACTTAGACCATTATTGAGTATGATAAAGAGATATCATTCAGATATTGCTTCAAAACCAAATCTGAAAGAACGAATTATTTCGTTTTACTTTGCATTGACCGCATCCACGTTCTTTTTGATGATAATGCTCGTATTATATAAATCGATTCCATTAGCTACTGCAGCTTCTCTTTCAGATCCACTCAATATTAATTTTTGGAAAAACGTCGCCCAAATTTTCATATCTTCTGTCATTCCTCAATTTAGTCCCGATATTTTTACAAATTTAATCACTATCATATTGTTCATCGGAGCATATCTTTTAGCATTATTCATACAGACAGCATTTGGCGAGATAATTTTGGATCATTATCAATTACGGGATCCATCAGATTAAGGTGTAACCTAATGTCAAATTCATCCGGGTAATTTTCAAGGCGAGTCCCTCCACCCCCTCCAACCACAAACTCTTCAACCCCCCAACCCCCACACTAAAAAATGACCCGGGGGAAGAAGCCGGTCGCGGCCATTGACGAGGCAAAGAAGTTCGCGGAGAAGATGGGCTACCGCTGGCAGACAAACGAACATCCGGACCTCACGTACGATCTCTTCATCTTCAAGCCTGATACGGCCTGCATCGTCCGGGTCCGGCAGAACCGGTACGGATAGAGCCGGATACGATCTACGAAAACCTGATCCCTGGCGATCTCCGCGAAGTCCGGAGCCTGCCGTTCCCGCCATGGCTGCCCCGGGAGATCTGGCTCCGCACGCAGCACGAGCGGGTGTGGCGGAGGCTCCGCGTCCATGATCTTTCCGTGGGCGAGATAGAATGGTGGGGGCCGGACGATTACACGAACCCGCACGCCCGGTAGGGAAGCCCCCCTTCCAGGTCCCCCTTTTATAAAGGGGGGTCGGACCGTACCTACGGTTTCCCATGATCGATTCTCCGACGGAGAGTCATTAGGCCGGAGCTGTGTCCCGGAAGTTCCAGTGGAAACGGTGCCAATCCTCTCCACGATTTTTGTTTTAAATCGGTGTTTTTCGAATCGGGCCTTTTTAATCAGGAAAAAACCGTGCAATTTAGCCGCGTTCCTTTGAGCGTGAAAAACTGAGGATTCAATAGGTTGTCCGGGACTTCGGGCAGGTCCGGAAGGGCATTACGGTCGAAAAATAAAGGGGGTCCCTGATCGGGAAAAATGACCCGTTTTTTTAGGGAAAATGCCCCTGGATCCGCCTCCATTGGCCTCGTATGATGGAAACAGGGGCATCCGGATGGTGGGATACGGTGGTTTTGAGGGGTTTTTACCGTCGGTGACAGGCAAGGTTCCTGCCAAAGATGCGTCACCGGGATTCTCGGATTTTGCATTTTCTCTCCCGGAGGTTTTTTCTAACCGATCGTTACCTTACCAGCATCCCAAAGCCCAGACCATTTCACTCGAACAGACTAAAAATTAAAAAAAATGGCCTGATGTTAGATTGTATTTGCAACGGCTCCGGTAACTGCAGTAGTTATCGTAGGAGTGGGTGTAGATGTGACTGAAACATAGGTTGTATTGTTGTTAACAATATCATTGACAAAACCGTTGATCAATTCCTTGCCTGACGCACCCGCAATAAACCCGACCAGTATTCCTCCTAAAAAGTCGTTAACTGAAACAAAAGACTGCACACCTGATTTGCGTTTTAATATCACCACAATTATCAGGCCAACCAGCATCCCAAATACGACATCAAGAATCAAAGTGGTGACCGGGGGCAGCGATTTTATAGTGTCCCAGTCACGGAATATTACTCCGAGAATCCCACCAAGAATTCCCCCGAAGATCATGTAAATGGTATGATAGTAAACAGTGATATCTTTCGAGACTACTTTGGTCATCAGAGTACTGTCATCCCCTGCTTTCCCACTGGCATCTGCTTTCTCGTATTCTATAGTGAATTTGATAGAGTACCTACCCGCATCAATAAATTTCCTTAATAATCCTCCGGCCACGAAAGGAAATGTAAGAACTTCATCACATCCCGCTTTTAAGAGCGGGAGTTTTCCCAAATCGATTGAGCCATAACTCGTAATTGCCCCCTTAATAACATAGCCCGTCTCTGTTTGTCGGACCATGACATCGGAATCAGGAACATTGTCAGGTTTCACGTAATTGATGTAGGCATCAGGAAGGAAAACCAGACTTTTTTAAGACAATTGTGTCTGAGGAAATATTTTGCACTCTGATATGCAAATTGCAGATATCCCCAATATGGATATCTGGCAGTGGATCGGGAATCTCAACACTAATCAGGTCTGTCATAAAATTTTTATTATGTTTATGGTGTTTATTAATTTTTTTATGCTAATAATTTAGATAATAACAAATGGCCATTCTTCCCTGTACGTAAATATTCTTGATGGTTTTGGAGCATTGGCGGGGGGTCGAATCCGGGAAAGGAGCACTTCAACAAATGAGAACTTTCAAAAATGTCCGGTCCCGATCTGAAGATGAAAAAAATCCGGGTCGCGAATCGAAAAGACGGGATGCAGGGTTCTATCCCGTAAACACCGGCACATCCCGGAACGCAACCCCGTCAAAGAGCCCGTGATCCGTGATCCGCAGCGCCGGGATCACGGTGAGCGCCAGAAACGAGAGGTACATGAACGGCTCTGCGATGCCTCCCATTTTCCCGGTTGCCTCCCGCAGGGCATCGAGCCTTTCTACGACATCCCGGGCGGGGAGCGTGGACATGAGGCCGGCACAGTCCAGCGGGAGCACCGTAACCTCCGGTCCGTTTACTGCCGCCATCCCTCCGTTCACCCGGATCACCTCCGCGATAGCGGCAAGGATCTCTGCGTCTCCCGCGCCGGTGGCGATGATGTTGTGTGCATCGTGGGAGACGCTTGCAGCAATCGCCCCTTCCTTGAATCCAAAACCGTGCACGATCCCGGTGCCGATCTTTTGTCTGCCGTACCGGTTGCAGACCACGATCTTGAGAAGGTCCCGCTCCCGGTCGGGAAGTGCGGATGCATCCACTTCGAAGCGCAGGTCTTCGGTGATGATCTGGCCGGGCACAAGCCCGATGACCCGCGCTGTCCCGCGCCCGGGAATCTGGATCTGTTCCCGGGTCGGCGTGGTGCACCGGACCGTGGCGGGAAGAGAGGGCGTGGCAGCCGGGCCGGTCCAGGCTGCCGCCGGTTTTCCGCAGTGGAGCGTCTCTTTTACGGTAAACGAGACCGGGTCGTCAACGATACAGAGATCCGCCCGCCGGCCCGGTGCAAGCGCCCCGCGGTCAGAAAGCCCGAAGCGTTCAGCAGCCGAAAGTGTCGCCATCCGGATCGCGAGCTCCGGCTCAAGCCCGCAGCGTATGGCAGTCCGGATGCACCGGTCGATGTGTCCCTCCCGGGCGAGAAGATCGGCATGGCAGTCGTCGGTCGCAAAACTGCACCGGGACACGTTCTGCGGCGTGACCATGGGGATGAGCGCCGCGATGTTCTTCTCGGTCGACCCTTCGCGGATGAAAATATACATCCCGCGCCGGAGTTTCTCTTCTGCCTCTTCCCGTGTCGTGCACTCGTGGTCGCTCTGGAGCCCGGCAAGGATATAGGCATTCAGGTCCATCCCGGAAAGGAGCGGGGCGTGGCCGTCGCGTATCGGTACAAGCGCAAGTTTTTCCCGGATTGCCGGGTCTCCCGCGAGCACCCCGGGGAAGTTCATCATCTCGCCAAGGCCGAGGATCCCGTCGCGGCCCAGAAATGCCGGAAAGCGCCCCGGCATCGAGCGACGCACCGCCGATGTCGAGGGGAGTTGCCGGCACGCAGGACGGCAGCATGTACAGGATGTCGACGGGTGACCCGGCGCGGCAGGCAAGCATGTATTCGATCCCGGCCGCCCCGGCAACATTTGCAATCTCGTGGGGGTCGGCGATCACGGTCGTCGTCCCGTGCGAAGCGACCAGCCGGGCATATTCCGGAGGGACGAGAAGCGAACTCTCGATATGGACGTGGGCGTCGATCAGGCCCGGGACAAGGTACGCCCCGTGGAGATCCCGCTCGTGGAGACCCCGGTACGAGCGGCCGATCCCGACAATCGTGCCGGATTTTACCGCGAGATCGTTCTGCTCCCATGTGCAGGAAAAAGCATCGAAGATCTCTGCATTCCGGTACACCATGTCCGCCGGCTCAAGGCCGCGTGCTGCCGGGATAAGGTCTGCATAGGAGTGTGTCATGTGCGTCACACGGCAATATCCCGGATGACGGCGGCCTCGCGCTGTCCGCCGGTGGTAAGGTAAACAAATATCCTGTACCTGCCCGGATCGAGGTGCATCGGGATCGCGACCGTGGTCTCTGTGCCGGAGAGCGTGGCCGTTGTCCCGGTCGTCAGGAGTTCATGCTGCTCGAATTCATCCAGTTTATAGACCCGCACCTGGACACCGGTACCGGCCGGCGTTCCGGCACCCGCGATCGTGACGGAAAGGTTGCCGGCCCCGTACGAGACGTTCCCGACCGAGAGGGATGTACAGCCGGCCGCGAGAACGAGCAGGACCAGGAAAAAACCCACGAGGCAGGCACGAACGTCCGGTCATACTTCTGTTGTCAGAGTATATCCATAAAAATCTATACCCTGCACCGGCAGGTTTTACCTGAAGGGATGCCTGCCCTCCGGGCGTCAGGATCTTTTTCTCAACTGAAGAAAAGATGTTATGGGAACATACCCCCATCCTTCTCCCGATTCAGGCATATGCCCGGGACAATCTCTCCAGTACCTCCCGGAAACCCGGCATTTAAAACAAAGGACTTCTCATTGCAGAAAATAAATAAAAATCCAATATCCTGCCCGTTAATTCAGGAAAGCAAACCTATTAAAGGAAACCTCCATAGAATTCAGTAAGGTGATATCATTACAACCATCACATTCTCCCACCATAAAGGCGGAACCGGTAAGACCACCTCATGCCTGAATATTGCCGGGTTCTGTGTTCTGGCGGGAAAAAAAGTGCTGGTGGTTGACTGCGATCCCCAGGCCAATGCAACGGCCGGCCTGGGTGTCAGCCCGGAATCAGCCCAGAAAAACATGTATGATGTTTTCATGAGCCGGGTGGACGGTTTTCCCCAGGTAAAGATGACCGATATTATCCGGTCAACTGAATCCGGGATTGATCTTGCCCCGGCAAGCCTGGACCTGGTCGGGGCAGAACCCTACCTGTACGGGATTGCCTCGCGTGCGGAAGTGCTGCGGGATGCACTCCTTCCCCTCCGGGAGAAATACGATCTCATCCTGATCGACACGCCCCCGAGCATGGGGCAGTTCGTGATCAACGGGCTTTTTGCCGCAGATCATATTATTGTCACGCTCGATTCCGGGTCATTTGCCCTCAACGGTGTGGGGCCGCTCTTTACTATCTTTGAGGATATGAAGCAGGACCTGGGAAAAGAGCTCCATGTGGATATGGCGATCATCTCGCGCTGGGGAGAAGGCGGGGAGATGTTCCGTACCTGTGCCGGAAATCCAGGAAAAAAGCGATCTGGCGAGCTGGCTCCGGTCACTTCTTGTCCCGCGGCATGTCCCTACAGAAGAAGAAAAGGAGGCAGAGGAAGAGCGTGCAAAGGAGCACGAGCGCCTTGCCGGTATGCTTGCCGAGATCGGGAAAAAGTTCTCCGAAGTACATACCGTGCCCGTATTCTCCCGAAGTCTACGAAGCCCAGAAACGGGGTATGCCGATCTCGCATGTCTCCCCTGAAAGCAGCGCCGGGTGCGTATACAAAACAATTGCAGATGAGGTGATGAAATGGACGTAACAGGAATGGAACAGACCATAAAAAAAGCCGCAGACGGGGATCTGACCGTCCGCGTTCGATGAGAGTCGTGCAGATGCGAGCATACGGCCGCTGGTACAGCAGGTCAACCGGCTCATTGCAAAGGCTGCCGACACCGCAGAGAAAAAGCACCGTGCTGACACGATGATCAAGTACAACCCGCTTGCGATTGCGATCCTGAAAAAAGACCGGGCGATCGTCAACATCAATAAAAAATACGAATCGCTCTGGCGCGGGACCCGCGAGGAGCTGATGAGAAAGCGGCTGTATGATTTTGATATCACCGTTCTCTCCGGTGAGCATTTCTATGCCTGTTTTGAAACAAGAAAACTCGCGGTGAGTGAGTGCCGGGTGAAATGGCCTGACGGCACCCAGAAGTACCTCACCCTGCAGGCGATGCCGATGCTGGATACGGCCGGTGAAGTTGACGGGGCGTTCTATTTCTGGGTGGATACGACCGACCTTCATGACAAGATAGCGGAAGTCAGAAAAAGTAAAACAGCGGGCAGACCGTATCATCGAGGAGAACCCGTATGCATTGTTCACCATCGACACCGGCCTGTCGGTACGCTCGGCAAACAGTGCATTCCTGAAACTGACCGGGTATTCCCGCGACGAGGCCGCACGTCTCTCGATGAAGGATTTCCGGTACAAGAAGAACAAAGGCGCCAGTGTCGAAGCGACGATCGCATCAAAGCAGCGCGGGCATGGCGAATCGGTGATCGAGTTCCCCGCAGGTACACTCACGCTGGACTGGTATTATATCCCGCTTCTCGATGAAACCGGTGCCGTTGAGAGCCTGCTTGTTGTATACAACGATATCACCGAACGGCGCCGGCAGGAACAGGAGATCAAGAAACTCATGGAGGACTCCCAGAAGAAGGCGCAGGCACTTTCCGAGAGTGCCGGTGTGCTTGAGACCGGGCTTTCGCGGATGGCTGACGGGGATCTCACCTTCACGGCAGAGATTGTGGAAAACGATCCGCTCGTTATCCTTAAAGAAAGATTACAACAAGGCAATCACTCTCGATAAAAACCGTGATCGAGGAGATCTGCAAAGTCCGCCCACCAGCTCGATCTCACCACTGCCGAGACCGGCAGGAGCACGCAGGAGATCTCCAAATCCACCGAGCAGGTGGCGATCTCCACGCAGGAATCTGCGGAAGGGGCAAAAAAACAGCTTGCGGAGATCGAAAAGGTCAGCAGTGAAGTGTCCGATCTCTCTGCATCCATCGAGGAGATCGCAAGCACCACCCACGATCTCATGACCCATGCCCAGAAGGCGGCAAGCGAGGGCAACCAGGCAGCAGAACTGGGCAAGATCGCCACGGCAAAGATGAAGACCGTGGAGAAGATCTCGGGAGAAAGCGTCGCTGAGATCACGGCGTTCAACGAGCGCATGAAAGAGATCTCAAATATCGTCAAGCTGATCGCCGACATCTCCAGCCAGACCAACCTGCTTGCCTTAAACGCGGCGATCGAAGCGGCACGGGCAGGCGAGCACGGGCGCGGGTTTGCCGTTGTCGCCGGCGAAGTGCGCAACCTGCCGGGGAATCCAAGAGCGCCACAAACAATATCGAGACCCTGATAAGCTCTATCCAGAACAACAGCGAGAAGACCGCAGCGGCTATCAAGAACTCCTACCAGGAGATCCAGACCGGTATCGAGAGCGTGAACCAGACCATCGATGTGCTCAACCGGATCATATCCGAAGTCAAACATCGTTGCCCAGGGTGTGACCGAGATCACGAAGGCCACCGAGGCACAGGCCGAAGCGACAAACCGGGTGATGCAGGGTATGGAGCAGACCAACACCCTCTCCCGCGAGAACCCGGCAGCGCATGGAAGATATGGCAGCGCTTGCCGAGGAGACGAGTGCATCGACCGAGGAGATCGCGAGTGCTTCGGCGGAACTCTCCCATATGGCAGAACGTCTGAAGTCCGCGACAGAGAAGTTCAGAGATGAGGTGAGCTATGGCCGCAACAATCGACGTGGTGGAGTTTGAACTGGGCGGGGAGCGGTATGCACTGGATATCAATCTCGCCCGCGAGATCGTGGAGATGATACCGATCACCCCCATTCCCCGGGCACCGCCGTTTATCTCCGGTGTCATCAACCTCCGGGGGAGATCACGAACATCATGAACCTCAATACGCTTCTCGGGCTTCCCGGAAAGGAAATGCGGGATAACCAGAAGATCATTGTCCTTGTTCCCGAGGCGGCAAAAGGGAACAATGTCGGGATTATTGTCGACGATGTCTCCAGTGTCCGCCAGGTGCCCGAGACGGATATTGAGAACATCGGCACCGGGATCTCGTCGGAGTTCTCCCAGTTTGTCAAAGGCATCATCAAGATTTCCGGAGATGATGCGGAGAAGAAGAGAAAAGATCTCATCATCTGGCTTGACATGGAGAAAGTGCTTGCGGATCTGGCGACCGGTCAAAAGGCGGCCCGGACGCCGGTATCGTGCACGAGGCAGAATGAAACATTCCGGAAAGAAGAACAAAAGCGAGGGATACGTATGACAGAACAACGACCGGGACGGAAAGCATTATTTGTCGGAGCACCGGCTCCGGCAGGACGGAATTCTCCCGATGAGATCGCGCAGCACGTGCGGCAGTTGAACGAGGAAATTGCCCTTGCACTCAAAGGCGCCGCTGCAAAAAAAGCGGTAAAGCCGCTTGAAGCATCGCATTTCGGGAGCGAATATACGACGCTGGTGGACGCCGTGAATACCGCTCTTGCTCGCAGATGGAAAGCCGTGGCCATCCGGTGTCCCGGCACGCCTGCGGGAACCCCGGCAGCCGGGACAGAAGAGTACGAGAAGAAAATTGACGTGCTCGAACGGCGGCTTGAGTTCATGGAGAAGAACAACCCGGTACCCATGCTCATCGCCACGCCCTCATTTGATATCATTGAAGCCAATGCCGCGTATCTTGCGATGAGCGGGATCCCCGAAAGCGAGATCCTCAAGACCAATATCCATGATTTTGCCATCACCGGGCGTTCCGGTGAAGGTGCCAAAGTCGCTCTCGAGAAAAAGCGGCGTGCCGTAGGGGAACTAACCGTTACGTTTCCCTCGGGTGTGCATACCCTGGAGCAGTACCTGCATCCCGGTGCTTGACAGTGCAGGATCGGTCACCTCCCTTGTCCTCCTCTACGATGATCTCACCGCCAAACACAAAAAGAACGAGGAGATTGAACGGCTCAAGGCCAGATCGGAGACGATTGTCCAGCAGAACCCGATGCCGATCGTGCTCGTCGATACCGGTTTTAAAATCCGGGTGGTAAACAATGCGTA
Organism: uncultured Methanoregulaceae archaeon; assembly: GCA_963790005.1. Classification (GTDB taxonomy): domain Archaea; phylum Halobacteriota; class Methanomicrobia; order Methanomicrobiales; family Methanospirillaceae; genus Methanoregula. The sequence continues at coordinate 44,940 of CAWBMY010000008.1, forward strand.
TGTCGCGCTCAGCGGCATCGAAAAGAGCCAGCTGCTTACCATGTCGCTTGCGGGATTTTAAGATCCTCGAAAAGACCGGGGCAGGGTTAAAACAGGTCCTCGAGACCGGCACACGCTCCACCGGTGAAGTTGTCGTGGAGTTCCCAAAAGGGGTCCGCCGGCTCCGGCAGTACGGCATTCCGATTCCCGGCCATAAGGGCAGCGATCGAGAGTATCCTTGTTGTCTACAACGATATCACCGAAGAGAAAAAGGAGATGGACGAGATCCTCGCAGCCCAGCGGATAGTCAGATACGATCGTCCAGCAGAACCCGATGCCCATCCTGATGACGGATCGCTCCTTTATGGTCGATCAGGCAAATGCGGCCTATGTGCAGATGAGCGGATATGCGCAGGATCAGATTATGGGCATGAGCCTGCGTGACATAAAGATCCTCGAACAGAAAGGCGAGGGTGCCAAGGTCGCGATCCAGAACAGAGCGCCGGGCGTTCGGCGAGGTTACGGTGGAACTTCCCAGCGGTACCCATATCCTCGAACAGTACGTGATGCCGCTCCTCGATACCGTAAAAACGAGATCGAGCACATGCTCCTGGTATATAACGAAGTGACCGAACAGCGCACCAGCCAGCAGAACCTTGCAAAGAAGATGGAAGAGGCGGCAACCCTCAAAAAGCGTTCCGATACCATCGTCATGCAGAACCCGATGCCCATCATGCTCATGGACCCTGCCTTCAAGATCATCATGGCAAACGAGGCATATCTTTCCCTCACCGGCCTTTCGAAGGAAAAACTTCGGCATGAACGCCAGGGAGTTCAGAATCCTTTCACAGACCGGTGAAGGGCTCAAAAAAGTTCTCACCGAGAAGAAGCGGAGTTTTGGGGAAATTACTATCGAGTTCCCGACCGGTGTCCGCATTCTCGATCAATACGGTATCCCCATGCTGGATGCACAGCAGAATCTCTCCACTATCCTGTGCGTCTATGTGGATATAACCGCACGGCGCGAACAGGAGAAGAAGATCCAGGCGATGATGGATGAGGCAAAGGCAAGTGCGGAGTCTGTTCTCTGCAAGTGCGTCAGAACTCCAGACCGGCCTTGCAAAGATTGCCGGCGGGGACCTCACCTTCCAGCTCAGCATCGACGATGCTGATCCGCTTGTGCGGCTCAAGAAAGATTACAATTCATCGGTCGTGGCGATCCGGACCGTTATTGTCGAACTTATGGAGGCCATCCGGAAACTGGATCTGACCATCCAGGACACAATCAGCAGTACTGACGAGATCGCAAAAGCGACCGAACAGGTTGCCATCTCCTCCCAGAAAGCAACGGACAATGCAAAGACCCAGTTTGCCAGTGTCGAGAAAATATCAGAGGTCATATCCGACATCTCGGCTTCGATCGAGGAGATCGCAAGCACGTCCCATGAGGTCATGACGCATGCGGAGAAAGCGGCACAGGAGGGTGTCCGTGCTGCCGGTGTCGGCAAGACGGCGACCGACAAGATGCAGGCCGTTGAGAAGATCTCCCAGCAGAGCGTCGATGAAATCACGGCCTTAAACGAGCAGATGCGCCAGATCTCGAAGATCGTTAACCTGATCACCGACATCGCAAACCAGACCAACCTGCTCGCCTTAAACGCTGCAATCGAAGCGGCGCGGGCAGGTGAGCACGGGCGCGGGTTTGCCGTAGTCGCAGGGGAGGTGAAAAACCTTGCCGGGGAATCCAAGAAAGCCAGCAGCCAGATCGAGACCCTGATAAAATCCATCCAGGCAAAGAGTGAGGTAACTGCCTCGTCCATCCAGAACTCGTTTGAAGAGATCAAGGCCGGCATCGAGAGCGTGAACATGACCGTTGAATCGCTCAGCCTGATTATCTCCGAGGCAAACGTGGTGTCCCAGGGTGTCACCGAGATAACAAAGGCGACTGAGAGCCAGGCCCAGGCCACGACCGGCCTGATGTCAGGAATCGAATCGGTCAGGACAGCCCCGGGACAACCAGCAGCGTATGGAGGACATGGCAGCGCTTGCAGAGGAGACAAGCGCATCAACCGAGGAGATTGCAAGCGCAGCGCAGAACTGTCCACCATGGCAGAGCGCTGCCGCGGGATGATGGAGGAGTTCCATACCTGATGAGGGATGGCTATAGGGACGTGCGACAGGTAACTTCTGCATAAATCCCTTTATTCACCCTTCCATCACAGTCCGCGGGGAGTTGAAGCATTCCATGACAATGACAAAAGATGACGGTTTTTCTCTCCTGAAACGGTACATCGAGCAGACCCTGAAGATCCAGTGCTCCAATTACAAGGAGGATTATATCAAGCGGCGCCTGCTCTCCCGTATGCGTTCGACAAGCACGACAACGTATGAAGAATACCTCAGATACCTCCATGAGCATGAGCCGGAGACTTGAACACTTGAGGAATGCGCTGACTATCAACGTGACTGAATTTTTCCGGGACATAGACGTGCTATGATATCATCAGAAAGGAGGTATGCCCGCACTTTTCCGCGGCAGAAAGACCATCCGCATCTGGTGTGCCGGCTGCTCAACGGGAGAAGAGCCGTATTCCCTTGCGATGATCCTCTCGGATATAATGGCGGTAGACAAGACGCTCTCCGGCCAAATCTTTGCAACTGATATCGACGAGGTCGTGCTGAAAAAAGCAAAAGAGGGGATCTACCCGGAAAAAGCGATGGCAAAACTGAGCGATTCGCAGATCCACCGGCATTTTACCAAACTGCCCGATGGGAATTACCAGGTAAAGCCGCACCTCCAGGACCTGATCCGGTTCCGCCCCATGATCTCATGAGCGGCCAGCCGGTCTCCCGGTTCCTTGATATGATCAGCTGCCGGAATGTGACCATTTATTTCACCGAGAACCAGAAGGACGAACTCGCCCGGACATTCCATTCGGCGCTCGTGCCCGGCGGGATTATGTGATGGGTAAAACCGAATACCTCGGCCGTGAGGTGGAAGGGCTTTTCAGTCCGATTAATTCAATCCAGAGATCTATCCAAAAAAAGACTGAACCATTTTTCTTTTGGGTTTAATGCACGGGCGATCGTCCGCCTCATTTTTAGAATCTTTTCCGATGTCTTTTGTCAGCGCTCGCTCTGGAGGGCTTTTCGTGAAGTCTGGAGTTTTATCTGGTTATAGACCGTGACAAAGTTGGCACCGACGACGATTATGACAAGCATCAGGCTCACCCAGAGCATCGTGCCATTTACCGGTAAGAAACGCGGCCCAGAGGAGAACAACAAAGGAGATCAGGTAAAAAATTATCCACATCCGCAGGCCGGGAACTTCCATATCCATCCATATGCATCATGGGGA
>CAWBMY010000009.1:0-17877 GCA_963790005.1 uncultured Methanoregulaceae archaeon
AATCGTAAACTCCCCTTTTTTTCGTCAGGTTTCCGTTTGGATCCTGATCAGAACTTATTTCATGTGTCTTTTCCTAGATTCGTCTACGGACTGATCGCCTGGCACTCCTGTACCGTGACCATGCACTGATCGTAACGGCATGAAAAATGTCTGATTCTCTAAAAAAAAATGAAGTCTGATACCATGTTCAGGAAAATTATTCCTGTCTCCACCCGGCGCGAAGGGGAGATCATCGACCTGACACCGCAGGTGGCAGCCGCTGTCCGCGAGAGTGCCATACGGGACGGATTCGTGCACCTGTTCGTACAGCACTCGACAGCCGCGCTCACCACGATCGAGTACGAGCCAGGTGCGCTTGCGGATCTCACCCGGTGCTTGAGGTACTCGCTCCAGACCATGCAGACTATGCCCACAACACGAAGTGGGGTGATGGCAACGGGCGTTCCCATGTGAAAGCGGCCCTTGTCGGTCCCTCACTTACGGTCCCTGTCGCGGACGGCAAGCTCTCCTGCGGGACATGGCAGCAGATTGTTCTTCTCGAACTGGATGTAAACGCGGGCCGCGAAAGGACGGTGGTCTGTACCATTACCGGTGAATAGTCCGGTGACATCCGGACCGTCACGATATCGTGGTTCTGCATGTGTTCTGGCCATTTTTCCGGGATGCACCTGATCCGGTAAAACAGGTACCGTGCTGTGATAACAGGGACATTCATAAGAGAGATACGGATCAGGAGACAGGGAATATCCGGCGTGGGAACAAACCCTCTTATCCTTACCCATGCAACCGTTGATCCATGAGCACGATCCTCCGGCGTCAGATCCTCAGGAAATGCAGCGGCATGGACATCCCGCTTGTCGGGTTTGCCCCGGCCGATCGCTGGGACGATCCTCCCTTCGAACCATGGGTGCCGGAGGCGTTCCGGCCTGCATCTGTTTTTCCCGGGACAAAAACCGTGATCGTGATCGGGTTTCCGGTCAGTCTTCCCATCATCGATACCGCTCCCTCAATCTGGTATCACGAGCTGTACCGGACGGTCAATACCGAGCTTGACTCCTGCGGGTATCGCATCGCCACCTTCCTTACTGAGAAAGGTTACCCGTCGGTCTGGGTGCCCCGGGACGGGTACGGGTCGATTGATGTCCTTAAGGAAAAACCGATCGCATTCTTCTCCCACAGGCATGCGGCGTACCTGTGCCGGCCTCGGGAACTTCGGGCTCAATAATATGCTTCTTACTCCGCAGTACGGCCCCCGGGTCAGGTTTGCCTCGATTCTCACGACTGCCGAACTCCCCGCAGACCCGGTGCCTGAAGAACCGCTCTGCATCCGGTGCGGACGGTGCGTCAACATCTGCCCGGTAAGCGCAGTTCCCGGGGGCGGGTACCCGGAGGAACTCACGGACAAGACTGCCTGTGCCACCCGTTCGGAGGAACTGCACCAGCGGTATCTCTCCCCATGCGGGTGCTGTATCAAGGTCTGCCCTGTTGGAGACGGACCGGAAACAGTACGGCCGGGAGGACATGCGGATGTACGATGAGAAAAGTCATGTCTCTGATCCGTACCGCCGCGCCCGCGACCATGTACGGTCATTCGGGTCGCGATGAGTGCGATCATTTCCTGACCTGAATGACAATGCCTTCCGGTCTCACGCGGTATCCGCGGCCGGCCCGGACCGGATGGACTTAAAGAGGAAGAAACCGACGACTCCGAACGTTATAAGGGGAGAGATAAAAGCGGGGATCCCGAGGCCGAAACTGTCGAGGATCATGATGATGCCGAGGCAGAAGATCGAGTACATCGCACCGTTTTTCAGGTAACGGTATTTTTTAATCGAGTCCACGTTCCTGACCGTGATTTCCCGGACGATCAATGCCCCGATGCCGTTCCCGAGAATGATGAGCGGGACTGCCATCGTAAAGGCAAATGCGCCCAGCACTCCGTCGATTGAGAAGGTTGCGTCGATGATCTCCAGATAGAAGATCTTGCTGATATCCGAGATGTCGCCCGAGATCATCTTTCTTTCCTGCTCTTCGGCGTTCTGCCGGAACCCATGAACGATAAAAAAAGCGGTCGACCCGATCACAGCCCCGAATGCCATCATCGGGTTTTTCCCGAGTGCCAGCCAGACGATGGCCGCAAGGAGGACAGATACGACGGCAAAAAACCAGACGCCTTTTGTTGCGATGTAACGTTCTCCCCTGATGCCGAATGCCTTCTCCTCTAAAAAGAGCCAGTGGAAGAAAAGGAAGATCAGGAATGTGCCGCCGCTGATCAGGAGAACCGGGGCGGACTGTTCGATTGCCGATACAACGGCAGGATCGCTGGAAAATGTTGCGGTGAGCGCCCCGACCGGCCCGAGGGTTGGATTGGACATCCAGACGATCAGCCACGGCAGTACGCCCCGGATCACAAAAACGGCAAACAGGAGACCCCAGACCAAAAACCAGCGCCGGGCCTTCTGCGACATTGTCGAGAGGACCTCGGCGTTGATGATGGCGTTGTCGATGCTCGTGATCGTCTCGAACAGGCAGAGCCCGGCGACGATCAGGAGGATGGAAAGGATATCCATGGAGTACGAACCTGTTGGCGTCGGACCGGTATAAATGTTGGCGAAACCCGCGATCTTAAAAAAAGATCGTTAAACTCCCACGGGTATTCGCAGGCATGGAGAGCCGGCACCATCGCTATTAAGCCTGCCAACGGCACATTCCGGAACAGGAGAACCGGGTACGCAATGGTGTTTGAGTGCCAGCAGTGCGGGGAGTGCTGCAGCCATCTCGGGCTGGTGCACAGTATCACCGAGGATCACGGAAACTACGAGTTCGTGGTCTTCAACCGGTACACGAATGAGTCTGATGTCGTGAGCGTCGATGCCGACAAGCACGCTCTTTTTGACGACAAGAGCATCTTTGCCACGCTCCCCGAGGCCTGCCCGTTTTTCCGTCACCAGCCGGGTTCAAAAAAAGCATTCTGCACGGTGCACCTGACCCGCCCCGATATCTGCCGGGACTACGGCTGCTGGCGGATGCTCATCGTCAACCGATCCGGCCGACGGGTGGGAAGGATCATGTTCTCCCGGTATCTCTGCTCGGAAGATCCGCTGGTGACCCGGATTTTTGAGGAGTGCATCGACCCGGTCCGGGAACCGGATGATGCACGGTGGGACGAGATGGTGATCCGGGAGCTTACGATGCGGGGGTATATGGTGAGGAAGTGAGAGGAGATGTTTTTGTCCCAGGATTGGGTGCCCGGGTTTCCAGCCCGTTTTTTAGCCTCTGAAATAAGCCCGTAAAACAGTTTGATTACCATCTCTGAAATTTTGCGGCCATATATTCGTCTGTTCTCTAAAATACGCCTAAATTGAGCCGCATATAATGCCCATTAGCGGGTCATATTCGCGTTCTGGCAGCGGTCATTTTTACCCTCAACAGAAAACCTATTTAACCCCGAGGACAGGCTTCAAAACGTGTCTATGTGAACGTTTTATTTTGCCCGATTGGCAAAATAAGTCCAATTTGAGGTTATTTTTAAACGGAGCCCGATACGGGCTTCTTTTTGATCTACCAAGGGGGAATCAGAGCCCATATTGAGCCCGGATGGGATGAGGTCTGTAAGGGAGACCCACGGGGAAAACAGCAGGTACGGGAAGTGTGGTCGCCTATAATCCCTGTGTGACGGCAAAATGGAGTCCGCACGTTTTATGCAACCGGTCGCAGCAGTCTGGGTGGCCCATTACCTGATCCACATAAGCAGAAAACCGGTCCCGGGAGAAATTATCACCGATCACCACCAACCCGGTACTCCAATGATTCTTGTGGACTGGCAGCTCCGTGACCGCATCGCCCGGGGCCATATAAAAATCGATCCGTACGACCTCAAACCTTGTACAGCCAAACTCGGTCGATATCCGGCTTGGCAACCACTTTGTCTGGTACAACCCGGGTGAGCAGGTCATCGACCCGTACGACAAGGCAAGCGTGACCGCCGATGTTGGCGAAACTCACGCCGACTCATTTGTCCTCGTGCCGGGACAGTTTGTCCTCGCTGAAACCCTTGAGATCATCGGCCTGCCGGACAACATCGTTGCGACAATCGAGGGCAAGTCAAGCATTGCCCGGCTCGGTGTCACCCTCCACCAGACCGGTGGCTGGATCGATGCCGGTTTCCGGGGCACGATCACGTTGGAGATGGCAAACGTGAACGCACGGCCGGTAAAGGTGTACGCCGGGATGCCGATCGGCCAGCTCGTCTTTTACACAACCGAGCGGGCAGAAAACCCGTACGACAAAAAGGCCGATGCCAAGTACCTCGACCAGCGTCAGGCGACGCTCTCCCGGTATCCCGGGAATAAACAATAGGGTGAATCCTTATGGAAACGCCCAGAACCAGCAGGGTGCCGGGGGCAATGAGGGTATATACCTTAAGATCCCATTTTATACGAATAACCGTTCCGGATTGGAGATGAAGCAATGCGACTTCTTCTGATACATTCAGATTACATCGAATACGAAGCAAAAAAGAAGACAAAAGTGGCTGAGGAAGGAGCCGTCCTCGCGGATCGCGAAGAAGACGCGCTTACGGTCTTCACTGCGGTTGAGTCTATCGACGAAGAGGATATGGAGGGCGTCATCCTCCAGGCTATCGAAGAGGTAAAAAAGACCGCTGCACAGGTGCATGCCGACAAGATCGTCATCTACCCGTACGCCCACCTCTCAAGCGATCTTGCCCGGCCCGATGTGGCAGTGCCGGCCTTAAACGCTCTTAAAGAAGGCCTTGCCGCGGAAGGCTTTGCCGTCAAGCGTGCGCCGTTTGGCTGGTACAAGTCGTTCAAGATCTCCTGCAAGGGTCACCCGCTCTCCGAGCTCTCAAAGACGATTGTGCCCGGTGGCGAAGAAGGAGATGCCGTCTCCGCAAAAAAGAGCAAGAAAGAGGTCACCCACGACTGGTTTGTCATGACCCCGGACGGGAAGACCCACGACTACCACCAGTACCTCGACAACACGCCGTTTGGCTGCCTCGTGAAAAAGGAACTGGGCGTCGCAGAACCGACCGGCGGCGAACCGGCCCACGTCGACCTGATGCGCTCAAAGGAACTCGTCGATTACGAACCGGCAAGCGATGTCGGCTGCCTGCGCTGGCTGCCCAAGGGCAAACTCGTCCGCGACCTGCTCGCCGATTACGTCCTTGCCCTCGTGCTCCCCTACGGGGCGACCCCGGTCGAGACCCCGGTCATGTACGACCTTGGCGACAAGGCGATCTGCGAGCACGCGGCCAAGTTCGGCGAGCGGCAGTACCGGTTCAAGAGCAACAACCGGGACATGATGCTCCGGTTTGCCGCATGCTTTGGCATGTTCTCGATCATGCGGGACATGCACATCTCGAAAAATACCCTCCCCATGAAGATGTACGAGCTTTCCACGTACTCCTTCCGGCACGAGCAGAAGGGCGAAGTGATCGGGTTAAAGCGCCTGCGCTGTTTCACGATGCCCGATATGCACTCGCTCTGTACCGATATGCCCGAGGCGATGAAGTGCTTCGAGGAACAGGTTGCGATCGGCTGGAAGACCGGCAGGGACTTCGAGACGAAGCTCGTCGCCGCATTCCGGTGCACGAAGAAGTTCTACGATGAGAACGAGGCATGGGTGAAGAAGATCGTAAAAGAATCCGACTGCCCGATGCTCATCGAGATCCTCTCCGAGCGCGTCCACTACTGGGAAGCCAAGATCGACCTTGCGGCCATCGACGGCCAGAACCGCCCGATCGAGAACCCGACCGTCCAGATCGATGTCGAGAGCTCGACCCGGTTTGACATCAAGTACTTCAAGGACGACGGCACGCCCGTTTACCCGCCCATCCTCCACTGCTCCCCGACCGGGAGTGTCGAGCGGGTGATCTGTGCGATCCTCGAGAACATCTCGACCCAGAAGGTCCCGGCCCTGCCGACCTGGCTCTCGCCGACCCAGGTGCGTGTTGTGCCGGTTGCCGAGCGCCACACTGCGTATGCACAGGAAGTCTGCGACATTTTCAACACACAGGGTATCCGGTGCGATATCGATGACCGTGAGGAGAGCGTCGGGAAGAAAGTCCGTGAAGCTGGTATGGACTGGGTGCCATACGTGATTGTGATTGGTGACGAGGAAATGGCAAACAAGAAACTCACCGTCACCATCCGCAGGAAATCGGAGCCAAACAAGCCCTTCAAGGAGCAGATGACTGCAGACGCCCTTGCCGCTGCCGTAAAGAAAGAGATCGCGGAGAAGCCGTTCCGCCCGCTCTATACCCCGCGCAAGCTCTCGCTTAAAGCGCGGTATATCTGAAACTTTTTTTCTTTTTCATGAAATGTGTTCTGAAGTGACCGATCGTTTAAAGCGGAGCGGGAGTCAGGATTAGGCAGGTGTTGTCTGCCAGGCCCCTCGCAATCACAGAAACTACAACAACATCGGCATCATAGAAAACGGGTCTCTTTGTTCAGGATTCACATTCGTGAAAAATGTGGCTGTGACTATTCTGTCGGCCCGATCCTCCACTTCCCCGGAGGAATAACCATCTCGAACCGCGAGCCCATCCCGGGCAGGCCGGTCTCTTTTATTGAGATGCCGGTGATGGCAAGAATATCCCGAACCAGAAACAGGCCAAGACCTGACGATTTTGAGGAACCGGATGACGTGGTAAACCCTCGTTCGAAGATCAGTTCTTTCTTGTCCTGCGGGATGCCTACACCGTCGTCTTCATAGACAAGTGTGCACCCGGTATCGGTTGGCTCGCTGTGAATCCGTATATGTCTGACATGTACCCCGTGGCGCAGCGAGTTGTCGCAGAGGTTGTACAGCACTTTCCCAAACATCGGGTCGGCAAAGACCGCAAAACCTGGTGCGGGCTCCTCAAATGAAATCCCCCCCACATCTAGGTGCGACCTCACATCAGCAAGGATGGGGGCGGTCTCCTGCCAGACCGGGGCTGTGCCCCCGAGCGACTCATACTCCTTGGTAAAGTCAATGTGGTGCCGGATGGCGTCTGCTGAAGTTTCTGCCTTGTCAAGGAATTCAATCAGCTGCGGGTCACGCAGGGAACTCCTGATCAGATCGAGATACCCGAGCACCCCGGTAAGTTTGTTCTGGATGTCGTGGCGGGTGATACTCGTGAGGATGCCCAGTTTATGGTTGGCATACGCGAGTGCTTCTGCCGCCTGTACCCGATCGGTAATATCGTAGGCATAGATCCTGATGGCATTCTGTCCCGGGGCAGAGGAGATGGATTCGTTAAACGAGCGCTCCTTGAGGTGTACTATGCGATTGATCATCATCGACTCCGCCGGATTGAGTGTTTTTACAATTGCATCGAAGTCTGCCGGCAGGAACGCAGAGGAGTCATCCGGGAGCCCGAGTGATGAGAGCACCGCAGCGGTTGCCGGGTTGGTATAGGTGACTGTCCGGTCCGGCTGGACCTCGATGACCGGGTTGGGGTTCATCTCCGGGTAGGAGGCGAGCCTTTGGATCTCGCGCTCCGCCCGGTTATGCTCCGTCACATCCTCAATGACGACAACTGTCCGTTCTTCTCCATGGATATCCAGCGTGACCAGGGTGACAGATGTTTCGAGAGTTGTACCATCACGTCTTGTAACAACCCACGGAAATGCCTGCGGCGTTCCTTCCCGGGCTGCCTCAAGATACTCCCGTGCGGCATCGACCGATCCCTCCCGTCCGGCTGGTACCGGGGGAAATATTCCTGTATAGTCGTGCCCGATGAGATCCTCGCGGGTACCGGCAAACAGCCGGATCGCTGCTGCGTTGCAATCGATAATATGATCGCTTACGAGAAGAGTGGCCTCTGCAGTGTTCTCAAAAATGGCCCGGTACTGTGCCTTCTCCTCCTCCAGCGCATCGGCAGCCAGCCTGCGCTCGTGGATATCGTAGCAGGAGTACATGATGCCGTCTCCCGTCCCGTCAGGTGCAGGGCCGGGTATGCGGACTTCGCGGATCCACCGGTATTCTCCGGTATTGTACCGGAGGCGGTACTCCACCTGAGAGGGGCCCAAAATCTTCGCCTGCGCCCTCAAGGTTTCCCGGTAACGTTCGCGATCGTCGGGATAAATGCCCTCCATCCAGCCGTCTCCCCTCTCATCGGCAGGAACCCTTCCGGTGAACGCAAGCCACGCTTTGTTGAAAAAGACACATTCGCCATCGGGATTGGATCTCCGGAGGGGATTTGGCAGGTTGTCGAGGATGGCCATAACATGGGTTCTGGTCCTGCATCAGTGCTGCCCCGGTCTTTTTCTGTCCGGTGATATCCCAGAGGGTCAGGTTCATGGCAGCCCGGCCGTTCCGGTCCATGATCCATGCGGCCCGGACCGCCGCGTCGAACTGCGTTCCATCCTCCCTGATAAGCCGCAGTTCCCCCTGTGCAGTCCCGTTCTCTTTGCACGTCCGCGAAAGTCTCGACAAACCGGGGATCTCCTGTGCCGGCAAGACCGCCACCTTCTGCTGAACACAAAGCTTCTTCTGTCCGGCCGAACAGCCGGCATGCAGCCGGGTTTGCTGCAAGGACGGACCCCTCCGGTGTTGTGATCATGATCGCCGCGCTCGCAGTCTCAAAGAATGAATGGTACTGCTGCCGTTCTTCTTCGAGCAGGTCCGTCCGTTGCTTACGGTCACTGATATCGGTGATAAACGCGTAAGCGCAGGATTGCCCGCTGGTCTCATCGGTCATGGCCTGGAGGAAGCACTCGACCTGGCAGGAGGGTGCCGTCTTTTGTACGGATGGCGCTCTCGTAGCGCTCCGGTATTTTTGTGGTAATTACCCGCAGGAACCGTTCCTCATCAGCAGTTGTGCTCTTCCGGAAAGAGGCTCTTTAACGGGAGCGCAAGCAGTTCATCCTCGGTGTACCCGAGCATGGCGCAGAGGCTTGCGTTTACCGCACCGGTGCTCCCGTCTGGGAAGATCGCGGCAAAGGGGACGGACGCGGACTCTATTCCCCCGGCAAGGAACTGTGTGCGTTCCCAGCTGCCGTGGGAGCCCTTCCCCGCCCTGCGCTGGAGCGTTTTTTTGTCAAGCAGGTCGAGCGCCGATGAGAGCGTGGTGCCAAGGAGCGCGAGCTGCTCTGACTCTTCATCAGAAAATGCATCCGGCTCACCGGAACAGAGAGTGAGGACACCCACGATCTGGCCTTTGAGCCGGAACGGTACGGCAGCCAGTGACCGGTACCCCTGCCGGTGTGCCTCTTCCATCCAGGGTTTTGGATCCGTTGCGGTATCGCGGCAGGTTACCGGTACTCCCGTGCGGATGGCGTCACCGGCAAGTCCGGTCGTCCTGATCTGCGTCGGTAATCCGGCATCCCTCTTTCGGCAGGTCTTCCCCGTTCCCGGCGTGCGCTACCGGTCGAATGATCCCGGCGGCGTGATCGAAAAGCCCTATCCATGCCATGCAGATCGCATCTTCATCCGCAGCGATCCGGCAGGTGCCGGCAAGCAGTGTTTCAAGATCCCGGGCTTTTGCGGCGGCTGCACTGACCCGTGAACTGATGGCATAGAGCCTGTTTGCCGAGCGTATCCGCCGGGCGGCAGTTGTGCGGAGTGGTGATCTCCTGCACCACCCCGATGATCCCTTCAACATCGCCGCGTGCGTCCCGCAGGGGGGAGAAGATCGCCCGTGCCCAGCCGCATTTCCCGGAGCGGGATACTCGTACCGGGAATCCGGGGTGGCGACAATCTCACCGGCCAGTGCCCGCACCGGTGGGGAATCCGGCCCCGTCCCGTGCAGGAAGGGCAACATGTCGGCAAGCGGTTTTCCGACTGCGTCCCGGCAGGCAATCCCGGTAATATCCTCCATTGCCGGGTTCCATCGGGAAAGAACCAGTGCCGGGGTGCAGACAAGGATCCCTTCCCGGCACCGGCGAGTATGCCCTCTGCGGATGCGGTTGTTGCCTGCAGCAGCCGTGGCCTCCCTGTACCTGTCCGGTGATGTCGGTCAGCGTGACAAACAGCAGACTGGTATTTCCCCCGGGATCCAGGACAACCGAGCCGTCCAGTGAGACAAACATGGCGCATCCCCCGTTTCGTGGCAAGGGTAAATCGTTCTGCATGGATACTGCCGGAAGTGTTTAAGTTCCAGGATGCCGGCAGAGAACCGCGCCTGATCTTCTGCGGCGATAAACTCAACAAGGGACCTCCCGGTCACCGTGTCAGCCGGGGCAGCCCAGCATCACCAGGGCTGCCCGGTTGATGTCCGTAATACATCCGTCCTTGGAGAGTGTCAGGCAGGCAAGCGGTGCCTGTCTGAATGTCTCCTCAAAGAGGGCAGCACGGCCGGTGCGGGTCTGCCGTGCCTCGTTCTCTTCTGCGATCTCGTGCCCCCCCGGTGTCTCTCCCTCCTTTTTGTCCTCGGGTATTTCGGTCAGCAGGCCCTGCACACCGTGCATCTCTCCTGATCCATCTGCGGGCGGCACGATGCACACACCCGGCAGGACTGCCTGCTCTTACTGATGAGCCTGAACTCAAACCGGGAGGTCATGCCTTGTTTTACCAGGGCAAAATGGTGGGCGACTAGTCGGGATATCTTCTGCACAGACCAGGATGGCAAAGTCCTTTCCTGTCACGTCGTCCGGATCATACCCGAACCGGCTTATACGGGGACTGGCATAGGTGAGGATCCCTTCATCGTTGACGGTAAAAACGATGCCTGTGAGGTTTTCAACGAGCGAACGGTATGCCCGCTCTGACTGGCGGAGCGCCCGCTCGCTCTGCCGCCGTGCAACGGCCGATCGTATTTTTGTCTCGAGTTCCGCAAACTGTGCCCGGGGCGAATCCCCTTTCCGGATGTAAAAGTCCGCGCCGGCATTGAGTGCCTCGATCGCAACCTCTTCCCCGCCTTTGCCGGTAAAGAGGATAAATGGCATCCCGTCACAGCGCGGGACGGAGGTATTTTAAGAACTCGATGCCGTCCATTTCCGGCATCTGGTAATCGGAGACCAGCGCATCGTACCGCTCTTCCTTAAGTTTCCCGATTGCTTCGTGTGCCGATGTAGCGGTTTCGACCCTGAACTCACCCCCCCGCTCCATAAAAATTCTGGTTACTTCAAGGAGCGCTGATTCATCGTCAACATATAAAACCGAGATCATGGCTACCTCCGGCGGAGTCGGATCGGAAACTTACGTATATTCCCATCGTTTTTCAGAATAAATAATGGTATATGTCGAATCCTGCCTGCCCGGCAAGCGTGGCGACCTGAAACTATGAGACTGTGCACATATAATCTGTTATAAAACAATTGCCAGATCTCCAGTATCCGGCTACATTATCCGGAAAGCCGGTAACGCCATTAAATTTTTTTGAGAAATTTCATCTACTATAGAATAATTCCGAAATTACCCCGACAGCCAACGATGATTAAATGATTGCACCGTCAGTATTCAGGGAAATCCGGGTGAATCCAACTCTGCGCCTCCACCTCAAGGTTGTCGTTCTCTTCCTTGCCTATCTCCGCAATACTAAAAATAAAAAATCAGGGTTCACGGCGAATACTTCGAAGAAGAAAGGCAATTTATGGCGGATTCAACCCTTACCTTCCCCTATATCACCCGATATATAGAACCATACAGGAAAGGCGTAGTCGCAAAATTCTACCAACTTGAGAAGATTGGTACAAGCAGAACCCCTCGCCAATAACGATGCTCACGCTCACTACCTTCCATGATACGAACAAATGGGGCGGTAAGGCACACAGCAGCAAAGGAGTTCGGTCGAAGAAATACAATGTGGGTTCCTTTGAACATAGCGCGGATTTTGTTATCAGTAAACCCGAATGAGGCATTAAAAGTATCCGCAATTACCTCATGAATTTGTCGTTAAAGAATTCACGAAAACAGGTTCAAAGTTTGGTGAGGGAGATGGATAGAGCGCGGGGGAACTGGTCTTTAACGCCCTTGTATGGAAAAATCAGTGGCGGCTCTTCGGTGCCTCCTGTGACCTTTGTAAAGTAATGGCCTATCAGAAAAAACCGGATGAGAAGAATGTCAAAAGGTATGCAACGGAAATTCTGAACGATAATGGCGAGAAATATCCTGTTTGGCTATTACAGGAGCCCGACCGGATGGAGGAATCACACGAGGGTACACAAGGAAATACCAAAACCTGTGATTACTGATGAAAAAAACCTATAAAACAAGAATAAATAGGGGTTTAAACTGTGGTCTGCAGAAGAATTTGGGAAGACCCATCAGCAAATTTACCAACGACAATAGCACTCGCTCCGCTACTCGTAGAAGTTGATACTATTAACTGACTTCCAACTGTAGTTCCCAAGTTATTAGTGGAACTTGAGTTGCCTGCAAGAGTTATATTGGTGCTGCTGAGACTGCGCACATCCTGACCACCATTATTTGTAAACTCAACTTGGCTGGCGTTTATTCGGTGCGCAGTTATTGAAACGATATGCGACTTCTGGACATTCCCGGCCATGCCGAACACGAATGCAGCGATAACCGCTGCGAGAATCACTGTAATGGCGACCATTAAGATGACGCCGATGACCGGTGATACTGCCTCTTCATTTTTTCTGGTAAATGTCATTTAAAACCACCCTGTTTATATATCCGATACCGGATATGACAATGTATAACTCAATAATTTCCTTCTTTCTTATATATCTATTATGATCTGCATCATGGGGAAATGAGAATCTTTACCGGGAAATCTTCCGATTAATATGGGTTAATTGATGAATAATCATTTTTCAATAGTATAATTTTTTTAAGAAAAGACTTGGCCTTGAAAAGTATTACGCTCCGCGGACTTTGCTCAACTCATTTTTACAATATTCACAGTTAACGATGTGAGATTCCGGGAAATTGTTGTAGGGCAGTCTGGAGTTCGTTAAAGGTGACCGGTTTCTGGAGGATGCCCAGTTTCGGGTCATGAAGTCCTGCCATCTTCCCGGGTACCGTGGGTGACGCGGTAAAGATGATCTCCGGGATCTCCCGCAAGATTATATTCCATCCGCAACCGTTCCAGAAATTCCCAGCTTGAAAGGGGTGACATCATGATATCAAGCAGGATCAGGGCTGGTGGTTCGGATCTGACATAGTTTAGTGCATCGAGTCCGTTGGGGATAAGTACTGGTTCGTATCCCAGTTTTTTCAACAGGATCTCCATAAGGTCGAGGATAGGCTGGTCATCCTCAACAACTACAATCTTACGTGTCAGGGTGATCAACTTTGTCTGGCCGTTTTTTGGGTATATGAATGGTAAATGTGCTCCCGATGTTCATGATACTGTCAACGCTGATATATCCCCCGTGCAACTGGACATACTTTTTTGCAATTGCAAGGGAGTGCCCGGGCCCCCGGTGCTCTCCTGGGGGAACCGGTGCTCTCCGTCGTTTTTGGGTTTGAATATCTCATCGAGCTGGGCCTCGGTGATACCCACGCCGTTGTCCTGTATCGCGAGCCGGTGGAACGGGAGGGTTCGGCGAACCCCGGTAGGTAATCCAGATCTTTTTTGGCGGTTTGGAGTAGGTCACCCCGTTTGCAAGCAGCACATCAATGACATAGGATAGTTTCTGGCGATCGGCCTCGAAAACAAGGTCGGGCGGGATATCGATTGCAATCTCAGTTTTGATGGAATACCCCCCGTTTGAGATGACTGCATTGACCATTCCCCGGACGGAAAAAACAGAATAGTCAAGGCTGGTTTCCTCTACCTCGAGTACCGAGAGTTCCAGCATCTGGTTGATGATCTGGCGCTCCTGGTCGACACTTTTGGCGCACCGCTCAAGGATCTGCCGGGTCTCATCGGTCACGCCAAAGGACTTCGGGTCCTGGAGAAGCAGGTTGAGGTACCCATGACCGGCTGGAGCGGCGTCCTGATCTCGTGGGCAACGGCACGCATCATCTCGCGCCGGCGTTCTTTGGTCTGCTCCACCCGTTCACGGTATTCTTCCCATTCGGTATTATCGATAATATTGATGAGCCCGGCAGGCCGGTTGTTGCGGGTGATGGGGGTAAAATAGAGAACCGCCCGCCGGATCTCACCACTCTTTGTGGCAAACCGGAACTCCGCCCGGTCCGGGACCGGCGCCGCTGTGTCCCAGCGGCCGGCAAAATCCACGAACCGTTCCTTGTCCTCATCAATGACACTGTCAGCAAGATCCCTGCCTGTGCATTCGTCCGGTGTGTACCCGGAGAATGTGGAGAATGCCGGGTTGGCAAAGAGGATTTTCGTGTGATCGGTGATCACCATGCCGGTGGGAGAATTCTCGGTCACCTGCCGGTACTGGGTTGAACTGTCGACTGCCTCCTGCCGGACGAGTTTCTCGGTATTGATATCGATAACCGAACAACTGACAACGGTATCGTCAATCCGGCTCCAGGAGAGGTTGACCCAGTGGGGCTCCTTTGTTTTTGTGGCAAAGCAGGTCTCAAAATTCCTGATGTCCTCCCCGGATCCGAGATGTTCAAAGAACAGGCGCTGGAAGTCGTGGGAGAAGAAGAGCCGGGCAAAGGTCATCCCACTGAGTTCTTCAACGGTATAACCGAGCATCGCTGCGACCTGCTGGTTGGCGAGCCGGATGGTAAACTTGTTCTTGTCAAAAAGGATGACCCCGAGAAGCGAGTTTTCAAAGATGCTGCGGTACCGGGCTTCCGAGACCCGGATGATGTTCGTGAAGTACACAACCGCAAGCGCGACGCAGACAAAGAGCACTGCCTGGCCGGTGGCCGACCAGAGAGCGAGTGTATCCGGGAAGAGCGAGAAGTACACAAGGGATTCGTACACGATCCCGCAGATGCCTGCGAGGATGATCCCGCGCCGGGGATAGAAATATGTCGCATACAGGATGGGGAAGTAGAAGAGCTGAGGGTAGAGTGCTCCGATGTTCTGGGCGAGAGCGATCGCTGTAATCAGGATAGAGGAGAGCGTCAGAGACGCAATAACCGTGAAGCGGACAATATCCGTGTGAGAGAACCTGTGTCCCCAAAGGGCGATCTGCCGTTCCATTACCAGTTTGAATTAACGTTGGTAACGTATAAATCTGTCATTATTGGGCCCTCATTGTTATAAAATAAAATCAGGGAGATTACAGGACAAGGGGCCTTAATTTCTCAATCACCCGGTTGACCTGCGCGGCCGAGGTGCCGATATAGGCATCAGGTGCAAGGAGGGTAGATGAGATCATCCCGCGAACAGAACCGGATCACTTCGGAGTCTGCCCCGAGTACATCGGCAAGCGGCCGGCTTTCGGCAAGCGCCTGCATGCTCGCCATCCGTACGCGTTCGTGGGCGTCCTGCCGGCTCATGCCGCGCCGGGTGAGTTCGATCATCACGGATTCCGCCATATTGATCCCGTGGAGGAATTCGAGGTTGCGCCGGATCGCTGCACGGTTGATCACCAGTTTGTCGAGCACGGTTGTCATGAGCCGGAGACAGTGATCGGTAAGGATGGAGGCTTCGGGAAAGATCACCCGTTCGCAGGAGGAGTTGGTGAGGTCCCGTTCGTCCCAGAGGGTATTGTTGAGGAGCGCCGGTTCAACCGAGGAACGGATAATCCGCGCGAGGCCGCAGACCTGTTCGGATTTTATGGGGTTTCTCTTGTGCGGCATCGTGGACGAGCCCACCTGTTTTGCGCCGAATGCCTCTTCCACCTCGCCGATCTCGGTGCGCTGGAGCGAGCGGATCTCGACGCCGATCTTGTCGAGCGTGGTTGCGACATTGGCAAGGAACATGAAGTACTCCGCGTACCGGTCGCGTGAGATCACCTGGTTTGAGACATCCACGGAAGAGAGGTGGAGCAGCTGCATCATCGTCTGCCTGCACGTCCATCCCCTTTGGCCCGATCGCCGCCTGCGTCCCCACCGCGCCGGTCATCTGCCCGACCGCGACCCGGGGGCGCAGCTGTTCCAGCCTTTCTATGTGCCTTCCTACCTCGCTTGCCCAGATGGCAAACCTGAGGCCGTACGTGGTCGGCACTCCCTGCTGCCCGTGCGTTCTTCCCACCGCCACAAGGGTCGTTGTCTCTTCGGCTCTTTGGATCAGCACCCCGAGGAGGTTACGCAGTTTTGCATCGATAAGGTCCATCGCCTGCGCCAGCTGGAGGCCGGTTGCCGTATCGAGGATATCGTTTGAGGTGGCGCCGTAGTGCACCCATCTCCCTGAATCGCCACAGACCTCGGAGATCGCTTTTACGATCGCCATCATGTCGTGGCTGATCTCTGCTTCGATCTCTTTTGCACGGGCAAGGGACGCCTTCTGTGCGTTCTGTGCGATCTCCCCGGCCGCTGCCTCGGGGATCAGGCCATGCGCTGCCTCTGCCTGCGCCAGCGCGACTTCCGCGGCAACGACACAGGAGAACCGGTTCTCCTCGCTCCAGACGGCTCGCATCTCCGGTGTGCCATACCGGTTATCGATGGGGTGGACTGCCATGAGGAACAGATGGGTTGTACGGGAATATTAGCATTGAGCCTGTTTTCCTTGCAAGAATCATGCATGTCCTATCCGACGCCCATAAAACCCTATAGCGCCAACTGTACTCCAGCAATGGACAGTTTCGATCCCTTCTTCCCGTATGCGGAATACCGCCCCCACCAGCGCGAGATGCTCGTATTTGCTGCAGAGGTCGCCCGGGAGGGCGGGATCGGCATGATCGATGCGCCGACCGGGAGCGGGAAGTCGAGCGTGGTCGCGTCACTTCTTGCGGAACGCAAAAACCGGAAAATTGTGATCGCTGTCCGCACGGTCAGCCAGCTCACCACCTTTATACGGGAACTTGCGCTTGTCAAAAAGAAACAGCCGAAGTTAAAGATCGTGTACCTGGTCGGGAAAAAGAGCATGTGTCCCCTTGGCGGCGAAGGGGACGTGTACCGGCGCTGCGAGGGGGTCAAGACATTTTCATCCTCGCTCATGCGCGACCGGGCGGAGAAAGGGGCCCTTGTCCCGATAAAAGATCCGTTCATTGTCCAGCAGATACGGAGGATGGACCGGGAGCACCCGCTCATCTGCCCGTATTTTATCGCGAGCAAAATGTTTGTGCCCGGGGATACCGGGGGCCTCAAGATGGTGCCTTCGACAACGGTGCGCTCGAAGTCCGAGCGGGTGCTTGCTGATCCCGTCCGGCCGCAGGAACTGGCCGGTTTTGCCGGCGACATCTGCCCGTACGAACTGATGATGCACGCGGCAAAGAACGCGGACGTGATCATCCTCAATTACCACCACCTCTTCGACCGCGAGATCCGGGAGCAGCTCGTACGCGAACCTCAATGTCGAGTCGCAGGACGTGATGCTCTTAATCGACGAGGCCCACAACTGCGGGGACACGATCCAGTCGATCGAGAGCATCGGGCTCGCACAAAAGGATCTTGAGCAGGCAATCCGCGAGCTCTCGGGTATGAAACGCCACCACAAGGGGGCAGAAGCAGTGCAGCATGTCCTTCCCCGGCTCACCGAGTTTATCCGGGGCCTGTCAAACTCGACGGAACCCGAGGACTGGTTCGATCCCGGTATCTTTGACCGGATGGTCGTCCGCGGCTCGCTCTGGAAGGACATGGACGATATTGTCGACGAACTCATGGGCCTTGCCGAGACGATCCGGGACAGGAACCAGAAGGCAGGCGAGTTCCGCGAGACGGCGATCGAGCGCCTGACCGTTTTCATGTACCGGCTCTCACAGTCCTCGAATAACCCCGCATACCTTACGGTTTACAAAAGGACTGAAGAGGGGATCATCCTTGAGGTGCGAAACATCGACCCGTCCGCCCCGCTCACCGAGATCTGCTCATCGCATGCCTGCTGCATCATGATCTCGGGCACGCTCTCACCGGTCGAAAGTTACCGGCGCCTCTATTTCAACAACGCGAAAGTATTCACCCTCGCGCTGCCCAATTCGTTTCCAA
>CAWBMY010000010.1:0-65747 GCA_963790005.1 uncultured Methanoregulaceae archaeon
TACAACTTCTTCAACGCCTGCACAAGTTTCCCGACCGTTTCCTGCGCATCGCCGTAGAGCATCCGGGTGTTGTCCCGGTAGAACAGGTCGTTTTCGATTCCCGCAAAACCCTTCCCCTGGCCCCGTTTGAGGACGACGACGTTCTTTGCCTGGTCGACATCGAGGATGGGCATGCCGAAGAGCGGGCTTCCCTGCCGGTGCGATGCCGGGTTGACGGTGTCGTTTGCCCCGATAACAAGGACGACATCGGTGCTCGGGAACTCCGGGTTGATCTCGTCCCGGTCGAAGAGGTGGTCGTAAGAGACCCCTGCCTCGGCAAGGAGGACGTTCATGTGCCCGGGCATCCGCCCGGCGACCGGGTGGATCGCGAACTTTACCTGGATGTCTTTTGATTCGAGCAGGTCGGCGAGCTCCTTGACCTTCTGCTGGGCCTGGGCGACTGCCATGCCGTAGCCGGGAGCAATGATCACCTTGTCTGCGTAGGCGAGCAGGACCGCGACATCATCGGCCTCGATCGATTTCATGCTGCCCTGGATCTGCACGTCTTTCTCCTCGGTCGCGCCAAACGCACCGAAGAAGACGTTCGTGATCGACCGGTTCATCGCCCGCGCCATGTTGAGCGTCAGGAGCGAACCCGCGGCGCCGACAATGATACCGGCAATGACCATCGCATAGTTGGGGGTTGCAAACGAGAACCCGTCAAGCGCAACGGCAAGGCCGGTGAACGCGTTGTACATCGAGATGACAACGGGCATGTCGGCCCCGCCGATGGGAAGCGTCATGAGGAGCCCGAAGCCGAGCGCGAGGATGAAGAACAGCGGGAGGTACAGGGCGACGCTGAGCGGTACCCATGACGGCTGCAGGACGACGAGCACACCGGCGATGATGGCGAGGGCAAGGACCGCCATGTTGAGGATCTTCTGGCCCGGGAAGGTGATCGGCCGGGGCCGCATCCAGCCCTGGAGTTTCAGGAATGCGATGATGCTCCCGGCAAACGAGACTCCCCCGATAAGGCCGCCGACGACCGCGAGGGCACTGGTGGCGGGATTCGTGGTGCTGAGGAGCGCGACTGCCGAGATCCCGGCCGCTGCGCCGCCGCCCATGCCGTTGTAGAGCGCTATCATCTGGGGCATGTCGGTCATCGCGACGCGCTTTGCCGCGAAGTACCCGAAGCCCCCGCCGATGACGATCGCGATTGCCATCAGGGCGAAGTTGGTGAGGTTCGGGGTCAGGAACGTGACGAGCGTTGCGATCACCATCGCGGCGCCGGCCCAGACAATCCCGCTCCGTGCCGTGAGCGGGTGGCTCATCCGCTGGAGGCCGACGATGAAGAAGAAGATCGTCGCGATATAGATCGGGTCGATCACCCAGGAAAGGTCGATCATCCTTTAGGCCTCCTTCTTGGGCTTCTTTCCGCTGCGGTCAAACATCTGGAGGATCCGTTCCGTGACCACGTAGCCGCCGGTGACGTTTGCCGCGCCGAGGACAACCGCGATAAACCCGATGATCTGTTCCAGGGGCGTTGTCGCAAGGCCGAGCGCGACCATGGCGCCGACAAGCACGATCCCGTGGATGAAGTTCGAGCCGCTCATCAGCGGCGTGTGGAGAATGACCGGGACCCGGCTGATGACGACATAGCCGGTAAATGCGGCGAGCATCACGATGTAGACCGCGGTCCAGAGCGTAGTGGAGTCGATCATGGCTTTCCTCCGTTCAGGAGATCGCTTGTCGGTTTATGGACGACCTTTCCTGCGTGGACAAGAAGGCTCGCGGTCAGGATCTCGTCGGTGAATTCCGTCACCAGCGTCCCCTCCTTCGTGATGAGGAGGGCAAGGAACGACTGGAGGTTCTTTGCGTACATCTGGCTTGAGTGGAACGGCACCCGGGCCGGGAGGTTCTGCGGGCCGATGATCATGACGCCGTGCTCCCGGATGGTCTTTCCGGCCTGTGTCAGTTCGCAGTTGCCGCCCGATTCGGCCGCCATATCGATGATGACGGCACCCGGCCGCATCGTCGCGACGGTCTCTTTTGTGACAAGGACCGGGGCCTTGCGGCCCGGGATTGCTGCCGTCGTGATGACGATGTCTGCCCGTGCGACTGCGGCAGAGACCATCTGCTGCTCCTGTGCCTTCTCTTCGGGCGTGAGCTCGCGGGCATAACCGCCCTGGCCTTCAGCGTTGATCTCAAGTTCGAGGAACTTTGCGCCAAGGCTTCTGACCTGCTCGCCCGCGGCGCGCCGGACATCGTAGGCTTCGACAATGGCGCCGAGCCTCTTTGCCGTGGCAATCGCCATGAGGCCGGCGACACCGGCGCCGAGGATGAGCACCGTTGCCGGCCGGATCGTACCGGCGGCGGTTGTCAGCATCGGGAGGAACTTCGGGCAGTTGTCCGCACCAAGGACTGCTGCCACGTACCCGCCGGCCGTTGCCTGCGAACTGAGCGCGTCCATGCTCTGGGCGCGGGTGATCCGCGGGACAAACTCAAGGGCAAAGGCGGTGATCTTCCGGTCGCGCATCCGTGCGATCGCATCGAGGTTGCGGGTCGGGTTCATGAACCCGATGACAATGGTGCCTTCGGAAAGCATGTCGACATCGGCAACGGTCGGGGGCTGGACACACAGCACGACCTTTGCCCCGGAGAACAGTTCGGCCCGGCCGGAAACGATCGTTGCGCCGGCGGCGGTAAAGAGATTATCGGGATAGTACGCGCCTGTCCCTGCGTCATGCTCGATCCGGACCACGTGGCCCGCCTTCGTGAGTTTCTGGACGACCTCCGGCACTGTCGCCACCCGCTGTTCTCCCGGGGTCTGCTCCTTTGGAACAGCAACAATAACCGGATTTATCCCTTTTGTCTCCTGTGCACTGGCGGGAGCGCTCAAAACTTCCACCCGCCCTGTTCGGCTTTTAGACTACGGAACAACGTTTTCACTCCATGGATGATCTGCACTTGTATCGTATGCGTTAGATGGCAAGCTTCTTTATTTTACGCACCCGGACGGCAACGCCGCGTTTGGAATTTTTCATTTCAGCCGCCGACATCGCAGCCCGGCCGGTTGCCATCGCCTTTGGCCCGACCACGAGCACTTCGTCGCCGTCCCGGATCGCGGGATCGGCATCGACCACGCCCGGCACGAGCACGTCGCCCTCGGGCAAAAAGTCACTGATCGTCACGCGGTAGCCCTGCGGGATCAGTTCCCAGCCTTCAAAGGTCGGGCGCAGCAGTCCGTTCCCGGTGTCGATAGAAAAGCGCTGTATGTTGCGCTTTGGAATAGAACAGCTCCGGGAAATGGCCCCGGGAGAGCATGCTTTTCGTGTCGACATCGCAGCCGAACTGGTACGAGAGCATCCCGTGGAGCCGGTCATCCTTTACCCGGCGTTCGCTGTCAAGCGCCCGGCTGAGCTGCGAAAGGGCTTCATCGCCGGTCGGGTGCTCGCGGCAGGAATATTCGAGCGTGATCCCGCAGGTTTTTGCCGCCATCTCCGCGACCTTGAGCGCCCCGCCTTCGAGATGGGCGATCACCCGCTCGTACTTGTGCAGGGCAAGGTAGCGGGCGACAATGTCCGAAATGTACGCGCACTCCTCCGCGTCCCAGTAACCGGTGACCGGGACATCGTAGTGCATCGCGGGATACACGCATTCGAGTTCCCGGGGGACAAGGCCGAGCGGCGAGGTGATGATGAGTTCGTGGGCCCGGCCGGCAATCGCCATCTGGAACCGGCGGTGGCTCTGCGAGAGCGAGTAGGGTTTCTTTGCCGAGCAGGGCAGGAGAACGGCGACCGTTGCCTTCGGGGGCTTGTAGCGGGTAAGAAGCCGTTCGGCAAACCTGCGGACCTCGACTCTCTGCATCGATTCCCCGGAGTTTGCCCGCATCACGCCGCTCCGTGCGACCGGGGCATACGGTTCGGTCCCGGCATAATCCACGTCAAGGTGGCGCATGATGGCGACGTGGTTTGCATTCATCCGGCACCGGGCCTCGACAAGTTCCCGGAGTTTTGACTGCCCGATGAAATACCGGACGAGCGCGACCTCGCCTTCAAGGGCGAGCCGGTTGTGCAGTTTCAGGTCGCCGTTCCGGCAGCCTTCGCACGCGCAGATGCCGGCCTTCTGTGCATCGGCCGGGAACTCGCCTTCCGGCGTGCAGAACAGGCCCTGCGCGGATTTGAGATCGGCTGCGATATAATCAAAGAGGCCGAATCCCGAGTAGCAGAGGATGTGGACGTTTGACGGGAGGGCGGTGCCCGGTGCGTACCAGAGCGTGTCGGCCGGCGTCTTCTCCCGGATATTCTTGAGCCACTCGGCATACCTCCGGGGATTTGAGAGGGCCGTGTGCCAGTTTGCGACCATCACGACATCGCCGCTCGCGGCCGGGTTCTCAAGCGCCGGGTGGATGGTGACCGGCTGGTCCGGGCCCCGGGGGATGTAGGTCTTTACAAATTCCGCAGGCGCAGAGAGCGGAACATTGGTGCCGCCGCGTGCCACCAGCGAGGGAAAGACGGTTTCTGTTTCGAGCACCGCGGGAAACGGCACCTGCGGGACGGGCCCGCCCTCGCAGGTGAGGATACCGGACCGGGCAAGGCCGTCGCGCTTCCTGATATCGATCCGGATCATTCGATCAGCTCCGCGGCTTCCCCGAGTTCATCGGCAAAGATGTTTTTCCATTCGGCATGAAGGCCGCAGACCCGGATCCTGCATCTCCTTGTGGCTGTCTGCAAGCATACGGATCCCCTTGCATCCCTGCCTGACCATCGCCGCATCCCATTCGGGGATCTCGCTCTGGCCGATGGGGAAGGTCTCCTTTAACTCCGGGGGATAGGGTCCGAACGGCGGCTTGAAGTACAGTACCGGTGTCGTATCCCTCGCGGACGCCGTTGTCGCACGCGACAAGGACATTTTCCCCGAGGCGCAGCCGGGCGAGCATGCGCTGGTATCGCAGCACTTCGGTCCGGGCGCAGCTCTCGTCGCCCCGGTAGAAGAACCGGCGCTTGTGGGCCCGGTCAAACTGTTCGAGTTCCGCGTTGTGCTGGAGAAGCCGCCGGTACCCTGACAGGAGCTGCGGGTGGTTCCGGCACCGCTCGTCCACGAGTTCCCAGAGCGTGCCGTCGGTGATCGCCTGCCGGATCCGCGCAATCTCGGCAAGGGTGACGGCAAGGTTGTGGAGGGCCAGAAGCCGGGTCCGGTCCTTTGCGGTGCGGAGCTGTTCAGCCGTATGGCTCCGGCAGACGGCGCACGAGCAGGGGAGATCGGCGAGTTCGTCGATCTTGAAACTCCCGTGCGTGGTGAGGTACCGCCCCTCTTTTGCATAGAGCGCGTAGGCGGCGGAATCAAAAAGGTCGCAGCCCATCGCGGCGGCAAGCGCAAACATCACCGGGTGGCCGGCACCGAAGAGGTGGATGCAGGCCGAACGCGGGAGCGTGCGTTTTGCGGCAAGGACCACATCCACGAGATCCCGGTACCGGTAGGACTCCATGAGCGGCACGACCGCACCGATCGGGCAGAACGAGAAGCCGAGGTCGCCGACTTCCTTTCCCGCCCGTTCGCGGAGGTCGGGGTAGAGACTTCCCTGCACCGGCCCGGCAATCGGGGCATCGTTCCCGAAGAGTTCCTTTGCCTCGCGGAGCCGTTCCATCGTGATCGCAAGTTCCCGTTCCGCGGTCTCGCGGTCCGCGTCCGGGGAGGTGGGGATGTCGAGCGGCACCCAGATGTCGCTCCCGATATCGCGCTGGTAGGTGAGGGTCTGCTCGTTTGTGATCGAGACCTGCCCGTAGACCGAGAGCTGGAACGACCCGGAATCGGTCATGATAACGCCGTCAAAATCGAGCAGTTTGTGGAGGCCTTCCTCTTTGACCCTCTCGCTGTACTGTTTGCTCTGCGAAAAAATGTAGGCGTTTGTGATAAGCGCCTCGACACCCATCTCCCGCAGTTCCTTTGGGGTGACAAGCATCAGGTGGGGGTTGATGACCGGGAGCAGCGCCGGTGTCCGGATCACTTTTTTCCCGGCGACCAGTTTACCGGTTCTGTCCTGCAATATCGCTGTCCAGGCTCTCGAATGAAATCGCCATGCCGCGGGGGTACTCCTCTTGCCTCTATGGATATGCTCCGCTTTTTGTTAAACCGATCCCTTAAACGAGCCGGTAAATATCTGGCCCTCGAAGGTGAGGATCTCGATGATGGGCTGCTGCCAGCAGCGGGTGGGGAGTCCCGCTTTCTGGCAGGTCTGGTCGAGGAATGTTTTTGCATCCCAGTGATACTCGGTTGCCACCTGGGGGAGCAAAAGGCCGCTCGTGCCATAGCCCCGGGCAATCAGGCCGTGGCGTCCGACCTCGATATGTGCCGCGGCGTTGGCCGGGTCGCACGTAAGCGGCACCGGGATCGTGAGCACGGTCACTTCGAAATCAAGGGAGGCAACTTCATCCTTTTTTACGCCCGGGAACCGGGGGTCTTCGAGCGCGGCAGCAACTGCGGCACTTTCAATTGCCTCGCCAAGCGGCAGGACCGGGTAGGGGAAACCGATGCAGCCCCGGAGCTCGCCGTTTTTGGTCAGGGTCACAAAGACCCCGCGTTTCTCCCTAAAGACCGGTGTCAGCGTGATCATCGGTTTTGGCTTTTTTGTGATCGTATACTCAATGGCCCCCCGGGCGAGCCGGACGGCGAGCAAACCTTCATCGGGAGTCAGCAGTTGCATGGCACAGATCACCTGTTCTGTGACACATTCTGCATGGCCCGTTTAATTAGTTATCCCTCCCGGGAACTTTAAAAAAAAAGTTACCGGGTCCCGTTACCTGTGCCATTCTTAAAGTTCGTTCGCGCATATGTAGTCGTGAGAGGGAGAGAGCGGCTGACGGTGGCCTTAAGTGCTGCTGAGGAAAGTCCCCCCACCCACCGGGCACGCAGCCATACACAAGTATGGGTGGCGAGAGTCACGGCAATGGCACAGAAACGACACGGCCTGTTCCCAGTCATGATGCGGCCGAGCCTTAACCGGCGAGAAGTGCACGTTTTCGTGCACGAGTAACCCGCTGAGCGTTTTAACGGAACAGGATACGATGAAACGGCGAAACCCTGCGGGTGCAAGCCAGAACAGGGCAATGGATCGCTCGGTATCCGCCCGGGTATGGCGCAGAGCTGAATGCCGCATGAACAGAAGGAGGCTTACTCCTCCCACTCACATATTCTTTTAAAAATGAATGATCGATCCGTTTATTCAGCAATATGAAGCGTGAAACGTATTGCGGCACCCGATGCCAGATCTCCGTGTATACGATCATCCGCCCATACCTTCCCCCCGTATCCTTCCACAAGCATCTTGACGATGTGAAGGCCAAGTCCATAACTGCTCCGTGTTTTGGAATCCTGTGCGAAGCGGTCGAAAACCTGCGATTTCATCGCGTCGGGAATGCCCGGCCCGTTATCGGTAACGGATATTTCGAGCATTCCCTCACCGGTATCCCGTGCAGAAACTTCGATCCTGACACCGGATCCACCAAACTTGAGACAGTTTGAAAAAAGATTGTCAAAAATTACGCCCATCATATCGTTAGCAAGAACGGTGCGGTTACATCCTTCAAGAGCGATATCGACATTCGGACGAAGGGCAATTTCTTTTTTCAGGATATCTGCGAGATCGATGGGAACTACTCCCTGCGGCATCTTGTAAATCCGGCTGATCGTTTCGATATTGCGGATCACATTACCGCTTTTTTGTGCAAGGTCGCTGATCTTTTTAAGAAAAGGCTTCTCTTTTTCGTTTGCTGTAGGTTCAAGATACTCGGCATACCCCCGCAGCCCCATGATCGCATTGAGGATTTCGTAGGTGATCACATCAAGGTAAATATCAAGATACAGGTTCGCTTTGCGGTTCAGTTCCTCAAGGTCCCGGTTACGCAGTGCCAGTTCACGGCGGGCTTCAGACAACTGATTGCGTTTTTTCTCAATCTCCTTGAGCATCAGGTTAGGGCCCGGGTGAGTGAGAGAACTTCATCATCCCCTTTTTCGGGGATCCGACGGGCGAGATCACCGGACTTCCCAATGATTTTTATATCGTTATCAAGGGTGCTGAGAGGCTCAAGGACAAACCGCTGTAATAAAAACTGGACTGCCAGGATAAAACACAGGCTCAACAGGATGATCGCGATCGCCACAATAAAGATAGACGACCGAACCTGCTGGTTCATCGGGCGATCGGTCCTGACCTGCAGCACAAGAAAGGTCGGCTTGTCCTCAATGCCGGTGAGCATGGTCTGCCCTTCAAGTTTGCTGTCATTGACCGGCTGGCTGAAAATTTTGCCTTTTTTCATCTGCTGGATATCCGCAGCACTCAGTGCACCGGCGCTGTCAACAGCCGATGAGGGATTTTTAATGGAAATGTCCGGGATCTGGATCACACTTTCCATATCATCGATCCTCTGCTGGGTGAGAACCCGGGCCATAACGAGGGTACCACGTGAAGGATTTGAGGTGTTGCTTCCCAGAATCGAATAGCCGGCAAGCATGACGGGTTCACCATTGACAAAGGATATCCCGTGCCGTCCTGAAACCCCACCCGGC
This sequence comes from uncultured Methanoregulaceae archaeon, assembly GCA_963790005.1. Lineage (GTDB taxonomy): Archaea > Halobacteriota > Methanomicrobia > Methanomicrobiales > Methanospirillaceae > Methanoregula. The sequence goes on from CAWBMY010000010.1 coordinate 8,545, forward strand.
ATTCCTGGCGGGATAATACTGTTACCGATAATTGTTTCCAGTTGATCGGGAACCACCATCTGTGTTCCATCCGGTGTCTGGGCACCTTCAGAAAAAACCAGTTTTCCCGGAGTATTATAGATGAGAAGATAGTCAATATCCAGGGTGCCAAGCAGGACCGGCTGGTTAAGGGTACCGGTGGGTGTTGAAGCATATGATCTCCCCGGAGAAAGCATACGTTTCATCACGGCCAGCCCAGTCTTTGCAATTTGATGCGACTGCCATCTCCTGGTTATTGATGTTGGCAATGACACGCTGGACATTTGCGGTCATTTCCTGTTTTTCTATCGTATTGAACGAATCGAGGATAACAAACTGGGTAACAAAACTGAGGACCACCAGAAAGAGGAACGTCATGGCAGCGAGGATCAATCGGGAGCGTGTACGGACTTTCATCTGGTGTGTCCTAGAGTTAATAATTACCAAATGGGGTTATATCATATTTTTCACTATAGACTCTATTGTAATATTTATTAAAAACCGGTTAACCCCCTGTGTGGGAGAAACTGTTGCGCCGGGCATGGGTGATCAACAGACCATTTTTTGTTCCTGATCCGGGATTACCCGTCTGGTAAAAGAAAATCAAATCTGAACCCGTTCATTGGTGTGAGTACGACAAAGTTCTTACAAATCTTTTAAAAGAGACCGGGTAAAAATTCTTGATCATCCAATCCGCCATGGAGCAGAGTGGATTTGTTGGTATTTAGTTTCAGGATTTATCTCACTTCTGCGTTTTGCGATAACCCATTCGCGAAGTCCTTTGAAATCTTCTGGATCGGATATTGCAAGAGGGCAATCTACGTTTAAGAGAACCAAGGATATTTTAACCGGATTGCGGTACAATGGTATCAATGTGGCATTGCATGGAGAATTTCCTTCATTGTCACTTTATACTAAAACGTTCAAGATCACAATTCCTGACTGCCACATAATTCAAACCCTGACCGTCCATTATAATATCGGCTACCTTGGGTTGTCGCCCCGGTTCTGCTGTTTTGGGATCTGATACGGAACCGGTTTATCAAGGCAACGAGCCTTGTTGTGCCGGCAGGGCTGTGCGATTAAACACATATTTTATAACCATGGCATATACTTAATATATGTTCTCTATAGTATATTACACCGTTTTGTTTTTCTTATGTCATTTCTGCATTTGTTATCCTGCCCCGGCACTTCAATGAAAATTTTTAATCGTTATCAAAACCCGGGTTTGAGCGGGAATTCCCTCGACTTGAATTTTTATTTTACATAGTGTATACGCGCTGAATGAGCTGCCTGGCACTGCCATCTCAAACCGTGCCCCTTTACCCGGTACGCCGGTCTCACAGATCTTAATACCCGTGATACCAAGAATTTCCCGGGAAATGACTAACCCAAGCCCGGTATTTTTCCCAAATCCTCTCTCAAAGAGGCGCTTTTTATCATCTTTAACGATTCCAATACAATCATCCTCGCAGACAAGGATGAACCCGGGATTCTTTTCATGGGAAAAGAACCGGATTTGTGTTATCTTCACGCCACCCTATAGGGGAACATTGTCGATCAGGTTATAGAAAACCCTCTCAACCAGATAATCGGAAGATACTCCTATTCCCGCAGGGAGTGGGCCTTATTAGATCCCACAGGAAAGTACCGGCAACAAAAGAATGAAAGGGGCGCCGGGAGATATGGTGTGGCGCAGGCTGCATGTTCGGGCCAATCCGGCGCAGCCACTTTTTGCGCGTCCGAACCAATTAAGGTAATTAAAAAAAACAGCGTGTATTTTATTTTGTTTATAGAAATTATCCGGGAATTATCAGCGGACCCAAACGAGATTTTTCTCTCGCCGGTTGTCAATATATTGAAAAAAACCAGTTCGAAGGTTAACCACTCGTAAAAATCGAATTCCCTGATTAATCTGTTATATTATACCGTCTGTGTATTAAGCAATCTTTAATTACTGCTCTTGATCAACTCTGGGATTAGACAAAAATATCGAAGAAGTTTTGTCTCTAATTTGTGTGTGATGTGCATGGCTTTTGCAGTACATGTAAACATGGAAAGGTGCACCGGCTGCAACAACTGCGTTGTTGCCTGCCCGGTCAATGCACTGGAGTCTTTTACGCTCGATCCTGTCACCAGGGAGAAGATTTACCAGGTGCAGGATGGCAAGGCAGTCAGTCTTGATTTCAAGGCTGAACTCTGTGCAGGATGCGGTGTATGCGTGGAGGCATGCCCGTATCAGGTGATCAGCCTCTCCGGGAAGGGCTCAACCGATATCCCGGCCAAGGTCTGAATTGAGGAGTTCTCATGGTAGAAAAGAAGATTACCCTCAACATGATCACATGCCGGACGATCCAGCAGGGTGTCGGCATGGAAGCAGGCAAGACGTCCCAGAAATACTTTGATGCCTGCACGGTCATGCATATGCACCCCGACGACATGAAGAAACTCGGGTTATGGAAGAACACCAATGTCAGGGTCACGAGCTCGGTCGGCAGCGTGATTGTAAAAGCCGTCGAGACCCGTGAAGACCTTGTCCCGGGCCTTGCCCACATCCCTATGGGCCCCTGGGCGAACCGGATCGTCCCGGCCTATACATTCTCAACCGGCGAGCCGTGTTTCAAGGGATTCCCGGTTGATGTCGAGATTGCCGCAAACGAACGCATCATGGGCGCTGTCGAGGTATTGCAGGACGCCTGCGGACTCATAAGGAAGTGACGAGCAATGCCAAAAGATGTAACTGATGTTATCTGCCCGTTCTGCGGTACCCTGTGCGATGACCTCATCATCACCGTATCCGATGACAACAAGACAATCCTTGGAGTCAAGAACGCATGTGCAATCGGCGCCGAAAAGTTCAACCACCAGAGGCTGCCCGGCCGGGTCAAGCGCCCGCGCATGAGGCAGGCCGATGGCACCTACAAGGAGATCACCTACGATGAGGCGATCGACTGGACGGCAAAGATGCTTGTAAAGTCCAGAAAGACCCTGATGTACGGCTGGGCATCAACGAGCTGCCAGGCCATGTCCATCGGGCACGAGATCGCCGAGAAAGTCGGGGGTATTGTCGATAACTGTGCAACTGTCTGCCACGGCTCGTCTCTCATTGCCATTGAGGATGTCGGCGTCCCGAGCTGTACGCTTGGGGAAGTCAAGAACCGTGCCGACCGTGTCATCTTCTGGGGCTGCAACCCGGCACACGCCCACCCGCGGCACATGTCCCGGTACTCGATCTTCCCGCGTGGTTTCTTTACCACCAAGGGCCACAAGGGCCGGAAGATCTACTGCGTTGACTGCCGGTACACCGATACCGCCAAGTGCGCTGATGGGTTCATTCAGATCCAGCAGGGCTTCGACTACGAAGTATTAGACGCCTTCAGGACCGCAGCCCGCGGCGAGGCGCTTCCCGACACGGTTGGCGGCGTCCCCAAAGAGAAGATTATTGAGGTTGTCGAGGACTTAAAACGCGGCCGCTTCTGCGTCATCTTCTTTGGCATGGGTCTCACCCACACGATGGGAAGGAATCACAACATCGATATCGCTATCAACTTCACCCGCGACATGAACGACTACACGAAATTCGCGATCATGGCAATGCGGGGCCACTGGAACGTTACCGGTTCCGGCCAGGTGCTCGGCTGGCAGTACGGGTTCCCGTATGCCGTCGACCTCTCAAGGAGGGACCAGGCACGCCACCAGACTGGTGAGACGACCTCCGTCGACCTCTTAAACCGGAACGAAGTCGAGGCCTGTTTCTACATCGCCACCGACCCCGGGGCACACTTCCCGATAAACGCGATGATCAGCAGACTCAAGGAAGCCGACGGTCTGTATCGACCCGCACATCAACTGCACGACCGAGATCTCGGATATCCACATCCCGGTCGCCCTTGTCGGTGTCGAAGTCGGCGGCTGTGCCTATCGTATGGATAACGTCCCGATTGAGACCCGCAAGGTCGTCGACCCGCCAGAGGGTGTACTTACGGACGAGGAACTCTTGACGAAGATCAACCACCGTGTTGATGAACTCCTTGCCACGGGAGGTCAGTAAATGTCAGAATATATCATCAAAAACGGCCACGTCTTTGACCCGGTTCAGGGCATCAAGGGCGACAAGGCAGATGTCGCCGTCAAGGACGGCAAAATTGTCGACAAGGTTGGATCCGGCGCAAAGATCATCGATGCAAAGGGCAAGACCGTTATGGCTGGTGCCCTTGAGGTCCACGCCCATGTTGCCGGCCCCAAGGTCAATCGCAGGCCGCTGGTACCGCCCTGAAGACAAGCACTTCGACTCCCACAAGACCGCCGGCATCACAAGAATTGAGGGTGGCAAGTCCATTCCGACGGTCTTTAAAACCGGCTACGAGTACGCCCGCATGGGATTCACCTTCGCGATGGAAGCCGCGATGCCCCCGTTGTATGCCCGGCACGTGCACGAAGAGATCCACGACACTCCGATCATCGATGAGGCTGCACTCCCGGTCTTTGGCAACAACTGGTTCATCCTTGAATACCTCAAGAACCATGAAGTCGAGAACACCGCTGCGTATATCGCATGGATCCTCCGCCAGACCAAGGGATACGGTGTCAAGGTCGTCAACCCCGGCGGCACCGAAGCCTGGGCATGGGGACTGAATTGTCTTTCCATCCACGACAAGGTCCCCTACTTCGATATCACCCCGGCAGAGATTATTACCGGCCTGATGGAAGCAAACGAGTACCTCGGCCTGCCGCACTCGATGCACCTCCACCAGAACAACCTGGGGAACCCCGGCAACTACACGACCACGCTCGAATCCCTGAAGCTCGCAGAAGGTATGAAGGCAAAGAACAACTTCGGCCGCGAGCAGGTCCTGCACTCAACCCACATCCAGTTCCACTCCTACAAGGGAACGAACTGGGGAGACTTCGAGTCCGGTGCAAAGGAAGTCATGGACTACGTCAACCGGCAGAAGAACCTCACCATCGATACCGGTAACGTCACCCTTGACGAGACCACCACGATGACGGCGGACGGCCCGTTCGAGCACCACCTCCAGTCCCTCAACCACCTCAAGTGGTTCAACGTTGACGTTGAACTCGAGACTGCAGCGGGCGTCGTCCCATTCATCTACGATCCGAACAATGCGGTCTTTGCCAGCCAGTGGGCAGTCGGGCTTGAAATTGCGCTCTATGCAAAGGACCCGATGCGCTGCTTCATCACGACCGACCACCCGAATGCGGGACCGTTCACCCGGTACCCGAGAGTCTACTCGTGGCTGATGAGTAAGAAGGTCCGTGACGAGCGCCTCAACTCCTTTAAGAAAGCGGACAAGGTCATCAGTGCGACCACCCTTGCAAACATCGACCGTGAGATCACGCTCTACGAGCTCGCTGCCATGACCCGCGCAGGCCCGGCCAAGTGCCTTGGCCTGTCAAAGGACTACGGCGCCTTAAAACCCGGCATGACCGCCGACATCGCCATCTACAACATCAATCCCGACAAGTTCCCGTCAAGCGGTCCCGAGATCGAGAAAGCCTTCGCCCAGGTCGCCTACCTCTTCAAGAACGGGAAGATCTGTGTCGAGGACGGCAAGGTTATCGATATGGGTCACAAGGAGACCTTCTGGGTGGATGTCAAGGTCCCTGAAAACAAGCAGGTCATGCATGATATCAAGGAAAAGTTCCTCCGATACTACAGCCTGAACGAGAAAAACTACCCGGTCCCCGAGAGTTATGCACCGCACCAGCATATCCTTTCCGTGGATGCGACCCAGGCGTGAGGTGAAAAGAATGAACACGGTTACACTCACAATAAAAAAGCAACCGGAACTCTATCTGGAACTGGAGAAAGTCAACCCTGACACATTTGCCGGGAAGAAGGCAGACGAGATTGCAAAGCTTCCCGTTTTCCAGGGGAAGGAGATCCTGACGCTGGGCGACTTCTTCACGGTTACCGGAGACGCAGGAGCAACAGCAGCAGACACGAAGATCGTCATCAACGGCGACTGCACGAAGATGAAGTACATCGGCGCCAAGATGACGGCCGGCGAAGTTGTCGTCAACTCGGCCTGCGACATGTACACCGGCAGCTGGATGAAAGGTGGAAAACTCACCGTTAATGGCGATGTCCACTCCTTCTGCGGCCTTGCAATGGCGGGCGGCGAGTTCACCATTAATGGAAATGCCGGAAACTATCTCGGCGCTGCATACCGTGGCGACTGGAGAGGTATGAGCGGTGGAGTCCTCCGCGTGAAAGGCAATGCCGGCTCCGATGTCGCAACCTTCATGACCGGTGGCACGCTGATCGTTGAGGGCGATGTCGATATCCATCTCGGTACCCACATGGAGGGCGGCACCATCATCCTCAAGGGCAATGCCAACCGCCGTGTCGGTGGGCAGATGGTCAAAGGCGAGATCTATGTCTATGGCACCATCAATGTGATGATGCCCGGCTACAAGCCGGTCGGGGACGTCGACCTCGATGTTGACGGCACCAAGGCGAAATTCGTCGATTACATCGGCGACCTCGGCGAGCGCCACCCCAAGAGAAAAGGCGAGACCGTTTACGGCCACCTGTACATGAAAAAATAAAAAAAAACTCTGTCACACACGTGGTGCGGGATCACATCCCCCACCTTTTTTTGAGATCCGCTTTTCTTTAGGGTTATTTTTATGTCACCGGAATACAAAAAGCCGTGCAGGTTGTGTTCGGGGAAAATTTCCGGAAAAACTGCTGGCTGCCGGCAACGCCGTCACGTCATCCAAACGACAGCTTGCCGAGGATCAAAGCCGGTGATTATACTCGCCCGCATACTGGTTGAATACGGAGATGGCGGCCTTCATCCTGCCCCGCCCCTTCAGGCACGCCGGATCTTCATCCTTTCCCGGATGGATTCTTCGATCCCGTGCATCTTTTTGATACCCTGCTCACCTTCCCGGAAATAAAAAAGCAGGAGGTGGAAGTAGTCCGCAGTCAGGTCAGAATACTCCTTCCTGTACCGCACTTCCACGCCTGGGTCACCGGGAAATCCCTTGACGGAGATGAAATGCTCCTGCTCAAAGGAGAAGTACGGGCGCTTCATGTGGGGATATTCCCTGACGGTCCCGAATACCTTAAGAAACGCGAGGAAGGCAGGCGTGAGCGGTTCGTCGAGCATATACTCTTTCATCAGGGAGCCATCGACACAGACCTTGCTCTGGACTGATTTAACGACCCGCACCTTCAGCCACCTCCCGCACTGCCTCTGCTGCCGTCCGGCACTCAACGGGCGTTGTGAAGTGAGAGAAACTCACCCGCACGCAGCCTTTCCCGCCATCGATCCGGTCATGGACGAGCGGGGCGCAGTGGAGGCCGGTACGGGTGATAATGTTGTACGCCTTTGCAAGGATGTACCCGGCCTTGTCGTTATCAAGTCCCCCGATATTGAAGGATATAACCGGGAGATCGGGAGCCGGGGTGTAGAGGGAGATATCAGGGCTTTTTTTGAGTTCGCTTGTGAAGAGCGCGGTAAGGCCCCTGTATTTATTGGTGATGACGTCCTGTCCCTGCTGTTCGATGAAGTGGATGCCGGCAAGGAGCGAGGCAATGCCGGGGTAGTTCGGGGTCCCGGCTTCGAACTTCTGCGGCATATCCTGCGGGTGGGTAAGGGTGTGGGAATCCGTGCCTGTCCCTCCCTGCCGGACGGAGGCGACGGTCCCTGGATCCTCAAGGTAGAACCCCCCGATACCGGGGAGCCCGAAGAGCGCCTTGTGCCCGGTAAAGACAACCGCACCTGCCGGGATTTCTGACAGGTTGACCGGGATCTGCCCAACCGTCTGGGCACCATCGACGATGAGGAAGATCCCGTTTGACGCACAGTATTCCGCAACAGGCCGTACATTCTGCAGGGAGCCGAGCACATTGCTCCCCTGCGTCATCACCACGAGCCGGGTTTCTGGACCGGATTGCCTTTTTGATCTCCTGAAGCGTGACATACCCGTCATGGAACGGCACGATGGAAAGCGAGAGGCGTCCTTCCCCTTCAAGCGTATGCAGGGGGCGGAGTACGGCGTTATGCTCCAGTTCTGTCGTGATCGCGTGGAACGGGGCTTTCTCTTTTTTTGTAAACCCGTGGATGAGCAGGTTTAAGGAATCCGTTGCGCTCCCCGTGAAGATGAAATGGTCGGGCTCTTCTGCGTTGAGAAGACCGGGAAGGGCATCCCGGGCCGCAGAGGGATAATCCGTTGCTCCTCCGGCAGTTGAACGCCCCTGCTCGAAAAAGGGTGTCTGAAGGCACCGGGCAACTTCTGCAAGGACTTCCGGCGGTTTTGGCCAGCTCGTTGCCGCGTTGTTGAGGTAGATGAGCGGTGGTTGGCCCGCTTCCCTGTGCTCTGCCATGGTGAGAGATTTGGTCATGGTCTGATTTGGTTCTTTTGACAGAAATCCGGGATCCGGATGAGCCAAAGTAAAGAGGCCGGACAGGTCGTGCCCAATTAAAATTCAATACGCTAATATGGAGCGAATGATAATAGGTAACATACCTGAATGCAGGCGAATAACACGAGGTTATCACAATGGACAAGTATGTGTGCATGATGTGCGGTCATATCTATGACCCGGCTGTCGGAGAGACCAAGGCATTCAACAACACGATCCTGGTAAACACGGACAGACTGGAAGAGTACGAGGGCAAGGTCATGGCAAAAGAGCCGATCAAGGCCGGCACGGCTTTTGCCGATCTTCCCGCCGACTGGAAGTGCCCCTCCTGCGGCCACCCCAAGTCTTACTTCCGCAAGATGGAACCTGATACCCTCCGCGCCATGCGGACGATCAGCTACTGATCTCATTTCATCTCGTTTACTATTTTTTTTTAAATTTATTTCCCACGTATCAGCGCCCGCTCTGCCGCGTGAAGAATAATCATAAAACTGCCGCGAAAAAACGGATCCAGAGGTACGGGATAGTTCTCTTTTTTTTGGATTTTTTGTTTACCCGTGCTTTTCAGGATCTGCTGACTACGGGAACCTGTCCCTCGATAGCCTGCCGGTAGAGCCGCTCAGGGAAGGTTGCGTGAAAGATCGAGGCATAGAGCGGGTACGGTACCGGTGCATGCATCGTTGTGGTCTCGTCCGCAAAGACGACTGCCATTGTCCGCGTTTTGATATCGTATCCGATCTCGCGGATCCGGTTGGATACGTGCCTGTCCCAGACCATGTTCATACGGTTCTCCCGGGCACCCGAGGAGAAGCCTTACGCGGCAATGAGCCGGAGAAGGAGATAATGATTGCGCCTGCACACGGCCCGGGGAGCACTTCATTAAAGGATCAAAAAGGGACTGACGCGAAATACCCGGGAAGCCCTATAAAAAAATCCGGCGTAAGTGAGTCCATAGGACCCACCCGGTTTCCATTGTTACGTACGCTTCAGGGCCGGCCCGCTGTACCTGGGGAATCTTCCCTTCAACGATCCCTTTGTAAAGCCGCCCCGGGAAGGGTGCGTGGGCAAGCATGGAATAGAGCGAATACGATACCGGTGCATGATACCTGAGGGTCGTATCCTTAAAGACAACTGCCATTGTTTCTCCTGCGATATCGTATCCGATCTCTCGAATCTGAGGGGATAGGTGCCTGCTCCAAACCATCGTCATAGTTTACTCTTCCCCGGCACAAATGAGAGTGCCAGTCTTGTGACAATGGGACAGTGAAGGGGATAAGACTTGGGGATAAGGGTGTTTAACGTGGGGAATATAAGCGAACCATTTTTAAAGCAGACGCTGACTGTTTTTTTCCCATCACGATCATGATCCTGATTAAAAAAACCAATCCGGATCAACGAGTCCTGACAAAAAATGTCTGCGGGTACCGACTGCCCGCCCCCAACCGGTTTCTTCTTCCGAAAGGTTCCGATCCACAAAGATCGGATATGATTCACAGTATCACTGGACCTATTGAATTGATCTCTTTCTTGAACTTGTCAAAATCAAGTTCGTCCAGCTGTTCGGGAAGGAGCGAACCTGTCGACGCCTGCCGGTAAATCCAGTAGACGATCTTGTCCACGACCCGGATCACGTCCTCCTGGGACTTCACATCGACAAGGTGCCGGCCGATCAACGGGTGCCGGCCACGGTGACCGCCCACCGTAATGCGGTACTCCGGCGGGGCACCCCGGATAATGTGGAACGGGCAGGGCATGATGCAGAATCCGCACTCCATGCATTTGGCAGTAGTAACGACAACGAGACCATCCTGGACATCGATCGCTTTCTCCCGGGAGTAGTAGGTGCAGGTACCACAGCCGGTACAGAGCCCGGGATCCCGGATCGGCTTCTGGATACCGGTGATCCCGATCTCGTTGAGCCGTTCGCTCTCGCAGCCGTTCGGGCAGGCGGAGATGGCAATCCGCACTTTCACCGGTAGTTCCTTCCCGAAGAACTTCTTGTCGATCTGCTCTGCAAGACCCACGCTGTCGATGATGCCGAACTTGCAGTGCCGGTTCCCGAGGCATGAGGTCACATTCACGATCTCTTCCCGCTCGGCACCGAGCGGCGTGCCATTCTGCCTCAAGATCATCGACGAGACTCTTCAAGTATTGAAGGGTCCACGTGCGGGAACTCCATGGTCTGTCGCGTGGTGAGGTGGAGGTTCTCGATCCCGTGCTTTGCTGCGATCTCCCCCAGCCCTTTCATCTGGGCAGGTGTGATCATGCCGGCAGGCATGCGGAGCCGGACAATACAGAAGTCGGGGTCGCGTTCGGTGATGATGCCGCCCCTTGTATAGAGTTCCTCGCTGACCGTGTTGGCTTCGGCGTGGCATAGTACTTTTCAAGTGTTGGTCGTACGAGTGGATAGACATTGTCAATGTACTAACGATTATATTATACGATTACCCAATTTATTGTACAACTATGCCAAAGCAGTCCGAATACATGGAGGCGTTCTTCGGGGTGGAGCTCAACACCAAATTTGAGGATATGATCAGTGAGCTCAAGGATGCCGAGGAGAATCTCAAGGAACTCTCCTCGGAGATCGGGACACTGACCCAGACCCTTGACCCGGAAGAGTTCAAGGAACTCATCAAGGAGTGCCGGGCGGTTTCCTACGAGAATGCCCAGCAGATCAAGGATGTCCGGACCTTCCTTGACTTCTACCTCAAATCCGACAAGACCTCCACCCATATTATCCTCGAACGGGATGCCTACATGAAGATATACCAGATCTTCAAATGGGACGGTGCGGACGTACGGGACTTAAAACGCTGGATAAAAGAACTCAAGGAGATCTGCGAAAAAATCGGTCTCAATCCCCGCGACCTGATCAATTTCAAGAAACTCACCGCCCAGCCGGTACCGGACGAATTCGCGAAGTTCCCGGTGTATGCCCTCGACAAGCAGGGCTATTGCCTCACCGGCCCGGCGTTTGACATAGTCATGCATATCGATGAAGTCCGCGAGAAGATGGAAGAGAACAATTCCTCGTAATATTTTTTTTTAAACCCCCTGTTCCTTGCAGTATCCGCTGCCCGGTCCCTTTGCGGGAGAACAGCGATGCCGGCCGGGATGCCGCCAATCTCCCTCCGGCAGGCGGGGAAACATCCCTCCCGGAAAATAATCCTCCTATTCTTTGACAAATCACGAACAAAACTCATAATAATCAGGTTCGTATAACGTTAAGTAAGAGATACGCCATGACCTCACATTTTTTTCTTTTTGGAGGGGCCATCACGCAGGAGCGGCTGTCCTGGATAGAGGGATGCCTGAAATTTTTCTTTGTCAACCTCAACCCCGAGAACCTCCTGCACCATACCCGGGACAGCGGGGAAGGGATTTTTGTTTTCCTGCTGACCGGGGACGCTCTCTACAGCCTTCATGAACCCGAGACCCTGCGGATCTGGGAGATCATCCTCTCCCTGCCGTCCGTCAGGATCATCTGTGACCGGGAGGAACTTGACCTTCGGGGCATCTCGATCGAAGGCCTGAAGATGAAACACTACGAGCAGGTGATCGATCACAACCGCCTCGGGGTCAGCGGCCAGCAGTCATTCTGGAACGATGTGGCACAGGTCGCACGGCAGCACGAACAGCCGATGCCGAGCACGATCGGGTATCTCCAGACTCGAATCGCCGTACATGCACCGGTCAGCAGTCTCTGCGGTACGGTGCCTTGCGGCCGCCCTCGATGTCCACGCATCAGTCGACCTGTACGCCTATCTTGACGGTGTCCACGTGAGCCACAGTGGCCAGAACCCGACGGAATCCGAGAATATCGGCAGCGGACTTGAGGCAGTCAGCGAGAAGGCAGCAAAACGCGGGCTGCAATGCCAGATGATCGCCTGTTCGAAGTATGCCGCATCACGGGGGTACAGCACGTGGGATGATGGCAAAGGGCAGGTGGTCTCGGCCTGCACGATCAGGCCGTTTCGGATCCGCAGTCTCACGGATATGATCCACCGGTTCCGTCGCAACCATATCATCCTCGGGGAAAATGTCGCATCCATTCACCTGAAAAAGGATGCGTCTCCCTCGTTCTCATCGGAAGAGACCGGTCTTTGCCCGCCTCTGACAATCCTCGTCGCCAGTACCCCGTATGGTACCGAAATGGCACTTGGAGCGATCTCGCTTGGCGTCGCTGCTGCTGCACAGGGTATCGTGACCCGGGTGATCTTTATCGAGGACGGCGTTTACGGCCTCTCCGGCAATCACCTGCTGGAGAAGGGGACGCCCTCGTTCAACCTGCAGGAGATGATCAATCTCGTCGCCGGCAGTGATAACCTCCAGTTCTTTGCATTCCAGCCCTCGCTGCACCTGCGGGGGGTAACAAAGAACCCGAAACTGAATGCCGTGCTCGACATCGGCATGCCGGAACTGGGGAACCTGCTCTTCTCTTCCCCGAAAGGGGGGCAGGCAGGCCACCAGCGGGTCCTGTTCTTTTGAACCGGGGTACTGCAGGGAAGGAATACCCACAAGCACTCCCGGATTTTTCCGATCTTACCTGCACGAACCTGATGGTTCGGAAGATCGACACCGACAGGTACCACATCAGCCTCACGAAAAATAACAGGGAACCGGATCCTCGATGATACCGCCACTCCCTGTCATCAGTGCCGTTTGCATGATTATTACCGGTCACGAGTGGCTGCACGGTGTTTTTTGGTTGCCGGGGTGCAGCGCTGAAGGCGTGGGTGTATAAAAACATTTAAAAGGAATTACTTTCTTTTTGTCATCTCAAGGAATGCCTCGACACGGGTCCTGATCTGGCCGGCGTCTCCCTGCGAGTAATCGGTCTCGATCTGGAGGAGTGGCACGTTCCCATGCCTGGCAAGGTAGTCCCTGAGCACGCGGGACTCGACGTTGTAGGTATGGCAGCCGGTCCACGTGATGTCGATAATACCGTCTGCGTGGTATCCTCTGCGAGTTTTGCCAGAAGTTCGAGCCTGCCGGTGTTCGGGCTCATGCAGGAGCAGGGGGTCGCAAGGTACTTGTCTGCGATATCTTCGAGCGGTGAACCGGTCGTTGCGACATCGCAAAGGAACTGCTTCATGCCGGAGCAGTTCTCGATGTAGACAATTACAGCGCCGGACTCCTCGATGATCTTTAAAACCTTCTCTGCACCGATACCCGTGGGAACGCCGGTGACGATAATCCTTCTTGCAGTCTTCGGGAACGCACCCTCGCCCTTTACCTTCATTTCCTTGAGTTCGGCAATCAGGTCCCTGAGCTGCCGGTTGGAGGCAGGTCGATCGAACATGAAGTTGCGGGCCCACATCACCGTGAGCAGGTCCATGCCGGAGAGCGGGGCCGGGATCGCCATGTTCATGGAGGCCAGTTCCCTCATCAGGGCCCGCTGTTCATTGAGTTCCGTAATCGCGGCCTTCATTTTCTCGTCAGTGATTGTTACGCCAAGGCGTTTCTCGATCTCCGTTTTGCACCGGGAAACTTCGGAGCGCCAGTACTGCTTCTGGGCTTCCCCCTTTGCACTCTGCGGGAGTTCGAGGACAACGGTCGGTTTGAATGTCTCCATCAGCTCGAACATTTTCTTCTTGCCATCGCAGGTGGTCTCGCCGATAATAAACTCGGAGTTGTTGAAGAACGCACACTTCCCGGTGATTGCAAATCCGTAGGAGGATTTAATGAGCGGGCAGAAGTTTCTGGGCAGGTACTTCTCGCCATCTGCGATGGGTTCCTCCCTGGTAGAACAGAGGGTCACTGGCACCGCATCTGCGGCAACGATGAGTTCCTGCGGTGCAAACACGCAATAGATCCCGACGAACTTTTTTCCCTGTTCACGTACGCTCCTGATCGCTGCTGATGCATCCGGGATTACCGAATCAAAAAAGGTCATTTTTTCTGCTCGCATAAGTAATCCTTCCGTTAATGCTGGTCTGCTGACGGTGCCGGACAGTCTGCTCCCGCAGGGTCATCCCGTTCCCGCAGGATGATCTTTGCGGTCTCTTCTGCCACTTCTCCGGTAAAGGCAATACACTGCTTCATGTGCTCGGGAGATTTCAGGACCATGCCCCGGGTCAGAGAGCGACAGCAGAGACAGCCGTGCCGGCTGACAAAAAAATTGTGCAGTTCCCGGGAGAGGCAGAGACACCGGTCAATCCGGGGATCCTTTGGCTGGTCCCTGCCAAAGACCATCCCGATGGCCATTACGCCTCCGGTCACCGCACCGCAGGAGCAGCCGGCGCCGCCGATCCCGATGGGAAAGCCGGAAGCGAGCCGGATGACCTCTTCCGGGTAGCCGAGCCCGAACTCGTCGTTGATAGACTTTACGATCGCTTCGGAACAGTAGAACTGGCCGGAGCGATAGTACTCCTCTGCGATCTTCCGGACCCGTGACGGATCCGGCCCTGATCCTCTTCCCTGATGAGCATGACTCCGGTGATGGGGGGCATGGGGCTCCATAAGTACTACACAACCCTGGTATGATCCTAAATATCTTCTGATGCAGAGAGTGCAGCCCCGATCGCACCGACAATCTGGGGATCGGGTGGTACAAAAACGGGGACGCCCATCTCGGTTTCGAGAAGGGTCCGTGCGCAGCCGTTTAAGGCGACACCGCCGGCAAAAAATATTTTTCCCGCTGGTGCAACCCGTTTTAAGAGGCCCGCGGACCGGCTCACGATGGCTTTGTGAATCCCAAGGGCCACTTCGTTCCTATCCGCACCCTGGGAGATGAGGGACACGACCTCGGATTCTGCAAAAACTGTACACATGCTGTTGATCTTTTCCGCCCTCTTTGCCGAGAGCGCCGCGGCTGAGAACTCGTCCAGCGTAAAACCAAGCGCGGTCGCCATGACCTCGAGGAACCGGCCGGTTCCCGCAGCACACCGGTCGTTCATCTCGAATTTACACAAATTGCCGTTCTCGTCCAGCGAAATAGCCTTGGTGTCCTGCCCTCCGATATCAAGGACCGATACGCAGTCGTCTGAAAAAAAGCGTGATCCAAGGACAAAGGCAGTTATCTCGCTTACTACCGGGCAGTCAAGATGCCCCTTGATCAGGTGCCTCCCGTATCCAGTTGCGGTGATGCGATCGAACGCCACACCGTCCATGAGTGCCCGTGCGGTCCCCATCGGGTCGTGGGAGGTAACTGACTTGCGGGAAAAAATGAGTTTGCCGTTTTCCAGCACGGCAAACTTGATGGTCCGCGACCCGATATCGATTCCCGCGTATCTCATTTTCTCTTCAGGCGTTCGTTAAAGGCCTCGATTCGTGTCTTGAGCTGCCCGGCATCTTCCTGGCTGTAATCGGTCTCCAGGCGCAGGGTCGGGATGTGTGATTTTTCCAGTTCCTTTTCCACCGGCCCGCTCTCGATAATATAGGGCTGGCAGAACTGGAGGCTGTAATGGATGACCCCGTCTGCATGGAGTTTTTTTGTCATCTCCTTTACATAGTCCACCCTTGAGGGATTGGGCGTAAATACTGCACAATCAACATTGAAATACCGGTCGGTAATCGCATCGAGCAGTTCTTCCACGGTGTTGCCCTTTGTTTCGGTCAGCCACCGGGTGCCGCGTTCACCCACGCAGGACTCTTCGCCCACGATAACGGCATTGCTTGTCTCAATGAGCATCGGCAGCTTCCAGTTCGGGACAGCCATCGGGCATCCTGATACAATGACACGCGTTGTCCCCTTGGGGAAGACACCCTTGTGGTTCTTCACCCGCTCTTCGAGCTCGTCACAGAGCTTGTTGACCGAGTCGGTGAACCGGACCGGGTCATCGTGGAAGAAGACCTGGTTGATGAGGAGTGCGTCAAGTCCCGAGATCGGGCCGGATCGGCAGCACGTACTGCGGCAAGCCGGATCATCGCCCTGCGCTTTGCATTAACGATCTCGATCCCCTTCTTGAGTGACTGGACGGTTACCTTCTTCCCGCTCTCCTTTTCGAGTTTTGTAATGAATTTGCGGTATTCCTCTTTGAGTAACAGCCTTCCCGTCTCACTCTTTGTCTGCGGGAGGTCCATGACATAGAGATCTTTTACGAGGGGCCGGAAGATCTCATACGCCTTCTTCTTGCCGTCGCAGGTATTTTCTCCCACGATGACATCGCACGACTCCACGTAGGGGCAGAGCTTCCCGAGCTTGAACCCGAACATGGACTTGATAAGCGAGCATGTGTTCCGCGGAAGGAGTGCCTCAGCCGCTTCAAAGCCCAGTTCCGCACCGGCGCACAACCCGACTGCCACGCCGTCAACGGCAAGGACGAGTTCTTCGGGAACAAAGACGCAGTACCGAGCCGATAACCGTGCGGCCCTGCGCTTTTGCATCCACAATCTCCTTGATACGCAGCCCGTGGACTTCGCTCATCACAAAATCAAAGTACTTCATTCCATCAGGGCGGTCTTTCTGGGAGAGGAAAATGTCGGTGTAGGCTTTCCCGAGACCTGCGAGCAGTGCGTTATGGCCGTCCACATCGAGACCGAGTGACGTCCACATCTCCGTATAATCTGTCATTGTTGTACAACCTGCCTTGTCGATGATATCAGATTTTTTTGACTTCTGCCTTTAACGCGATGGCATGCTGGATGGTGAACATGCCCATGCAGTGCGTCAGGGAATATTCCTTGAGGTCCTTGAGCTGGGCTTCGGTTACATCGCCCTTCACGTCCATAAAGACGCGGAATGCGTTCACAAGTGGCTGCTTGCCGAGATCGAACTGGGCGGTATAATCGAGATCTGCCTCGACCCGGGTCTTCACGCTGGAGAGCTTGATGTTTCTTAACGAGGCCTCGGTCACAAGGGTGCTTGAGAAACAGGCGGCAAACCAGAAGAGGCCAAACGCCATCGGGCCGGGACGGCTTGCAGGCCCGGCGAAGTTCGGGTGGCTGGCTTCCATCGTGTAGGTGCCATCCTTTACCTTGACCACCGACCGGAACTGCGGTCCGCCTTCTGTAAAGAGCCAGTCGCCTTCGATCTTCGCGGTGAACTTTGCATCCGCCGGGTTCTTCTGGATCTCCTTTTTGTAATCAGTTACCTGCTTGGTGTCGATGTTGTTGACGCTCATTAGTTAACCCCTTACTTTGATTTGGAGTGAGTGTTAATAAAATTGATTAATCATGCAGGATTTATTGTGCAATGATTTTTACCCGCCCCGGAACCAGAGTGGTATTTGTTGTGCCGGACAAGAGCCCCTGCGATCTCTTCTGGAGCCGGGATATCCTGCCCAAAATACAGAATGGCACTATTCGATGATCGCAACGAATGGAAATTTCGAGGCTCCCCAAGATTTACCTCCCCAGACTGAAACAGTAAACACCACTCACAATTTTCAACGACAGACCCCGGGCTCCTGATCCTGATGCGGGTGTATTCCTGAGAATTGTAATGTCCGGGTTGCACGTTTCCCCGAGTGCCGTATCTGATGATAAAAATGAGGAGGAGTGGATCAGCATCGATGAAATCAACCGCTCTTATTTCAGATAATTGTTCAATCAGGATCCGGGATTGTTATCAGATTTTTTCTCTACAGGCGTTTCTCATAATATTTCATCGGCCCGCAGGCCCCGCACTTCCCATCGACGACCATGTAGTCCGGCACAGTCTCGCCGCACGACGGGCAGGTCACCGGCTTCCAAGACTCCTTGAATTTGACCGGCACCCTCACGTGCTCGTACGAGAGTAGTTTTCTCCCATTTCGTAAAATTTCTTCCTGGAGGACAATACCCATGGTGTGCTTGTCAAATGACGGACTGTTCGAGAACCACTGGTCGATGACCGGGAACTGCTTTATCTTTTCCAGATCGACATAAACCCTGACTGCATCGGCGGTTGGTTTGTCAGATGCCCGGTTTACGGTAATGGCAAATCTTCCGATGGTAAGAACCCGGAGACGGCCGTTGCCGGTTGTTATGTGGGCGATTACCTGGGGGGCGTCAGGAAGGCATTTGGGCGTTTCACAGACTGCAAAAAGTTTCTCTTCGGGATGTGCGCCGAGAATTTCAAGGGCATAATCCACCATAAATGCGCCGATCAAAAGGCCCGGTGCCGGCGACGAGTGGAATTTTGCACATCGGGAAAGGTACAGTACTCACCGGTTCAGAAACCCCGCAGGCCCTGATGCGGGCGTCAAAATCCTCACTATCGTGATGATGATGGTGTCCTTTTTCCATGAATATCACTTGATGCTGTATCTCATTAAACATTTTATTTCGGCGTTCCTTGGGGGGTATGGACGTTCCTTGTACACTGCAAGAAAGATTGTGGCCATTATCTTCCTTTCAGATTGCCCACAAATATTCATCAATTTCGGAATAAAATTCAAAAGTTTAATATAATGAATTAACAAGGATTATTACTTATACCAGATTTTTTTTCCTGAATCAGAAGATCTGGCGTATAGTGTGTTAATCTGGTGAAAGTGCATGAGTGATGTAACAACAGATTTGAAATACGTGGCAACCACGTGCCCGTACTGCGGTGTAGGCTGCGGGCTCAACCTGGTTGTCCAGGATGGGAAGTGTGTCGGGGTTGAACCCTACAAGCGCAGCCCGATAAACGAGGGCAAACTCTGTCCCAAGGGTGCGACCTGCTGGGAGCCGGTCAACAGTCCCGACCGGTTGACAAAACCCCTGATCAAGAAGGGCGACAAGTTCGAGGAAGCCTCGTGGGATGAAGCGCTTGACCTGATTGCAAAGAAGTTTAAGGAGACCTCCGACAAGTTCGGTCCCAAGTCCCTCGGCTTCCAGGTCTCGTGCCGTACCGTCAACGAGGACTGCTATGCGATGCAGAAGTGGGCCCGGGTCGCGTTCAAGACAAACAACGTCGACAACTGCGCCCGGATCTGTCACGGGCCGTCTGTTGCCGGCCTCTCCCTGTCCTTTGGGTCAGGAGCGGCGACCAACCCGTTCGAAGATGTCCTGAACTCTGACCTGATCGTCTTGTGGGGTTCGAACGTTGTCGAAGCGCACCCGCTGGCCGGCAGGCGCGTGATGCAGGCAAAGAAGAAGGGCATCCCGATCATTGTCATTGACCCGCGGTACAGCGCAACGGCACGGCTGGCGGATGACTGGTTGCGGTTCAACCCGTCTACGCATATTGCGCTTGCGAACTCCATGATGTACTGGATCATCAAGGAAGGGCTTGAGGACAAGGAGTTCATCGAGAAGCGCACAAAGGGCTTTGAGGACCTCAAAAAGATGGTCGAGAAGTATGCCGATGTCGAGAAGATCACCGGTGTCCCGACCGAGAAGGTCAAGGAGTTCGCCCGCAAGTATGCAGCGGCAAAGAATGCGGTCATCATCTACTGCCTTGGCATCACCGAGCTCACCACCGGTACCGACAACGTCCGTTCGATGGCCAACCTGTCGATGCTCTGCGGCAACATCGGACGCCCGGGTGTGGGTGTGAACCCGCTCCGCGGCCAGAACAACGTGCAGGGTGCCTGCGATATGGGCGCATACCCGAACGTGTACTCCGGATACCAGGCCGTCGCAGTTGCAGAAAACCGTGCAAAAATGGAGAAGGCATGGGGCGTCACCGGCCTGCCCGACTGGTATGGTCAGACCTTAACCGAGCAGATTAACCAGTGCGGCGACCCGATCAAGGCGATGTATATCCTCGGCCTGAACCCAGTGGTTTCCTACCCCGATTCGAACCATGTGAAGGCGTCGCTTGACAAACTCGACTTCCTCGTCATCCAGGATATCTTCTGGACCGAGAGCTGCCAGTATGCGGATGTTATCCTGCCCGGCGCCTGCTTTGCCGAGAAGAACGGGACATTCACGAGTGGCGAGCGGCGGATCAACCGCGTCAGGAAAGCCGTCGATACCCCGGGCGAATCAAAGATCGACTATATGATCTTTGGCGAGCTCTGCAAAGAAGATGGGTCTTAAGGGCTTTGACTGGAAGGACGGACAGGATGTCTGGGACGACATGCGGGCGTGCACCCCGTCCATGTTCGGTGCAACCTACGAGAAACTGGAGAAACCCGAGTCCATCCACTGGCCCTGCCCGACGGTCGAACACCCGGGAACGCCTATCCTGCACAAGGAGAAGTTCTCCGCTGCTGACGGCCTCGGGACATTCTTCGGTATCGAGTACCGCCCGCCCGCGGAAGTGGCGGATGCAGAATACCCGTACACGCTCATGACCGGGCGTTGTATCTTCCATTACCACACGAGAACCCAGACGGACCGCTGCGAAGTGCTGCACTACGAGGTGCCCGAGTCCTATATCCAGATCAATACCCTGGATGCAAAAGAGCTCGGCATAAAGCAACACGAAAAGATCAAAGTGACGCAGCCGCCGTGGCGAGACTGATCACTATCGCACGGGTAACAGATGATGTGGCCCCGAAAGTGTTGTACATGCCGATGCACTTCGACCAGGGTGCAAACAACCTCACGAACACTGCGCTCGATCCCCTGTCCAAGATGCCGGAGCTGAAGCACTGTGCCGTTGCCGTTGAGAAAATCAAGGAGGCCTGAACCATGGTAAAAAAAGGCGACATGCTCTACGCGTGGACCAATGATGCCGACATCCAGAAGAAAGCAGAACTCGGCGGTGCGGTAACATCGCTCTGGAAGTATGCCCTTGAATCCAAGACCGTGGACGCGGTACTGGCGGTCACAAAAGGCGTTGACCTCTACGATGCAAAACCGATCGTCATTACCGACCCAAAGGATCTCGTAAAGACTGCCGGTTCGCTCCACTGCGGTACGCTGCTGATGCCCAAACTGATCAAGAAATACCTTGGCGGCACGCATCACACAAAGATCGGTGTCACGGTCAAAGGCTGCGATGCGATGGCGTTCTACGAACTCGCGAAGCGCAAACAGACTTGATCTCGACCGGATCATCATGATCGGTGTCAACTGCGGTGGCTCGGTCAGCCCGGTGCTCGCCCGTAAGATGATCGCCGACAAGTACGGGGTCGACCCGAACGTCGTGCACAAGGAAGAGATCGACAAGGGCCAGTTCATCATCGAGTACGAAGGCGGACACAAGGGTATTTCCGTCGACGAACTTGAAGAGGCAGGCTACGGCCGCCGGACCAACTGCCGCCGGTGCAAGATGAAGGTGCCCCGGCAGGCAGACCTCGCGTGCGGTAACTGGGGTGTCATCGGCCCCCGTGCCGGAAAGGCGACATTTGTTGAAGTCTGCTCCGAGAAGGGTGCAAACCTTATCGATGGTGCCGTAAAGAAGGGACTCCTCGCAACCGAGGCCGCAAACCCCAAGGGACTAGAGATCCGGGGAAAAGTCGAGGGTGCCATGCTCAAGCTCGGCGAGAAGTGGCGCAAGAAGGACTTCGAGGGTCTTGGCGAGGGCAAGGACCGGTTAAAGAAGATCATGAGCGAGACCTCCCGGTGCATCAAGTGCTACCAGTGCATCGACCAGTGCCCGATCTGCTACTGCGTGGACTGCACTACAAAGAACCCGGTCTACGTCCCGCCCGGGGAACTCCCGGTCAGCTTCATGTTCCACCTGATCCGGTATGCCCACATCGCGGACTCATGCGTGAACTGCGGCCAGTGCGAGGAAGTCTGCCCGGCAGAGATCCCGAATGCATTATTCATGCACGCCCAGCAGGTCGAACTCGAAAAGATGTTCGGCCATGTCCCGGGTGTATCCATGGAACTGCCGCTCATGGCCTATGTCGAAGAGAAACAGGAACGTGCACGACTGAAAAACACCGGCAGCGACATGATCTACGAGAACGTGTTCAGCCCGGTGCCAAAGTAAATTTTATCCTTTTTTTAGTTTAGGAGAGAGAGTCCTGTATGATCGCCTATGTGAGCACCAAGAAGTTAGACCGGTAACGGTACGGATCTATAATTCCATAATCTTATTTACTGTCGATATGAGTTAGGTCCGGGATACCATTCAGGCTTCCTGTCCGATACAGACTATCCTCGCCCGGGAAACAGTCACCCGAACTCAATTTTTCCGTCGTTCCTTAAAAATACTTCAATATCCTGCATGATAAGCCGGCCATGGATACGTTTTGGGAGATCTACACGCAGCCGGTTGACAAGATTCATCCAGTCGGTGGCCACAATTATGCCGATCTTCCCGGCCTCCTTAAAAATGAGGGCCTCTGCATCGAAGAGATCGGATCCCGCCTTTAAGGTACAGAGGTGGCGTGCATCCAGAGTGTGGAAAAAAAACAGCGTATCTTTTGCATGCTGTATATTCTCCATTGCAGATTTTTCTATGGTGCAGACGTTTGCTTTTGAGGTGTGAATAATATCCGCCACCTGCTGCTGTGTCATCCCACTCTTCCGGTACCTCAATACTTCTTTTTGCCGGTCCGTGAGCAGACCATCTTTCATTTAATTTTCACCTTAATATTAACAGATTACATTAACAATAGTTAAATGTACGGTTGCCGGTCCGCAACATTGACAGAATTTTAGGAGAAAAACCAGGCCAGAAAACCACCAGATCATTTCCGGCCCTCGCAACCGCATGAAGTAATAGGAGGGTGATTTCCACCCGGGCCGACACAAGGAGGGGTGATTTAATCCAGAAAAAAAGGATGGATGGCAGGCCCCAACTCCCCTCGGACATCAGGTGGGGGATACTAGGATTTCGGGAATTTCCCAAACATTGGGATCACTCATATACAAGACAATCTGTTTTTTCTGGACGGGAGGAGATCGTATAAGTACACGATAAGGAAGTCCTTTCATGACTGCTTACCATAATCTGCAAAATACGTTCCTCGTAATCTGCCTCCTGCTGCTTGCCATCGCCATCAGCATCCCCTGCGCAGCAGCGATAACCATCACCCCGGGAAGTTCGGCGACAACGACCACCATATCGCAGGGAGACCCGGTCTATATCCGGGGGATCGCCACCGGCCACCCCCAGGCAGGTCTCCAGATCTGGTTTATCGGGTATAATTTTGCCAGGGTCTCGACCGTTCAGGTAAACGATGACAACACCTACGAGTATGAACTCCAGAAAGCCGATACGGCAAACCTTGCGCCGGGGCAGTACTTTGTGCTGATCCAGCACCCGATGATGAATGGCCGGTTCGATGTCGTCTATGACGCATCTTCCGGAAGCGTCACCAATGTGCAGACCGGGAAAACAATCTATAAGTTCACCGGCAGCGGGAGCCTCCAGAGTACGGATTCCGTAACTGCGCTGATGAACGCGATCGGGAGCCAGAATATTGACGACACCTTTGCCACGGTCTCGTTTTATGTCGGTTCGCCGACGGCGACGATCAACCCGATCGGCGACCGAGCAGACCGGAGACAAGTTCACCATCAACGGGACGACCAGCCTCGCTGCCGGTGACGAGCTCATGGTCGAGATCTACTTCATCATCCTATGTACCGACCTCAAAAACACAGCCATCAGGGTTTTCCGGTGCAAGCGGTGTAGTCAACGTGGTTGCCGGCAGCAACGGCAGGAATACCTGGTCTTTTGACGTGGATGCCTCCACATTTTACCCCGGATCGAGTACCATGGTAAAGGTCTCCGGGGTCCTTCAGGACGTAACTGCGTCAACCACATTCAATGTAGTGACAGTGCAGCGGTACCGGGGATACCTGCAGTGTCCCTGCGCTGGCATCCACGGTTACTACCACGGCTCCGGCACTCACCAGTACTACCGCAACAACGACCACGATCCCGGACACCACCGTAGTGCCATCGACCAGTATCCCGGTGACAACACCGCGCTCGCCCGTACCGGTGGCATTGTGCCTTGGCAGCATCGCAGCAGTGCTCACTTCTCCGCAGGTTCGCATAAAAAAGAGGGCTGATCACCAGCCCAGATAGAGTGTTTTTGACTGGGTATAACTGTCGAGCGCCTTAAAACCGTTCTCCCGGCCAACCCCGCTCTCGTTTGTTCCCCCGAATGGCACTTCAGGGGGAACGGTCAGGTGACGGTTCACCCAGATGATCCCGGCATTCACTTCCCGGAACACCTGTTTTACCGTAGCGAGATCTTTTGTCCAGACCGATGCGCCAAGGCCGTACTTTGAATGGTTTGCTTCCCGGATCGCAGTGCCGAGATCCGGCACGGTCATCACCGGCAGTACCGGCCCGAACACCTCGTTTTTGAGAAGTGCAGCATCGGATGCAACATCCGTGATCAGGGTCGGCTTAAAGAAAAAACCCTTCTCAAATCCGGGTCCCGTGAGCGGACGACCCCCCGTCCGGATCGTCCCTTCCTCCCGCCCGGTCGTTTCACTGACAACCGAACTGATCCTCCCGAGTTGTTCTGCGCTGTTGAGCGGTCCCATATCGGTGCCCGAAAGAAGCCCGTTTCCAACGTTAAGACCTTCCACTTTCGCCGTGAGAAGGCTTATGAACTCCTCTGCGATCTTCTCGTGCAGGTACAGCCGTTTGACGGCGGTGCAGATCTGGCCGGCGTTGTAGAACCGGCCCCGGAGCGCCCCTTCGACTGCCTTTGGGATATCGGCATCGGCCATCACGATCATCGGGTCGGATCCCCCCAGTTCCAGCGTGAGTGCCCTGATATGATCCTCTGACATCTCCCGTATCCGCTGGCCGGTTGCACAGTCCCCGGTAAATGATATTTTCTTTACCCGGGGGTGCCGGACCAGTGCTGCCCCGGTGATCTCTCCCGGGCCGGTCACGACATTGAGCACACCTGCGGGCAGGCCCGCTTCCTGGAGCAGCCCCGCGATCGTAAGGTTCGTTAAGGGGGTCGCGGATGAGGGTTTGAGGACAAGGGAATTACCCGCAAGGAGCGCAGGGCCCACCTTCCATCCCATGATGATCACCGGCATGTTCCAAGGGATGATTGCGGCGCAGACCCCGAGCGGGGCCCGGGTTACCAGACAGTCCCCGGCTTTACCCAGGCAGATAGCCTCACCATCGGGTTGTCCGGCAATGGACGCGTAATATTCGAGGATATTTGCGCAGCCCCTTACTTCATCGGTAGATTCCCGAATCGGCTTTCCCTGTTCCCGGGTAAGGAGATGGGCAAGGTCCTTATGATCCCGCCGGATCAGTTCTGCTGCGCGGCCGAGGATGAGACCGCGATCCCGCGTGGTCTTTTGTGACCATGCGCCAAAAGCCGCGTCGGCCGCCTCAACGGCTGCGTTCACGTCCTCTTTTGATCCCCGGGGGACCTTGTCGATATATTCACCGTTTGCCGGGTTGTTGACCTCGATCCATGATTCATCGGCCGCCGTAACTGCCGTCCCGTTCATGAGCATGTCCATAAAAATGATCCCCCTGTCTCTTTTTTATCCTGTTACTCTAGAGGAACTGTCCGCAAGCCGGCTATAAAATGGCAGCGGTGGATTTTTATGGATTATTCAGGGGATTGCAGGCCGGGGGTATCCTGATCTCGATATTATCGGAAGACAGGCCCCGGATCCTGCCGGTCTGGAGGGTACTGTAGGCACCGGACCGGTCGAGGTGGGTTTTGAACTCCGAGCTTTTTACAAGCGAGATAAGGGTCACGATCCGGGGGTCGTCCAGCATTTCCCGGCGCATCACCAGTTCATACTGCTCCTCTGCGACCGGGAAAAACATAAGACCATGTGATTCTGCAAGTCCCTTCGAACAGATGCCGGCATCTGCCTGTCCAGCCCGGATCGCGGCTGCCACAGCCCCCGGGGTTGCTACTTCATTGTCATAGCCCCGGATCTGTGAGGGGGAAAGGTGGTGGGACGACAGCACTGCATCAAAAAGGATCCGAGCCGGGGTATCTTTACGGGAATTGATCCAGCAGACTGCATCCAGTGCATCCAGCGAGACTTCCTTTACCGAAGCGATTCCCTGTTCCTGCGAGGCAATATTGACAAATACGAGATCCATCGAGGTGAGATAAGGCTGGATGAACCGGCAGTCCTGCATCATTGAAAACGCCGGAAGACTCATCGGCGCTGCATGGCAGGAATTCCGTTTGAGCGAGAGGATGGCACCGGTGTTACCGGCACTTCCCGTATGGATGAAGAGTCCCTGATCATGAGCGATGTTACCCAGCTCTTCAAGGATCGGGTCGATGGCGCCTGAAAAAATGAGAGTCCGCTCGATATTTGCCGGATCGGTCGTGAGGAAGACTTCCAGGTCATGCTCCGCGTCGTACCCTTCAACCGGTCCGGGATATGGGCATAGCCGTTTGACCGGACTGTTGACATCTGTACCACCGTACCCCGGGAACGGGCCATGCCCCAGTGCTGGTTCCCGATCCTGCCGACAGAGACCGGGACAAACTCGTCAAAGCCGAGATCGGAACTCAACGGGGTTGCAAGTTTTACATTGACCGAATATTTCAGGATCGGCGCAAGTCCCCAGTATTCCAGGAGTGGAACGGCAAATTCGCGAAGGACTGTCTGGGCGGCAAGCGGGTAGCCCGGAAGCCCGATAACCGGTTTACCTTCGATCTTCCCGAGCATCATCGGTTTACCCGGCTTGACCGCGACACCGTGAAAAAGCAGTTCCCCGACTGCACTAATGGCCCCCGCCGTAAAATCCCGTGTACCGGCCGAAGATCCCGCCGATATGATGACAAGATCGTTCTCCCGTGCTGCAGTACCAGAGTGCCTCCTCTATGAGGTCAGGATCATCGCTCACGATAGGCAGGCGGGAACAATGCGCTCCCATCGATTCGAGCAGTACCTGCGCCATGACCGTATTACTTTCCACGACCTGCCCGGGCGCCGGCGTACTCCGAGAGGGACAAGTTCGCTTCCTGTGGGGATGATGCCGACATTTGCCGTCGTGACATTCATGTCAACGATCCCGTAGGTTGCAAGGGCGCCGATATCAAAGGCCCGTACCTGGTGCCCGGTCGGGAGGACGAGCCGGCCTTCCCGGATATCTTCACCGGCCGGGCGCACGTGCTGCCACGGGGCGGCGGCTTTACGGATCTGGAATTTATCCCCCGCCTCCCAGGTATCTTCAATCATGATCACGGCATCAAACTTGGGGGGGACAATATTCCCGGTATTGACCCGGGTAAAATCCTGAATGATAACCGGCGTCTGGTCAGAAGCACCGATCGAGTCCCGGCTTTTTACGGCTATCCCGTCCATCGCCGCCAGGTTGACCTCGGGAACGGAATATTTCGCATAGACCGGGGTGGCGATGACCCGGCCGAGCGAGCGGGTGACGGGCACGCATTCTGTCCGCCCCGGAACGGTAAAAGAAGACTTGAGAAGATGCAGTGCTTCGTCAAACGCAATCAGCGAGAGATACCGTTTCACCATGCTGCATCACCGGGATGTATGTTTGTCTGCCAACTGGGTGCGGGTGAGGTCATGGGTATCAGTCACAATGAAAACCGGGGATGTTCATTTCCCGACTGGTAGTCAGGTACCGTATCCCGGTAATCATCAATAAATGATTCGATTGTATTCATAGCAGCAATAGCAGCAGGGCTAAAAAAACAGCAACCGGATTTTCGGTCGGGAAAATGTCTCATACGATCTTTGAATGCACAAATTATGGGAAAAAAATACGGATGGCTGATTCCGGACCCGGGCGGTTTTCCGGCATCGTATCAGCGTCCGTAATCCCAGAGTGCACCGTGGGCAGTCTATTCTGCCATGAACAATGCCGCCCGGAAATCACAGGTTTGTTCAATTGTTCCTGCCGTAACCGGTAACAGGGAAAACGGGTACGGTGTGGACAGGCACCGCAGATACATCAGATTATTCTCCTGCACCCGGAGGAGGCTGCCGCATCAGCCACCGCCTGCGCCACGGCCCGGGTCACATCCTTGTTAAGGATGCTGGGCAGGATATGCCGGCGGTGAGGTTTTTTGACGCACCCGGCAATGGCATGGGCCGCGGCGATCTTCATCTCGTCTGATATGCGGGTGGCACAGGCATCAAGCGCCCCCCTGAATATGCCCGGGAATGCAAGCACGTTATTGATCTGGTTCGGGAAATCACTTCTTCCGGTCCCGACCACTGCGGCCCCTGCCTCGGTTGCTGCGTCCGGCCAGATCTCCGGCACAGGGTTTGCCATGGCAAAGACAATGGGATCCCGGTTCATCGACCGGATCATGTCCTGCGTGATAATTCCCGGTGCCGAGACTCCGACAACAACATCCGCACCCTCCATCGCATCGGCAAGCGAGCCGGTCCGGCCCGTGTGATTGGTCTCCTCGCTTAAGATGAACTTGTACTTGTTCCGGTAGAGACCCTCACGCCGGCGATGGATAATGCCCTGTGTATCGCAGACCGTGATCTCGTGAACCATCGTGCAGACGAGCGGGTCATACCCGATGCATTTGAGGAGCCGGGTGATGGAATACCCTGCCGCCCCTGCCCCGCAGACCACGATGTTGAGATCTTCGTAGGTCCGTCCGGTCACCCGGCAGGCATTCAGGAGTGCCGCGAGCACGACCACTGCGGTGCCGTGCTGATCGTCATGCATGACCGGTATCCCGATATCCTGCAGGGCGTCCTCGACCTCGAAACATTTCGGGGCCGCGATGTCTTCGAGATTGATCCCCCCGAAAACCGGTGCAATATTTCTGACCTGGTCGACAAAATCGGTCTCGTAATTCTCAAAACAGATCGGGAATGCATCGATGCCGGCGAATTCCTTGAAGAGGATCGCCTTTCCCTCCATCACCGGGATCGCCGCATACCCGCCGATATTCCCGAGACCAAGGACTGCTGACCCGTCGGTCACGATCGCAATGGTATTGGCCTTGAGGGTGTAGCGGTACGCCAGGTCTGGATCCTGCGCGATCCTGCGACACACTTCAGCCACGCCGGGTGTGTAGGCCCGGGAGAGATCGTAACGATTCCTGAACGGGACCTTGGAACGGATCTCCAGTTTCCCGCGGTATCGTGCGTGGAGTGCGAGGGACTCCCGGTAGATCTCATCGCTGGCGGCGGTGACTTGCATATCCCTCTCCTTATACGAGATGAGCGCAGTGAAAGGTAATGAACCTTGCCCCGGGGCAAGCTGCAGGTTTTGTAAATCCCCGAATATTTGCGGGAAGACAACGGGTACCGGGGCCCATCGATCCTGCATTACCGATACCGGTGCCTGATATAATACCGGACACCGGGACGTTATTTCCTGACCAGTTTCGTTGCGATCTCTGCAACGTATCGTCCCTGGTACCGGGCCCCGGCAAGTTCCTGTCCGGTCGGCCACCGTTTCCCGTCATTGCCGGCAATTGTTGAGGCACCGTAGGGAGAGCACCCCATGACCTCATCGGTACGGGTCTGCTCGGCAAACGCGTACGGCAGGCCGGCAATGATCATGCCATGGTGGAGGAGCGTGGTGTGGACGCTTAAGATTGTTGATTCCTGTCCCCCGTGCTGGGTGCCGGAACTCGTAAAGACACTCCCCACTTTGCCGACGAGTGCTCCTGCTTTCCAGATGCCGCCGGTTGCATCGAAGAACTGGCGCATCTGGCCGCACATGTTCCCAAATCGTGTCGGGGTACCGAAAATAATTGCGTCAAATTCCGTCATTTCACGGGGAGTACAGACCGGTATTTTTGAAAATTCCTTCTGGAACTCTGCGGCCCCGGTTTTTTCAAGCACTTCTGCGGGCAGTGTCTCAGGCACGCGCCTGAGCACGACGTCTGCTCCGGGTACGCTGCGTGCACCCTCCGCTTCTGCTTCCGCCATGCGGTGGATATGACCAAACTGCGAATAATACAGAATAAGCAGCTTCATGAATTGTCTCCCTACACTACGGTGGTGCTCCCGGAATTAAAGAGTTAAGGATTGCGGAGAACGACCCTGCCAACACTCCCCTTCCTGATATGAGGTGCCGGCGAAATATACCCCCAAGACAGATACCTGAACCTGCAATACTTAAAAGTTACATTTTAATACACCAATGGACAAAATTATGCATTAAGGTATGATGAATCCGCCTTTTCCGGCGGGACTGGCAGCACGCTTTGTGTGCTCTTCCGGATACCTTAATGCAGATTACTGGTGTGATACAATCATGAAGTCAAAAGATATTGCCATAGTCGGAATCCTTCTTGCTGTCGGTGCGATTCTGCGGTATTTCCTCGCGATGCTCCATACGCCGCTTACGCCCAACATGATCATTGCGTTCTACTGCCTTGCGATCATCCTGATCCAGCCGAAAGTCTACGAGGCGCTGGGTATCGGTATCGTTGCCGGCCTCTTGTCGATGCTGATATCGAGTTCGATGTTTCCCCCGGCAAACCTCATCAGCGAACCGCTGGGTGCACTTGCCTGTTTCGGGCTTTATGCGCTCCTGAAATCCCGGACAAAACTTGCCGCGACAGCCACCACGTTTATTGCGACGCTCGTAAGTGGTTTCTCGTTTGCCGCGATCGCCATACTCTGCGTCGGCGCAACCATCCTTGCCAAGTATAACGGCAATCTCGGGAACTTTGTCATCGTCTTTGTCCCGATCGTTGTCATAACGGCGGTATTTAATGCAATTATCGTCCAGATCCTCTACATACCCTCAAGCAGGGTGCTCGTTAGAGGACAGGAATGATCGAGCTCAAAGACGTCAGTTATACCTACCCCCATACGGTGCAGGAAGCGCTGCACCGTTTATCCCTCGTGCTGGACACGGGCCGCTGCATCATGGTGACCGGCCCCTTCCGGTGCCGGGAAGACCACGCTCTGCCTTGCAGCATGCGGTATCCTCTGCCATGAATACGGCGGGAAGAAAGCGGGCCTTGTGACGATCAACGGCCGGAATGTTGCGGATTATACCGGGCTTTCCGAGATCGCCAAAAATGTCGGGATCGTTTTTGACGATGCCGAGGCGCAGATGATCTTCACGACCGTTGAGGAGGAGATCCTCTCCGCACTCGAGTACCGGGGCCTCTCTCCAGAAGAGATCGAAAAGCGCCTCGCCTCGATCATGGAGGTCACGTACCTTACCCCGTTAAAGGACCGCTCCCCGCACAACCTCTCCGGTGGCCAGAAGCAGCGCGTCGCTCTTGCGGCGACCCTTGCACTGGGAAACGATATCCTGATCCTTGATGAGCCTACATCGGAACTTGACGAACACGCAACACGGCGGATCGTCGAGATCTTGTCCAGCCTCAAGCAGCAGGGAAAGACCATCCTCCTTGTCGAGCACAAGTACGCCCATTTCCGGGATATTGTCGATACCCTCATCGTGATGGAACACGGTGCGATCTCGGCCATCGGCACACCGGAGGATGTACTCAGGGACGAACGGATAAGAAGGATTGTCATCCCGGATTTTGCCGGCATAAAGACCAGTGCACCCCATCCTGCACCGTCATCATCAGACCTTCCTGCCGCAACCCCGGCAATTGAGGTCAGGCACCTCTCGTTCTCGTACGATGATGTCCCGGCCCTGCATGATGTCAATATCAGGATAGAGACAGGCGAATTTGTTGCCATTGTCGGCGAGAATGGTTCCGGGCAAGACGACGCTTGTCAAGCAGTTCAACCGGCTCCTTACCCCGACTACCGGCGATGTCGAAATACAGGGCAGAAACACCCGGAACTGCACGATTGCCGATCTTGCCCGTGATGTCGGCCTTGTCTTCCAGAACCCGGATCACATGTTCTTTGCCGATACGGTACGGGACGAGATTGCATTCGGACTTGAAAATCTGGGGATAACGAATGAAGATGCAGTGATCGATGCGGCACTGGACGAAGTCGGGCTCCTGCACACAAAAACCCTCTACCCCCGCTGGCTCTCGCGGGGTGAACGCCAGAGGCTTGCCATTGCCTGCGTGGTCGCCATGCAGCCGGCAATTATCGTCCTTGACGAGCCAACGACCGGCCTTGACGGGGACGAGGCACGGCTCGTTATGGAGATCCTCAAAAAACTCCAGGTACAGGGGCACACGATCGTTGTCATCACCCATAACCGGGATATCGCACAGTACTGCGCAGACCGCATGATCACCATGGAGCAGGGACGCGTCATTTCCGACGCGGGGATGTAGGGAGAGTAGTATGGCCGAGATTCTCCAGTACGTTCACAAGGACGGGTTCTTCCACCGGCTCCACCCGTTCTCCAAGATCCTCTTTATCATCGTCGCAAGCGTGATGTGCGTTCTTGTAACGGGCATCCCGTTCCTCATCCTGATGGTCGTCGCCCTGCTCCTCCTCGCATACGCAAGCCACCTCCACCGCGAGGTGATCCAGCAGCTCAAACTGGTCCTTGTCATGAGCGTCGTGTTCATCATCATCACGGTGCTCACGATGCCAAACGGCGCCACGATCGGGTACCTGATCCCACAGGGAGTAACCGGTGATCGGGGGTTCCATTGCCATAACCGATGGGGCGATTGGCATCGGTCTCGTCCTCGCGCTCCGGTTCATGGTGCTGATCTTCGCGTTCCAACTCTTCCTTATCTCGACCCAGCCCCGGGACCTTGTGCACGCGATGGAAAAACTGCACATGCCCATCGATTATATCCTGATGTTTATCATCGCGCTCCGGTTTATCCCGACCCTCCAGATCGAGGGCCAGCGGATCCATGAGGCCCAGCTCGCCCGGGGCTACAACCCCGGGAACCGGGATGATCGGGAAGATCCGAAGTGTCGCGCCTATCGTTATCCCGCTTGTCTCGAATGCGCTCATGCGCTCAAACGTGCTGGGCCTTACGATCGATATGCGGGGATACCGCACGGGAATACGGACACAGGTACGCGAGCGCAGGCTCTGCACCGGGGATTACGCAATGATGAGCGGCCTCGCGATCGCCATCGTGGGTTTTGTCATAATCGCAATCTTCGCATCGGGCCTGATATTCTGATATCAATTCCCTTTTTTACGATCCAACGTCCGAATACCCGGGAAAAACGTGAAGAAACAAGTGCATCTCGTGCAGCTGCTGCCAGGAAAATATATCAAAACGAAAAAGCGCCTCGGCCGGGATTCGAACCCGGGTCAAAAGCTCCGGAGGCTTCTAGGATGTCCACTACCCTACCGAGGCAGATTTTACCTTACTTAATCTTGTGTGCATCCATATAAATGCAAAGGATCGCCGGGGGTTACAGGTTTTTTACCTGGTACAGGTGCCAGATCTTACAGGCCCCCTCGTGGCTGACCATGCAGGGCCCGACAGGAGTGCGGGGCGTGCAGACCTTCCCGAAGAGCTTGCAGTCGGTCGGCTGGGCAATCCCCCGCAGCACCTTGTCGCAGATGCAGGCCGAGTGCTTGCTCACCTTCTTGTAGACAAGGCCAAACTTCTTCTGCGCGTCGTACTGCTCGAATTCTTCTTTGAGTCTGAGGCCGGACTGCGGGATCACCGGGAAGCCCGCGCCACTCCACGTCCGAGGGTTCGAAGACCTCGTACATGATCTTCTTTGCCTTGACGTTTCCTTCCCGGGTTACCACTCTCGGGTAGGCATTGTCTACCCGGTGCTTTCCTTCCCTGACCTGTTCGACCAGCATCAGGAGGCCAAGCAGGATATCCTCGGCCTCGAAGCCGGCGACAACCTGCGGCACGGGGAACTGCTCGTACTCTTCATACCCCATAATGGCACAGACATGGCCGGGAAGGACAAAACCGTCAAGGTTTGCCTCGCCCTGTTCGAGCAGCCACTTCATCGCGGGCGGGACGATCCGGTGGCAGGAGAGGATCGAGAAGTTCTTTGGCGGGTTCGAAAGGATGGATGCAGCAACGGTCGGCGCGGTCGTCTCGAATCCGACCGAGATAAAGACGACTTCCTTGTCGGTCTTCTCCGCGATCTCGACTGCCTTGTGGACGCCCTGCACAATCCGCACGTCCCCGCCGCAGGACTCTAATGAGCCTTTCGAGCCGGGCACCCGGAGCAGATCGCCGTAGGTTGCGATAATGCAGTCCTTTTCCACGAGATCGAGCGCCGCATCGATCTCGCCCTGCGGCGTGATGCAGACCGGGCAGCCGGGGCCCATGACGATCTTGAGCTGCGGGGCAGGATGCTCCGCAGGCCCGTGCGGGCAATTGACGCCTCGTGGGTCCCGCAGATGTGCATAAAGGTCATATCCCGGTCCACCAGTCCGCGGAGCGTCTCTGCAATCTCGTTTCCCGTCGCCATTGTTAATCTTATACTTATTTACTGCCCTGTGACATAAGTATACGTATATGGATGACAACCTGCTCTTCGCCATTCTGACCATTATTGCTGGTCTTGTAGTGGCTGGAATCGCGCGAATCATTGTTCGGTGGCTGGAGAAATTTGCCGAGACCACCGAGACAAAATGGGATGATATCATTGTTGCCGCGATCGGTACGCCGGTGCAGGTGGGCATTGTAGCGATCTCGGTCTATATCGCCCTGAAATCGTTTGACATCGTGCCGGCCCAGTATGCCTGGATCCTCTCTGCCAAGGTGCTTAACTCGATCTATATCCTCATCGGGACATGGATTGCATCGTCGCTCCTCCACGATATTGTCCGGATTTACGGGCATGCCCTTGCCGAGCAGACAGAAGGGGATGCTGATGACCGCATCGTCGACCTCCTCGAACTGGCAGTGCGCTACATAGTCTGGTTTGCCGGGATCATGCTGATCCTTGTCAACCTCGAGATCAACATTACTCCCTTCCTCGCTGGTGCAGGTATCGCCGGCCTGGCCCTTGCACTCGCTGCCCAGGACCTGATCTCCAATTTCTTCGGCGGCGCAATCATAACGGTCGACAAGCCCTTCAAGATTGGCGACCGTATCGAAGTTGACACCCACTACGGGGATGTCATGAGTATCGGGACGCGGAGCACGAGGATCAGGACAATCGACGGGAAGATTGTCACGCTCCCCAACAACAAGATCACCTCCAGCAGTGTTGTCAATTACTCAGAACCGGACCCGAAGATCCGGTATGCAATACCCATCACCGTTGCGTACGGAAGCGATACTCCCCGGGTAAAAACAGGTGCTCTTCGAAGTCGTGCAGGATGCAATAAAAAACACGGAATATTTTGCCGAAGAGCCGGCGCCAAAGGTCTTCTTCCAGGAGTTCGGGGATTCGAGCCTGAAGTTTGTGATCTATGTCTGGGCAAAAGCCTACAATATCCCGGACGAAGTTAAAGATGCCATCAATGTCCGGATCGCTGCACGGTTCGCGGCGGAAGGTATCGAGATCCCCTTCCCGCAGCTCGAAGTCAGGATGAAACAATAATCTCTTTTTCCCGGATCTTTTTTGAGAGGGGCCGAGGATATTTCCTGTTAAAGACCTGCGGTAGAGATCCTGTTGTTCGATGGCCGCGGGTTTACGTTTTCAGCAGACGCAGTACTACTCCCTGCACGACAACGCTACAGGCAGGGATACGACCATTTCGGGCCGGTGATGAAGTGGCAAAAAAAGCGACAGGTCCTCCCGTGATCGAAGTGGCGGATTTTGACGGGGCGGTTAAGCGCATTTGCAGTCTAAAAAAACTGCTGTAACACGGTGCCATACTCCTGCGAGCGAACCTGAACAGGTTGCATTTTGCGGGAAAAATCCCGAAGGTTTCCGCAATATTTTATAAGGTAAACCTACAATGTATCTAGGCAATCTGCCTAGTGACTCAGCCCGGACACCCCTGGTAAGGAGAATCTCGAACGGACTACCTCCTAACACAGATCCGGAACGAAAACAAACAAGTGCCTAAGTGACTCAGCCCGGTAGACTCCTGGTAGGAGGAGGTCGCGAGTTCAAATCTCGCCTTAGGCTTTCTTTTAAAGATTCAACCCCATTTTGGGACTTTTTATTAAAAATATAAAATTTCTTTAGTCTGTACCGGTCCATAATTATACAAGGCGGGCTATGCCCAAAAAAATCCCGGTTTACCGTTTCTTTTTCAGTTCCTCTGCATAGAGATGGAGGAACCAGCCGTTCATGCTGTACGACAGGCTAAGGGAATTGTAAAAATAGTTCAGCAGTTTTTCCCTGACTGTATCTGACTTGACCCGGTTGATCGTATCATATTCTTCATATAACCGGATGCAGCGTGTCCCGGGGCAGCGTCCGGATCCGTTTCTCAAAATACCGGATCTGCAGGTCTGTCATGAAATCGTCATTTCCGGATTTTTTTATGTAGTCCGCAAAAACCGGTTCGGTCTTCTGGATAAAACGTCCGCGGAGATCGTTCATCCTCGAACGGCTGATAAACAGGTTCCTGATCTTTTTATGTATTTTCGTGACCAGGGAAAAGTCCTGCACCTGGTTTTCAATAAAATCGGTATATTCCTGTTGTTCTTCCCGGGATAGCATACCCGGTAATTATGAGCCGGTTCCCAAAAAATTACCGACTCTTCTTTTTTTAGTAAATCCTCAAAAACCCTGCAATCGGTCACCCGGGCCGGACTCAGGTTTCCTCGGCCGGCCCCGGTATCTGCACCGGTCCCGCTCTCCCCAAACAGGCTCCCGACACCGCAGCAGCGTGTTGATCCAGCGGAGCTCGTCGCTGAACTGGAAGAGGGTCATGAGCATCAGCGTAAAGGGAACGGCAAAGAGCATGCCGGCAATCCCGAGCAGCCAGCCCCAGAAGATGACCGAGAGGATGACAACCAGTGCCGGTATCTCGAATTTCCGTGCCGCAAGCCAGGAAAAGACCGGGTTCTCGACGATCAGGTTGAGGATGCAGACAAGCACGATCACCGCGACTGCCCCCCAGAGCCCGAACTGGAGCCAGGCAAAGAAGATGGCAGGGATCGCCGCGATGATAAGGCCGAAGTACGGGATGTAGCCGAGGATAAAGGTGAGGATTCCCCAGAGGATCGCGGCATGGACGCCCATGATGGCGAGCACCCCGCCAAAGAGCAGGCCGTGGACGAGGTTGGTCTCGGTGCGGACGACAATGAAATCGATCACAAAGCCGCTCATCCGGGAGAGGTGACGGAGTTTTTCCGGCTCGCCGTGCAGCATCGATTCAACCCGTTCAATCAGCCGTGGTGCTTCAAGCAGCATGAAAAACGTCGTCACCGCGATAAAAAAGATATCCATGAGGTCCTCGCCAAGATTCATGAGCGACGAGAGCAGGGCCGGGATAATGTTTCCGAGGTCAGGCGTGGCAGATGAAGTATTGGCCGGTGCCGAAACCATGCGCGCCGAGGAACGCGGTGATATCCCCGAGCCGTAACGCAAGATCGTCCTGGTACTGCGGCAGGTCGGCGATGATCATGTTAAACGAAGAGATGGTCAGGACCACAATCAGGCCGATGCACAGCGCGGCGATAACCGTCACGACCCCGACGGCAGCAGGTGCCGGGAGGCCTTTTGTGCGCAGCCAGCGGGTTGCCGGGTAGAGAAGGAGCGTGAGGATCAGCGCGACAAGGACGATCGTTATGACCGACCCGGCTGTCCTGATGCCAAGGATAATGATTACAACAAGGGCAAGGCAGAGCAGGATCCGCTCGGTGCGTGACAGGGTCGCGGGAAACGTCATTATGCTGGTATCTGTCGGCAGATGATACAAAGATTCCCTTTGAGCGAAAAGGTGCCTGCTCTTTAAAAAAAGGGGATCAGAACCCCGGCTGCTCGCGGGCGTCCCACTTCGCAAAGCCGAGCCGGGCAAAGAATGACGGCGGGGATCAAAGAGGAGGACCGCACCGAGGGCGGCAAACGGTGCGGCAAATACGACCGCGGAGAGGACGATAAGTGCGGCGCCGGTCAGGGCAAGGTACGTGACCATGACCCTGACATCATAGACAAGCACGCTCGGCGAGAGGCCGGTCAGCCAGACCGTGATCCCGAGGCTGTAGAACGAGACCGAGAGGCAGAGCACGACCGCCGGGACAAGGTAGACTGCCTGCCCGGAGAGCACGGCGACTGCCGCAATGAAGAGCGCCGGGATGATCTGGAGGACGGAAAAACTCGCGATCTTGCTTTTAATGAGCGTGCGGACGCTGACCGGCAGGCAGGCATAGGCCCCGAACGTGTCAAACATCGTGATCCACGTGTACATGGTCGAGGCAATCACGCCCGTCACAAGGGCAAATTCAAGGAGCACGCCGTAGGCGGGCAGGTATCCTGAGAGGAGCGAGAGGAAGAACCAGATCACAATAAGCGGTATTAAGAATGAGAAGAGGGTCTGGCCGACCATGCCGCCGCTCCGGTACATGTCGATAAGATCCTTTGCCGCAAGGGGCGGGTTGGGAAAGATCGAGAGTTTTTTTGCAAGCGGCACAAGCAGGCTCCTGTGGTGTTTTGTCGCATCGGTGGATTCGGGGGAGAAGAGCCAGATCGAGACACAGAAGAGAATGGCAATTGCCGCACAGGAAAGGACGAGGCCGGTCCACGAGAAGGCAAGGAACAGGTGCAGCGGGGGATAGAACCGGGCCGGGTTCTGCCCGGTAATAAGGGCAAGTGCCCCGGCTGCCACGGCAAGGATGACGAGGATCGCCGCGAGCGCAGGTTTCGAGCGCGAATAGACCGAGGAGAGGAAAAAGACAGCACAGAGCCCGGACAAAAACGAGAGCGTGAGGGTGAGAGTAAGGAGCAGCGGCAGGGTGATCGGGACGCCGATAAAGGGCGAGGCAAGCAGGAAACCGAGCGCGAGCGGGAGCACCCAGAGGACAAAGTAGTAGAGCGTGTCCTTCACGACAAAATTTGCAAAGATGAACCGTTCGGAGAGCGGCAGGCTCCGTGCGGAATAGGAGAGCAGGCTTGCCTGCCCGAACCGCCGGTTCATCACCTCGGAGCCAAGGAGGCCGAAGGCTCCCACCATGAAGCCGAGCATCAGGTAGTTTGCATGGAGGATGAGCGAGAGTTCCCCGGCCGGCAGCGCCTGGCGCATGAGCGGCAGAAGGAACGAGCCCATGAACGCGATCCAGAAGATGAGGATCGGGAAAAGCGCAAAGGAGAGGCTCCCGAACATCGTCGAATGGACCCGCCACTCTTCCTTTACCATCGCAATAAAAAGATCAAGCATGGCTGCCACTCTTCACGAGCGAGAGGAAGAATTCGTCAAGGTGCCGGTGCTCTGCCGTAAGATCGGCGACGGGCCCGGCATGGAGGATGTTTCCCTTGTGCAGGATCGCAAAATCCGAGCAGATCTCCTCGGCTACCTCAAGGATATGGGTCGAGAGGAAGATCGTGTTGCCCGGCATTTGACATACTCCGTAAGGTAGTCCTTGACGACACGCTGCATGATCGGGTCGAAATTGATGAGCGGTTCGTCGATCAGGGCGAGCTCGGGCTTGTGGACGAATGCCTGCGAAAACATCAGTTTCTGCCGGGTCCCCCTCGAGAGATCCTTGCAGAGCACGTCTTTCTTGTCGGCAAAGTCGAGGAAGTCAAACCACCATGCGGCCTTTTCATCGATGTCGGGGACCTTCCGTATCGCGCCCACGAACTGCAGGTACTCGGTCGCCGTAAGAAAACTCGGGGGCGTCTCCTGCTCGGGAATGATCCCGACACGCTCCCGGACGTGGACCGGCTCTTTCTGCACATCTATTCCGAGCACCGTTGCCGCGCCGGCAGTCGGCCGGATCTGGCCGGTGAGCATCTTTATCATCGTTGACTTGCCGGAGCCGTTCGGGCCCAGCAGGCCGTAGAGCGCGCCTTTTTCCACCGACAGGCTCACGTGGTTGACAGCGGTCAGGTCTCCATACACTTTCGTGAGGCCTTCTGCCTCAATGACATTGTTCGGTCATCTGTTTCCTCCGGATACTTCTTGTTCCATGGTTATCAACTCCTTTTTTTCGTTCCTGTTTTTTCCTTTGTGTCGTCGGGCTCCCCTGCGGGATGCGCCGCGATGCCGTTCCAGATAAATGACAGTCCCTGCCGGGCAAGGATCTCACGCTCTCCGGGATCCGGGGATTCCATGATCCGGGCCGTAAGCCCGGAGAGCGACGAGGCGAGCACCGAACAGAGGAGCCCGGTGTCGCACTCCCTGAGGTCCCTTCCCGTACCCCGTCACTTACCAGTTTTTCCAGAAAAAGGAAATGCGACATCCCCTCCTCATGGGCGGTCGTGGAGACAAAAGGGGAATGGGCAAACTGTTCCATGAACCGGAACTTATCCGGGTCGGGTGGTCGCCCACGCGAGCGCATTCTCCCCGACTTTACGGATCTTTGCCTGCACGGTCGGTTCCCGATCGACTCCTTCGCGGAGCGCAGCGGCAGCCTGGCTCTTGATCTGCCGGTAGAGGGTGTCGATCAGCTCCTCTTTTGTTTTGAAATA
Organism: uncultured Methanoregulaceae archaeon; assembly: GCA_963790005.1. GTDB lineage: Archaea > Halobacteriota > Methanomicrobia > Methanomicrobiales > Methanospirillaceae > Methanoregula. Next base: position 49,010 of record CAWBMY010000010.1, read on the forward strand.
AAAAAAGAGCGTACCGGTGGCGACCCCTGCCTCCCGGGAGATCATCGCCGTCGGCGTGCCATAGAACCCCCGTTCGGTAAAGAGCGCGAGCGCGGTTTTGAGGATTGCGTCCCGCTTGTCGGTTGCCTCAACGCTGCTCACAGCAGGGCCTCCAGCCTGATCGCAGGTAAACGGCCCGCCGTGGCCGGTATAGATGACCGTCGGGCGGGCGTCAAGGATCGTGCGAAGGATCTTTTTTGCCGCGTCCATATCCTCGGCAAAGAGGGGGAGCCTGGGGTTTGTGCGCCGGGAACATCCCCATGACAAGGTCGCCGATGATAACTTCGCCGGTCGCCAGCTGCACCGAGAGCGATCCCCGGGTATGGCCCGGTGTCGGGATCACAATGCCGTCGGTCCCGAACGCATCGAGCCGGTACGGGGCATCGACCCGGATCACCGGTTTTATCGCGAGCCCCGGGGCCGGGGCATGCTTCCCGATCATGAGGGCGAGCATGCGGCCAAGGAGCGACGCGGGCACCGCCGGGAGAGTCGCCCCCGTGGTAAGGGCATCTGCTTCGCCGCTGTGGACGAGCACCGGTGCACCGGTCGCCCCGGCAAGCGCGGCAGCGCTCCCGAAATGATCGGTGTGAACGTGCGTGATAATGATGAGCGCGAGGTCCCAGGGCTTGTATCCCTCTGCCTGCAGGGCGGCAAGGATCTTCGGGGCGTTCCCCGGCAGGCCCGTATCGACAAGAATCGGCCGGCTGCCCCTGATCAAGAAACGCATTCGCGTGGCCGAGCGGGATCGGGCGGACGAGCGCATTTTGTGGAGGAGCCGCGTCAGTCATGGGACTTCTCCCTTGAAAAGAGGGCGCGGACTTTTGCTGCCTTGTTCATGCACCACAGGCCTCCTTTGAGCACCGGCACCACGAGACGCATCCCGCCCTCCATGTCGGCTTTCACATCATTCATGAGCTGCGGGATCGGCAGGTGCTGGGGGCAGGCCTTCGCGCACTTCCCGCACTGCCGGCAGAGCCCGGCATACGAGACATCGCCGATGAGGCCGCCGTGCCGCCCGAAATAGTGGAACTTTGCGCTCCGGTCTTTCGGGAAGAGGTGGCGGGCGTTGTAGAGCGAGAAGCAGCCGGGGATATCGACCTCGGCCGGGCAGGGCATGCAGTACCCGCAACCGGTGCATCCGACCTTCATGAGCCGGCGGTACGTGTCCCTGGCCCGGCCGATACGGTCACGGTCGTCCGGGGTAAGCGACTGCGGGAGCGCGGAGCCGGCAACCCGGATGTTCTCATCGATGTGGGCCTCGTCATTCATGCCCGAGAGGACGACCGTCACCTCCGGGTGGTCCCAGACAAAGCGAAGCCCCCACTCGGCAGCCGACCGTTTCACCGGGGACTCGTCCCAGATCTTCTGTATCTCCTCCGGCACCGGCCCGGCAAGGTTCCCGCCGCGCAGCGGTTCCATGACCATCACCGCGAGGTTTTTTCCTGCCGCGTACCTGAGCCCTTCGGTGCCTGCCTGGTTGTTCTCGTCAAGGAAATTGTACTGGATCTGGCAGAACTGCCAGTCGTACGCATCGACAATCTCCTTAAACGCTGCAAGAGTGCCGTGGAACGAGAACCCGGCGTTTTACAATCTTCCCCTCGCGTTTTGCACGGTCGAGAAATTCCAGCACGCCGAGTTTTGCCAGTTTCTCCCAGCTCTCTTTACCCATGCTGTGGAGCAGGTAGTAGTCGATGTGGTCGGTCTGTAAGGTCACGAGCTGCCGGGAGAGGATCCGGTCCATGTCACTTGCGGCGCGGACTTCCCAGTGCGGGAGCTTGGTTGCGATCCGCACTTTTTCCCGGTAGCCGTCAAGAAGCGCCCGTCCGAGGATCTGTTCGCTTTTGCCGAAATGGTAGGCCGGGGCCGTGTCAAAATAATTGACACCGGAATCGATCGCGTGCCGGATCTGCTGTATTGTCCGCTCTTCATCGATGCCGCGCTTCTTTGACGGAAAACGCATGCACCCGAAGCCGAGGATGGAGAGCCGGTCGCCGGTTTTTGGAACGGTACGGTAGAGCACAGGAACACCTTGTTTATACGTAAATTGACTGGTCAGTCAATACGTCCGCAGGCTTGGTATTTAGTATATGCGGTTTGGTGGGCGGGCAGGACCGCCCGACAGGCATGGAAGAGTAAGAACCTCAAACCGGACACAACCGACATTTTTTATTGACGAAAAAGTGCGGTTTAGTGACCGCTTTTTACTATCGCAGGAGTGCCGATAATGAGATACTGATTCCCTTTCACGGGTATGCAGGCCGGGGAATAGGTATCCTGCATTCTTATTGCCCGTTCTGGCAAAACCGGGTCGGAAAATCCATTCTGTCCGGGCGGGAGGTATCGGGGATTGAAAAGCAATAATTATCGGGTCACCTATAAATTGAATGATATGAGGAAACGTATTCTCCTCGCTCTCCCGATCGTTTGTATTATAGCGATCCTCTTTGCGGGATGCACCAGTCTTACCGGTTCTGCCGCTCCTAATGCCACGCCTGCGCCACAGGCTGAATCTGTCCCGGCGACGGTTTCTTTTGGACCTGACGACAGCAGTGACGCCCGCCGGCGATGTAGTTACACCGGCGCCGACCCTTTCAGCAGCATGCAGCAACCTGATAACAGCTTCGGGTGCGGATCAGGCATTCCTGAAGTTTGTGACCGATAATACTATTGTGACCCGCATCAACGCTCTGGCACAGGGCGACTGCACGAAGGATGCGGCGGACCCGGTTTACCAGTTGGTTACAACCAGTCCCGTTCCGCAAACATCCGGCCTTGCCCAGGCACGAGTGTACCTGATCTCCGCAACCACCTATTGCCGGAACCCGGATTCGGCAGCGATGAACAATACCGCATCTGACCTGGCAAAATTTGAGGATAACCAGGACCAGTACCTGGCCTTCTTATATGCGTGCCATATCCAGATCAGCGCAAATGCCTCGGCAGTTGCCGGTGGGGAGAAACTTGTCATAAATACGGTCGAGGGGCCCCAGACTTTTTCCGGGAATACCAATTCGGTGAGAAAATTCAGTGTTTCCCAAGGGGGGTATAAATTTTCAACTACCTACTCGGGCAACGACAATTTCACCGTTCGCATCACCAACATTTACGGAAAAACCGTTGCCGAACCGTTCACGGTTACCGGCCCGTATTCGGGAAGTACCATCGTGAACCTTTCCAACGGTGAATATTATATGACCATCGAGGCGTCCGCACCCTACCTCATGAAGATGGTTCAGTCATAATTTTTTTTATATTCCGGGAACGATCGGTTCGCCCACGTTTGCATCCTCACACGGTTTTCATACAATCGGCAGCGGACCATGCCATTCCATCCCGGTGTGTCGTTCATCGAGAGGAGATTTATTAAAAGTGGATACGAGACCCGGCTTGGACCGGTGATCCGAGCAGGAATCCCCGGAACCCGGCGTTTTAAAAAATTAAAGGGAGCAGAGCGATCTCCCGGATGCAGCGGAGTCCGCTGTAGCCTGAACCAGAACCCGACCCAGACCCGGAACCGGTCCTGCAAATCTCCCAAGAATCCGGGCCGGTCGCAGGCAAGGGGGGAGGGGGGTGATCCCCCTACCCCCCTCCTCTTTTTTTATGGAGGGGATCACCCCCCCACCCATGTGCCGGGCCCGGAGGGGGTACCCCCCTCCCCCTCAGGTCCCGGACGGGGCCTGCCACACGAATGCAAAAAAACCGCCCACGCCACAATCTTACGACGATAATTCCACGCGAAGCGATGGTTCTGACCGTGCAGGAAAAAGGGGTTTTCCGGCCCAAAGGGGGGAGGGGGGTGATCCCCCTACCCCCCCTCTTCTTTTTTTGTGGATGGGATCACCCCCCACCCATGTGCCGGGCCGGGTGGGGGTACCCCCCTCCCCCAATGAGGAAAATTTCAGGGATGAAACTCATTTCCAGAGTTTTGAAAGGAGGCTGATTTTGAGGGCCAAATAACGATAGTCTAAAAGATTCCTAAATCTCCGGTAATGTGATGCGGAAAGGTTGGGGATTAATCGGGGCACTCGGTGGAGAATAATAAGGGTGGGAAAGTAGGAGTCATTCAAAAAACAAAGAGGTTTCAAATACTACTGCGGAACCAATATCGTTAGATAATTTTAACAAGATATTGATATACTCTTTTGATACCTCCATTTCTTCTTGTAAAATTGCTTTTAATTGCTTATAGTCGGTTTTATGTTCGTATAACCGATATTAATGCAGAAGATTATTCCTATTTTTCCTAATTTTTGAAATTTTCTGATATAATAAATAATTAATTAAGTTTATTCCTAATACGATTTCTCCCGCTTGAAAAAAAGTGATCTTTTGGCAAAAATCTCTTGCCAACACGTATTTTTTTGCGATTCTGTCCTAGGAACACTATTAGCGACATCAAAATCTGTTTGATCCCATGTCATTTTTCCCCCACAAAAAATTTGAGATGTTTTCGGGTATGAAATCGAAAAAGTGTCCTATAGGACGCTTCCTTTAATTTCTATTAAACGAACAACACAAACTCCAAAATTTTAGAGAGTTCCCTGCCCGGAAAATCATCGGAAAAATCCGGCCCGTAAACCGGATTCAAATTATCAATTCAACCGTATTGGCGGTTGATTTGAAAAGGTTAACAAAGTGGAATATTGGTTACCAACCGTGAAACGCAACAGATCCCGTTTTCATATGTTTATATGCCCGCTGTCTTACCGATGGATCATGCCCGCTTTTTCTTGTGAAGAGGTTGGGGAAATGGGAAGACCTCCCCATCGATTAATCGCTTCCAGTTGAACTGGCTGAAGAGTTTCATATGAAGAACCGCGCCCTTGTTCCGGGTATTGAGGACTGAAACCGTACTGGAGAAAAACGGCGGTATCATGAGGAGTTCCTCGTCATCAATGATCAGTTCGAGCGTATTTTCGACTCTCATCAGTTTTTGGATCTCCTCAAATTCCGGGGGGGCAAAGGGTGGAGGGACTGCGAATTTTTCCGAGGAGATCACATGGATATCGGCGTTCTTACCCGGAAACTGTGCCCGCAATTTTCTCTCAAGACCCGGTGTGTCGGATATCACGAGAAGCAGCAGGGAAATATCCTTAATCCGTATGTCATTAATGAATGGAAGGTATCGCTCTCCAATCATGCACCGGATATGGCTTTTTGCCTTCCCGAAAAGGTCACGGATCTTATACTCGATACTCTTATCGCCATGAATGGTCCAGAGGGCCTCCTCTTTCTCGGTTGGCACCTTTTCAGTCTCAAGTTTTTCCAGCGCCACCAGTGCCAGATTGGCCGCCTTCTGGTGGTTCCCCATGAGCAGGTCAATGGCCATCTGAGGAGAAACCGCGTTGTAGCGTGCCGGTTTTGAGATCCTTTTTACGGCCAGTCCCATTTCCGCCAGGTGATCCAGCGCCTCATACACGCTGGGCTTTGAGATAGAGAGATGTTCGACAAGATCTTTTGCTTCTGCATTGTCATACAGAACCAGCGCGGCGTAGACATTCGCTTCATTATTGGATAATCCGAGATCATTGAGCGATTTTACGAGAGATGCGGGTACGCTCTCCATATAATCTATAATGATCACGAAGTTGTTAAATATTTTACTACTCAAAAACATATTTTTATTAAGTATTGGGTAAAACCTTAGTGGAACGGTTGTAGTAAAAAAATTTACTACTCCATTGAGGAATTACGAATGTTCAGAGTGGCACACCCTTCAGCATATCCTGATACTCAGGATTTTTCAGCAGACCACAAACCGACTCATTCAGGAATACCAGTCAGTGATCGTTTTCTTCAACCTGATCCTGTTCATGACTTCAGGCACTTTTTATCCCGTGAGCGGGATGCCGAGCTGGCTGAGCTGGATCACGACAATCAACCCTGAATATTACGGGGTTCATGCCCTGCGGAGCATCATCCTCAGGAACCTGGGACTTAACGTAATCGGGACCGATCTCATTGCCCTCTTGATCTTTTCAACGGCAATGATCATCCTTGGCGTCGTCACCTACCGGCGCACTTTGGAGTGATCCTATGGTTTCTAACAAAAATGAGGAAACACATCATCAAAGAAAAATGAGGAATAGCATGATCAAAACAATGGGAAGAAAAATCCAGAAAAAAACATCTGTATTGAGCAGTGATAAACTGACGGTCCGGGCAGCGGGCAGCACGAGGGGATACCTGTATGTGTGCCTTGCAGCCATGGTCGTCGTCCTGTTCGCCGTTTCCCCGGTGATGGCCGGCACAAAATTCATGACCGGCAGCCCCGACCTGAGCGCGTCCATCGCGGGGACCAACGAGTTTTCCCCGGGAGACGATGTCAACCTCCAGGTTGTCATCGGGAACACGGGACTCAACCAGTATAAGATCATCCAGTCCGGGATAATAGATCCAAGCGATCTCTCCAGCACGGCAAAACAGCTGACCGTGGCCCTCGGGGCATCCGATACCCCGATCGTCATCAAAGCCGACCCCCAGGTGGTCGGTGATTTCCTGGCGAGCACCACCGCCACCGCGACATTCCACATCAAGGTCAACCAGGATGCCCCGGCGGGGACCTACCAGGTGCCGGTCGTCCTGAACTACACGTACCTGTACCAGGCCGAGCAGGAGGGCACCGACACCCTGAATTACCAGTACAAATCGGTAAACGAGAGCATCACCCTCCCGATCAAGATAAAATCCGAAGTGCAGATCGCGGTTCCAGACGTTGACGCTGATAACCTGAACGCGGGGAACGAGGGATACGTCAATGTAACGATTAAGAATATCGGGTATGAAGAAGGCCGGAATGCGGCAGTCCGGATCCAGCAGAATGACAACAGCCCGGTCACGCCCTCAGAGGGAAGCGTCTATATCGGGGATTTCCCGGTCGGTGCGGTGGTTACCTGCCAGTTCAGGGTGATGATCGCAAGCGATGCCCAGCAGAAGACCTATCCGCTCGATGTGCTGGTGAACTATAAGAATTCCGAAGGGGATTATGTGGATTCCGCAACCGAGACGGTCGGGGTTCCCGTCGGAGAAAAAGTGGACTTTAATGTGACGCCGATAAGCACCTCAATCTCGCCGGGCGCGAAATCCGTGATCACGGTCCGGTACCAGAACACCGGCGGGGCTACGGCATATAACGCCCAGGCACGGATCAGCGCCGTCGACCCGTTCACGAGCAACGACGATACGGCCTTCCTGGGCACGATGGCGCCCGGGGATGTCCGTGATGCGGCGTTCGATGTCTCGGTCGATGCAGGTGCAACGGTGAAAGAATACGGGCTTGACTCCGAGGTTATCTACCGCGACTCGCTCAATAACCAGTTTACCTCCGACCCTATGAAGGTCAATGTCCAGGTCATCCCGGCAAAGAAGATTACTGACCTGCTCAGCCTGCCGGTGATTATCGCCATTATCCTCGTAATCCTTGCCGCTGCTGGTTACTTAGTCTATACGAAACGCTTCAAACCCCAGTGATATCTTGTTGATTCCTCACGCAGCAGCACCTGACAAAAGAGAAACACCATGATCGATCAGATCTTCAGTACACTCGCACGGTTTGTCAACCACCGGCCCAAACTGGTGGTCGGCATCATCGGGGTGGTTTTTGTTATTGCCCTTGTCGGCATGACGATGATTACCATGGCGACCGGCAACGATACCTACATGGACAAGAATTCACCGGAAGGTATCGCAAACAACCAGTACACCAACACGTTTTCAGCGGACTCTCTCATCCTGATCGTCGAGACAAGCGATCCCTTAAGCCCTGACGTGCTCAACTACCTGAACCGGCTTGAAGGAGATATCCGGCAGCAGCAGAACATTGCCAGTGCCTCAAGTATCGTGGATATCCTCAAAAGCGAGAACAATGGCGTCACTTCCTCAGTCAAAGGGGGAGATCGATGCACTCGTCCGGCAGATGCCCGAAGCGACACGGAAGGTTGCCGTTCCTTCAAACGTCCTGACACTCGTGCAGATCCCGATGAGCGAAGGCCTCTCTGACGATACCAAAACATCTACCCTTAATAATATCCAGTCCCTTGTCGATAACTCTCAGCCCCCAACGGGAGTCAAGGTCACGGTCTCGGGCAGCCCGGCATTCTCGGCCCAGATGGCGACCGAGATGGGTTCGCAGATGGGCGTCCTGATCGGTGCCGCCATGGTCCTGATGATCATCGTCATGGGCCTGCTCTTCTCCTACGTCAGCCACCGGTTCCTGCCGGTCGTGTTTGTAGGGCTGGGACTTTCGACGGCCCTTGGCCTGATGGGCCTTGCAGGGATCAAACTGAACATGGCGGTGATGGGGGCGTTCCCGGTCATGATCGGGCTTGGGATCGATTACGCGATCCAGTTCCACGCACGGCTGGACGAGGAGTCCCGAAAAGGGTCGCTTGAAGATGCCGTCTACATGACCATCACGAAGACCGGCCCGGCCGTGATGTACGCCATGCTCGCCACATCGCTCGGGTTTGCGGCAATGTTCGTCTCGACCGTCCCCATGGTGCAGTCGTTCGGGCTTGTCGCCATGATCGGGATCATGAGCTGCTACTGTATCTCGCTGGTCGGCATACCGGCCATCGCTCACGTCATCCATTACAAACCCAAATCGCAGGCCCCGCAGGTCTGCTACGCGGTGGGCGAGGATGCTTGCACTACGCTCCCGGCACCAAAGAAAAGTTCCTGGTCCTACGGTAAGTTCCTTACCGACACATCCGTCAGGATCGCAAAGAACCCGGTCCCGATCCTCCTTATTGCAACACTCATCGCCGTCATCGGGTTCCAGCTCGAACCGCTTATTGCCATCGAGGCAAACGAGAACAATTTCGTCCCGAGCGACATGCCGGCCAAAATCCAGATGGCTAAGGTCACCCGGATCCTGGGTGCTACGAGTACCGCAGATTTCTACGTGCAGGGTGGCAGGGTCACGGACCTCGATACGATACAATGGCTGAAAACATTCCAGGATTACGAACTCTCCAAGCATTCGGAACTGACCTCATCGACCAGTATCGTCACGTACATCCTTGCCTACAACGGCGGGAAGATGCCGGAGACCCAGAGCCAGCATCAACCGGGTGCTCGACAAAATACCCTCCAGCGTAAAAGACCAGTACATCAGCGGGTCGCTCCGGGGCGTGGTCCAGTTCGGCACTATCAAGATGGAGATCCCCGACTGAACTCAACCTCAAGAACCAGATGGAAAAGGATATCGCGTTCCTGGAACCCCCGCCGGGGATCACCGTCAAGCCCGTGGGCAGCTTCGATGTGAACACCGCCCTTATCGGGGGCTTATCCGCCTCAAAGGATGAGATGACCTACCTCGGTTTCGCGTTCATCTTTGTGTTCCTTGTCCTCGTGTACCGGCACATCCACGCGATCTCGCCGCTCATCCCCATCGTGATGATCGTCGGCTGGAACGCTGTGGCGATGTACGTCCTGGGCATCTCCTATTCCCCGCTCACCGCAACCCTCGGTTCCATGACCATCGGGGTGGCTGCGGAATATACGATTCTCGTGATGGAACGGTACAGCGAGGAGGAGGAGCGCCTGCACGACCATATTGCCGCTATCCAGGAAAGCGTGAACAGGATCGGGACCGCCATCACGGTCTCGGGACTTGCCACATTCTTTGGGTTCTCGGCACTCTGCCTCGCCAGTTTCCCCATCATGAGTAACTTCGGCACCACGACCCTTATCGCCGTCGGGTTCTCGCTTATCGGCGCGATCTTCATTATGCCCGCGGTGCTCTCCCTCATGGGCCAGTTCACCGAATGGCTGGAGAAAAGAAAGTTGCCTTCAGGAGTCAACTCCGGGGGACGTGACGAAAGCAGAGACTCCAGACTAATCAAAAAATGCATTACAGAAGGTATATCTCATGAAATTCTACAACGCAGTTGCCCTCCTGATCCTCGCAGCAGTCATCTGCTTCAGCACGCCCGCTCTGGGTGCGGACAAATATCTGGGGGGAACCCCGGAAATAACGGCATACCTCACCGGAGTAAACGAGTTCTCCCCGGGACAGGATGCCACGATAACGGTGGTCATCCAGAACAGCGGAACAAATGCGGCGGTATTTATCGATCAGAGTACACTGACCCGGGACGATCTCCCCACCACGGCAAAACTCGTCACGGCAGGGCTCTCGTCCGGGGGCGCTCCGATCAACATCACGACCGACCCGCAGAACCTTGGCGACATCCCGAGTCCGGGGATGACCACCGCGAGTTTTACCGCGAAGATCACCTCGGACGCGACGCTCGGCGAATACACCCTCCCCCTGACCGTCCAGTACCAGTTACCTCGCGAACAGCCTTGCCAACCAGCCGACAAGTCAGATTATCCAGGACCAGTACACCCCGGTGACCGTGACGATCCCGCTCACGATCAAGATAAAACCGGTCGTCCAGATTGACGTGCTCAACGCCGACGCGCCGGACCTTGTCGTGGGAATGGAAGGGTACGTCAACCTGACGATCAAGAACATCGGCTACGAGGACGGGAAACAGGCGACGGTCACGATCAAAAGACACGGTGACAGCGCCGTGATCCCGACCGACGATAATGTCTATATCGGGGATTTCCCGAGAGACGGGGTCGTTACCTGCCTGTACAAGGTCGCCGTCTCCAGCGATGCGCAGCAGCAGTCCTACCCCATCGATGTGGACGTGACCTATACGAACGCTGAGGGCGACACGGTGACCTCGGCGATCGATACCGTCGGCGTGCCGGTGGAAAACAAACTCAGTTTTGTTGTCGTCTCACCCCCGGCGGTCGTTACGCAGGGAGCATCCAGCGTGATCACCGTGGTCTACCAGAATACGGGGTCGGTTACGGCACACCAGGCGCAGGCCCGGCTCTCGGCGGTTGATCCGCTGTCAAGTTCGGACACCAATGCGTATCTCGGGGATATTCCGCCCGGCGGGAACGTGACTGCCCAGTACGCAATAACCGCTGCAAGCGGGGCAGCGCCCGGGACCTATGCCCTCGATACCGAGGTCAGGTACCGCGATGCCCTCGATAACAGCCAGATCTCCGATACCTTCAAGGCACCGGTCACTGTTGTTACGCAACCAGCATCCGAGGGGCGATTGCAGATCCCCGCTGCACTTACCCTTATCGTGCTCATCCTGATCGGTGCAGGGTACTACGTGCTTGTGATGCGAAAGAAACGATGATGAGGTAAAATAATGGCACATATGTTCACGGTAACAAAAATCTCTGACATGATGGCATCGGCAGGCCGGCAGGGAGCAATACTCATCGTTCTCCTTGTTTGTCTGGTAACACCGGCGCTGGCCGGAACAAACTACCTTGACGGCACCCCGAACCTGACCGCGTATATCGCCGGGACAAACGAGTACCAGGCCGGCGGCGACATCCAGGTAGCAGTCGTCATCGAAAACAACGGGATGAGCCTGAACAAGCAGGTAGCATCAAATATCATCGACCGCGACGATCCACCCACCACGGCAAAGTTTGTCACGGTCGCCATGTCGGCCGGTGATGCCCCGCTGGTCATAAAATCGGATCCCCAGATGATCGGCGATCTCGCCAGCCAGACCCGGAAAACCGTCGTCTTTGATGCAAAGATAAATGCGGATGCTCCCGCGGCACGTATGCGGTTCCGCTGAATATCACGTATACCCGGATTGATTCTGTCGGCCAGTACCAGGTCGATTCGTTCCGGTATTACTACGTGCAGGACAACGTGACCGTCACGGTTCCGCTGGTCATTAAACCGGAGGTGATCCCGGAGGTGGTCTCGGCAACATCCGACCAGCTGGTTGCGGGTGCGGACGGATACGTGAATGTAACGCTCAAAAATATCGGTACGCTGGACGGCACAAAGGCAACCGTGGAAATTCTCCAGGACGACAGCAGCCCGGTGACGCCGGTTGACAGCAGCGTGTATATCGGCGACTTCCCGGCAGGCAGCACCGTCTCCTGCCAGTACAAGGTAACGGTGGCAAAGGATGCGGAGAATAAGACCTATCCCGTGGACGTCGTCGTGGTCTACCGGAATAACGAAGGGGATTTTGTTACGTCCCGGACCGAGACCGTGGGCGTGACCGTGGGGAACAAAGTGGATTTTGTGATCCTGTCGCCCCCGGCCGAGATGAGCCCGGGCAGTAAGAAGATCATTGAGGTGGAATACAAAAATATCGGGAATTCGACGATCAGGAGCGCTCAGGCGCGGCTCAGTGTGGTCGACCCGTTTACGAGTACTGCCGATGTTGCTTATCTGGGAGATCTCGCACCGGGGCAGTCCGCGGTGGCGTCGTTCCAGATCAGCGTGGCAAGCGATGCGACGATCAAAGAATACGGGCTTGATTCGGAGATCCGGTACCTCGATGCCCTCGATGATACCTATATCTCAGACCCGATGAAAGTCCCGATCGATGTGAAAAACCTGACCGGCCTCGCTGGGATCGTATCCAACCCGGTTTACCTTTCCCTTCTGGTCGCGGTGATCATCGGGATTGTCTATGCGATCCTGCACTTCAGGAAAAAGCAGAAATGAAGGCGTTGCTGCATTTGTGTTGGATTTTTTTACAAGCGGTACCGGAGAAGCCAGCACCGCAAAAAGGGTCCGGAACACGAGCCGGATCCACTCTTTTTTCCTTGCTGAACCATATCACCATCTCATTCAATCCGGGCTTGATGTTCCCCGGTGAAATTTTTCCATGCTTGCCGAAAATTTCATTAGATCGAGCAGGGGATTACCAGATATCATGCGTCCCGGTTTTCTTTTCCCTGCAGTTATGCTGGTATGCATACTGGTATTCGTACTTGCAACAGAGTGCATGCAGATACCAGGGCTTCCACTGGATTGGATCCTCACCGGATCCGGTGGTCGGTCAGTGGGTGGGAGGTGAGCCTCCCCAGACCGATTTCCACATGATTTTCTATGAGAACCAGACGTACCTCTATTCTACGTATTACCTTGAACGCGGGGAGCAGGTTGAACTGGGGAACTGGACAAAGACCGGCCAGGGGCAATATGTCGCAGAGTCCCGGACAGGAAATACCACGCTCTGGATCTACGATTCTTCGGATGACTCGCTGCATATCAATGGTATGCCGCTCTTCCGGTACACCCGGTACAAAGGATAGTGATCACCTCATCGCCCGGCATCGTTATGACCATTTTTAGAGGATATTGACGGCGGGACCTGATGGGTGTGCAGGTGGCGCAAGTGCAATAATTGTCATGGTTATTATTACAAAAAGGAGTTTTTAACAAACATCACAATTGTAATTTATCTGACATGCATTTATACAATCACTTTTGAAGCGTCGTATACGCAACTACCGGTCTCGTGAAAAAACCCGGACCGGCAAGCGCACGAGGCGGTCTTTATGACTACCACGGGATCCATAGGATCCTCAATCCGAAAACAGGCAAAGCCTGCGGTAATGATCTTTTTCCTGCTCACAGTAATCGTGGGCATTCTTTACCCGCTTGTTGTCACCGGTATCGCTCAGCTGGCATTCCCCGTTCAGGCAAACGGCGACCTTCTCCTCCATAACGGACAGGTCGCCGGTTCGTCCCAGGTCGGGCAGCCGTTCTCTTCGCCCCAATACTTCTGGGGTCGGTTGTCCGCAACCTCACCGGTCCCGTCAATGCCGGATCTTCTTCAGGATCCAATCTCGGGCCAAATAATCCGGCTCTTACAGACCAAGTGAAAGCCCGGGTCGATGCCCTTCATGCCGTCGATCCCGGCAACAAAGAGATCCCGGTCGATCTTGTCACCGCCTCGGGAAGCGGCCTTGACCCGGACATTTCAGTTGCTGCCGCGTACTACCAGGTGCCCCGCGTTGCCCGGGAACGCAACCTGTCCGAATCTGACGTCTCCGCACTCGTCGCATCACAGATCGAGCCCCGGCAGTTCGGAATATTCGGCGAGCCGCGGGTAAATGTCCTCTCCTTAAACCTCGCGCTTGATGACCTGAGTGCCGGGAAAATCTCCGTGCCGCAGTCTACGGGATCAAACGCCAATTTCCATAACGGTCCCCCTGACCAAGTCTTTGGCATGAGGATCGCAGACTGGATCCAGATTCTTCTCTTTATCGGCCTCGTTGCGCTCCTTGTCGTGCCGCTCGGCTCGTGGATGGCAAAGGTGTTTACCGGCAGACCTAATTTTTTCTCACCGGTCTTCGACCGAATCGAACAGAAGATTCTTGCATGGAGCGGGTACTTCCAGGGGAGGAGATGGACTGGAAGCAGTTTGCCGTAGCAGTCATGGTCTTTACGATCCCCTGCATTGCGGTTGTCTTTTCCCTCCAGCTGGTCCAGCAGTTCCTGCCCCTCAACCCGGCTGGAGTTGGGGCCGTGCCCTGGGACCTTTCGCTCAACACCGCAGTACGCTTTGCCACAAACACCAACTGGCAGGCCTACGTGCCCGAAGTCACGATGAGTTATTTCACCCAGATGACCGGCCTTGCTGTCCAGAATTTCCTCTCGGCAGCAGTCGCACTTGCCGTGCTTGTCGCGCTCATCTACGCATTCAGCCGGAAATCGGAACGACCATCGGCAATTTCTGGGTGCTGCTGGTAAAGAGCGTCCTTGTCCTGCTGCCTCTCTGCCTGATCTTTTCTTTGGTGCTCGTTTCGCAGGGAACACCCCAGACATTTCCCGGCGCGATAACCGTCCCGCTCCTTGACCCGTTAAAAGACGGCACCGGGGCACTTGTCACCACCCAGACGATCCCGCTCGGACCCGTCGCATCCCAGATCGCGATCAAGCAGCTCGGCACGAACGGCGGCGGGTTCTACAACGCAAACTCTGCCCATCCGCTCGAAAATCCAACGCCGTTCTCGAACTTTGCCGAGACATTTGCCATCATTATTATTCCCGCGGCGCTCTGCATGATGTTCGGAGTCATGATCGGATCCCGGCGGAAAGGGGTTGCTCTCCTAATCGCCATGTCCCTTATCTTCCTGCCACTTGTCGGTCTCGCCATCTGGTCTGAGCAGGGCGGCAATCCGGCACTGTCGTCGCTTGGCATCGACCAGACGCCCTCGCATCTCCAGTCCGGTGGGAACATGGAAGGAAAAGAGGTCAGGTTCGGGATCGTTCCTTCTGCCCTCTTTGCCGTGGTCACAACAGTGACATCCTGCGGGGCAGTCAATGCCATGCACGATTCCTTCATGCCGATGGCAGGCGGGGTTCTCCTGTTTGATATGCGGCTGGGTGAAGTGGTTTTTGGCGGGGTCGGCTCGGGCCTCTATGGGATGCTCGTTTTTGCCATCATCGCCATGTTCATTCCCGGCCTCATGGTCGGGCGGACACCGGAACTCTATGGAAAGAAGATTGAGCAGTACAGATGAAGATGGCGACGATCATTATCCTCATCCCGATCATCCTGATCCTCACTTTCACGTCTCTTGCCGTGCTCACCTCTCCGGCCAGGCCGCGTCGCGAACCCGGGCCCGCACGGGTTCTCCGATCCTGTACACGTTCACCTCTGCATCGCAGAACAACGGCAGCGCTTTTCCCGGGCTATCAGCGAACAGCCTCTTCTACAACATTACCACCGCAATCTGCATGTTCATCGGGCGCTATGCAACGATTATTCTCACCCTTGCGCTTCCCGGATCCTTGGTTGCAAAAAGATCGTTCCCGCAGGAGAAGGAACCCTCCGCGATCACCGGCCGCTCTTCATCATATGGCTGGTCTTTGTCATCATTGTGATAGGGGCACTGGGTTTCCTTCCGGCACTCTCGCTGGGGCCGGTTGCGGAATATATGGGCATGGTTACCGGGGGGCTGATCCATGTCTGAAAAGGTAGATACCCGGACTGCCCAAAGATCCCGGGTCTGTAACGACGGGCGGCTATCGATGCGGTCAAAAAACTCGATCCGCGATAGCTTATCGGTAACCCGGTCATGTTTACCGTCGAGATCGGAAGTGCGGTAACAACCATCCTGTATGTTCAGGCATTACTCGGGCACGGGGAGCTCCGGCAGGATTCATCGGCGCGATCTCTGCATGGCTCTGGTTCACAGTCCTCTTTGCGAACTTTGCCTGAGGCGCTTGCGGAAGGCCGGGGCAAGGCACAGGCGGAATCCCTCAGAAAGATGCGGCAGGACACGACCGCAAAACGACTGTGTGACCGGTACCGGATCACAAAAGGCTGCGAACCGCAGGATAAAGACATTACACTTGTATCCTCTTCAACGCTGCATAAGTCAGACCTGTTCTACGTAAAAGCCGGAGACACAATCCCGGTGGACGGCGAGATCCTTGAAGGCATCGCATCGATTAACGAAAGCGCGATAACCGGTGAGAGCGCCCCGGTAATCCGTGAAGCCGGCGGGGACCGTAGTGCAGTCACAGGTGGGACGGTCATCCTTTCCGACTGGCTGATCGTCCGCGTGAGTGCAAATCCAGGGGAAGGATTCCTCGACCACATGATCAGTCTTATCGAGGGGGCAAAGCGCCAGAAGACGCCAAACGAGATCGCGCTCAACATCTTGTTGATCGGCCTGACCACGATCTTCATCGTTGTGGCTGCGGCGCTCTATGCGTTTTCTGCATACAGCGTCCAGGCCACAGATAGGGACAACGGTCACCGTCACCGTACTCGTGGCGCTCTTTATCTGCCTTTGCTCCGACAACCATCGGCGGGCTGCTCTCTGCTATCGGTATCGCCGGTATGAGCAGGCCGATCCAGAGGAACGTTATCACGACATCGGGCCG
>CAWBMY010000011.1:0-27299 GCA_963790005.1 uncultured Methanoregulaceae archaeon
ACCGTCGGGAAACTTGTGCAGGCGTTGAAGAAGTTGTAAGGACTCCGGGTTATCCGGGATAACATATCCTTTTTTTTTAGTTCTGCTGGGGTAACAACAGATAGTGTTAATCCATCTAAATAGAGACTTCATCCAGATGCAAGGAGAGCATTTGAACATACTATAAAAATCTCCTTACACCCTACAGAAATTATCATAGAATGGGAAAATTGTAACATTACAGACTTATATTTGAACAATATATCCTAAATTAACATGATAAGATGTCCATTATGCAAATTTGAAAATTTTAACAGACTGGATTTTTGTGAAAAATGTGGGCACTCAATTTCCTGTATAAATCCTGAATCGTTTCATTTTGCAGAATTTATAAAGGAAAATTCTCAAATATATTCAGTAATCGGTATTCTAATTGCAGTTTCTGCCTATTTGATTAGTTTAAAAGATCCCAACACGGATAGTATTGTTTTTTTTATGATTCTAGTTGTAGCATACCTGGTGTTATTTTTACTTCAAAAAGGATATAAAATTGTAAAAACTTGTCATCTTATTAAGAAAAATAATTATTTTCTTTTTTTAAACCACATTCATTTCTATTTTTATTCGTTCGCGCATCTAGTCCTCATTTATGCAATGTTTTACTATATCCCTAAAAATTTACGAATTTGGATTGCCGCGGTTCTGGGATTCTTTATTGTTTTATTGTTTACATTACAAAATTTATCCAAAGGAAAAAAGGTAAATCTTTCATTGACGATAATATTCGCCGTATTTTTAATAGAAATAATCGTCATACAAGTTTTAGTAATTCCATTTTTTGCATCAATTTTTAACAATGGAGATTTTGCTTTTTATTATCTCTGGAGTATCCCTGTAATTTGTGATTTTATTGTCGGGGGTATAATAGCCTACGTGATTTTATGCATGTTTTCTCAATTTATTATCCCCGATGCGATTCAAACAGAGGAAGTTACTTGGAGTTTGTGGGACAAGTTTGCCGATGAAAATCCCAAATGGAATGTCTTTGTTTGGGATTTGTAGTATTACTCGCTTTCATACTATCACCAATTATCTGGCAAATCCTGACAATACATAAAATCTGATGTTAAAGAGATTCCTGAAATTTAAAGACCAATGATAGAATTGACTTACTCTCTCTCATTAACGACTCCTTCCCCCCTCGCTTTTGCTCGGAGTCGCTCGGCGCCTCATCGGGCCCTCGCTGGGCAAGTGCGGTTTTCTCCTCACTGATCCGCCGCGGGGGCGCCCCGTCGGGGGCGGCGGAACTCCTCGCTCGTGGGGGTATGGGGGCGACAGCCCCCATCCTCTGGATCCGTTTCCAAAGCCCGGCAACTCGTTCGGCCACCCGCACTTTTCTTTGAAAATTTCGGATTGCGAGCGGACAATTCCGGAAAAAGATCAAATCCACGAAGCTGAAGATTTCAAAAAAGTTCAACAAGATTATCGAACTTTCTCAAAAAAGTCCAGCAAGGTTACCGGACTTTTCCAAAATTGTCCGGAAAGTCATCGAACTTTTAAAAAAAAGTTCACCAAATTTGCCGGACTTTTTAAAAAATACCGGCAAAGTCATCGTTCTTTTTGAAAAAATATTGACCTAAAACACACCTTCCCACGCCTGATCCTCAAAGTGACTTTACCGGACTTTCCAAAAAATACCTGGCAAAGTTACAGGACTTTTCTAAAATTGTCCGGCAAAGTCATCGGACTTTTTAAAAATGAGTTCGCCAAAGTTTCGGTCTTTTTCAAAAAAGATCGCATCGCGGACCGGCAATTCCGGAAAAAAGCCGGGGGTCACCCCAACCTCCAAAAAAACTCGGTACCCCCCTCCCCCTACCTCCCGCACCGCAAAAAATAGATCGGACCGATCAATTTCAAAATCGGTCGGGGCGATCTCTTTTTTTCCAGTTTTCCGACATGCGTTTCCACTGGAGTTTCAGACGAGAAGGGGTGGTCGCCCCGACCGTACACTCACAGGTCGGTCCGACCAATCTCACAAATTGGTCGGGGCGACCTGAGATCCCCGCGGAATCGAGGCACCCCCACCCCCCCGACCAACTTTTATAGAGCCACGGGCCCCCCTCCCCCACCTCTCTCGGCATGAGGGGGGACTACCCCCCTTTGTTCCAGCACCGGGACGTATACTTCGCGTGGAGCCGCCATCGGAAGAGGGGGGTTCCCCTCCGTACCTGATGGAGGAGGGGGTGGCCAATCGGTACGAAGGGGAGGGGATACCCCCCTGGCCTTGCGGACATGAGGCAGGCCCTGCCCCCCTCCATCTTTTTTTGCGGGAGGAGTCCCTACCCTCATCCGCACAAGACCACATTTTCCTGCGTTTCCACCCCCGCTTCCCGTGCCCCTGCCCACAGGTATAAGAACAAATATCGTCAAAGTGTATAGAAAACATTACAAGGAGTGAAATAATATGGACTTTGGAAATCTGGGGGGAATCGGCGCCTCGGCTGCCGGTTTCATTGCAACACCTGAAGGACAGACCGCAATAAAGAATTTCCTCGCAACACCGGACGGCATGACGCTTCTTAAGAATTTTGCCGCAACCTCGCAGGGCCAGCAGGTCATCATGAGCATCCTTCCCTCAGTTCTTGACGGGATGAACCTGCCGGAACCGGTCAAGGCAATGATCAAGAGCGCTATCCCGGCCGGCAGCAGCACCACACCGTCCTCGTAAGAGGATTTCATTTTTTTATTTTCGCACACACAATGTGCGGTTTTTCATTGTCTGGTTCCCCGGAACGCCTGGTGAACCGGTGATCTTATATTGTTACCGGATAGAATGTGTAATTAGTGCGATAAAGGGGGAATTTTTATCGAAGATACCATACCGATTCCTGACGGTCAGGTAGCACGCAAACAACTGCACTTCTTCTGGCTTGCCGATTGCTCCGACTCGATGCGGGGAAAGAAGATCGCAACGCTCAACCAGGCCATCCGCGAGGCACTTCCCGAGATCCAGAAAGCGGTCGCCGCATACCCGCAGGTCGATATCCGGATGCGGGCAATAAAATTCTCCGACGATGCGGCCTGGCATGTCGGACCCGACCCGGTTCCCCTTGACGAGTTTGTCTGGCCCGAACTGGAAACAAGCGGCCTTACCGCAACGGCAAAAGCGCTCCGGCTCCTTGCCGGCGAACTCACGATTGAGCGCATGCCCCGCCGGGGACTCCCGCCGGTCTGCATCCTTATTTCAGACGGGTTCTGCACCGATCCCCGCGAGGAATACGATACGGCTATCGCCGAACTCGGGAAGATCCCCTGGGGCATCAAGGCAGTCCGGCTTGCCATTGCCATCGGCGATGAATCGGATTACAATGCGCCCGAACTGCTCAAGTTCATAAACCAGGAATCTGTCGGCCTCCTCAAGGCGCATTCCCCCGAGGAACTGGTCGCGTACATCAAGTGGGCCTCGATCAGCGCATCCGTTGCATCATCCCGTGGCCGGAGCAGGGGGGTACCGACAGTGGACGAGACCTCGAATGTCTCCCTTGAATCCCCGCCGCAGATGATCACGTCCAATACCGATCTGTTCTAGAACAGGATCATGCCGTCGCCGGAAGAGTTCTCCTGTACCTGCGATACCGGCCTTGGCTGGGTATTCGGGTGCAGCAGGACCGGGGCTGCCCATATCCGGGCAGGCCGGCCCTGCGAGGATGCCTATGCGCTCTGGAGCGGTTCGGCCGGGGCACAGTCCTGCATCGCGTTTGCCGTTGCCGACGGGCACGGCGATCCCCGTCACGACCAGAGCAGGACCGGTTCTGCCCTCGCCGTGGACGCGGCCATCAGCGAACTGGTCGCGTTCTTACCGTTCGTATGCGGAGGGGGACATCCCCCGCCAGCAGTTCCGGGCCGGTTTCAAAACCGATCTTCCCCGCAGGGTCACCCGGCGCTGGCGGGAACTGGTCGTGCAGGATGCCGGCCGGCGGACGCTTCCCCTGCCCCCGGTTCCGCTCGCCGCCGGGCCGGACCAGCATTATTCCCGGTACGGGACGACGCTTATTGCTGCACTTGTCGGACATGGCAGCATCCTTGTCGGCCAGATCGGTGATGGTGACCTCCTGCTTGTCAGGCCTGACGGCAGCATCGAATTTCCTCTTCCCCGGGATCCTGTTCCTGCGGGGAACGAAACCCATTCGATCTCGTCTCCTGACGCCCACCTGCTCTGGAGAACTGCAACACTCGACCGGGGGAAGGGTGGCATCCTTCTTGCTGCCACCGATGGGATCTCAGATTCGTTTAACGGGGCTGAAAGTGAAGAGTTTTCAGTCTTTGTCCACAGCCTTGTCGACCGGATCCGCACGTACGGGATGGAGGCCGTAGCCGCTGCGATGGCCGGCTGGCTTGACCGCTACTCGGCGGTCGCGAGCGGTGACGACATGACGCTTGTCTGGGCCTGTATCCATCCGGAAGCGCCACGGCGACACGGCCCGAGCCGAAAACGGATACGCCGGTTTCTGCGTGGGAGGAATGGTAGCCATGCCGCTTGCTGTCGGCCAGACAACTTCATGCAGAGCTGCTCGGGACGACCCTGCACGTGATAAAAAAGATCGGGGAGGGCACGCAGGGCGAGGTCTACCTTGTCGATGGCCCGCAGGGGTTCCAGACCGTGAAATGGTACAAACCCGAGCAGGCAACCCCGGACCAGCGGACCGCAATCTCCTATCTTGTCAGGACCGGCCCACCCTACGGGGCCGCCGGGAAACGGTTCATCTGGCCGCTCGACCTTGTCACCGCAGAAGGGATCCAGACAGTTCGGGTACCTGATGACCCGGATCGATACGCAGCGGTTTGCCGAGCTCGGCGAAGTCTGGGCGCATTTAAAACCGGTCCCGGGCCTTGCCGCACTCTCGGAAATCTCCTACCAGCTCGCAAACAGTTACCGGGCGCTCCACCTCTCGGGCCACTGTTACCGGGACATCTCGGCAGGTAACCTGATGTTTGACCCGAAAACCGGCGATGTTTTAATCTGTGACAACGACAACGTCGGTGTCAACCGGCAGTCCCGGTGCCAGGTCTGGGGTACGATGGAGTACATGGCCCCGGAGCTGATCCGGGGGGAGAGTGACCCCTCGACCGAGACCGATCTCCACGCGCTTGCCGTCCTCCTGTTCTATGTCTGGGTCTGGCACCACCCGTTCCACGGCGAAATGGAATACCAGTACCACTGCTGGGACATCCCGTCAAAAAAACAGGTCTACGGGATCACACCGGTCTTTGTCTTCGATCCGGATAACCCGGCAAACCGGCTGCCCGAAGACCCGGATTATGCGGTCGCAAGGAAGCGCTGGGAACTCTGCCCGCCCGAACTCAAGGCAATGTTTATCCGGGCGTTTACCGAGGGGCTCACAAAACCCGGGCCGACGGGTCACCGAGGGGGAATGGCAGAACCTCTTTCTTTCCCTGAAAGACCGGCTGGTGCCCTGCCCCTCCTGCCATGCAGAGAACTTTGCAGACACAACACGCCCGGATATCTCCTGCTGGCACTGTCACCGCAGGATCGCCTCATCCCCGTTTCTGCTGATCTGCCGGCCGGGCGGGAACTCCTGCCTGGTCACTCACCCCCGGTACCACCCTCCGGGCCCGTCATATCGCACCGGGCGCCGGCATGGATGACGGGTCTCACGCGATAGGCCGCGTCGTCCCCCACCCGTCCATCCCCGGCGCAGCGGGATTGCGGAACCTCTCGGACGGTACCTGGCAGGCTGTCTTTCCTGATGGCACGACAACGGATGTGCCACCGGGACGGGCCGTCCCGCTCAACCCGAAAACCTCCATAACGATTGACGGCGTATCCTGTACCATCATGCCGCCTTCTCGGGAGCAGCCATGAACGATTCTGCCCGCACCACGCTCGCATCCCTCATCTCACGGTACGGGGTCTCGGTCGCCCATGACCCGAACCGGTGCGAGGGACTGCTCAGGGACACCTGCCCGCAATGCTCCCGCGAGATCTTTGTCCTCGTACATGCCGTACGGCAGCACGTGACCGATGATCTTCTCGCCCCGCGCCACACGCTTCCCCTTGCACTCACCGAAGGGTTTCTTGCAAAAAGGCTGGAGGACGAACTCGGCTTTTCAGGAGATGTGGCACGCTGGGCGGTCATGAGCTGGGCAGAAGCCCTCGGGCTTGCCGATCCTGCCCCGCCCGCAGCCACGCCACAAAAGCCAGCCGCCCCGGAACCGGTATCACAACGTACGACGCCCACGAACCCGGCGCTCCGGGAGCAGTGGGCAGCAGACCTTGGGCATGCCCCCCGCTCAGTCCGGCTCGGGATCATTGCAAACCTCGCAGGCGCCCCGGATACGGGGAACCTCCGGCTTCTCATCGGCGCACTGGAGAACGATGACTGGGCGGTGCGGAGTGCTGCGTTCGATGCCCTGTCCGATCCCGGGATCGGTCCGGCACCCGTTCTCATCGATGCGTTGCACGATACTTCGGACGGGATCGCATGGCGTGTCGCGCTTGTTCTCGGAACCCTGCGAGACACCGGATGCCATCGATGCACTCATCCCCCTGCTCGATCGTTCACCGGTCGTCCGTGACGCAGCGATCTGGGCGCTCGGCGAGATCGGGAGCAGGAGGGCTGCAACGCCGCTCATGAAACTGCTCCATCACCCGGACACCGGGGTCTCTCAGGCTGCAGAGGATGCCTTAAAAAAGATCGGGTGAGATAAACAGTCCCGTGCCGGGGCACGTTCTCTGACCGGTTTTTTTATAGCAGGGCCGGATCCGGGTACGTATCTCAGGTTCATGGCAGTATATGAGAAAACGGCTGAATACCTGATAAGCGGTGAAACAACTCACATGACACAGGATACAATCCGGCAGTTTGGTGCCGAACTGACCAGTTTCTTTATCGTAACGCTTTTTAACCTGGTATTCGGGGCGCTCGCGATGGCAATCGGGATGCAGTTTATTATCCATCACGGCACTGGCACTTGGTTCGGGAACGACCGTAACACTCATCTCCCTGCTCCTTGCTGCGACCGGAGTGGCAGGTGTGATTATCGGGCTGAGATGGATCGTCACCAGTTCACACATCCTCAAAGGGATAAAGGGTATTCGCAAGGAATACCGGAACCGAAAAGAGCCGGTGACTGATGAGACTCTGACCGGGTGGATCGTAACGATGATGGCCCACTACCGGGAGAACACCCGGACGATCCGGTGGATGAACGGGATCTGTCTCCTTGGCGGCTGCATATATTTCGCCTTCGGGCTCCAGAACCTGTACGAGGGGCTTGTGCCGGCAACCGTGACCGGGAGTACGGGAGCGGGGGTCTTTCCCTTTGCCGCTGCGGCGATCAACTGTACCATCGGTATTGTCAGCATCCTCTTTTCGGTCTACTTCCACCGGTACTCGCAGGTCTGGGACAAGAGGATGGTAAAAGCTGAAACCTCGAACTGTGCATTCTGGCATGCGATGGGGCGGGAGTGATCATGGCAGAACGAAGAACCCAGTACGAGATCTACTGGGAGATCCTCGTCTTCTGCAGGACGCCCAGGTCATTTACGGGCATTATCGGACGCTGCGATCTCAATTCAAAGACCGGGCAGGAGTATCTCGAATTTCTGGTCAAAAAGGGATATCTCGCAAAGGTGCAGGACGACAAAAAGACCCTGTATGGTGCGACCGGCCGGGCTGATGAATACATCGCGCTCTTTTCCCAGTTGTACCAGGAAGTCTTCAACGAAGTTCCGGGATTCCGGTTATAGGGTAAGATGAGGGCAATCAGAATTGCTGTGAGATTGCTCATAAGGGAAAATCCCAGAATGAGGGAATTATACTATGAAAACCGGTAAATACCATATAACATCAAAAAAAATTGATACTGAAGAACAGGCACAAATTCTTTTTATTTCACTTTTTGCCCGTTTTCTTCTCCATCAGTCCGGGGCGCGATTACCTCGATGGCCAGGTGCTTTGAGAACACCCTTTCAAAGGCCCGCTGTTCGGCCTCGACTCCCCAGATCTCCAGCTGGCAGTCGTTCTCTGCGATGATATCAAGAACAACCTCGTTTTTCTCCACCCTTACGAGCTTGGCATGCTCCACGAGTCCCGCATGGCTGCGGTCCAGGCTCTCGCCCAGCCGGACAAATGTCGCAAGCGCGAGAACCATCCGCTGCTCGCGGTCTGCGATGTCGGTACCATCAAGGCGTTTCTTTCGCGGCTTCTTCTTGCGGTGAAACCGGGCGATATTTGCCATGATATCGATCTCCTTCTGGTCAAAACCGAGCAGTTCGGAATTCTTGATGATATAATACGAGTGGGCATGGTGGTTGGTATAGGAGATAAACGACCCGATATCGTGCAGGAATGCGGAATATTCAAGGAGTTCCCGCTCCCAGTCGCCATAATCATGCAGTTTTAACTCTTTTGCGGAATCGAAGAGCTCAAGCACCAGCCGGGTTACGGTCCGTGCATGCGCCTCGTTAATCCCGCAGGACCGTCCCAGCTGGAGCACGCTCGCTCTCCCGGGGAGAGAGTTTCCCGAACAGGGGAAAATCCTCCATCCGGGAGAGATAATCCACAAGAAGGCCGTCCTGGAGCCCCCGGCTCGTTGTGGTTATGGATTCGAGCGCGAGTTCCTTCATAAAAGTCTCGAGGATCACGGCCCCCGCGATGATGATGTCGGCCCGCTCGGGATTGATCCCCGACACCTTCCGGCGCTCTTCAAGCGGGAGCGAACAGAGCAGGTCGATTACTTTTTTGAGGTCCCGGTACGTGAGCACTCCCGGCGGGGAAGGTACATCCGAGTGAAAGGTTTTTTGCGCGATCTCGGCAAGGTTCATGATGCTGCCGGAACTGCCCACCGCGAGATCGATCTTCTCCCGGCGGATCTTCTGGACCGTATGGATAATGGCATTTTTCACGTACTGCTGGACGGTCTTATACTGTTCAGGACGCACGGGCCCGGTCGGGTTACCTGAGAGAAAATGGTTGGTCAGCCGTATTGCGCCGAGCCGGAAACTTTCAAGCATCCTGTACTGCTGCTGGCCCCCGATGGAGATCTCGGTGCTTCCCCCGCCGATATCAATAAAAAAAGCCTGCCGGTCGCCGAGATGTGTCCCGCTTGCGACCCCGAGGTAGATCAGCCGTGCCTCTTCGCGCCCCGAGACGACCCGTACATCGAGCAGCGCATCGTGCTGCAGCCGTGCCAGCAGTTCTGCCTGGTTTGAAGCCTCCCGGGCTGCCGAGGTGGCGACCGCGATAAACTCCTCGGCAGAAAACGTGCGTGCGAGATCGACAAACTTCCGGCAGACAAGGCAGGTCCGGTCAATGGCCTCATGCGTAATCTCTTCATCGTCAAACTCGCCTTCCCCGAGGCGCACCTGCTGTTTCTGCCGGGTAAGGATGCTGTACGAGTGGTTGGGATTGAACCTGACGACAAGCATCCGTACGGAGTTTGTGCCGATATCGATGAAGGCGACAACACGTCCGGCTGCCCCGATCGTTTTTGCTCTCACGGTATCACCAGCGTTTTCCCGAACACTTCTGCGAAAAGATCACTCTTTTTGAGTGCACGGGCTTTTTCCGTCGATAAATCCCCGGTGCCGGTAAGAACACACCGTACTTCCAGCCCTTCTGTCGTGCAGTGCAGGTCGGTCACGTTTCCCGTATGGAGATAATCAAGGCCGTCAGCGACCCGGAGAAGTGCGGCAAGGCTTCGGACGCGTTTTTTGTCAGACGGTGAGAGGAGAAGCCAGAAACCGGTCGGCCTCGCCTGGGCGCTCCCGCCGTGAAGCCCGGGCAACGAGACTGATGATCCCCTGCTCGCGGACCGGTACCGGCAGGTCGCTGCTCATGAGGATCAGTTCAGCACTTTTCTTCTGGTGTCCTGCCTGCCCGGCAGTCCAGCCGATATCGTGGACGGTTGCCGCATAAGAGAGAAGGTCGCGGTCGCGCCGCCCGAGCCCGTGGAGGGGAGCAAGTTCATCGAAGAGCCGGAGGGAGAGCGCTGCGACACGTTCATGCTGTGGGTGACGTGATCGGGCGCGGTAGCAGAAAGCCGCAGAAATGCCTCGCGTTCCTCTTTTGTCGCACGGGATGATCGGTGGCCATATGCCGTTTTCTGGCCTTCCAGCGCCGCGACCCGCAGGGCATCACGGAACCCGGTGCGGACAAGGGAATCCCAGGTACCGGACAAACTGCCGGTAGAGCCGGGCCCGGCGCCGCTCGCGGTTGACAAGCAGCCTCCGGAGCGGGGCCACCGCAGATATCGCTGCGCCGGGAAGGGTCCCCACGGGGTGCCTGCGGGTATGTTGTTTTATGATCGCACGGGTCATCTGTTCGATCCAGACGTCGCAGTCATGGATATCGCCAAGGAGATCCTGGACCTTCTTTATTCGGGCGATCGGTTTTTTAAACCCGCGCCGGTAGAGCGGGGCATAGGTCTCCAGCGTGTACCGCAGTTTTTTTGCCGCAATCCTCAGGGCATGGTGCTCGAATACTGCATCCGGGTTGTGCACGAAAGGCTCAAACCGGTCCAGCCCGGTCCAAGCCGTCTGCCAATCCGGTCGGCGGCACCGGGGAGTATCCCGAAATACCGCTCCCGTTTCCTCCTTCGTCCCGGTGCTGCCGGTGGGGTGCAGGCCGCCCGCAGGGAGACCAGTCACCTGCGTTTCCTCAAGTTCGTCCAGCACCGAGATTACCTGCTGCTGGAGAATTTTGCGCCGTTTCTGGAGCTGCGACAAGGAGTTCGGCAATGGGATCACCCGAGGGCAAAGGCGCCGGGATCGGGACCGTCGCACCAGTGCCGTATCGTTCCTGCCTGAGCTTTTCAGGTATTTTTTTAAAAATGCGATCTGGACATCCGTATCCCGGGCATCCCCGAGGGCGCGGGTGATTTTTTTTATTTCATGCATCCAGTGCCGGTAGTCCTTCTCCGGGAAACAGGCAGAAAAGAGCGGGAGTGCAGCCCGGAGCCGGCGGGAGGCGACCCTCATGCGGTGGATCTGTTCGATATCGTCTGCGGCCCGTACGCCGGCAATCTCTGTCGAGAGAACGTCAATAAGGGGCAGGAGCCGGCTTGACCCCGAAGACAGCAGGGGCCGGTCCGTATGCAGCCTGATCAGGTGCCGGCATTGTACCATATCCCGGGGTGTTCGAGGAACCATGACTGTGAATCGACCGGTGCCTCTCCCGTTTTGGGGTGTTTCCGCTCATATCTCCCGTCACCGGACATCAGCCGCAGACTGCTGGTTGTCCCTGAGCTCGGTATCGAGGATGGTTGTAAGGAGCGCCTTTTTGATTGCGGGATCGGTGACCGGGAAGAGCACCTCAACCCTGCGGTCGAGGTTCCGGGGCATGAGGTCGGCACTCCCGAGAAGCACATCGTCCTCCGCCGTTGTTCCTGAAGTAATAGATCCGTCGCATGCTCAAGGAACCGCCCGACAATTGCGCTGACCGTGATATTCTCGCTCGTGCCGGGAAGGCCCGGCCGCAGGCAGCAGATGCCCCGGACCTGGAGATCTACCTTTACCCCGGCCTGCGATGCGCGGTACAGGGCACTGATACATTCTGGATCGACGAGCGCGTTCATCTTGAAGATGAGATGGCCGCCCCCGTGCTCCTGGTGGCACGCGATCTCCCGGTCGATCTCTGCGAGATGATGGTGGTCCGCAGGGTCACCGGTGCGACGGCGAGCTTCCGGTACTGGTCGAACCGGGCATAGCCGGTCAGGAAATTGAAGAGGTTTGCCACGTCGTCCCCGATATCCCGGTCGCAGGTGAACATCCCGAAATCCGTGTAGACCCGGCTTGTCGTCGCGTTGTAGTTGCCGGTCCCGAGGTGCATGTACCGCCGTATACCGTCCTTCTCGCGCCGGACTACCATGCAGAGCTTCGCGTGCACCTTGAGGCCGACGACCCCGTAGACCACGTGGACGCCTGCGCGTTCGAGCGCCCGGGCCCACCCGATATTGTTCTCCTCGTCGAACCGTGCCTTGAGTTCGATTAGGGCTGCCACCGCTTTCCCGTTCTCGCGGGCTTCCATGAGTGCCCGGACAATCGGCGATTTCGAACCCACCCGGTACAGGGTGATCTTGATCGCAAGGACATCCGGATCATGGGCCGCCTGCCGGATAAAATTGATCACCGGGGTAAAACTGTCGTAGGGATGGAAGAGCAGGATATCCTTTTTCCTGATCGCAGAAAAAATATCTTTTTCTTCGGCAAGTTCCGGCGGGATCGATGGCTGGAAGGGGGGATCTTTTAGGTCGGGGCGGTCAAGCGAGAGCAGTTCCATGAGGTCTGCCATCCCGACCGGGTGGCCGATCCGGTACAGCATATGGGACACGATACCCAGTTTCTTTTCAAGCATATGGCAGGTGCTCTCGTGCATCTGGGAGTCAACTTCGATCCTGACCGGGGTGCCCCGGGCGCGCTGCTCCATGATCTCCTCGACCGTGGTCAGGAGATCGGATGCCTCGTCGACCTCGATATCAAGGTCTGCATCCCGGGTGATCCGGAAGGGAGATGCCCCGACGACTTCGAGACCGGGAAGAGCAGGTCGAGGTGTGCCGCGACAAGATCTTCCAGGTACACGAGATGCACCTGCTTGTCGTCGCGATGGCCTGCCGGTGCAGGAATCCGGGACCCGGATAAGCCGGGAGAAGAGGCCGGTGGGTACCTTGATCCGTGCGAAGAGTTCCTTTCTTTTCGGGTCGCGGACGATGATCGCGAGGTTGAGCGAGAGGTTGGAGATGAAGGGGAACGGGTGGGCGGAATCGAAGGCAAGCGGGGTGAGCACCGGGAATACCTCTTCGACAAAGAACGTGCGGAGCGCTTTTTTCTGCTCTGCGTCCAGATCCGCGATAGGGATGGATGAAGATGCCGGCGGCTGCAAGCCGGGAAGGATCTCCTGCCAGCAGTCGTACTGGAGAGCAAGTTCGGGGAGGAGTGCTTTTTCTATCGCGAGCGAGCTGTTCGGATGCCGTCATCCCGTCAGGCGGCGCCTTCAGCACCCCCTGGGATGCCTGCCGCTGGAGACCCGAGACACGGATCATGAAAAATTCGTCAAGGTTGTTTGCAAAGATCGAAAGGAACTTCACCCGTTCAAGGAGCGGGTGCCGTTTGTCCTGTGCCTCTTCGAGCACATGGTGGTTGAAACGGATCCAGCTCAACTCGCGGTTGATATAGAGCGAGGGGGAATCCAGCGGGGGTGCGGAATCTGTCATGCGATCACCGGTGACTGCACGATAATGGCGTCATGCAGGTGACTTAAATTTATGTACTGTGATGGTAGGGAGGCCGGGTTTATCAAGCCTGCACCCGGCATGAGTCCTATTGAGGTCACATGAGATCGCCGTATCATTCAACAACCTGTAAATATAATTCCTGCGAGAAATACTAAACCATGAAACGATGGTTTATTCCTGTGGTATTTATCGTTGTGGCTTTCCTTGTCTGTGCCGGATGTACGCAGAGCTCACCTTCTGCTCCGTCAACTTCGACAAACACGTCTGCATCAGCACCTGCGGATACGACAAAGAAAATGTACATGGTTGGTATTGACGGCGATTATTTCCCGTATTCCTACATCGACACGAACGGAACTCCACCGGTTTTGATGTCGAATCGATCCAGTGGATCGCACAGGACCAGGGTTTTGATGTGACGATCCAGCCCATGGCATGGGACGGTATCATCCCGGCACTCCAGGCCGGAAAGATCGACATGGTCTACTCGGGTATGACAAAGACTCCTGAACGGATGGAACAGGTAAACTTCTCCAAGACCTACTGGGTGGTCAACCAGGCGATTGCCGCCCGCAACAGTTCGACCGTGACCATGGATGACTTCCTTCGCCGGGAAAGTGACCGTCGGGACCCAGCGAGGATCGTCTGCCGACACCTGGCTTGAGAACAATCTGGTAAAGAACGGCACGCTCAAAAGCGCAAACCTGACGCTGTACGACAACTTCCCCCTGGCCTTAACCGACCTTACAAACGGCCGCACCGATGTCGTGATGTTTGACGAGCCGGTCGTTGTCCACGCCATAAAGGGCCAGCCGGTAAAGAAGATCGGTATCATCCCCACCGATGAAGCATATGGTGTCGCCGTCCGGAAAGGCGATACCCAGCTGCTTGACACCATCAACACGGGTCTCGACCACCTTATGGCATCGGACAAATGGAACGAACTGATCAAGAAGTACGATATGCAGTAAGGCAAACCCACTCCTTTTTTTGATAATTCCTAAAAAAGAGCCCGCATCGTTGTACTTGATTGTATCCAAACGGATGACGTTACCGGTTCATTTCATAATGATTAAATGATGTGAACCGCTAATCTGCCATCTGGATGATCTCAAAGTCTGTATGTGTTGTAGTGGTACTCACGATCCTTATCGGCGGGTGCCTTCTGGTTGCAGGATGTACACAGAGCGGAAGTGCAGGGACTGCTGCATCTACGGTCACAGGCCAGCAGAACAGCACGGCTGTGACAAAGACCTACATCATCGGTGTAGACGGTGCCTACCCGCCGTATACCTACATCGACAAGGACGGCTCGTTTAAGGGAATTGATGTCGATTCTGCCCGGTGGATTGCAAAGGATAAGGGATTTAACGTTCAGTTCCAGGCAATCGAGTGGGACGGTATCATCCCTGCACTCCAGGCCGGAAAGATTGACATGGTCTACTCTGGGATGACCATCACGCCCGAGCGCAGCCAGCAGGTCAACTTCTCGACGCCGTATCTCACTATCAACCAGACGATTGCGATAAGGAATGACTCGACCCTTACGATCGATGACATCCTTGCCGGCAAGGCCATTATCGGCGCTCAGCGCGGTACCACCGGCGCTATCTGGGTGGAAAACAACCTTGTCGGAACCGGCAAGATGCCCGCAGATCACCTCAAGGAGTACGACAACTTCCCGCTGGTGATCACCGACCTCATGAACAAGAACATAGACGCATCTATTTATGACCGGCCGTCCCACCTCACCGCAATCGAGGGAAAGCCCATCCATATCATCTATGATATCGATACCGGCGAGCAGTACGGTGTTGCGATCCGCAAGGACAACCCGGAACTTCTCCGGACGATGAATGAAGGACTCGCGGATCTCCACGCAGATCCCTACTGGAAGCAGTTGCTTGCCACGTATAACCTGAGTTAAAACCGCTTAATGCTGCCACCATAACCAGCATCGGGATGTAACCTGAAATGACAGAAGCCCTCCTTTCCATACTCACGGACTGGCTGCCGTACCTGCTCGGAGGGGTCGTGCTCACCCTCGGGCTCGTTATCGCAGCCCTCGCAATAGGGCTTCTTGTGGGGCTCCCGATGGCGCTTGGCCAATCTACGGTTCAAAACCGGTTCGGTACATCATTGAGGTGTACGTCTGGTTCTTCCGGGGCCTGCCGCTCCTTGTCCTCCTCTTTCTCTTTTATTTCGGTGTGTTTCCCGCCCTCGGGCTCGACACCCCGGCGTTTGTTATCGCCATTGTCGTGCTCGGTATGCGGGGAGCGGCCTACCAGTCCCAGATCTTCAGAGGGGCCATCCTCTCCATCTCCGAAGGGCAGATGACGGCGGCCCGCTCGCTTGGCATGACCCGGTGGCAGGCAATCCGCACCGTCATCCTCCCGCAGGCGATGCTCATTGCGCTTCCGGGCTGGTCAAACCAGTACCCGACCGTGCTCACGGATACGTCAATCTGTTACGCCATCGGCGTGATGGAACTTTTAACCCGCACCTCGCAGATCGTATCGCAGACGTATCTGACCATGCCCATCTACATCGCCTGCGCCTGCGTGTATATCGCGATGAACTATGCGGGGATGAAATGCCTCAACATGCTTGAGAATAAAGTGATGGTGCCGGGATTCGGCCATTCGAGTGCATGATACCATGACGAACACAGCCTGCGTATTAAAAGTCGACAAACTCTGCAAGTCGTTTGGCGAGACAAAAGTGCTCTGCAATATCTCGTTTTCCGTACAGAAAGGTGAGACCAAGGCGTTCATCGGCCCATCGGGGACCGGGAAGAGCACGCTTTTGCGCTGCATCAACCAGATCACCGAGCCGGACAGCGGGCATGTCTGGCTTGACGGCGAAGAAGTGACAAACTCAGGTATACGGATCAATTATTTCCGGCAGAAGATCGGCATGGTCTTCCAGAACTTCAACCTCTTCGA
Source organism: uncultured Methanoregulaceae archaeon (assembly GCA_963790005.1). Lineage (GTDB taxonomy): Archaea > Halobacteriota > Methanomicrobia > Methanomicrobiales > Methanospirillaceae > Methanoregula. The sequence continues at coordinate 16,179 of CAWBMY010000011.1, forward strand.
CCACCTGACCGTCCAGAAAAATGTCGAGATCGCGCTCCTGAAAGTCCGGGGAATGACCCAGAAGGAGGCCACAGAAAAGGCGGCCTTTGAGCTGGAGCGGGTGGGTCTCGCGGACAAGTCAGACTGTTACCCGGCCCAGATCTCGGGAGGCCAGGCACAACGGGTCTCGATCGCCCGGGCCCTTGCAATGGATCCCGACGTGATGCTCTTTGACGAGCCCACCTCTGCTCTTGACCCGGAACTGACCGGGAGGTGCTCGAAGTGATCCGTATGCTCGCACGGCAGGGAACGACAATGCTGATCGTGACCCATGAGATGCGGTTTGCCATGTCGGTTGCAAACGAGGTGCTCTTCATGGAGAACGGGACGATTGCCGAACGCGGGGCGCCAAACGATGTGGTGAATAACCCGGGGTTTGAGCGGATGAGAAAATTCATCGGTAAGATCGAGGAGTACCGCTGACGGGGCACTGACACTTCATGGACCAGATCACCTTCCTTACCCAGATCATTGTGCCGGCGTTTGAGAGCGGCCTTATAATGACGCTTGCGCTTATCCTGGTTGCTGCGCCGTTTGGTTTCCTGCTGGGCTGTGTCGTTGCCGTGGGGAGAGCATACGGGAGTGCCCCCGTCCGGTTTGTCTCAAGGGGTTTTGTGATCTTCTGCAAGGGCTGCCCGCTTCTCCTTCTCCTCTTTATCCTCTACTTCGGGATGCCCTCGATCGGTATCCTGCTCACACCGTTTGTCGCCTCGGTCATCGGGTTTATCTGCTGCAACGGGGCGTACAACTCCGAGTATATCCGGGGCGCCATCCACTCGATAAAAGACGGCCAGATGACGGCGGCGCAGGCCCTTGGCATGTCGAAGTGGCAGGCAATCCGCTGGATCATTCTCCCGCAGGCATTACGGAAGGCGTTCCCGGGGATCACAAACGAGTTCATCTACCTCATCAAGTACTCGTCCCTCGCGTACATGATCACGTTGATCGAACTTACCGGCGCGGCAAAGATGATCGCGACCAAGTATTTCGAGTACAACGAGACCTTCCTCTGCGTGGGCATCGTGTATCTCGCGCTTGTCACAGTGACGACCGTTGCCGCACACTTAATCGAGAAGAAATACGCAATCCCGGTCGGGCAGGCAGCGTGCAGCGCGGTGGCGTGAGAACGGTGGACGGGCCGGATTTTTTTGAAATTGTCATTAACTTTACCGGACTTTTTTTGGAAAAGACCGGCGGCGGCTTATGGGGCATAGACCGGATAGGAAAACTCGCGATCCGGGTTGGTGTTTATGAGGATGGGGCAGATGCCCCTTGTATCTATGAACACTCTGTTCCCATTCAAAGGCTTCATAACCGGGGCAGTCAACTGTACCGTTGAATACCATGACCGATGCAACATACGGCGCAAAACTCCAGCGTGACGGCACAACCTATGCGATCCAGACACGGATCCCGGCCGGTGTCGTTACACCGGAAAATCTTGAAACGATCGCGAAGGTTGCAAAGAAATACCACATCCCGCTTGTCAAGATCACCTCCGGCCAGCGTTTCCTGCTCGTTGGCGTGCAGGAACAAGATATTGCAAACGTACGCAAGGAACTCGGTAATCTCGGGATGGCCTCAATCACGCCCGGCGTACGGTATGTCCAGTCCTGCCCGGGAATCTCGTACTGTAAGAACGGCACGCAGGACTCAATAACCCTCGCCCGGGAGATCTCCGATGAATATGCAGGAAAAGAGTTCCCGGCAAAAATCAAGATCGGTGTCTCCGGCTGTCCGCGGTGCTGCGGGGAGAGCCGGGTACGGGACGTCGGTATCATGGGTACCGCGAAAGGCTGGACGGTATTCTTCGGTGGACATAGCGGTTTTAAATCCCGGCAGGGAGAGCAGGTTGCCACCGGCCTCACATCAGAGGAGGCACGGGACCTTATCCGGGCCCTGCTTAATCATTATAAAACCCATGCGGAGCCAAAGGAGCGGAGCTCACGGTTCCTTGAACGGATGGGAACGGAATGGCTCATGGATGTGAAAACGGCATAAGAGATATTACTGGATTCAGGCCATTCCGGTTAAAAGCGGTTCCCACCATTACCCATTAAAATTATGGTACCGGTAGCAGTTGTCGATAAACTCCTGTTTTCGGCGCTCGCTTGCGTTTACCGGTGGCCTGAGATACCCGACCTCCGGTGTCTGCTGTGCCGGGCAGAACGGGCAGAGTGCGGCATCGACATCGCCTGCCTTGTCCCGGACCGGGCAGTAGTACACGCCGTCAATAAGTTCGACCCGGTCGCCGCCGGGAAACCTCATGCCCACCGGGTGTCCCGGCTCCTGCCGGACAATCATGCAGAAACCGGCAAGCAGGAATTTTAAGAAACGGAGCCGGAGATCGCCGGTCCCGGGCTGGCACTGGGCAATAACCATATCCCAGTAGGCGTTCTCTGCATCGGTCACCGGCTCTTTTTTTGTCCTGAACGTGCCCTGCTGGTCCAAGAGCCGGATTGCCTGGTATGTCCCGAGCAGGTGGCCGGTGATTGCCTCTTCGAGTTCTTTTTTGTATTCCGGTGCAAGGTCCCGTATTGAATTCCCGAAATTCTGTTCCATCTGCCGGATGTCGCGGGGGAGATACAGAAGCACGACCCGGGCAATGGCCACACCGAGTTCGCCCCGGCTCTGCATTATCCTGAAACGGGTACAGTCTTTACGGATGGCCTCGGCGACCTGTTCAAGCGTACCCTTCCCGGGGTTATACGGCATATCGGTATTCATGGCGAGAATTCTCCCATATTCTTTTTTGGTGATCGTCACTGTCTGATATTTTATCGACCCGGCACATGTAAGGGTTCCGGTGCGGGTATTTTCCTGTCCGAACGTTTTAATAGTCTGCTTTCCTAGTCATGTAACATGGTGTCTAACCATGAGTGAGTGTTTTATTAGCCAGTAAACTGCGCTTTTTTGATACCACGTTACGGGACGGGGAACAGACCCCGGGTGTATCGTTAAACCCGGACCAGAAGTTAGAGATTGCGACAAGGCTTGCAGCCATCGGTGTCGATGTGGTCGAAGCCGGTTCTGCTGCGGCATCCACGGGCGAGCAGGACGCGATCCGACTCATATCGGGCGCCGGCCTGCCGGTCGAGACCTGCACGTTTGTCCGTGCGGTAACAACCGACATCGATTATGCCGCGGACAATGGCGCCGATTCCGTCCACCTCGTGATCCCGGTGAGCGACCTGCACATCGAGAAGAAGATGCGCAAGACCCGCGACCAGGTTGCAGAGATGGCGTGGAGTTCGGTCGAGTACGCGAAGAGCCGGGGGCTCATTGTCGAACTCTCCGGCGAGGACGCTTCACGGGCCGACCAGGAATTCCTGAAGTACATCTTTTCCGGCGGCGTGGAACGCGGGGCCGACCGGCTCTGCTTCTGCGACACGGTGGGTGTGCTCACGCCCGAGAAGTGCGCGGCATTCATCCCGCCGCTTGCCGGGATAGCCCCGCTCTCGATCCACTGCCATGACGATCTCGGCTTTGCGCTCGCAAACACGGTCGCCGCATTAAAAGCCGGTGCGACCTGCGCCCATGTTACGGTGAACGGCCTTGGCGAGCGGGCGGGGAACACGCCGTTTGAGGAACTCGTGATGTCCCTTGAAGTGCTCTACGGGTACGATACCGGGATCAAAAAAGAGGAGATCTATTCCCTCTCGACCCTTGTCTCGCGCCTCACGGGCGTCCCGCTGCCAGTCAACAAGGCAATCGTCGGTGAGATGGCGTTTACCCACGAGAGCGGCATCCACGCCCATGGCGTGATCCGGGAACCTGTCAACCTATGAGTCCATCCGGCCCGAACAGATCGGGAGGAAACGCCGGATCGTGCTCGGGAAACATTCGGGTTCCGCATCGGTCGAAGCGGCGCTGCACGAGATGAAGTATGCGCCGAACGAGCAGCAGCTCAAGGCGATCGTTACCCGGATCAAGGATCTCGGCGACTCCGGGAAACGGGTGAGCGATGCCGACCTCATGGCCGTTGCCGATGCGGTGCTCGCAATGGAGTGCAAGCCGGTCATCCGGCTCAAACAGTTCACGGTTGTCTCGGGAAGCAGCATGATCCCGACAGCTTCAGTCACGCTCGAAGTCCGGGGCAGGGAAACGACCGGCGCAGCAACCGGCGACGGGCCGGTCGATGCCGCGATGCAGGTGCTGAGTAAGTCAGTTGCCGATGCCGCAAACATCCGGCTGGAAGAGTACCACGTGGATGCGATCAGCGGCGGCACCGATGCGCTCGTTGAAGTGACCGTAAGGTTAAGTAAAGACGGGAAGATAATTACATCAAGAGGCGCCCGCACGGACATTATCATGGCGAGCGTCGAGGCGATGATCGCCGGAATGAACAGACTACTTGAGGAACGACCATGAAGACCGGGGCAAAACTCCTCGTTGAAGCACTGCAGCGCGAGGGTACCGATACGATATTCGGCTACCCTGGCGGCTCGGTGCTGCCGATCTATGATGAACTCTATGATTCACCATTGCGGCATATCCTCGTACGGCACGAGCAGGCAGCTGCGCATGCCGCAGACGGGTATGCCCGCGCGAGCGGCCGGGTAGGGGTATGCCTTGCCACCTCGGGGCCCGGTGCCTGTAACCTCGTCACCGGGATCGCGACGGCCTACATGGATTCGGTTCCGATCGTCGCGATCACCGGGCAGGTCCCGACTACATGCTCGGGAACGATGCCTTCCAGGAATCCGATATCCAGGGCATCACGATGCCGGTAACAAAGCACAACTACCTCGTGAAGGATACCGCAGATATCCCCCGCGTGGTAAAAGAGGCGTTCTATATCGCGGGCACGGGACGGCAGGGCCCGGTGCTTATCGACCTTCCCAAAGGATGTCAACACCCGTTCCATCAAGGAACCGGTCGTGCCGGAAAAAGTGGTGCTCCGGGGTTACAACCCGACCTACAAGGGGAACAAGCGCCAGATCGACAAGGCGATCGCGCTGATCACCGCTGCCGAGCGCCCGCTCATCTACGCGGGCGGCGGGGTGATCTCGTCCAATGCCTCGCCGGAACTGGTCGCAGTTTGCGACCAAACTCGGCATCCCGGTCACGACGACCCTTAATGGGCCTCGGGTGCATCCCCTGCGATCACCCGCTCAACCTCGGGATGCTCGGCATGCACGGCACCGAGTACGCGAACTTTGCCGTGACCGAATGCGATCTTCTGATCGCCATCGGGGCCCGGTTTGACGACCGGGTCACAGGAAAGATCGATACCTTCGCGCCGCATGCGAACGTGATCCATATCGATATCGACCCGGCCGAGATAGGAAAGAACAAGCGCGTGGACGTGCCGATTGTCGGCGACGTCAAATCCGTGCTCACGGACATGATTGCCGGGCTTAAAGAAGATCGGCGCCTGCGATGCGTGGAATACGAAGATCAAGCACTGGAAGCAGCACCACCCGCTCAGGTACGGGAAGGACAACGGCTGCCTGCACCCGCAGTTCATCCTCCAGCAGATGAACGAACTGCTTGAAGGGCGATGCGGTGATCGTCTCGGAGGTGGGCCAGAACCAGATGTGGACCGCCCAGTACTTCTGCTTCCGCCAGCCCCGCACGTGGATCACGTCGGGCGGCCTTGGCACGATGGGCTACGGTTTCCCGGCAGCGATCGGGGCGCACTTTGCCCGGCCCGATGTCCCGGTCTTTGATGTGGCCGGTGACGGGAGCATCCAGATGAACATCCAGGAGATGGGAACGGTGGCGCAGTACAAGATCCCGGTGAAGATCGCGATCTTAAACAACATGTACCTCGGGATGGTGCGCCAGTGGCAGGAGCTCTTCTACGACCGGCGCTACTCGTACACCGAACTCCCGCCGGTGGAGTTCGTGAAGATCGGGAAGGCGTACGGTATCGACGGCATCAAGGTGGAGTCCTGCGATGAGGTCATGCCGGCCTTAAAAGCCGCGGTGGACTGTGACGGGCCGTTCGTGCTCGACTTCCGGATCGAGCGGGAGGAGAACGTCTTTCCCATGGTCCCGGCCGGTGCTGCGATCAACGAGATGATCGGGGGGCATCCGCGATCATGAAGCCGCACACCTTATCCGTCCTTGTGGAGAACAGGGCCGGTGTCCTCTCACGGGTCACGGGCCTCTTCTCCCGGCGCGGGTTCAACATCGAGAGCCTCGCGGTCGGTCCCTGCGAGGAACAGGACATGAGCCGGATCACCATTGTCGTGATCGGCGACGATGCACAGGTCGAGCAGGTGATGAAGCAGCTCAACAAGCTCATCGATGTGATCAAGGTCTCGGACCTGACCGACAACGAGCGGGTCGAACGCGAACTGGTGATGTTCAAGGTGACCGCGGACCAGGGTTCGACCCGTGCGGAGATCATGCAGATCGCGACGATCTTCCGCGCCCAGATCGTGGACGTGGGGGCAAAATCGGTGATCCTCCAGGTGGTCGGGGACACCGACAAGATCAACGCGATGGAGAAACTGCTCCGCCAGTTCGGGATCAAGGAACTGATCCGGACGGGCAGGATCGCGATTTTACGCGGCACGAAAGACCGTGACGAGCAGCAAATAATCTCTTTTTTTCGCTTGCCGCACAGCACTGTCGCGGGGGTTATATAGCCCCAGTACTTCACTAATTTCAGAATGGATCAATAACCCCAAATTTTCCTGCACACCCCCAATCCGGATTCTGGCCCATAATGGCCTCCGGGAACCCGATCGGGTACCAGACGATACAAAGTCCGACCAAAAAAACACCCCTTACAGAACACCGCTAAAGGGAAAATATAACGCCCCGCAATTTGACCGGTTTTTGATTTTCGCCACAAATCGCGGGGATAATTTCCGTGGTGGACAAAATGGTTCCATTTTTGTGTTCACCACCGGACCCTGATGGGAAAATAAGCCCGTTTCGGCCCCGGATTGAGGGGCGAGACCGTATGTATGAGGGCAGGGCGGTTTTGTCCCATAATGGGGTGGGATAATTTAGAGAAGTACTGGATCCATATCATCGGTTCGCCTCCACATCACGGTATGAAGTCCATGTACCTGCTCATGAGGATCGTGTGTATCTTCGCGCTCCTCTCCCTTGTCGCAACAGCTATTGCCACCACAAACAGCGTACAGGTTTTTGTCTACCCGGGCCTTGGTCAGGTCTGCATCGACAACAGGGAATGTGAGTCGAGCACCGGCGCTGCGTCGAACAGCTGGAACGTGGACTTTGACGATGTAACGGCAGGCTCCGCCCACACGATCACCGTAACCGCGGACGGCTATCAGACCGCCACTACGCAGATAACGGTCCTGCCGGACCGGGTCAATGAAGCCACGGTCACTCTGCAGCCGATCTCGTCAGCAGCAGATACATCAGTCCCAAAGACACAGGCCGGGTCTGGCAGGCTTATAATGCTTGTTGCTGCCGGGATCTGCGGAATTGTTTTTGTGTGGAAGTGTAGGGATTAAGAGATTTTTTTTGGCCCTACTTCCCTAAAAAATGGAGGGGGGATGGAACTGAGATCTCGATTTTTTTCCGATGAGAAAACCTCCAGTCACTAAAATTTGTGCCTGTTTTTGGAGAATGAGTACCTCCGAACCAAAACGAGAGGTCGATCGAGACCCATACACCGGGGCGGAAATACCGGTGTCAGCTCAAATCACCAGAAGTGATCACTCGTGTTCATCCGCAAACATTTCGATCGTGTTATATGTTAGCATGCCACAAATTAAGATGATATTATTATGTTTGGTGTGCCGAATCTCACGATTCTTGTATTCGGCGGCGTGACAATTGTCGCTTTTGCCGCACTGCTGTACTGGGGCCTGACCTTTAGGGGGCATGACTAAATGGCGGATCTTATCACCGTTGCTGTTATCGCCATCTACTTCCTCCTGATGCTCGGGATTGGCGTCTGGGCGTCAAGAAAGATCAAGACGACAGAAGATTACCTTGTTGCCGGCCGCTCGCTCGGGTTCTGGGTCTTTATCCTGCTCATGATCGGTGCGGTCTGCTCGGGCATGTCGCTTCTGGGCGTCTCGGGGCTCGGGTACCGGGCTGGCTGGCCGACAATGTGGGAACAGATCTTTGTTCCGCTCTCGATCGGTTTCTGCGTCATCTTCTTTGGCGTCAAACTCCATAACGTCGCAAAGTCTGCCGGCTACGTGACCGTGCAGGACTACCTCGCCCACCGGTACCAGAGCCCGACGGCGCTCCGCTCACTCTCGGCCGTTGCCGGGATCATCGTCTCGCTCATCTACCTTGTCGGGCAGTACACCGCAATCGCCATTGTCCTGATGTGGCTCTTTGCGATCCCGCTCTGGCTCGCGCTCGTGATCGCGACCCTGGTCACGATGGTTTACACCACCATCGGCGGGCTCTATGCGGTCGCATGGGCATCCCTGATCCAGTCCATTATCCTCATCGTCGGGATCTTTGTCATGGCCCCGATCATCATCTTCTATGCCGGGGGATTCACGCACGTCAACGAATACCTTGCGACCATCAACCCGAACCTTGTGATGCCGTGGATGCCGACCGGCGCATTCGCACCTGCATACGTCGTCTCGTTTGCGATCATGCTCATGGTCGGTCTTGCCTGCGCCCCGCACGTGATCAACAACGTGCTCGCGGTAAAAGATGTCAAGTACTTCAAGTGGGCCCCGATTGTCGCGTTCGTGGTCTACGGGATCGCCATGTTCCTCTTAAAGTTCGCCGGTTTTGCCGGTCTTGTCATGGTAAAAGACGGTGTCTTTACCCTGCCGGCCGTCTCGAATGCCTCGGACTTTGTCATTCTCTACGGCATCCAGTACTCGCTCCCCATCATCGCACTCTGGGCGATCTTTGCCGTGATCGTGCTTGCCGCGGTCATGTCGACCACCGACCGGCTGATGCTGACCATCGGCGCCATGTGCTCCTGGGACCTGTATAAGAAGATCCTCAAGCCAGACGCGAGCGACAAGAGCGTCCTTTTGCTCTCGAAAGTGATCGTGGTGCTCTCCGCAATAGGCACGATGATCCTTGCGATCAACCCGCCGGATGCGCTCGCGAGCCTCATCTGGATGGGTATCGGGATCATGCTCGCCACCTTTGCCGTCCCGCTCCTTGCCGGCCTCTACTGGCGGGGCGCAACCCGCGACGGGGCGCTTGCGAGCATGACCTCGGGCTTGTTTCGGCCGTAGTGTTCGGGGCTCTCAACTACTTCAAGATCACCCTCCTCGGCTATAACTTTGCAAATATCCCGGTCCACTTCTCGTTCTACCCGTTCATCATCTCGATCGTGGTTATGATTGTCGTGAGCATGCTCACGCAAAAGACCGACCAGAAGATTCTGGACGAGACCCAGACCGGCTGGTATATCTCAAAACAATAATTCCTTTTTTACCGGGTAACGGCGTATTTTTATAAATGCTGCCCGCCAACAGTTGGGCAGTGAAAACGGCAATTCTCGGGGGCGGGTTATCCGGCCTGACGCTGGCCCGGCTCCTGCACGAAAAAAACACAGACCTTGTTGTCCTTGAAGCAGAGCCGGAATACGGCGGGCTCTGCCGGTCACGGACCGACAAGGGGTTCACGTTCGATATCGGCGGCTCTCACATCATTTTTTCGCGGGACACTGAAGTACTCGACTTCATGCGGCAGATGATCGAAGGAAACGAGCAGCAGAATGCACCGGAATACGAAGATCTTCTACAAGGGCCGGTACGTGAAGTACCCGTTCGAGAACGGTCTCTCTGAACTGCCCGCAGAGGACCGGTTCTTCTGCATCAGCGAGTTCATAAAAACGCTTATCGCCGTGGAAAAAGGCGACCTTCCGGCCCCGAAAACATTCCGCGACTGGATTTACTACACGTTCGGGAAAGGGATCGCCGAATGCTACATGGTGCCGTACAACGAGAAGATCTGGAAGTACCCGACCGAAAAAATGTCCCGGCACTGGGTGGACGGGCGCATCCCGAGGCCGCCAGTCGATGACGTGATCAAATCTGCGATTGGCATTCCGACCGAAGGATACACCCACCAGTCGGTTTTCTCCTACCCGCTCGATGGCGGGATCGAGGCACTCGTCAGGGGAATCGCACGGCCGATGGAGCCGTACATAAAAACGGATTTCCAGATCCGTTCGATTAAAAAACAGGGAACGAGATGGCTCATCAGCAGCGGGACGGAAACGGTCGAGGCAGACCGTATCATCTCAACAATCCCCATCCAGCATCTTATTGCGGCACTTGACCATGTTCCGCCAACAGTGAAAACTGCCTGCGCTGCCCTCACGTACAACTCGCTTGTCTGCGTCAACATCGGTCTTATAGGAAGCGTGCCGGATTATTCGTGGCTCTATATCCCCGACCCGGCGCTCGGGAAGACCAACCGGATCTCGTTTCCGTCCCAGTACAGCCGGCACGTGGCACCTGATGGACATTCCGCGATCCTTGCCGAGATCACGCACCAGCCCGGCGACAGCGTGGCGCAGATGACCGATGCGGATCTTATCGCCGAGGTCACCGGTACACTGGCTGAAATGAACCTGGTAACACCGGACCAGATTGTCTCTGCCTCTGTCGTGCGCCAGCCGTTTGCCTACGTTGTCTACGATACAGAGTACCAGAAAAATATTGCCGTTCTCCGGGATTACTGCCGGTCGATTGGCATCCCGCTTGTAGGCCGGTTTGCCCAGTTCGAGTACCTCAACATGGATGGCTGCATCAGGAGCGTGCTGGATTTCGTAAAATCGTATCCGGCCAAAAATAATTTCCCAGATCACCGGCATCACGCTTATAATCCGACAACCTAAAAAATATGCAGGAGTTTTTCTGACCCGCATGATATCGGTAATCGTCCCGTCATTCAATGAAGAGGAGAATATCGCCCAGTGCCTCGTCTCGCTCTCGCACCAGACGGTCGACCGGACCGGGTACCAGATCATCGTTGTCGACGGCGGCTCAACGGACAGGACCTGCGAGATCGCACGGAAATATGCCGATATGGTCTTTATCCAGACCAGCAAAAAAGTCGGCGGGGCACGAAACGATGGCGTAATGGCCTCAAAAGGCGATATTATCGCATCGACCGATGCCGACTGTATCCTCCCCCGGACTGGCTCGGGCG
>CAWBMY010000012.1:0-20338 GCA_963790005.1 uncultured Methanoregulaceae archaeon
CACACGTGCTGCTTGCCACCGGCCTCCCGGTGGATCTCCACGGTTCGCTGCGGCTGACGCTCGGCGATGCCAATACCGAGGAGGATGTCGATTTCGTGCTTGAAGTGCTGCCGAAAGTGGTATCACGTCTGCGGGATATGTCTCCCTTATACCAGAAGGCAAAGATCGGAGGCCCAGAACGTACAGCGAAACTGTGATGGATCATTTCAAAAACCCGCGCAATGTCGGGGAGATCGAGAACCCGGATGGTGTCGGGGAGGTCGGGAACCCGGTCTGCGGCGACATCATGAAGATATTTTTAAAGATCGAGAACAATATCGTCGTCGACGCAAAGTTCAAGACGTTCGGCTGCGGGGCGGCAATCGCGTCAAGCAGCATGGCCACCGAACTTGTGGGGGGAAATCCCTCGAAGATGCCTGGCAGGCTCTCCAACAAGGCGGTCGCCGAGGCGCTTGACGGCCTGCCGCCGATAAAAATGCACTGCTCGGTGCTCGCCGAAGAAGGCATCCATAAGGCGATCAACGATTATCGCGTCAAACACGGTCTTCAGCCGTGGGAAGAAATCTCCCCCCATTCACATGAACACGGTGAAGAGTCCGGGTGTCAACTGTAGGGCAGACACCCTTGTATCAGATCCGGTTATCAGGTGAATGTGATGCTCTCCAAACGCGAACGCGAACGGTACAAACGCCAGATGATGCTCTTTGGGGACGAAGGGCAGGAACGCCTCAAAAAGGCCAATATCTTTATCGCCGGGGCCGGTGGGCTGGGCTCCCCGGTTCTTGATCTACCTTGCGGTGGCCGGTGTCGGCACTCTTACTGTGGTGGACAAGGACGTCGTGGAGTTAACTAACCTCAACCGGCAGATTCTTCATTACGACCGGGATATCGGGAGGAAGAAGGTCGAATCGGCAGAAGAAAAACTCAGGGCAATTAATCCTGATATTACCGTGAAGGTGATCGATACCACAATCGATGAATCGAACGCTGCACGACTCGTCGGCCGGGCGGATGGCATTGTCGATGCGATGGACAACTATCCCACCCGGTACCTGCTCAACGATATCGCACTAAAAAAGAATATTCCGCTCTTCCACGGCGCGATACGGGGATTCTACGGGCAGGCGACGACCATTATCCCGGGAAAGACCGCGTGCCTGCGCTGTATCTTCCCGTCTGCTCCCCCAAAGGAAGTCTTCCCCGTGGTCGGGGTGACACCGGGATTTATCGGGATGATCCAGGTAAACGAGGTGCTCAAGTACCTGCTTGGCACCGGTGAACTCCTGGCAAACCGTCTCCTGATCTGGGACGGGATGACAGCGCACGCGGAAGAAATTGCTGTCGTGAGAAACCCGGCCTGCATATCGTGCGGAGCAGGGCCTGCATCGAAGAAGACAACCGCAGTAAAAGCAAAAAAAATACATTCGGGGAAGAAAAAATGACTGTCAGGATTCGGTTTTTCGCCCGGTTCCGGGAATTGCTCGGGACCGATATCGTGGTCGCTGTCCCAAAGAACAAGGGATTGACTGAACTCGTTAAGGATGTAGCGAGCAGGAACAAGGAAGGGTACGATGCGATCTTCGATAAGAAGGGGGCTTTCCGCGAGTTTGTGATCCTGATGCAGAACGGGAAACGCCTTGAAACGTCCGATGCACCAGAGATCAAGGTTGCTGACGGCGATGAGATTGCGGTATTTCCCCCGGTTGCGGGTGGATAAGCGGTAAGGGTGCGGTTATGATAGCGATCCAGACCGGGGATGTCGATATCGGGAAACTGATCAGCGAGGCAAAACAGCGGGGGACCGGTGCGATCGTTGTCTTTGACGGGATCGTCAGGGACGACGATATCCGGGAGATGGAACTGGAGGCGTACGAGGAGGTTGCGCTCCCTGAACTGGAGAAGATCGCAACCGAGGCAAAAAAGACCTACAACCTCCTCTCTGTCGACATTATCCACCGTATCGGACGCCTCGCCATCGGGGAGAACATACTTATCATTGTCGTCAGCGCAGGACACCGCAAACAGGCCTACGAAGGCTCCCGGTATATCATCGAGACGATAAAAGCCGGTGTCCCGATCTGGAAAAAGGAACTGACAAAAGATGGCGGCCGCTGGGTGCCCGGTGAGCACCAGCACGGGTGCGGAACCTGAACCGAGCGGCCCCTTTTTAACAGCATTTTATGATAATTAGAGTGATTTTCTCCTTGGCAACTTTTTGTTTTATCGTTTGTTGAAAAATTTACCGATTGTTATGAGAGTACCCGGTTCGTCATCATTTTTACAAAGTTGGAATATGAATCCGGCCCTTTAACTATTTCCCGATGGAGAGGGGATGAAACTGATACTGGAAAAGAGGAGGGAGTGGGGGCAGAGTATATACATAGATCCCGGTGATATTTCCTGATCCATAGGAATAACTCCCCGTTATGATCGAATCACTCCAGTTCCAGACCCGCTCCTCGCTCATTGTCTTGTCTGGATAATAAAGATAATAAGAAACTCCGATGAACTGGATGATTACTGAAACAAGAATGAGAATTCCTGCCACTACCAGAACACTGTTCTTTTCACCGGGGGTATGAGTGGTCTGGGGAGTTCCAAAATAATTGTTCAAAAAAAATCCGGTATAGAGACCCAGAACGGGAACAAATCCTGTCAGAAACCTTGGCCCGTAACAATATGCGGCTGATGAATCCCAGAGACTAAAAAAACTATACACGAGAACCTGAAGGATTAGTATCGGTCCGAAAATAAGCAGTACATGCTCGGTTTTACTGTTGTGTACCTGCCATAATTTAAAAAATCCGACGATTGAAAGGACTAGGACAGGACAGAAAATAAAGAGACCCACATTGGGAGCGATAAGCAGTCCGATAAAATTTTTAATGAAACCGGTACTCATGATAAAAAATTTGAGGTTTTCATTATACCCTCCGAAAACATTTCCAAAAACCGAATAGTTATAGTATAAAAACGGGAGTCCTCCGATAAGTCCTCCGGATATATACTGAATCAGTTTCGCTCTCTGATACCAGAGGATATAGAATACCACAGGTATAAGCAGAACTGAATCAGGAGGCCGGTTGAAAATGAAAAGCCCGGACACAATTCCCAGAAGGAGAATATTCAGCATTCCCTCCGTTTTCTCGTTCCTTACTATAAGGTAAATAAGGAAAATCAGGAGGAGTTCTACCGTTCCATGCTGCCACAATGCCTGACTGCTGATAGACCAGGTACTGGTGGCAAATGCAAAGATGCACGTCGCTGCAAGTGCAACATTTTTTGGAAATAACTCTTTTGAGACCAGATAGAAAAAAACTCCTGCCAGCGCCGCTATTACTGAAGCAGAGGCTTTTGCCACGATCAATAACTCAGACTGAACTGAGGGGGATATTGAAGATATTGGATAGGATGTACGATATCCCGTATACCGGCGTGATAAGGATGGGCGTCACTATCGGAAACAGCGAGACATAATGACCGTTTACAAGGGGAAAAGCATAAACCGGATAAGAATTTGCCAGTAAGGATATATAATCAAAATTGAGGTTATGGTACACGAGGATCGAACCGGAAGGAATGTTGCCGGTACAACATCCCCGCTGACTATGCCTATTGCAGTGACTGTATTGTAAGCAATAAAAAGCAGGAAAAACAGGACAATAAAATCATATTTTGTTACTACCCCGATACACTTTTGTATAATTCCGGAGGTCTGTAAAGATCCAGTTTCCTTATTCCCGTCACTCTTGTTTTTGGACAATGTGGTTCGATCACGATTATTCTTTGATTTCATGGTTTTCCATTACGAATGTATCAGGTCCATGCCCGGTTCTATAGACCTATCTGTGAGTTGTTTTCATACTGCTGTGTAACTGGCACGAGGGTCAGGAGAAATTATCTTACTCTTTATAGATAAAGACCGGTTAACTGTCAGGCCACCTTCTTTTCCGTTAGTTTCCGGTACATCTCCTCGCCCACGCATTCTTTGGCATGCTTGCACCACTGCACACAGGATGCAATATCGTTGTAGATCACAAACCCGCATCTGCCGCACTTCACCGAGACATCGTTTGAGAAGAGTTCCACTTCTTCCCCGCACTGCGGGCACTTCTTGATCGTAAGTGTCGGCGTCCGTATGTTTGCCGCGCCAGGACAGTGATCGAACATACTGCCATTCCTCTAACGTATGTTGTCCTCCCGGTACATGAACCGGACGGTTCACCCGTTTGATCTCATAAACAGGGGAACCGGGTAAGGGAGGAGACCTGACATGTCGTCATATCTTCTACCGGATATGGCAGGCGAATGGTGTGGCTGCTATCCAAAGATGTATGAGCGCCTGCGGCAAAGATTCCGGCAGGTTATGACCGGGAAGCAGTTTATTTCAACGGTAAAATACGTGGCCGGACAAAACCGGCCTTTCTGCTTTCCGAGATTGCGGTTTACCTGGACGAACCGCTGACGATCGGCCAGATGTACGCGGTGCTCCAGCCGCATCTTGCCGAATTCGGGCTGGTTGCAAAAAAGACCGGTGAAGACTACACGATCTCTCGGCTGCAGCCAAACCCTCCTTATATCCTGAACGCTGCTGAAGAAACACGGATCGATGCATACCTTGCTCTCTGTACCCTTCCACCGTCATTTGAAACGGCCATCGAACAGTACATCGCCGGTAAAACCGGCAAAGACTGGTCTGATCCGGTTATCCTTGAACGACTCCGTCGTGCCATCGTTGCCCAGAAGGATGATTACTGGAAACCGACAAACAAACGGTCGCTCCAGTACACAAAAGGGTATTCGGTGTTCGGCTACCTTGCGTACCATTTCCCGGTCTACTTCATGCAGACCCGGCACCTGCTCGCACAGCTCGCCCGTGAGGGTCTGCTGAAACGTGAGATGACGATCCTCGATCTCGGCACCGGACCGGGTGTCATACCGCTTGCCGTTGCGGATTTCTGGACATGTCTCGATACGGCCCGGGCAACGGTCCTCCCGGTCGAGCGTTCAAAGGAGCACATCGAGGCATTTGGTGCTCTTGCACGAGGTGTCGTCATACCGAACTCCCGCGTGACGATCGAGCCCGCCCGGGAAGCGGATATCACCGATCCAGCACATATCCCGCTCCCGGAACGTGTCGACCTGATGGTCTTCTCGAATGTGCTCAACGAACTGGCCGGCCTGCCGGTCGCGGCGCGTGCGGACATCGTCATGAAGTATGCAGAACGGCTTGCACCGGACGGGACGATCCTTATTATCGAACCCGCGGAGGAAGCGACGTCCACCGGCCTGCGTGTTCTTTCCCTGGCGTTAAAGAAGCGGGGGCTCTCGATCTATGCGCCCTGCACCTTTGTCTGGGGCACCAACTGCACGCCTGACCGGTGCTGGAGTTTCCAGACCGCGCCCTCGATACGGCCCACCCGTATCATGAACCTGCTTGCGGCATGCGATGAGCCGTTCCGGTACGTGAACACCGATATCAAGTACAGTTACGTGATGTTGCGGAAGGACGGGAAGACACGCTCGCCCTGCCACCTCCCAAAGGACACGAGAGCGCTGCGGCTGTCCAAGATACACTTAAACGTGGGAAAACGGATCACCGTGGTGGCGGCGAAGATGTCCGAGGATCTTGGCGATAAAGAGACCCACATGTTCAGGCTCTGTGACGGTTCGGCGGAAAAACCGGTGTATGCCGTGCTGCCAGCGTTTCATATCATGCCGTCCAACCGGGAACTGGGGTCTGCACCGTACGGGGCGGTGCTTGAGATCCGGAATGTGCTGGTGCGGTACAACCCGGCGCACGATGCGTATAACCTGCTCGTGAGCAGGGAGACTCAGTTACTTCAGGATTCTCTGGGATGGGACTAAACCCAAAACGTAAATGCACGGTACAGCCCCAGGGGGCAGGGGAATTGTATCCCGGAAAATGACGTTCGTCCATTTTCTATTTCACTTTCACCCCGCGCACGGCCCCGGGTTATATACTGCCGTGTAAAGATGCACTACTACGACAAAAAGGTGGTCGTGTATGATGCAGAAGGCAGGTTATATCCAGCGGACAGGATGCAGGGCGATCGACCGTGACGGCAGGATCCACGAAGTCGTGGAACTGCATGTCGTGGGTGCCCGGTATGCGATCCGGCTGGCAGATCTGGCAAAGGGAATGTCCGGGCGGCAGGTTGTCGTCCAGGTGGAGGCACTCGTCCACGAGTGGAACTATTACCTAGGAACGACTTGCGGCCTCGCGCAGGTATCGGCATCCGGTAAAGCCCTCAACATCGAACTCTTCGAAGCAGGGAACTTCACGGTTTCGCTTCTTGCCCTCAGATCAGTCATCTACGGGCGGGAGCGGCGTGCCACCATCGCAAGGATCCCCAAACAGCCGGCCACCCCGGTCTGGAAAGACCGCAGGACAAACGGCCAGCAGCAGATCGGCGCACTTGTCTAATCTGCGCCCCCTCTTTCGTCCCCCTCTCCTTTTTTATTCGTTCCTCTGTATTCCGGAAAGCCTCCCGGGATCTTATTTGTGCAACTTTAATAGTTCCAGAAGGAAACGTGTACTTACAAATGCGGGGGCTTTTTTCTGGTCGGGTATACCCCTTCACCGTACGGGAGACCGCTCATGAGTGCGCACGACGATACAACCTATAAGGAACTGGTGGAGCACCAGCAGGACCTGATCGTCAAGTTCAGTCCCGAGGGGCGCCTCCTGTTTGTCAATACGGCGTATGCAAAGCGGTAGGCAAGACCAAAGAGGAACTGGCCGACAGTGTCTTTATGCCGGCAACCGATGAGCGCTACACGGATGTCATTGCCACCCAGATGACGAACTCTTCCGGCCTCCCTACACCTGCCAGGTAGAACAATGGATCTCTTCCCCCTAGGGTCGCGGTGCATCAGCTGGTCGGCACGGTCGATAACTGACGGGAACGGGAACGTAACCGCGATTGTTGCGAGTGGGCGGGACATCTCCCGGATCAAGCGGGAGCACCGGGCCATCAGGAAGCGAGACGAAGAACTGATGCTGCTTCTGGAGAGCGGGACGCAGATGTATTTTACCCACTCCCCCGACCATACCCTGTTCTACGTGAGTCCCCGGATACGGGCGCTTCTGGGAGACACCTCCCGATCGGGCAAGCGGCTGTGGACTGATTACCTGACCGACAACCCGCTCAACGCGAAGGGACTGGAACGGACCCTCAAGGCGATCTCCACCGGCCGTCGCGAACCGCCATACCGGCTGGAATTTTACGGCCGTAATACCACGAAAATCTGGGTGGAAGTGAACGAGATCCCGGTAGTGAAGAACAAAAAGACCGTGGCAATCGCAGGGTACTTCGTGGATGTAACGGAGAGGAAAAAAGTTGAAGAGGGGCTCATCGAGGCTGAAATCCTCCTCAAAGGCTACGGGAGCGAGAAAAAGGGTGCGGGGAAAACAACCGGTGAGGCTGGACGAGGGCCTTTTTCCGCGCTCAAATCCATTTTTTCTTCT
Source organism: uncultured Methanoregulaceae archaeon (assembly GCA_963790005.1). Lineage (GTDB taxonomy): Archaea > Halobacteriota > Methanomicrobia > Methanomicrobiales > Methanospirillaceae > Methanoregula. The sequence continues at coordinate 7,493 of CAWBMY010000012.1, forward strand.
GAAAAAACAGAAAATGAAGAGGATATTCCGCTCAACATCCCGAAAAATCTCCGGTAAGAATTCGGCAGTCTTCCATCAGGAAATACGTGGTATATTATCCCGGAATGCCCGGGAGATGAGAAAAGAGAACAGAAAAATTTGTAAATTCAGGATTTACTTCCCTCTCTTCACGCATTCCGCAATATACGACCCGGCCTTTGCTGTCCCCGCCGTCCCGCCGAGGTCCTTTGTAACGACACCATCTTTGATGCTCTTCTCGATGGCCGTGACAATTGCTGCTGCCGCCTTGTGTTCGCCAAGGTGAGCGAGCAGGAGCGAGCCGGCCCAGATCGTCGCGATCGGGTTTGCGACGTCCATGCCCTTGTATTTCGGCGCCGACCCGTGGATCGGCTCGAACATGGACGTGCCCTTCGGGTTGATATTCCCGCCCGGGGCAAGCCCGAGACCGCCCTGGATCATCGCGCCGAGGTCGGTGATGATATCGCCGAACATGTTGGGCGTGACCACGACATCGAACCACTCGGGGTTCTTGACAAACCACATCGTGACCGCGTCAACGAAATTGAAATCGGTGGCGACATCGGGATACTTCTTTGCGGTCTCGGTAAAGACGTCGCGCCAGAGCCCGTAGACATCGGAGAGGACGTTTGCCTTGTCGACCGAGGTGAGTTTCTTCCTGCGTTTCTGTGCGAGTTCGAACGCATAGGTCTGGACCCGGCGCGACCCTTCCCGTGTCACGACGCCAATCTGGTAGGCCAGTTCCTCGGCATCGGTCTCGACATCGAGGCCGAACTTCACGTTATAGATCTCCCGGACAACTTCAGCTCGATCTTCTGGTGCTTCCTGAACCGGGAGCCGATCCCGACATAGAAATCCTCGGTGTTCTCCCGCACGACCACGAAATCGATGTCCTTTGAGGTCTTGTTTGCAAGCGGCGTCTCGACACCTTCGAGCAGCCTGATCGGCCGCAGGTTCACGTATTCATCGAACGAGAACCGGAGCGCAAGCAGGATCCCCTTCTCAAGGATACCCGGCGGGAACCCGGGGGTCGCCGATGGCGCCGAAGTAGATCGCCTTGAATTTTTTTAGTTCCTTGAGATCCTCCTCGGTTAAGAGTTTCTTTGTCGCAAGGTAACGCTCAGCCCCGATATCAAAATCCGTCCAGTCAATATCGAAATTAAACCGCTCGCCGGCGGCTTCCAGTACCTTCTTTCCTTCGGTGACAATCTCGGGTCCGATCCCGTCCCCGCCTATCGCCGCGACTTTGTACATACCGGCACCTCCTTTAGATTCTTCGCGTAATTCACGAGACCGCCTGCGTCGATGATCCCCTGCATGAAAGGAGGCACCGGTTCGATGGCGAGCTTTTTCCCGTCAACTTCCGCATAACCATGTATCAGATCGAGCGTGACCTTTGCCTCGTCCGGGATCTTGTCCGCATCCTTACAGACCACCGGGAGAACCCCGACGTTGACGGAGTTCCTGAAAAAAATCCGGGCAAACGACTGGGCCATTACTACATGTACCCCGCACCCGACGAGCGCGAGGGGGGCATGCTCCCGCGAGGAGCCGCACCCGAAGTTTTTTTCGCCGACGACAATATCCCCGTCTTTTACCTTTTTGGCAAACTCGTCCCGAGTCCCTTCAAACGCATGTTTCGCCAGCTCGCCGGCGTCGTTGAGGATTAAAAAACGGCCCGGGATGATCGCATCGGTATCGATGTTGTCGCCGAACTTCCAGACCCGGCCGCCCTTTGTCGCCGGGGTCTTGCCGGCGCTTGCCTTCTTTGCCGGGGTCATTTTCTTTGCAGTCATAATCACACCTCCCGCGGATCGGTGATCTCGCCTTTCATCGCGCTTGCCGCTGCGGTCGCAGGCGAGCAGAGGTACACCATTCCTTCGGTGCTTCCCTGCCGGCCCTTGAAGTTCCGGTTTGATGTGGACAACGAGACTTCGCCGGGCGCAATAAGGCCAAACGATCCGCCCATGCAGGGCCCGCAGCAGGGTGCCTCGACAAGGGCTCCCGCCTTCACGAATTTCCCGATGAGTCCGCCTTCAAGAGCCTTGAGATATTCGTCCCGGGATGCCGGGATGACGAGCACCCGGACCTTCGGGGAAAACTTCTTCTTTCCCAGCACTTCTGCTGCCTCTGCAATGTCCTCGAACCGCCCGTTCGTGCACGAGCCGATGAAGACCTGGTCGATGTGCGTTCCCTCGACTTTGCTGACCGGTACCCCTGGTCGACATTGTGGGGGACGGCAACCTGCGGTTCGAGATCCGAGACATTGTATGTCCGCTTCTCTGCAAACTTCGCATCCTCATCGCTCGCAAGGTCGAAGGGCTTCATTTTTCTGCGGCCTTTCATGTACTCCCAGGTGACCTTGTCGGGAGAGACAATTCCCGCCTTTGCACCCATCTCGATGGCCATGTTGCAGCAGGTCATCCTGCCCGGCATGTCCATCTTTGCCATGGTTTTCCCGGCAAACTCGATTGCCTGGTAGGTTGCACCATCGGCCCCGATATCCGCCGCAATCGCGAGGATCAGGTCTTTTGCCCCGACACGCCTCTGGAACTTCCCCGACACCTCGGCCCGGATCGTCTCCGGCACCTTGAAGTAGAGAGAGCCAAATTTCAGCACAAACCCCATATCGGTCGACCCGATACCGGTCGCAAATGCCCCGACCGCACCGTACATGCAGGTATGGGAATCCGCCCCGACTACGATCTCGCCGGGTGCCGCACGCCCTTTCTCCAGGACCACCTGGTGGCAGACACCCTCATTGATATCGTAATTGTGGATGCCCTGCTCAACGGCAAACTTCCGCATATACACGTGGTTTTTTGCCGCTTCAAGGGAATCTGCCGGGATCTGGTGGTCAAAGAGCATGATGACACGCTTCGGGTCGAAGACGTGTTTTCCTCCCATCTCGTAGAACTTCTGGATGGCAAGCGGGCCGGTAATATCATGGATCATGGCCCCGTCAATCGGCGTCATGACCACTTCGCCTGCCCTGATATCGCTGCCACATTTCCGTGAGAAGATCTTCTCGACGATTGTTGCTCCCATGCTCTATCGCCTGTCCTATAGGCTCTGCCGGCACATGTACTTTGGGGAGTGGATATCCGGGGCCATTATCCGGGCATTTTTCGATAATTACGAATAATTTCGCAGTCAAAGTAATCTTTAATCCCCCCGGTCTCCCACTATTGGCCTGATATACCATGCAAAAGATTGCAGTATTTACCTGCGCCCTGGTGATCCTCACCCTGGCGATGATCGGCTGTGTATCAGCAGCGGATTCCAGTAACAATCATGTCATCCAGGTCAGTGGGAGCGGCTCGGTAACGGGCACCCCCGACCGGGTCCAGATCAGTTTTGCGGTCGAGACCGACAATCCGGATGTCAGGATTGCACAGGCAAACAACGCTCTTGCGATGAACACCGTAGTGGACGCGCTCGCGGCAGCGGGAGTCCCCCGCGACCAGATGAAGACTGCGGACTATACGATCACCCCGGTTTACCAGGACAACAATGGGATCCTTTCCGGCACTGTCAAGACGTACCAGGTGACAAATACCCTCCAGGTGACGCTCAAGGACACCAATGTGACCGGCCAGATCATTGACACGGCTGTAACCGCAGGTGCAAACGAGGTGAACTCCATCCAGTTTATGCTCTCCGATGAACAGGCACAGGTGCTCCGGAGCCAGGCGCTCTCCAAAGCGGTCACCAACGCACGGGCAGATGCGAATGCAGTTGCAGCAGCCCTCAACGTCACCATCACGGGGACTCAGGAAGCTGATATAAGCCAGGGATACACGCCGGTCGTCTACAGCAATTACGATACCCTGGCGCTCTCATCAGCAAAAGCGGCAGCAGCTCCGACGCCCATCCAGTCCGGCGACATAACCGTTTCCGCGCAGGTATCCGTCACCTACACGATCAGCTGATCGTCACTCAGCTCCTCTCCAAACTTTTTTACAAACTTTTTTACCCAAGCAGCGTGTGATTATTTCCTGAGCCAGCGTACACGTATCCGGCCCATCGGATCAGCAAATATCCAAGTGTCGAATGTCAGGAAAATTTCGGATAGAATAGGATTGATTTTGAAATGGAGCGTAATATCGGCTTTAAAGAGCGAAGATACATTGAAGAGCTGCGGATTCTTACCCGTTCGACCGCCCTTGACTGCGTGATCGATGACCGGTTCACCGGGTGATCTACGTAATCAGGCAGGGCGACATGGGACTTGCGATAGGGAAAAAGGGCGACAATATCAAACGGCTCCAGAATGTTCTTGGCCGGCGCATCGAGATGGTGGAGTACGCCGAGCAGCCCGACGTGTTCATCGCTAATATCTTCAAGCCGGCCGAAGTGACGGGGATCGAGCGCGGCGCAGAGGACGGCCCGGTCAACGTGATCGTCAACAAGAAAAGCGATCTCGGCATCGCGATAGGAAAGGCCGGCTGCAATATCGAGAAAGCGCGCATCCTCTGCCGGCGTTTCTGTGGGCTTGAGATCGGGGAAGTCCTGCTCGGACAGGTGGAAGCATGAGTCCTGCAGGAAACGATCCGGTCGATCTCCGGGTGATCCGGGAACTCTGGGAGGTCATCTGCGAGCGGGCGGCGCACCCCGTTGTAGGCTGGTACACGAACCGGCTTTTAAATGACAAAAAAGGGATCGACAAGGTACTCGAGAAGGTCGGCGAGGAGTCTACCGAGTTTATCCTTGCCGTCAAGAACGGGGTGCCGGAGAGGACGACCGAGGAAGCGGCGGACCTCCTCTTCCACATCCTTGTCGCGCTCCGCGCGGCAGACGTCGATTTACAGGACGTCATCGATGAGCTTGAGCGCGGCGCAAATAAGTGAAAATTTTTTCTTAAGAGGCTTCCGCCCCTCTTCTTATTTCTGCAGGAACGTGGAGAGATCGACCATTTCCGGGATACCCTCTCCCTGTTCTGTGGCTGCAAGCAATCCTTCATCGACAAAGATGGGTGCGCCGGCACGCAGGGCAACTGCGATCCCGTCGCTCGGCCGGCAGTCGAGACATTCCTCCCGGCCGTCCGCTGCAAGGACGAGTTGTGCATAATACACCCCTTCTTCGGCACTGTCGATCTGGAGGTGGTGGACGGTGATCGAGAAACGCTCCATGAGATCCAGGAAGAGTTCGTGCGTGAACGGCCGGGGCGGCACCACGTTATTCTGTGCGTTGTTGATGGAGATGGCTTCCCAGAGCCCGACAAAGATGGGCATAAGGCGCCCGGTGCCGTCGGTCAGCACCACCACCGGTACTGTGGCTGCATCGTTTATGGCAACAAACACACCCCTGACCTGGCACCTGACCTGCTCCATGTCCGTGCAGGAGACATTACCCTGCTGTATGATAAGAGTTGAGGTCTGCCTTTGGCAGGTACCGGGCTTTTTTAAGGGTTGCCGGACTCGCGTTTGACGATGATGAGGCTCGATATGATCCCAAGGGCGATATTGAAGTAGTAGAGTACTATCCGCCAGATGACAACGAAAATCCCGACGATGGAAGCCGGGATGAAGAGGGCGTACATGGAGGTTGCCCCGACCTCGGCGATGCCGGAACTGCCCGGCGTTAAGGGGATCATCATTAAGATGGCAAGGATGAGCTGGATCACAAATGACTCAAAGAAGAGCGGCGGCTGCCCGAGGCCCATGAGGATCAGGGAAGCGGTCACGATCTCCGAGACCCAGTAGAGCAGGGTAAAGACCATCCCCCATGCAAGGCCACCTTTCGCCGTCCTGACAAATTTGAGCACGGCGGCATGGAAGTTTACGATCTCCTTATCTATACGTTCGAGCAGTTCCGCGACCCGGGCCGGTTCCCATTTGCGGGTAAAGAAGCGTGCAGCCCGGTCTGCCACCCGTTTCATCACATCGGGTCTCCGGATAGCCAGGTAAAAGAGGACGAGGCACCCGGTGACAAAGATCCAGGTAATGTAGACCATGACCTCCGAGATCGCCCCGAGGCTCTTCCACTGCTCGGTGAGGGCAAACATCGCAAACGCTGCAAGGCAGGCAAGGGCGATACCGTCCAGCACCCGTTCCATAATGACAATCGCCGTTGCATCCCCGAGCGGGACCTTCGCCTTGTACAGCTCGTGCACCCGGACCGGTTCACCGCCTGCCTGGGCCGGGGTGACTGCCGCAGCAAGGAGGTTTGCAAAAACGAGGTTTAAGGAATAGAAGAATTTGATCGGGTACCCGAGCGATCCGGACATCTTTTTCACCCGCATCGCCCAGAAGCACATGGTCAGGATATGGGTGAGAAAGGCGAGGAGCAGGAACCAGGGGTTGATCTTTTTGAGGTACTGGAGGGTGTTTTCGTTGATGGTAAAATAGAGGATAACGATCAGCACGACGAGAGAAAAGCCGATGGATATATACAGCCATTTCTTCTGCGAGCTCTCCATGGTACCACCCGGGCAGGAACTGCCTGCCTGTTTTACCTTAAAAGGTTATGAGGCATAGTATAAACACCTTTTATTGGAGAAGAGTTCCGTCTGGCTGCCGTCCTTGTCAGATCGTGAAGATCTCCCGGTTGCCGGTGAGCGCCAGGAGACCGGTCCTGACCCCGGCGTCCAGCCACGCATGCCCGTAGCTGAAGCGTGCGAGCGCGACCTCCCTGTCCCCCGCCGCAAGGCTGATCTGCCCGCCCCGGGCATAACAGATGCCGACTGCAAGGATGCGCCGGGCAAAGATGCCGCCGGTCGTTTCCGGTTCAGGGGCTGGTTTTACCGAGGCGCACGCGGTGTCGAGCAGGCGGGCATACCGCCGTGTTTTCTCGTCGAGTTTTCCCGCAAGATCCGGGGGGAGTGTTTCTGCCGGCCCGGTAAAAGGGCAGGTGGCCGTCTTCTTTCCCGGGAGGGAGAGCAGGCCGTACGCGAGGCCGAAGTGCAGCCAGCCGGACCCGTAATAGTATGCGGCGAGTGCATTGACCAGATCCCCGTCGGCAAAGAACGTGGCGCCATCGTCCGCATAGGCACGTGCCATCCCCCGGATGGTTTCGGCAATCGCTCCAAGCGGGGTGTCCTCTTCGGGGACAACCGAGATGGCATCCAGTTCGCGGGAGAGGAGTTCCCCGCACGCGGCGATCAGCATAGGCCGGCAAACCTCGAAAGATACATCCGCTCCATATCGTGGAGCTTTCCCGGGACGACCAGCACGTGGAGCGGCGGGCCAAAATCCGTGGAACTGATGACTTCGGCAGTGCCGGCCCGGACGACCGGCGCCTCATAACCGGCCCGGGCGATGCCGACATACAGCGGGATCGTCACCTGTTTCTTTCGCGCCATCTCTTCGAGCAGGCGGACTGCCTCGCCGACCGTCATGTACCGGTCGTCCTGGATATCGAGGTACACGAGCGTATGCAGCCGGAGGTTCTGGTTTTCGAGGATCACGTCCATCGGCGACGTGGGGGACCAGTGTGCCTGCGGGAACGGCACCGAGCAGGATTTGCCGAACCGGTAGTTCTGGAGCCCCGAGAGCCCGCAGACCGCACTCACGATCGAGGCCCCGTGGACGATCGCGGTCGGGATGCCCCGGTCCGCCGCACGGATCCGGAGATCCGCATGGGTGGTCGAGACCATCGGGTCGCCGGCGCAGAGAAAGACTGTGTTTCCTTTCAGGGCGCAGTCGAGCAGTTCTTCCGGGTGCTGCTCCACATCAGCCCGCATGAGCAGCCGGACCGGTTTTTTGTAGAACTCTTCGAGGTCTTTCGTGTAGCCCCCATGAGCCGGGACGTGTATCCTTCAAGAAAGACGTGATCCGCGTTCCTGATGAGATAAAGTCCCTTCTCCGAGATGTCCCGCTTGTCATAGAGGCCGAGGCCGATAAAAGTGAGCATGTCCGCACTTTCTCCGTAAAGAAGGGAAAACCCCGTCGGGATGGTACCGGGGGTCGCCCTGCACGTATCAGTAGATAAACCGGGTAATCGAATCCACCAGCGATTCAAGGACATCCCGCACGTCGTCCTTGAGCTGTGCGGAGATCAAAAAGACCGGGATATTTTTCCCAATGTCGATCGTTTCCCGTAACTCTTCTTCGCTTATGAGTCCGGGCAGGTCTTTTTTGTTTGCCGCGACAACGATCGGCACGTGCATTTTCGTGATCGTTTTGAAGAGGTGCCGGGCCCGCGTGAGCTGCTCACGGTTCGTTGCATCCACTAAGAGGACGACACCCATCGCATTATGCAGGATCACCGGGAGCATCGGGTCGAACCGGGGCTGACCGGGGGTACCATAGAGTGTAATATCGAAATCCTTCCAGTGCAGCCAGCCAAAGTCCATGGCAACGGTCGTCACATCGCCCCCAACTCCTGTACGGTCGACCGACATCCCCAGTTCCGTGGCGTTTGCCACGAACCGGGATTTCCCGGATTCCGGCGGCCCGGTCACGACGATCTTGGGGATATAGGGCACGATATGGCCTTTCTTGACAAGGAAAGGTACCGACCGACGCAGGCTGGTTCGACCACGAAGCGTACATGATGGTAAAGTAATTGAAGTGCGGCAGGGGCCTGTACCAGGACTTGATCGCAAGGATCAGATCAAATGACTTCCTGATGGCAGAAGACTCAAGGAGAGTATCACCTTCGAGATTCAGGTGTTCGATAATGATGGTTGCATTTGGCGGGCAGCTGGCCCGCGAGAGGAGGGAGAGACCTTTTTCCAGGCCAAAATCATCGTAGATGATATCGAAATACCCGAAGATAACCTCGACCTTGTTATCGATACAGAGTTTTTTGATCCGCGCCTGCCATTCCTGATCAGCCGTTCCCCCTTTACCTACCCGCCGCTGTATGCGTTCCCGGTCGACACTGTCCAGGAAGGCGATCTTGTAGTCCATATTTTTGAGGGACTTTCCCCGGAGCTCCCCGACGTCGTGCAGGAATGCATCGACCGTCGTGTGAGGGATGATTACCAGGCATGACCGTTCATTTTCGAGTGCCTCGTACAGTGTTGAGATCATAAAAAAGCTGCCCGTCGACCCCGGGCTCAAGGCTGTAGAGCACCCGGCTTCCCTCGGGTATCCCGCCAGCCAGCATATCGTCAATCCCGTACATTCCCGTTGAAATCATAAATCCAGAACCACCTGCCCCTTGCTGATCGTAAACTTATGCCAGTCCGCGTTTACGCCACGGATGCCCATCACCCGGAAATAGTTGTCAGACCTCTCCACCTTGACCTCGATCACAACCGTCATGAGCTGCTTGACAAGAGAGAGCGTCTTCTCGTCAAACGCCTCGTTGTTGAGGATGTAGATGCCAAACCCCTCGGTCTTCTTGAGTCTCGCTGTCATCACGTGGAGGAACTGGTACAGGACCTCGAGTTTGCGGTACATGAGCAGGGTCGAGACCGAGTTGACGCAGAACCGGATAGGGGGAGGGAAAAGCCCGCCCTCTCCTTCTGAGAACGTCCCGTCGAAGATAGTCTCGACCATATGCGAGAACTTGATCCCGATCCCGGTGAGATCGGTGGGGTTCGTGACAAACATGAACCGCTGGGTGTCGGAAATTGATGGTGTCGAGCTTTTGGTGATCGCGTCGATCACGCCGACAAACTGCTTGTTGGCGCCGGCTGATCTTGAACTGGTCGATCACTTCGGAGGCGCGCTCGTTTGTTGAAAGCATGACTGCATACTCCCCGGGCAGGGGCTTTGTCAGGGTATAGGCGAGTTGTTCCGCGTAACTGAGTGACGGTGCCAGAAGAAGGAGATTTGTTCCTGCATCAACACCCCCGGTGGTCTGATCGATCTGGGGGATCCCGGTTTTATAGGTGTACATCTGTTGACTGATTATTTCATGAGAATGTTTATAAGGGCTTTTGCCCGGCAGGCCGGCGTTTCTGCGGCAGGGACGCCAGAGCACCTGTTACCGACGGGAGCAACAGAGGTAAACCCTCTTATCCTTGGCTGCCAAAAGATTAGGTCAGATGTTCCACTGGATCTATGAACGGATGCTTCTCTCGCAGATAGAGGTTCTGCCCCGCCATATCTGTTTCATGATCAGTGGTGCCGATCTGGCCGCGGATCCGGGCAAGTGCGTACAGGTGGCAAGCTGGAGTTCCGAGTTAAATGATCTTCTTGCCCGGCAGGGAGTGACAAAAACCGGCCAAAACCCCCGGCGATCCAGAGCCTGACCTTTCATATCGCCCAGCTCTCACCGGAAGAACTGGCACGCACCCTGCCGGCAATAAAAAAGATCTCGTCGGTTGCCCGGCTCGTTCTGCACTACGGCACGACCGAGGAGGTTCGGGTACCGGTCTCGATGTCGTGGTCGCTATCGGGAAGAGCGGGCGGGAAGAGATCACTGACTGCATCCGCCGCTTGGCGGAGAACGGGATCCAGCCATCCGCTATCGATGAGAAAACGCTGGAATCCTGCCTGATCTTCCGGTACGACCCGGATATCGTGGTCAAGACCGGCGGCGACCACCTGACCGATTTTCTCATCTGGCAGTCGGTCTACTCGGAACTGTTCTTCTCCGATGTCAACTGGAAATACTTCCGGCGCGTGGACTTCCTGCGTGTGCTGCGCGACTACCAGGCCCGGACACGCCGGTTCGGGAAGTGAAGGGTAAAAACAGGGGATTATTTTATCCGGATACTGATCCAGCTCGGGACGCCGCCCACGGTCCGTTCCGCAAGCGCGTACGTTCTTGAGCACAACCGTAAACACCCTCCGGTCCGGGATCGTGGCGTAATCGTGGTCCCGGCACCAGCGTTCGAACCGCTGGTAGAGTTCGTCCTTTGCGATGATCGCATCCGGGCTCTCCTCGGTCTCCCGAACGATGAGGGTACTGACGAACCTTTTGATGGGCTCCTCTTTTTTGCCTTTCTTTCCGGTGTCCACTCCCACTCCTGTTCCCACTCCTACTCCTGTTCCCACTCCCACTCCTGTTCCCACTCCTACTCCTGTTCCCACTCCCACTCCTGTTCCCACTCCTACTCCTGTTCCCACTCCCACTCCTGTTCCCACTCCCACTCCTGTTCCCACTCCCACTCCTGTTCCCACTCCTACTCCTGTTCCCACTCCTGAGCCAACTCCTCCCACATGCGCGTCGCTGGCAATAAAGTGAACCCAGTTGCGCTCCAGCAACTCGTTGGAGAAGGCCTCCGGCATTTTGCCGAAGCGGCCATACAATGATCCGGCAGTCACCTGGACCAAGCAACCCATGCGCAACCACTCCGCCAGCATCGCCGGCCGCCCAGCACGGCGGGGTAGCGTTCAGGATGGGTGACGATCAGCCGGTAGCCTGTAGATTGCAGCAGAAGCATGGCGTCGTTCATCTGCGGAGGAATCGAATTGAAGGAAAATTCGATTAACAGGTAGCCTTTGCCGTCGATGGAGTAGCGCAGTGGGTTGTCCGCAGCCTCCATCACATTTTCCGCAGTCATGTGGAAGTCGCAGGCCAGGCTCAACTCCATCTGGCCTTTCAACAACTCGCGCAACTCCGCGTAACGCTCTTCGATAAGCGGGGCGTGATAAGGATATTCCTCGCTGGCGTGCGGAGTGCAAACGATGTGGGTTACGCCATCGACCGCCGCCTCCCGCGCCATGGCCAGGGAGGTCTCCCGGTTGGTGATCCGTCGTCGATTCCGTCGTCAAGCGTGGGATAGGTTTCGCCGTATATCTTGGTGAGGTTAATCCATAGCGTGCCTCGAAGTTGATATCAGCAAGGTCCTCCTTGATGCCCGTCAAGGCCGACTCGATTCGCGAGCGTTTTCGAGGATATCGTCGGCGATGCGGTTATAGACGGTGACCAGCTTCTCGAAGAGATTCGCCTCGGCGACGACCGCCACAATCAATTCCCTGTCGGCGTTCGCTCTTCATCGCGCGGCATCGAGACGTGGCTCGCGTAGTCCTTGGCGATCTGCTTGTAGAGTGGCGAGACGGTCTTATTCCATTTGACCTGAAAGCGTACGGGCGGATTGCGGTTGGGCTCGGGATACTTGTCGATTTTCTTTTGAACCGCGGCAATGCCGTCGTCGAGTATGACTCGGGCTTTGTTCAACTCTTTCCAGATCTTCATCGTCGCCACGGGATCGCCGCCGCGAGGATTGCCCGGGTCCGGCCGGTGTCGCACGGGGCGGGCAGAGTCTTCCAAGAGCGGACGGCGCTGTTCAGCGATTTGTCGAGCAGCACCTTGAGATGAACGGCGGAAGATCGAGTAATTCAGATTCTGTCCTTCCTGGGCGAAGTTCATCGTATTCAGGCCGACGACCTCTCCGTTTTCATTGACCAGCGGCCCGCCGCTGTTGCCGTGCGACATGGGCGCGGTGTGCTGAATCCAGGTGGCGTCCTTCGTGTAGCACATCTGTTTCTCGTAGACGTTCTTGCCGGCAATTGCCGCCAGTTGCTCCATCAAGTCGGCGACCTCCTGTCCGGAACGCACGGCGGATACGTTCCCCACGGCGACCGTATTTCTCTGACCGAATTGGCGAGCCGAACGTATAGATCGTGTCGCCCTGTTCGGGAAGAGCCTCGCAAATCTTCAACGCCCGCACTTTCTTTCCGTGCAGGTTGAAATGCACTAGCGCCAGATCTCTTTCCATCTGGTAATCGAGGTAACCATCCGCTTCGAGCGGTTGTTTCATTTCGCGGTCGCTGGCGGAGAAGAATCACGATCCTCTTCAGCTCGATGACGTGATAGTTGGTGGCGATGGCGGAATCGCCATCGACGTGCACCACGAATCCGCTGCCCAGCGATTTGTCCTGGGTCACTTGTACCACCGACGGATTGACCTTGGCGATCACCGCTTTGCGTTCAGCGTCGCCACCCCACGCACTTGCCGCGAGAATTCTTTGGGGCCGTTCTGGG
>CAWBMY010000013.1:0-195267 GCA_963790005.1 uncultured Methanoregulaceae archaeon
GTCTGCTCCCTTGATGTTCACGAGGACAAAATCCCTCGTTTTTAGCTCGTTTGACCGCTGCGGTGATCTTTCCCTTGATATTGCTGTCCTGCGAGCCGGTGATCCCTTCGACCGGTACCTTGGTAAGGCCGACTGCGTTCCCGATGCCGGTGATGAGACTTGCAGCGGCAATCACGCTCCCTGACAACCCGTATTTCTTTTCGAACGGCTCGAAGTGGCCCATCTCGCCGGCGCCCCGCATCAGCACGATGTTTGCCGGGTTTGGCCCCTGTGCGAGGCGTTCTTTGTTCTCCGGGTGGTCAAAGAGGATCTTCTTTGACTGCCGGATGAATTCGTTGCAGACCTCTGCGGTCTTTTTGTCCTTTTCAAGTGCCCTGACCGGGGTGACGGTGAGGGGTGCCACGTGATCCTTCTTCGGGTCGTTCGAGGAGACACAGTGGCCGAGCCCTTCGCCTTTGAGGGCGAGTGCCGCCCGGTGACCTGCCCCGGACCGGAACACGAACTCCACGCCGAACTTCGAGAGATCGACCCCGTCCTGGATCGCCTTTGAGAGGGCCACCGTGTCGTGGATCCGCCCGGCCCGCCGGTCGGTCACGAGCCCTTCCGGGTGAGAGTGTCGCGTAGTTGCACCGGAAACCGATCATGCCCGGTTCCATGTGTATCCCCGAGCCTTCGCATTCGAGCGGGCCCCTGCCGGTGTAATAGGTATGGGGATCGTAGCCCAGCAGGGCAAGGTGTGCGGTGTCTGACCCGGGCCGGATGCCGGTCGCTATCGTATCCATGATCCCGCACACGCCCTCTTTTGCGAGACGGTTGAGGTTGGGGCGGTGCGCCGCTTCAAGAGGGGTGAGGTTTCCGAGTTCCGGGCAGGGCCGGTCGGCCAGCCCATCAATAACGAGAAACAGGATCTTATGAGCGGTCATTCTTATGGATTGTTTGACGCGCGGATTAATTATGTTTCCCGGTTACCGTTCGGGAAACAGTACGTCGTAACCGGCCCGGGTAAAAAATCCGCGGACGGAACAAACCCATAACTCTGGACCGGTGTCGTCCGGACGAATAAAACCCGATAAAAACCACGAAAAAAACAAAAAAAATTACTTGGTAGAGATAGGTGCTGCGACCTGCTCGACCTTGGACTTGATGACCTCGACCCGGCGGGTCGGGTAGAGGGTCTTTACGACCTTGAAGAGGTCGCGGGAGAGCTCGCCCGAGACAATCGCGTTAACAAGCGTCGTTAAGTCCCATGCCTGCTGTCTGGGTTGCAAGGCTTGCGAGGATCGCGTTCCTGAGCGCGTGCTCCTGTGCGATGTTTGCCCGTGCAAAGGTGTAGCAGCTGATCGTGAGCCGGACTTTCTTGTTGTCTTTTGTGACAACCAGCGTGTGGCAGTCCACGCGGGAGTCTGCGGCGCTTGACAAGGGACCGCAGGTAATCGCGGGTCACTTCGTGGCCGACGAACTCGGTGTATGCCGCGTCGCCGGTGACTTCTGCAATCTTGAAGCTCATCTTGATGTGCTGCTTTGCGTAGTCGTTGGTGATCTCGCCGAGGGTGGACTGCATGATCCTGCCCTTGACCGTCTCGACTTCGCTTGCAATGGTGTCGCCGATATACGCCTTCCCGAGGTTGTCGGGGGTGTATACCTTGTACCAGCTCTTTGGCTTTCCAGCCTTCAACTCTTCTTCCAACCTGTTTTTTCTTTGCCATGGTATCAACTCTCTAATTTTTTTTCATTCCCTCTTTTCGTTCGTTTCCTGTCGTTTTTCGCGGGAGCCCTGTTGTCTCATCCGCAATTGCCAGATTCATCAGGTAGTCGTCTACCGATGCAATGACGGACCGGATCTGCGTGCCGTGGATCACGGTCGTGACCCGGTTGCCGTCTGCGGTGGTGGTCATGCCCTTGAGGTTGTCCGGTGCCAGTGACGACGCCACGCTCCCGGCGTCCGCGTGGACGGTGGTGATAAGGGCGCTTACCTGCATCATGCAGCAAGCGCCTCCTGCCATCCTTTCACGAATGCCCCGAGCTGGTCGCAGGGGATCGTTGCCCCTGCACGGGAGTGGTGCCCCCCGCCGTTCCCGCCGCATGCGGCGGCAAGGTTCCGGACGAGCGGCCCGAGATCGGCCGTGACACCGTGCGGGGATCGTGCCGAGATCCGGCAGGCCTCTCCCGACCGTGCATACACGAGCACCGGTGCCTGGTGCACCCGTCCCGGGCGAGCACGTCGGCGATGTCGCTTGCGAGCGTTGCATTCTGGCACTCGTAGACCGCGTCGCCCTCGTGTGCGGGATGAGCGTTTTTGAGCGCACCGATCACATCGAGGTGGTGCCTTCGGGCAATCTCCCATGCCTGTTCGATCTCCGCTGACGAGCGAAGACAGAGCGCGACCGCAAGGTCGCCGTGCCCGGATTTGCCGCAGGCGTCGATGACGGCGGTAAGCGCGTGGGCGTCCTCGATTACCTCGCGCTGGAGGTGCAGGGTGTCGCCGTAGAGCAGCGATAAGCCTTCCGCGGAAGTCTGCGGGGCGGATTTGAGCACCGCAAGGCTCATGAGCGTATCGAGCCGCAGGCCGTTTGCGCCCTGCGCCCCGGTGAGCAGGTCAGCGACAGCGGAATCGTCGCCGCTGATCCCTTCGAGGTACGGGCAGGTGGCAAGCAGCCACTTCTCTGCCATGTCGCGACCGGGAAGCGTCATGCCCCGGTCCGGGACGATGATCCCGTTTGCCACGCCTTCGTTGAAGATCTCAAGGTTCCTGCCGGCAAATGCCTGGCCGTCGCCGATGATACCGGGTATCACGAGGCCGGCAAGGTCGCGGTTGTCACCCATTTCCTGGGCGACAATGTACGCCATGCCGGCAGCGGAGAGTTCCCGGTCGCCATCGATCTTTTCGAGCCTCGGGTTTGCATGGAACTGCCCGGTAAAGAGCGGGAGGTGGTGGTCCACCACCATCGTTTCCGGGGGCAGGTTCTCCATGCCGGACCCGAGATCGCACAGGAGCGAGGCCGCGTCGTGGGAGAGGCTGGCGGAAGGGACTTCCGCACAGATTCTCAGTCGGAACCGGATCCCAGTCCTTAACATCGCATGGCAGAGGATAGCCCCGGCTGCGATGCCGTCAGCGTCGTGGTGTGCATACACCTCGACGTACTGCTGGCGGCGGATCTGGTCCGCGACGGTTTTTGCGGCTTCTTCAAGTGACATGGGGATCGGCAGACGATATGACGCGAATTATCTGGACAGCAGGATTTCGGTGGTCTCCGGCTTGTAGGTGAAACCTGCGGGCAGTTTCTTTGTGCCAACGTAGTACTTCACGAGCCGGCGGATCTTGGCCTCGACAAGGTGGAGCTGCCTCTTGTTGTGCAGGTCCTTCTTGTTGTCTTCCAGGTGCTTTCTTAAGCCCAGCGCCTTGACCATGAGGTCGCGGAGATCCTCGGGAATCTCGGAGCTGATCTTGTTCTCTACTAAGATGTCGCCGATGCTTTTGCCGGTGACCATCTTGACATCAGGGACGCCGTGGCGGTCCCGCAGGATCAGGCCGATCATGCTGCTCGATGTGCCTTCCTTGCGGAGATCGACAATAAGTTTCTCGATCGCTGCCTTGTCCGTGTTGGACCATGAAGGCGCCTCATTCCGCGCAGGCCGCACAGAGCATGACTGTCCTCTTCTTCTGGTGTGCATTCGTGCCATAGTTATACCTCCGGTTAATATGTAAGTCCAGAAAAGTGCAGTATGCTTACTGACTCTCTGTAATCCCAAAGCCTATAGTTTTGAGGCCGTGCCAGATTTGGCACGTCGGACTTACATCTGTCAGCACCAATTAAAAGTGCTGTCTTACTATTGACGGCCACGAATATTAAGGGTATCTGTGATCCGGCCGCGGTTAATCGCGTCTGCCCGCGATGTCCGGTACCTCTTTTGCCAGCTTCAGCCTGCCGATCAGCAGCCAGCCGGAAAGGCACACGAACCCGACCGCCGCGTAGATCACCCCGAGAATGAGGACGAGGTTGTGGGCATCAAGGGAGGCGATGAGTCATCCCGGCACTCCCAAAGACAAGGCCGAAGCAGTTGATGAGAGCGGATGCGGAACCGGTATCTTCCCTCTGCTGTTCGAGCATGAGGAATGCGCCGGGCGACCGCACGCAGCTGCCCATCAGGGATGCCGGGAAGAGGGCAAGGGCAAAGACAAGGGGGCCCATGCCGCCAGCAAGGCAGATCAGGGCACCGCCCAGGATCATGACGATGAAACAGGAGACGATAACGGTCCTGCGGGTGAACGAACGGGAGAGCCAGAGGTAGAGCAGGGGGCCGGCGATCATGGCGATGGCGTTTATCGCAAAGTAAAAACTGAACCACTGTTCCGAGAGCCCGAACCCGTTTTCGTAGATATACGAGGAATCGGCAATGAACGCAAGAGACGCCACGCTTACAAGCGAGAAGACGATCAAAAGCGAGGTA
Source organism: uncultured Methanoregulaceae archaeon (assembly GCA_963790005.1). Classification (GTDB taxonomy): domain Archaea; phylum Halobacteriota; class Methanomicrobia; order Methanomicrobiales; family Methanospirillaceae; genus Methanoregula. The sequence continues at coordinate 4,450 of CAWBMY010000013.1, forward strand.
AACCCGGGGTTTTTCAGCACGGTCCCGAGCCGGCGGACGGACTGCGTCATGGTGCCGGTGTACCGCGACGGGATCGTCTCCGTAAGCAGCAGGCCGCCGGCCAGAGAGACGATCCCGATAAAGCCAAGCGACTACAAAGAGGCCCCGCCACGAGGTATAGGGAAGCATGAACGCGCCAAGCACCGGGGCGACGGCGGGCGAGATGACGACCATGGACTGGACGACGGCAAGCACGGACTCCTGTTTTCGTCCCTCGTACAGGTCTTTTACCATGGCGGTTGCAACCGCGGAAGCGGCACTGCCCCCGACCGCCTGGAGGATCCTAAAGAAGATCAGGTGCCAGATGTCCCACGATACGGCGCAGGCCACGCTTGCGGCAATATACAGCACAAGCCCGGTGAGCAGGACCGGACGGCGGCCGTACCTTGTCGGAAAGCGGCCCCCAGAAGAGCATCCCGAGGGAAAAGAAGACAAAGAAGAGGATCAGGGTAAGGTTGGTGAGGTCAACGGAAACCCCGAAGTAGTCACCCATGCCGGGAAGGGCGGGAAGGTAGAGATCGGTGGAGAGCGGGACAAAGGCGGAGAGCAGTGCGATGAGCGCGATGAGGCCCCGGTCGCCAAGGTACTTCTGGCGGGGACTGCTTTTGGGGACTTCGGCGATTATGGGATCCATTGCTGCTCCACGGCTGGTACGGTTTTTTTCAGGAAAATATTTTGTCCGGGAACAGGTTTAGGGTTTGCACCGGAGACCTGTGGCTGGAGTGATGCGGGGGCCGGGCCGTGCAAAAAAATTTCCGTGCACGTACGGTTCCGCAGCTTTTTACTCATATGAAACAAAACGGGATGGTACGATGGACGACCCTGCCCGGGACCCAACAGAGGACGAGGATCTTATCCTGTTCCGGGACTGCTTCTCGGTCAAATACATCCAGTCCGCCGCCCTCTTCTGCCGTCTCGGGTTTGCCATAGAGTCCGGTTACGCCCGGACCGGTTCCGTGTCTGCCGATGAGCGGCTCCGGCACGAGGCGTTTATCCTCAACGCGATATTTTCGTCCGTGGCGTTTTTAGAGTCCACCATCAACGAGCTCTGGTCTGACGCAGCGGACAACGCGTATTTCTTTCCCGATGAAAAGAACGAGGAACTGTTACGGGCGGTCGGGGAGAAATGGAACAATGAGAATTACTTTGACCGCACCCCGCTGCCGGTCAAGTACCAGAAAGTTCTGGAAATTGGGAACAAACCCCTGTTTCCGGAGGACGACCCGGTCTTCTCCGGGATAAAGGACCTGATTGCCATCCGGAACTACCTGATGCATTACCGGCGCGAATGGGTGACGATCCAGACCGGCACCACACCCGCTGCCGGCACCAGGGCCCCTGCCGATAAATTCGAGCAGCACCTCAGGGACCGGTTCAGGGAAAACCCGCTCGCCCCAACGAACCTGCCGTTCTTCCCGGACCGGTGCCTTGGCCACGGCTGTGCGGAATGGGCGGTAACTACCAGCCTTTCGTTCACCGACCGGTTCTTTGCTGCCCTTGGCCTGCCGGCGTCGTATGAGGGAATAAAAACGGAATTGCGGACGAGATGACCGGGCCGGGACACCCCGCCGGCTTCTCGCATGTACGTATCCCGTTGTGATCCAGTCAGGAAAACCACAAAAAAAGATATTGGGGGTAGATGACTGGGAACGTTACCGCTTCTTACCCCTTTTCTTCTTTGGCTCGTCCTTTGCCATGGACATGAGATCGATAATATAACTCCCCTCTTCGCCGCCGACGCTCACGATCCGCTCGTCGCTTTTGGCCATCTTGTCGATGTTGAGGTCGTAGGAGCCCGGGCCCACGATCCGGATCGTTTCGACCCGGTCGAACATCTCGACTTCTTTTTTCGCCTTACCCTTGATTTTGGGTTCGACAACTTCGAGGACTTCTTCCTGTGACTCGTCCGCGATCTCCTCGATCGACTTTTCGTCCAGAACATCCTTGTTGATCTCGGACTCTTTCACGTAGAGGAACTTCTTGCCGCCGCAGCTTGCGCAGCCTTTCAGGATCTCGGTTGACCCGTCCTTATATTCCCTGCCGCATTTTGTGCACTTGTGTGGCATGATCCCCGTTCCCCCAGTTACGCGAAGTTCTGGATCATCTTCTCGTACAGCTCTTCCGTGTTCCGGCCTTCAAGGCCCGAGATCGCGACGACCGGGTGCTGGGGGAAGGCGCTCCGGATCCGTGACGGGGCAGCCTCGGGCAGGTCGATCTTGTTTGCCACAATGATCACCGGCAGATCCCGGCTCTCGATGATGCCGACCATCATGATATTGACCTGCATGAAGGGGTCGAGCGTCGAGTCCAGCATGTAGATGACGCCGTCGATATCTTCGCGCAGCCAGTGCATCGCTTCGGCAACGCCCTCGGTTGCTTCCCGGGCCCGGATGATCGCCTCGTCTTTCTCCATCCCGAACTCCAGGAACTCGTGGTAATCGATCTTCGTCGTAACCCCGGGAGTATCCACGATATCGATGGTGACCGTGTGCCCGTTTGCCCCCGAGATCACGATATCCTCGCGCTTCCTGGCCCTCCGGGTCTCGTGCGGGATCTCGCTGACCGGCCCGACTGCGTCGCCAGTCCAGTCCCGGGCGATACGGTTTGCGAGCGTCGTCTTCCCGGCATTCGGCGGCCCGTAGATCCCGATCCGGGTCCGCTTCTTCTTGAAAAACCGCCTGATAAATACGGAAAATTTCTTCTTTGCATTCCCTAATGTCTTGGAAAATGTCGTCATAGGGCCCCTCATTTGTCAGTATGGTGTGCCGGTACAACCGGTTTACCATCAACCGTGAGTAATGTTTGGAGAGGGTTCTTTATTATGTTTCTCGTACCGCCCGTCATGGTGCTCCCGTAATATTTCCCCGGGAGATTTTTTTGTATGACCCGGCCGCATCGTTTTTCGCCGCAGCCAAATTGTATTTATACAAGGGGCGGAAAGGATGCTAATTGTAATCATCAGTCAGGCACTTTTTAGGAGGTGACTCATGAAAAAGACAACCAACACGATCCGGTTTGAAACCCGCGTCCCGTTGAGCGAGATGATGAAACGCAATCCGACCATGATCAGCATCGAGGCCACTGTCGCAAAAGCGGCAAAAGCCATGTGCCGCGAAGAGGTAGGTAGCGTCATTATCCTTGAGAGGAACAAGCCGATTGGCATTGTTACCGAGGAGGACATCAACTGCAAGGTGGTGGCAAAGGATCTCAAACCAAGCACAGTTCAGGTAAGTACAATCATGAGTACGCCACTCATTACGGTGAGTGCGGATAAGACGGTCGCTGACGCAGCCCAGATGATGGTCAAGCACAAGGTCAGGAGACTTCCTGTTGTCGACAAGAGCGGCAAGGTCATCGGTATCGTGACCGTGCGGGATCTCCTGACCATCTCAAACGAGCAGAACGAGCTCCTCACGGATCTTATCGAGATCAACCGGGAGGATCATATCGAAGTGGGCATGTGCAGCCGATGCAGTCAGATGTCTGATGATCTTAAGCGTGTGGACGGTGTGATGCTCTGCGCCCGCTGCCGTGAAGAGGACACCCTTACATGAAAACAGCACGGGATTTCATGATCGAGATTCCTGTGCTGAACTGTCATGACGGGATAACAAAAGCACGGCAGATCTTACGGGATGACCGGTTCCGCGAGGTTTATGTCACCGGGACAAAAAAGGATCTGCTCGGGTATATCGATATCACGGATGCCCTGCGGGTGACCGCGACGAAGTCGAACGTGACCGTTGAGGGGTTCGTGAAGGAGGCGGCATGCGCCGGCCCGGAAGCGTCAGTCGAGAGTGTGGCAAAGGCCATGCGGGAATTTCGTACCGACAGCGCCGCGCTCATCGATCCCGGCCGCCATATCCTTGGTGGGGTACTCCTCTCCGACCTCTTCCCGGTTATCATATCCAGAAACGAACTTTCGGGACGGGTCAGCACCCACATGTCAAAGCAGATCACCACAGCGGATCCAGCCGACACACTCCAGCAGGTCTACGCGAAGATCGTGGAGACCGGGTTTACTGCGTTCCCGGTGGTGAAGAAGAAAAAGCTTGTCGGCTTCATCTCCCGCCGCGACCTGATCCGGTCAGGTGGGTCCCGGTCATCGATGGCCCAGAGCAGTACAAAAACCGTTGGGGATGTGATGGCACAGGAAGTCGTGACAATCTCCGGCGGGGCACCGCTTTCCGATGCGGCCCGGCTCATGGTCGATAACGATGTGAGCCGGCTTCCTGTCATTGAAGGCGTTACCCTTGCGGGGATCCTCGACCGGCACGATGTCCTTGCCGGGCTCGCATAAAAAGACGGGCGGTATCCCAAAAACTGGGGAACACCGGCGGGACCGGGATCGGCAGACAACAAAAAAAACGGAGGAACGTTGACGAATCAGAACGGGCGGGCCACCAAGCAGGGTGACCGGCTCCTGAAAATGCAGGGAAAATTCGATCGGGGCCCGGTCGAGTTCAAGTCCCACATCGTACAGCAGGAAGGCGAGGTGATGGCGATCGCGACACGGGACGTTATTTCCGTGCCTCCCACGCAGAGCATTATCAGCGCCGTCGCAACGATGACGGAATGCGGGTTTCGCCGGCTGCCGGTCACCGATGCCGGTACAAAGAAACTCCGGGGGATCGTCACCTCGGGTGACGTGATCAACTTCATGGGCGGGGGGGACAAGTACAAACTTGTCAGGGTCAGGCACCAGGGGAACCTTTCCGCCGCTGTCAACGAGAGTGTGCGCACCATCATGACCGCGAAACCCGAGGCGCTCCCTCACGATGCCCATATCGTCGATGCGCTGGAAATTATTGTAAAAAAGAAGATCGGGGGGCTCCCGATTGTCTACGATGACGGCGTGCTTGCCGGGATCGTGACCGAGAGGGACGTGCTCCGGATGCTTGCCGCTGAGCACAGCCCGCTCTTTGTCGAAGATGCAATGAGTTCCACCCTGAAAGTGACCGCACCCGACAGCCCGATTGCGACCGTTACAGAGGACATGACAAAGTTCCGGTTCCGCCGGCTGCCCGTCGTGAGTAACGACGTGCTCTTTGGCATCATCACCGCGACCGATATCATGCGGTACCTGGGGACGAGGGAGGTATTTACCCGCCTCACCACCGGGAACATCGCAGAGGTGATGGCTCTCCCGGTGCGGGCGCTCATGGCCGGCGACCTGTTCACCACCACCCCGGAAACCCCGGTCAACGAAGCGGCCCGGGAGATGCTGAAACGGAATATCGGGGCGCTGCCGGTCATCGAGAACGCGCGCCTTATCGGCCTCGTGACGGAATTCGACCTTGTGAGGGCGTTTTCCGAGGAGTAATCTCCATGCCAGCCAGCTACCTTGCCGCACGCGATGTGATGAGTGCCCCGGTCTTTGCCGTTTCCCCGACAGACACCGTGGCCTACTCCCGCAACCTGATGGTGCGGCACAAAATTTCGCGGGTCCTTGTGATCGAAGCGGGCAGACTCACCGGGATTCTCACGAAAAAGGACATCGGGTACCGCCTCCGGCAGCAGGGGGCGGCGTGGCGGAGGCGCATGCCCGACCAGATCCCGGTGGCTGAGTATGCAACATCTCAGCCCGGTCATCGCCTCCCCAGACACCCTGCTCCGGTCCATTGCCGCGACATTTGTGGCAAAAAACATCGGTTGTGTGCCGGTGGTGGATCACGGGACGGTCACCGGGATCGTCACGAAAAGCGATCTGATGAAGTCCGCCTTTGTTGCCGGCCTTCGTGGCACGGTGCAGGACGTGATGGAGGATGCAGTGACGGTCAACCGCTGGCACTCGCTTGCCCACGTGGTCACGCTCATGAAGGAGCGGGACAAGAAACTGGTGGTGACCAACAACGATGGATCGGTAGCCGGTATCATCACGGAGACCAACCTGGCATTCCATGATGAGGACCGGGAACGATCCGGGGGGATAAACAACGAAGAACCTCTCAGACGATATGACACTATCCATGCCGGGAGCGGACCGGATGAACCGGCGAATATACCGGTGACCGCAGGCGATGTGATGACCAGCCCGGTGATCACGGTCGCCCCGGTGAGCCCGCTTTCGTATGCAGTCGGACTGATGCAAAGAGAACAGGTCAACAACCTGGTTGTCGTCGAACACGGCACCCTGGTAGGGATAATAAAACGTGATGATATCATAAAGGAAGTGGCGAAATGACAAAAGAATTGTTTATTAAAGATATCATGGCAAAACCAACGACCATATCCAAATCGGCAAAGATCACCGAAGCGCTCGATAAGATGCTTGACGAGGGAATCGACCCCTTAATCGCGCTCAACAATAATTCGGTTGTCGGCACGGTGTCCCGTCAGGCCATTGCGGAGAAGCTGGGCAGCAAGCAGAACACCGCCCTTGCGCCGGCCGCCATTCACGTGGCAAGCGTCGTCGAGGAGGATTTCACGAGTGTCTATCCCGATGAGAGTACGAACGTGCTTATCCCCCTGCTCCAGCGGTATAAACTGGTCGTCGTCTACGACAGCGACCATAACCTGATCGGGCAGGTAACGGCGATTGACCTGTTAAAGAAGTACCCGCACGAGGGCAGTATCAAAAATGCCCTTGAAAAGGCTATCACCATCGATGCGGATGAGCGTGTCGTCCACCTCAGGCGCCTGATGCTTGACGATGCGATCTCCCGGTTTGTCGTGACCACAAACGACAAGATCACAGGTATCGTGACCGAGACCGATGTGGCGGTTGCGATGCGGAAGTTCCGGGAGGCGGTAAAAGACCAGCACCAGGATCACCGGATCCGCAACCTGCTCGTAAAAGATATCATGAGCGCCCCGCTGATCTCGCTTGACATCGGTGCGGATTACCATGAGCTGGTCGACCTGATGGTGGCAAAGAACATCAGCACGGTGCCAATCACCGACAAGGGAAAACTGGCAGGCCTCGTGACCCGCCGGTCGCTCGTGCACGCCTTGTGATGGTCCGGCGAACAATTCAGTCTCTCTCTTTTTTTAAAGACGCGGGCTAAAAGCCTCTCATATGAACAGCCGGATCAGGTAGTACAGGCCTACCACCGTCCCGATGGCGACGATGATCCACTTCAACCGTTCCGGATTGATTCTGCCGGTGATGTGCCCGCCAATTGCCCCGCCAAGGAGTGCCCCGGCCGCCATCACCACGGCAAGTGGCCAGATGATGAGCCCGGAGAAGAGGAAGAAGACCGCGGCAGCGACATTGGTGGCAAGCGACAGGCACTGCTTGAGTGCGTTGAGCCGGGTAAGGGTGTCGTCAAGGAAGAGGCCGAGCACCGCGAGGTAGATCACCGAGAGCCCGGACCGAAATACCCTCCGTAGATGGCGGCAAGGCCGGCCGGGAGGGCCGCGTTCCGGCAGCCTTTGCGGTCGGTCCCATCGTGACCGGTGTGCCGGCGGATCCAGTCCCGGATCCGGTCCTGGACTGCGAGCAGGATCGCGGCAAGGAGAATCAGGAATGGGACAAGGATGTGGAAAACCTGTTCGCTGACGTACAGGAGAAGAATGCCCCCGACAAGGCCGCCGATGATCCCGACAGGGACCAGCAGTAAGAGGCGTTTTTTCTGTCCCGCAAGATCTTTTTTCTGGGCAAGCGCACCGCCGAGGTAACCGGGGCAGAGCGCCACGGTATTGGTGATATTTGCCGTCACCTCGGGAATCCCGAGTGCCACCAGTGCGGGAAATGAAATGAGCGTTCCCCCTCCTGCAAGGGCATTGACCATCCCTGCGGCAATGGCGGCAAGGCCTGCAAGTGCAAGTTCCGATCCGGGCAGCATGCTTCAAGAGTCCCTGTGTGGTGTCCTGCTGTAACTGTATACGAGCGTGCGCTAGTGCTGCAGCGCGATAAATTCCTGTGCCTTCATGACCCGGCCACCGATGTTTTTTATGTCGCGGACGTTTGCCTGGTGGATCTCCTCAGTTTGTGCACCGGTGGCGTCATCTATGAGGATCACCGGGTAGTTGTATGCGATCGCGTCAAAGACCGTGGTGCGGATGCAGTTTGGCGTCTGGACCCCGGTGATGACAAGCCCGGTGATTCCCATGGTCCGGAGCATGAGATCGAGTTCGGTGCCGATAAATGCGCTCATCCGTATTTTTTGGATTACATACTCCCCCGGGAGCGGCGCCAGTTCTTCGATCTCCTGAGCGCCCTTTGTACCTTCAACAGCAAACGGGTGTTCACGAAAGAGGTCCCTGCGGGTGATCTCGACATCTGACCCGTCCCTGCGGTGGACTCGCAGGATGTGGAAGACTGGCAGGTGCTGTGCCCGGAAGGAGCCGAGCACGTCCTGAATTTTCGGGATAACTGCCCGTGCCTGGGCCACGCTCAGCCGGGCCCCTTCACGGACAAAATCGTTCTGCATATCGATGATCAGCAGTGCGGGATGTTCCATGGATGATCATATAAGACAGTGGGGGTGCGGTAATAAGGATTGTGCGTGGGCCGGGAATATGGCGGATACGGGAATCCCACAAATTTCCCCCAAAGACCCCCTATACCCATTGAGAGGTAAATCCTCCCCCAATAACGGTATTTTATCATTATAAAATTGCCCCCACTTACCCCCCAGACCCCGGGCAGAAATTGCGCAATCGTAATACCTGCACCTTGAACCGGAGGTGGGAATGGGATGATGCTGGGAGGGTGGGGAACCTTGGGGTGGCTGCGATCGGGCCGTGCCCCTCGCGACTCCTTTACGCTAATATGATACCAGACAGAATCTCTACTAAGAATGATACGTCATCAGGTTTGCACATACACTATAGTACAGGATGCGTGTCCCATACACCCTATCGCGATCTGGTCATGGGTTTCTCACCCCCCAAACACTTATTACCCCAACCCTACCATATTATGAAGCACCATTCATGGAGCAATGGAATATCCATTGCGAGTGTCTGAGAAGATGCGAGATTCCTCTGTTGAGGTAGCCAAGCCTGGTATGGCGCAGGTTTGCTAAACCTGTGTCCCCTTGGGACTCGAGGGTTCAAATCCCTCCCTCAGCGCTTCAAAGAGACAATCTCAAAATCGAGGGGATTGGATGGCACAGGAAGAAGAAATAAAATACTTTGTACGGATTGGTACGACCGATCTGGACGGCACGAAGTCGGTGCGGGTAGCACTGACCGGCATCACTGGTGTCGGCAGGCATACTGCTATGGTTATCTCCCGCATGGCCGCAGTGGACGAGTACGCAAAGCTCGGCCTTATGGACGAGGAGTCGGTCAACCGGCTCCGCGCCGCTGTTGAGAAATACTCCGGGAGCATCCCAACGTGGATGGCAAACCGGCCAAAGGATCTCTACACCGGCGAGACCAAGCACCTTATTGGCGGCGACGTCGCGCTCGCCCGCGATGAAGACGTCAACATGATGCGTAAGATCCGCTGCTACAAGGGCATCCGGCACGAAACCGGCCAGAAGGTTCGCGGGCAGCGCACCAAGTCAACCGGCAGGACCGGCATGACCGTCGGTGTCAAGAAGACCAAGGAAGGGGGCCAGTAAGCCATGGGATACCCAGGGAAGAACCACAAGTCCTACCAGACGCCCAAGCGCCCGTGGGAGAAGACCCGGATCGAGGAAGAGACCCGGCTCGTCATCGAATACGGCCTGCGCAACAAGCGTGAGGTCTGGAAGGCGCAGAGCCACTTACGGAAGTACCGCTCGGCCGCCCGGGAGCTGCTCGCCCTCATGTCCAACAGCGCCGATCAGGCAGTTTTTGACGCAAAAAAGACCGAGCTTATCAGCCACATGCAGCGTGCAGGGCTTCTTGGCCCCGATGCGGGCATCGAGAATGTGCTCTCGCTCAAGGTCCCGGCCCATCTCGAACGCCGGCTCCAGTCCCTTGTCTACAGGAAGGGTCTCGCCCGGTCGCCGAAGCAGGCACGCCAGCTCGTCACGCACGGCCACATTGCCATTGCCGGCCGGCGTGTCACCATCCCGGGATACCTTGTAACCCGCGGTGAAGAGTCCGGGATCGCCTACTACGGCACATCGCCGTTTGTGGACGCCGCTCACGCAGAGCGCACCCGGATCACCAAGCCCGCAGGTGCCACAGGCGCAGGGGTGAACTAAAATGGCGGCAAACGATAAGGAAAAGTGGGGCATTGCACACATCTTTGCCTCCTTTAACAACACGATCATCACCGTCACTGACCTCTCCGGTGCAGAGACCGTCACGAAGAGCAGCGGTGGCATGGTCGTCAAGCAGGACCGGAACGAGAGTTCCCCGTACGCGGCCATGCAGATGGCCTCGAACGTTGCCGCCATCGCCCGCGAAAAGGGTATTGTCGGTGTCCATGTGAAGGTACGTGCACCCGGCCAGGGCAAACAGCGCAGCCCCGGGCCCGGTGCACAGGCAGCAATCCGTGCGCTCGCCCGTGCCGGCATGCGTATCGGACGGATCGAAGACGTCACGCCTGTCCCGCACGACTCATGCCGTCCAAAGGGTGGCCGGCGGGGAAGGAGAGTGTGATGGAGATCGAATTCGCGAGTCTGGACGACAACCTTGCACGATTCACGCTCTCAGGAGCGAAGCCCGGCTTTGCAAACGCATTCCGCAGGGCAATGATCGGCGAGGTGCCGACTCTTGCCATCGAGGATGTGCGCATCTACGACAACACGAGTGCACTCTTCGATGAGATGCTGACACACCGCCTCGGGCTTATCCCTATCAGGACCGATCTTACCAGTTATTCGACTCAGGAATCATGTTCGTGCGGAGGGGCCGGCTGCCCGTCCTGCACGTCTACCTACACGCTCAGCGTTGAGGGTCCCCGGCTGGTCACTTCGAGTGACCTCATCCCGCAGGATCCCAAAGCGACGCCCGTGTCCGAGAACATTCCCATCGTGAAGCTCACGAAGGGACAGAAACTGGTCATCGAAGCGCGTGCCGTCCTTAACAAGGGGAAGGTACACGCAAAGTGGCAGCCGACCCTCGTGTGCGGGTACAAGAACCACCCGGAAATCACGATCAGTACCACCTGCGATGCATGCGGGAACTGCGTGGACGAATGCCCCCGCAGTATCCTTGCCGTCAAAGGTAAGAAAGTCGAGGTCGTCGAGGGCAAGCTTCCCGACTGCTCCATGTGCAGACTCTGTGAAAAGGCCTGCATTGCGAGCGGTATCGGTGACGAACCGGCGATCAGGATCACCGCCGCACCCGACCGGTATATTTTCGTGGTCGAGGGAGACGGGTCGCTGCCGACAAAAGAGATCATGGTCCAGGCGCTTTCCTACATAAAGGAGCAGGCAAACGAGCTGGAGAAACAGACAAGCGAAATTTCAGGGGAGGAAAAGAAATGACACGACTAGTGGAGAAGACGAACCCCCGTCTTACCAACCTCATCTTACTCTTGAAGAACACATCACGGGAAAATGAGGCAAAGATCTGGCGCGAAATTGCAGGCAGGCTGGAGACCCCGAACAGGAACTACGCCGAGGTCAACCTGTCCAAGATCAACCGCTACGCCCAGAACGGCGAGACGATTATCGTCCCGGGAAAGGTACTGGGCAGCGGCATGCTGGAGCAGTCCGTGAAGATTGCAGCGCTGAATTTTTCCGAATCAGCAACGAGCAAGATCAGGGACGCAAACGGGCAGTGCATGACGATCGAGCAACTGTTAAAGGACAACCCCAAGGGAAGCGGTGTCCGGATCCTGAGGTGAACAAGACATGGTTACCGTAATTAACGGAGACGGGCTCATCCTTGGAAGGCTTGCAAGCATTACCGCCCAGCGCGCCCTTGCCGGTGAAGAGATCGCGATCGTGAATGTCGAGCAGACCATCATCTCCGGCAGCCGCGCACGCGTTCTTGGCAACTACTACCACAAGCGCGAACGCGGTGCATCCGGCGACCGCTGGGGACCATTCGTCCCGCGCCGGCCGGATCATCTCATGAAGCGGACCATCCGCGGTATGCTCCCCTACAAGCGCCCCCGTGGCATTGACGCGTTCAAACGCATTAAGTGCTACGTCGGTGTCCCGGCGGAGTTTGCCGGTGTAACGATGGAAGTCCCCGAAGAAGTCCACATGGACCGGCTCCACAACCCGCAGTTTATTACACTCGGAGCGGTCTGCACGGCCCTCGGAGCCAAGTTCTAAGGTGGTCACCATGGCAAAGATCATAAACACAAGCGGAAAACGCAAGACAGCAATCGCACGGGCGACCATAAAGGCAGGGAAAGGCGTTATCCGGGTCAACTCCGTGCCGCTGGAGAAGTACGGCACCGAGACCACCCGGATGAAGATCGCCGAGCCGCTCCTCCTTGTCCCCAGCGCGGCAAACGAAATTGACGTGACCATCGACGTCTCCGGCGGCGGTGTCATGGGACAGGCCGAGGCAGTGCGCACCGCGCTCGCCCGGGGTATCCTGGAGTGGACGAACGATCCTGCAATCAAGGATGTCTACCTGGCATACGACAGGACGCTCTTAGTCAACGACTCCCGTCAGAAAGAAGCCAAGAAGCCTCACGGCCGTGGCGCACGCAAGAAATTCCAAAAGTCTTATCGTTAAATCAAAAGATATAAGAGAGGTCGAAAATCTTGATACCCGTACGATGTTTCACCTGTGGAAAAACCATTTCCACAGCGTGGGAAGAATTTAAGGCGCGGCGGGAGAAAGGCGAGGATCCTAAAAAGATCCTCGACGATCTCGGTATCACCCGATACTGCTCCCGGCGCATGCTTCTGACACACAAAGAGATCATTGATGAACTCAACCCGTACCAGTGATATGAACGAGGGGTCGTAGGGTAGCCTGGTCTATCCTATTGCGTTCGGGACGCAGTGACCTGAGTTCAAATCTCAGCGACCCCATTTCCAGACAGTATTAATGGAACAATTTTCGAGGACAGGAATGCAGGCGCAAGTTTACACCCGGTATGAACGGGCGAGGATTATTGGAGCAAGGGCTCTGCAGATATCAATGGGTGCTCCGTTACTAGTCACTACTTCACGGATCGATCCTTTGGAGATCGCTATCGAGGAATTCAACGAGAACGTTATCCCCATTACGGTAAAGAGACGCTGATAGAACATGACGACCATTGAGGCAATCGAGCTGCGGACGATCCTTGACAGCCGGGGAAACCCGACGGTCGAGGCCGAGATCTTCACGACCAACGGTTTTGGCCGGGCAGCAGCCCCGAGCGGTGCAAGCACCGGTGCGGCGGAAGCAAAAGTCCTGCCCCCAAAAGAGGCAATCGACAATGCGGTCCAGAACCTTGTTCCCGCACTCATCGGGATGGATGCATCCGACCAGGAGTGTTTTGACGACCAGCTCCGCGATATCGACGGGACGGAAAACTTCTCCGGTATCGGGGCAAATGTTGCCGTCGCGCTCTCCCTGGCAAATGCCAAGGCCGCCGCTTCTGCGCTTGGCCTCCCGCTCTTCCGTTACTTGGGCGGGGCGTTTGTCAACGAGATGCCGCTCCCGCTCGGTAACGTTATTGGCGGCGGTGCGCATGCGGCAAACGCGACCGAGATCCAGGAATTCCTGATTGTTCCCGGGGGCGCAGCGGATGTCGAAGAGGCAGTCTTCGCAAATGCCGCCGTTCACAGGATCGTCAAGGAACTCTTAACGAAAAAGGGAATTGCCGCCGGCAAGGGTGATGAGGGTGCATGGGCACCGCAGATTGATGATGCCCTCGCATTTGAGCTCATTGCCGAGGCAACCGGACGCGTGGCTGACGAGATGAATGTCTCGGTCGATATGGGTATCGATGTTGCGGCGAGCCAGATGTGGAACGGTACGGGATACAGGTACCGCGACCGCGTCCGCTCGACCGAGGACCAGATCGCGTATATCGCCGAGCTCGTCGACAAATACAACCTTGTCTATGTCGAAGATCCTCTCCATGAAGACGACTTCGATGCGTTTGCAGAACTCAACCGCCAGATCGGTGAGAAGTGCCTGCTGTGCGGGGACGACATCTTTGTTACCCAGGTCGACCGCATAGAAAAGGGCATCGAGACCGGTTCTGCAAACTGCGTCCTCATCAAGCCAAACCAGGTCGGGACATTATCCGACACATTCGAGGCCGTCCGCCTCGCTCACATCCAGTGGTCTGGACACGGTGATGAGTCACCGGTCCGGCGAGACCACGGATACCACCATTGCACACCTCGCCACCGCGTTCTCCTGCGTATTCTTAAAATGCGGAGTCGTGGGCGGCGAACGCATTGCCAAATTAAACGAACTTATCCGCATAGAGGAACAACTATGACCCCAGTAAACGAGATGGAAATCGAATTAAAGGAACCGCTCATCCCCGTCGAGGAGTACCTGGCAGCCGGTGTCCACATCGGCACCCAGCAGAAAAGCGAGGACATGAAGAAGTTCATCTACCGCGTCCGCGGTGACGGGCTCTATATCCTTGATATCCGCGAGACCGACGCCCGGATCAAGACCGTTGCAAAATTCTTAAACCAGTACGAGGCACCCGATGTCCTCGTCGTCACCTCCCGGCAGTACGGCCAGTACCCGGCAAAGAAGTTTGCCGACACCATCGGCGCGATGTCCGCGACCGGCGGTTCATCCCGGGCCTGCTCACCAACCCCGTCCTTGATGGCTATATCGAGCCGAAAGTCATCGTCGTGACCGACCCGATCGGCGACGCACAGGTCATCAACGAGGCGGTCCAGTGCGGCATCCCGGTGGTCGCTCTCTGCGACACGAACAACATGACCAAGTTTGTCGATCTCGTGATCCCGACCAACAATAAGGGCAGGAAAGCACTCTCGATGATTTACTTCCTCCTGACCCGCGAGATGCTGCGCCTGCGTGGAATCTCGACGGCTCTCACCCTGGAAGATTTCGAATCCGAGATCTGATGCGATCCCCGACGATCCCCTTTTTGGATCGATCGTTACATATAACAGTACGACCAGAGGGTTGATCCGATGAAGACGCGTTCATGCGCAGTTGCAGGCATGTTCTATCCCAAGGATCCCTCCCATCTCGGGCAGCTGCTGGAAGGTTTCTTTTCCAGAACCGCTCCCCGGAAGGGAATTCCCTGGGAATTGTCTGCCCGCATGCCGGGTATGTCTATTCCGGGCAGGTCGCTGCCCACGCGTTTTCCACTATAACCCCTGATTTTTCCGGCACGTTTGTTGTGATCGGCCCTTCCCATCACGGGTATCTCACGAGCGTATCTGCGATCCCGTGGGAGACCCCTCTCGGGATTGTCGATACCGACACGGAGTTTATCGGGGCACTGGATATCGGGGTCGATGAAGCCTCCCACGTGGAGGAGCACTCGATCGAGGTGCAGATGCCGTTTATCAAGTACCGGTTCCCCCGATCAAGGGTCGTGCCCGTGATGATGGGCGAGCAGGATCCCGCTCATGCGGCGGCGGTCGCAGAAAAGATTGTCGCTGCAGTGCGGCTGACAAAACGGGATGTACGGATCGTCGCGTCCAGCGATTTCTCGCACTACGTGCCCGAGGCACAGGCAAAAGATGGCGATCTCTACGCGATCGATGCGCTTACAACGCTCGACGTGAAGGAATTCTATCGGCGGATCCGGGAGAAGCGGGTTACGGCCTGCGGGGTCGGCCCGATCAGCGCCATGGTCTCCTCCTGCATGTGCATGGGTGCACGGGCAGGGCGGTTGATCCGCTACGGGACCAGCGGCGATGTTTCGGGCGACCATAACGCGGTCGTGGGGTACGCAGCCATTGCGGTGATGTAGGTTGGCAACGTGGAGTGCGCCGGGCAAGGTATTTCTGTTCGGTGAGCATGCAGTAGTATACGGAAAGCCTGGCATCGCCATGGCCATCAAGCCCCGTGTCTTTGTGACCGTGAGAAAATCACGGCGCCCCCAGCGGGCAAAATCCCCCTATATCGACGGGTGCTTTGACGCGATGGGCGTCGTCGGGAGCGTGTACATCAACTCGCAGATCCCCAGTTCCTCGGGCCTCGGGTCCTCTGCGGCGGTAACGGTCGCCACGCTGTCGGCAATAAACGATGAATTTGCCGTCGGCAAAAACCGCGAAGATATTGCAAACATGGCATTTGAGATCGAAAAAACAGTGCAGAAAGGGCGGGCGAGCCCCACGGATACCACGGTTTCCGCGTACGGGGGGATCGTGCTTATCACCGGCGGATCGCGCCGTCGCCTCCCTCCCCAGAACATGCATCTGGTGATCGGCGACTCAATGGTCTCGCACAGCACGTCAAAGATGGTCGAGCAGGTTTCGGATCTCAAAAAGTCCAATCCGAAGATTGTCGATCCGATCCTGGATGCAATCGAGGGTGTCAGCCTCGCCGCCATCCACCACCTGAATAATCCCAAGGAACTGGGCAGGTACATGAACATGAACCACGCGCTGCTCGATGCGCTTGGTGTCGGGCACCCGCAGCTTTCCCGGCTGGTGCTCTCTGCCCGTTCGGCCGGGGCGTATGGTGCAAAACTCACGGGTGCCGGTGGCGGAGGTTGCATGGTGGCTCTCTGCGCAAAGCCGATCCTGCACCGGGTTGCCCATGCGATCCAGGCCTGCGATGCGCGGGCAATCGTGACCAGTATCGACACCGAAGGAGTACGGAAGGAGAAGAATGTCTGACCGGGTCATCCTCAAGCTGGGCGGCAGCGTGATCACGGACAAGGGTGCAGACTGCACTGTTAACCGGGCTGCACTTGCCGGGATTGCGGCGGCGATTGCCGGTGCACCCGCAGCCCGGATTATCGTTGTCCACGGCGCCGGATCCTGCGGGCATCCCGAAGCGCACCGCTACCACCTTGACAAGGGTGCAGTCACCGGGCAGACTGAAGGGATCTACGTGACCCACCGCGCTGTCAGCGTCCTGAATGATGCAGTTACAAGCGCCCTGCGGGAAGCCGGCGTGCCGGCGGTCGGCGTCCACCCTCTCCATGTCGGTGTCGCGGACAAGGGGAGGCTCGTCGCGTTTGAGAGCAGGCATCTCGAACAGATGCTCGCCCTCGGGATGGTTCCTGTGATCCACGGCGACGTGGTGATGGACCTTTCACGCGGAGCCTGCATCGTATCGGGTGACCAGCTCGTGCGGTATCTCGCGGTTGCACTGAAATGCACCCGCGTGGGACTCGCCACCGATGTACCGGGAGTGCTGGATGGGGGGCGTGTTGTCCCGGAGATTACTCCGGAAACAGCGCCAAAACTCCAGATCGGCAACTCGTCACATACCGATGTAACCGGTGGAATGAAAGGGAAAATTGACGAACTGCTCGGGCTTGCCACGGCAGGCATCGGTGCAGATATATTCCAGGTCTCGCGTCTTGGGGATTTCCTTGCCGGAAACGACCATGGCGGGACAAAAGTGAGGGGAGAGTAAGGGTATGGCCGATAAGAAACGGTTCACATCGTCGCGCAAGCTCGACCACCTGCGTATCTGCGCAGAAAAGGATGTCGAGTCCGGCGACACAGGGTTTGGTGAGGTCAGGCTGGTTCATAATGCGCTACCGGAATGCGACATGCGCACGATTGACCTGTCCACCCGGTTTCTGGGCCACACCCTCTCATCCCCCCTCTTTATCTCGGCAATGACCGGTGGTCATCCGGGAACAAAAGAGACAAATGCCCGCCTCGCCCGGATCGCCGAACGATTTGGTCTTGGGATGGGCGTCGGCTCGCAACGGGCAGCGCTTGAGAACCCCGGACTTGCGGATACGTTTTCGATTGTCCGCGACGAGGCGCCTCATGCGTTTCTTGTCGCGAACCTCGGTGCCGTACAGCTCCGCGATCACGGGACTGCGTGGGCAGAAAAGGCCGTCGAAATGATTGGCGCAAATGCGATTGCGATCCACCTCAATTTCCTGCAGGAGGCCATCCAGCCGGAGGGCGACCATAACGCGACCGGTTGCCTTGCCGCGATTGCCGCACTTTGTGCGGAGATAAAGACCCCGGTGATCGTCAAGGAGACCGGGTGCGGGATCTCGAAAGAGGTTGCCCGCCAGTGCTGGGGTGCAGGCGCCCGGGCCATCGATATCGGCGGCTGGGGAGGCACCTCGTGGGCGGCAGTCGAGAGCGTCCGCGCCGACGAGAGCCGGAATGCACAGGACAAGCGCCTCAAGACCCTTGGCGAGGACTTTGCCGGCTGGGGTATCCCCACGGCTGTGAGCCTTACCGAAGTGGCAGGTACCGGAAGCCCGGTGATCGCGTCGGGCGGTATCAGGAACGGTATTGACATGGCAAAGAGCCTCGCCCTTGGGGCGGATCTCTGCGGCATGGCGCTCCCGCTGTTAAAGCCGGCCCTCGAAAGCGACGATGCGCTTGCTGGAAAGGTCGAGACGATCCACCGCGAACTGGTGGGCTCGATGTTCCTGTGCGGCGCTGCACGGGTGCGCGATCTGCGCAGGGCCCGGCTCTATATTACGGGCAAGACCCGGCAGATGATGGATGACGGGAATCCTCGCGTGATGCAGGACTGACCTGACAGATTAAATGCGGAACACAAGAGCAGGCTTTTTCTAAAAAAAGAATACCTGCACGACAACAAAAAACAAGGAGAAAAAACATGGATATAGAAATTATTGCAGTGGGCGGATACAACGAGGTCGGGCGAAATATGACCGCTGTCCGCTGCGGAAAGGAAAT
This sequence comes from uncultured Methanoregulaceae archaeon, assembly GCA_963790005.1. GTDB lineage: Archaea > Halobacteriota > Methanomicrobia > Methanomicrobiales > Methanospirillaceae > Methanoregula. The sequence continues at coordinate 23,073 of CAWBMY010000013.1, forward strand.
TGTCATTTTTGACATGGGACTTCGCCTGGATCAGATGATGATCCACGAGGATGCGGAACTTGAGAATATGCACTCCCTCGATCTGATCAAGATCGGGGCGATACCTGACGACACCATGATGAACTCGGTCGAGGGAACCGTAAAAGCGATCGTCTGCTCCCACGGGCATCTCGACCATATCGGGGCGATCCCGAAACTGGCACACCGGTACAATGCGCCGATCATCGCCGCGCCTTATGCCGTGGAACTGATCCGGCAGCAGATCTCGGGAGAGCAGAAGTTCGGGGTCAACAACAAGCTCTTCGCGCTCAAACCCGGGCAGCGGTACACGATCTCGCAGCACCTGGTGCTCGAGTTTGTCCGGACCCAGCACTCGATCATCGATACCGTGACGCCGGTGCTCCACACCCCGCACGGTGCGATCGTCTACGCCTGCGATTTCAAGCTCGACCGGACCCCGGTCATCGGCGAACCCCCGGACTTTGCCCGGTTCCGCCAGATCGGAAAGGAAGGCGTGCTCGCGCTCATCGTGGAGAGTACGTATATCGACCGGCCCGGCCGGTGCCCGAGCGAGCGGATCGCGCGGGACCTTGTCCGGGATACCATGACCAGTTACGAGGATGACAAGAGTGCCATTGTCGTCTCGACCTTCTCGTCCCATATCGCCCGTGTCAAGACCATCGCGGAGTGTGCGCACGAGATCGGCCGTAAGCCGGTGCTTCTGGGCCGCTCGATGGAGAAATACTCGGTTACGGCCGAGCAGATGAAACTCGTCTCGTTCCCCCAGGACACGAGCGTTTTCGGGAACCGGCGGACGGTTGACCGGACCCTGCGCCGGATGATGAAGGCCGGAAAAGAGAAGTTCCTCCCCATCATCACCGGCCACCAGGGAGAACCGGGCTCGATCCTGACCCGGATTGCCCTTGGCGATACCCCGTACCAGCTGGCAAAGGGTGACAAGGTGCTCTTCTCCGCAAACGTGATCCCGAACCCGATGAACTTCGGGCAGCGGTACATGGTCGAGGCGCACCTGAAAATGGCCGGCGCCCGGCTCTTTGAGGATCTCCACGTTAGCGGGCACGCGTTCCGCGAGGATCATTACGAGTTCGTCAGCCTCCTAAACCCGCAGCATATCATCCCGGCCCACGGGAATGTCAGGATGACGTCCGCATACGCGGAGTTTACCGGCGAGCTCGGGTACACGCTGGGTAATGATGTGCATCTCATGCAGAACGGCCAGCGGCTCAAGTTAAATTAAAACGAGGAATCACGATGTCGGAACTTTCACCGTACCTGAAATCGGTTGCACACCAGATTGACGGCATGATTGACAAGAATTTCAACCATGCACCCGGGAGAACTTGACAAGGCGTCCGCCCACCTGCTCAATGCGGGCGGGAAACGCCTCCGGCCCGCGGTGGTTATGCTCTCGGCAGAAGCGGTAAGACAGCGGGAGTTCCGCCGATATTATGCCGGCGGCGCTCGCGCTCGAAGTGACCCATACGTTCACCCTCATCCATGACGATATCATGGACGGCGACTCGCTGCGGCGCGGGGTGCCCACGGTCCATACGAAGTGGGACATGCCGACCGGGATCCTTGCAGGAGATGTCCTGTACGCCCGGGCGTTTGAGTTCATCAGCCAGGCAAAGGCCGGTGAATGCAGCGAAGGTGCGGGCGACCGCGCTCCTTGCCCGTGCCTGCGCCGACATCTGCGAAGGCCAGCACATGGATATGTCATTTGAGCACCGGACCGATGTGACCGAAGAAGAGTACATGAAGATGGTCGAGATGAAGACCGGCGTGCTCTACGCGGCGGCAGCGGCAATTGGCGGTACCCTTGCCGGCGGCAGTGAGGAGCAGGTGCAGTCTCTCTACCAGTTCGGGCTCAATACCGGCATCGCGTTCCAGATCCAGGACGATCTCATCGATCTCCTGACGCCCCCGGAGCAGAGCGGCAAGGACCAGGGTTCGGATCTCCGGGAAGGAAAGCAGACGCTTATCATGATTATTGCCCGGAAAAAAGGTGTCGATCTCCTGAAATACCGGCGCGAGCTCTCGCCAGCCGATATAAAAGCCGCAATCAGGGAACTCACCGATGCCGGTGTCATTGATGCGGTAAAGAAGAAGGCAGCAGGGCTTGTCGCGGACAGCAACCGGCTGCTCACGGTGCTCCCGGCATCAAAGGAACGCCAGCTTCTCATGGATGTCGGCGAATTTTTTGTGACACGGAGCTTCTAGGATGGCAGGGGACGAGATCAAGTCCGCCCTGTTTTTGTGTGCACTCCAGAATGCCGTAAAGCATGGCGGCGTGCCGCAGGCAGGGGCAGTGATGGGGATGGTGATGGGTGCGCACCCCGAGATGCGCAAGCAGGCAAAGGAAGTGGCCGCTGCCGCAAAGGAAGCGATTGCCGATGTGGCAGCCCTCTCTCCTGAAGAACGGGTGACAAAACTCCAGTCCCTCTCCCCGGAGATGTTTGCAGCGCTCCACGAGAAGCACGAGCACAAGAAGGTGCTTCCCGAACTGGAAGGCGCAGAACATGGCGTGGTCATGCGGTTTGCGCCAAACCCTTCGGGCCCACTCCATATCGGGCACGCCCGGGCGGCAGCGCTCAACGACGCCTACGTGAAGCAGTACGGCGGGCGGTACATCCTCCGTATCGAGGATACCGACCCAAAAAGGGTCGACCCCGAAGCGTACGAGATGGTAAAAGAGGATATCGAGTGGCTGGGCCTCGGGATTACCGAGACGGTCACCCAGAGCGAACGGTTCCCCCTCTACTACGATCTCTGCAAACAGCTCATTGAGCGCGGCGGGGCATACGTCTGCACGTGCGAGAACGAGCACTTCAAGGCGCTCAAGGACAAGAAAACTGCCTGCCCCTGCCGCGACCAGTCCGTCGAGACGGCACTGTCCCTCTGGGAGAAGATGCTTGACGGCGGGTTTAAAGAGGGCGAGGCCTCGGTCCGGGTCAAGACCGATCTCCTCCATCCCGACCCGGCGATGCGTGACTACCCGATCTTCCGGATCCTTGACGCCCCGCGTCATCCGAAAGTGGGGGATGCCCGGGTCTACCCCTTAATGAACTTCTCGGTCGTTGCTGACGACCACCTGCTCGGCGTGACGCACGTGATCCGGGGTAAGGATCATATCGCAAACACCCGGCGCCAGCGCTACATCTACGACCACTTCGGCTGGAAGGTGCCGGTGTACCGGCACTACGGCCGGATGGGGATCGAGGGTGTGGTGCTCTCCACATCCCAGATGCACCTGGGGATAAACGAGGGGAAGTACACCGGCTGGGACGACATCCACCTCGGGACGCTCAGGGCGCTTGCCCGCAGGGGGATCAGCCCCGACGCAGTGAAAAACGCGATGATCGCGATCGGTATCGGCGATGTTGACATCTCGTTCTCGTGGGACAACCTGTACGCGGAGAATAAGAAGCTTATCGACCCGGTCGCAAACCGGTACTTCTTTGTCCCGGACCCGGTCACTGCCGTGGTGGAGGGTGCCCCGCACCGCATGGCGCATGCGATGCTCCATCCCGGCGATGCCTCGAAAGGGAACCGTGAACTCCCGTTTGAAGGGACCGCCCTGCTGCCGAAAACCGAGATCGTGCCGGGTGCGGCGATGGTCCGCTTAAAGGATCTTTTCAACGTAAAGATCGCGTGGGACGGGGAGACACCCTCGTTCTCCTACGGCGGGGATTCGCTTACCGATGCCCGCGCAGCAAAAGCGCACATCATCCAGTGGCTGCCGGCAGAGCAGGCCCTGCCCTGCACGCTCCTTACGATGGATGGCGAGATGAAGGGCGTATGCGAACCTGCCGTGGCAAAAGAACCGGGGAAGGTTGTGCAGTTCGAGCGGATCGGGTTTGTCCGGATCGATACGGTCAATGAATCCGGCGTATTAGCGTATTTCACGCACACATAATTTTTTTCGAGAAAATCCCGAGTAAAACCGGCAGCCGGACTTCAGGATTATCTCCCAGACCTGTCGGGAGTAAAAACCAAAACTGCGTCCTGGTGGCAGGGTCTTCCCGTTGACGGGATCGGTTTTTAGGGTATGGATATCGGCAAAGTCCCCGATACTCTCCTTCTTGTACTTGGGCATCCTATAGATCTGGATGGATTCTTTTTTTATCCGATCTGAAATACCTGCAGATATTCCCGCAATATTTAACGTCAATCTCCAGGCCTTCGGCCAGGATGGCGAAGCCCGGCTTGTCCGCGCGCTCCGGAACGATGGAGACTATATTCCCGGGCTCTCACTTGTTGCCGTGTATAATGACAAGATTATCGGGCATATCTTCTTTGCCCCGATATCGATTGAATCTGAAGATGCGCCACGTACCTGCTGTTGCCCTTGCACCGCTTTCCGTATGCCTGGAACATCAGTGCCAGGGTGTTGGATCGATCCTTGTTGAGGAAGGGCTCAAGGCCTGCCGGCAGCTGGGGCACCGGATTGTGATCGTGGTCGGGCACCCCACCTATTACCCCCGGTTCGGGTTCACCACGGCACCGCCCCTGGGGATCAACGCGCCGTTTCCCTGCAGGAATGAAGTGTTCATGGTATGCCCCCTTGTTCCCGGGGCGCTTGACGGCATCCATGGCACCGTCCGGTATCCCCCGGCGTTCGAGGCAGAAGGGGCACACGCCGGTTGAATTCCCGGTCTTGCCTGCCCCTTGTACCTGAAGTGTCAGATCGTTTGTCCGGGATATCCCGAACGGTGTGGGGGATACGTTACCCCTCGCAGGCATCTGATGAACGATCGTTTTATTGGGACCTGTAGCGGAAAACTCCGTAAATAATCGTATATTCGTGTCTGACCTCAAAATGACAATATTTTTACGCCGGATCAGGTGGCGAACAATCCATAATATTTTAATAACCAAATACCGGATATCTTATATGTGGAAGATACGGCCGGTTACTATAAGTATACCGATGAATTCCCCAGTGTAACCGATATCGAGAAATGGGTTGCGGGTCATCCGAATGCCGATACAGCTAGCCCAGATTATATCCAGATCCTACGATTATATCCGTAGTCTGCCGCTCAAAGGTGTCCACGAGCACTATTTTGATGACGATATGTCGTTTGGTGAAGGGCCGGACGAGTAAATCTCGATCCCCCTGCTGGCGTGCACTCCTAAACACAGGAGATATACGATTATCCTGCACACTGGTATTCTGCGGATGTGATCCAGATGGCAGGTACGTCGCGGGAAAAAGTTGCTGCATTCCATGACGACCTCGCAGGATTCCGGGACCCGTCGGGCCACCCGACACTGGTGGAAGAGACAGCCGGCCCTCTCCATATCCGGCGGTACACCGGGGAGTTCTGGACGTCCCGCCAGCGCCAGGCCTCCTCCCTCCACGAAATCTCCTACCGGGCCTGCTTCAAGCCGCAGCTGCCCCGTTTTTTTATCGAGCGGCTGACGCAGGCCGGTGATATCGTCTATGATCCGTTCAGCGGACGGGGAACCACCGCGATCGAGGCCGGGCTCCTCGGCCGGCAGGTGATCGCAAACGATGCAAACCCGCTCTCACGGATCCTTACCGAACCGCGGTTCTTCCCGCCCACTCATAGAGGAGGTGGCCGCACGGCTGGAGGCGATCCCCCGAAACGGCGATCAGGCAGATTGTGATCTCTCCATGTTCTACCATCCCGACACCGAACGTGAGATCGTCGCCCTGCGCCGGTACCTTTCCGGACGAAGGGAGGACGGCACCTCCGATGCAGTTGATCGCTGGATCGGGATGGTGGCGACCAACCGGCTGACCGGGCATTCAAGCGGATTTTTCTCGGTGTACACGCTTCCCCCCAACCAGGCAGTATCCCGGAAAAGCCAGGAACGGATAAACCGCAAACGCTGCCAGGTGCCGGAGTACCGGGATACTCACATGCTCATCCTGCGCAAGACAAAGAGCCTGATTGCCCGGCCTCTCCTCTGCCGAACGGACAAACCTGAACCGTGCCGGTGCCAGTGCCCGTTTTTTCACCGGGGACGCCAGGACAACACCGAGGATAGCATCCAATACTGTTCAACTCACGGTTACGTCGCCGCCGTTTCTGGATATTGTCCAGTACCGGGATGACAACTGGCTCCGGTGCTGGTTCTGCGGCCTTGACGGGGATGCCATCGGCCATACCATTACGATGGCGCGGACGGTTACAGAGTGGGAGGCGGTGATGGGTGCGGTATTCCGGGAACTGTTCCGGATCACCGCCCCCGGTGGTTATGTGGCCTTTGAGGTGGGCGAGGTACGGAAAAAGACCGTGAGGCTTGAAGAACATGTCGTCCCCCTCGGACTCGCAGCCGGCTTTTCCTGCGAAGGGATCATCATCAACCAGCAGGTCTTCTCGAAAACCTCCAACATCTGGGGGGTCGGGAACAACGAATCCGGCACGAACACGAACCGGATCGTGGTCTTTTACAAGGGTGACGGTGCGTAACCCCCATTAATTGAAATATCCGCAGTCTCATGCCTTTTGATGGCCTGTTTCCTGTGCAGGTGTGCCGACAGTAACTAAAAAAAAGCCAGTGTTAAGTATCCCCAGTGCCAAACTGTATCCATGGTCACCCGTATCCGGCGGTATGCGCAGATCATTGATATTCTGTGGAAGTACGGTTTTGGAATTGTACTGGAGAAGGCATTCCCGGGCAGGATGCGGTTCCGTCTTCCGGGTACAGAACAGGCGCCGGATCAGTCCACCATTTACGAGCGTATACGGCTCGCTCTCGAAGAACTCGGGCCCACGTTTGTGAAGTTCGGGCAGATCATGAGCACGAGGACAGAGATCTTCCCCCCTGAACTGATCGAGCAGCTCAAGAAACTCCAGGATCATGCAAAACCGTTGCCGTTTTCTGAGGTTGTCGCGGTTATCCAGCAGACCTGCCCGAAGCTGGAAGACTGGTTCTGTGAGATCGACGAGTCCCCGGTGGCATCCGCATCAATCGGGCAGGTCCACCGCGCCGTGCTCAAGGACGGGACGGTTGTTGCCCTCAAGATCCAGCGCCCCGGTATCCCTGACCAGATAGAAAACGACCTTGCCATTCTCACGTCGATGGCAGAGAGGATCGAGGCGGTCTTTCCCGAGAGCCGGATGTACAATCCGACCGGTCTCGTGCAGGACTTCGCCACCCAGATCCGAAAAGAACTGGACTTCACCCGCGACGGCCGGAACGCGGAACGGATGGCACGCAACTTCAGGGACGTGCCCGGCATCCATTTCCCGAAGATTTACTGGGAATACTCCTCCCCCCGGCTGCTCGTCATGGAATATGTCAAGGGCGTCCGGATCGACAACGTTGAGGCGATCACTGCACAGGGATGCAACCCGCACGATATCGCGGTCCGGGGATTCAATGCGTACCTGAAGATGATCTTCGAGGACGGGTTCTTCCACGGCGACCCCCACCCGGGTAACCTTCTTGTCTCGGATATGGGAGATCTGGTCTTTCTCGACTTTGGCATTGTAGGAGTTCTGCGCCCGGAGAAGAAGCAGCTCTTCGTCAACCTGCTCTTTGCCATGACGACCGACGATGTCGACATGATCCTCAAGGCGCTTGAGGGTTTTGGCATCTTTGTTGCCGAGGAAAACCGCGAGGGACTCAGGGACGATCTCTACATCATGCTGCACGATTTCGGCGGCGGGGACGAGATCGCCCAGTTTAATTTCGGTCTCATGATCAACGAGCTCACGGAGGTGATGCGGCGGTACAACCTCAAGGTGCCCATGAGCCTGATGCTCCTGTTAAAGACGCTCGTGATGGTCTTTGATGTTGCCGTCCGGCTCGATCCGAAGTTCAGTTTTGGCGGGGAGATCACCCCCTACCTGCGCAGGCTTGCCGACTCCAACGTTCTTTCGGCCGGATATGCGAAGCGTGCGTCAAACTCGCTGCTTGAAGCGGTCGATGCGGCGTTTGACCTGCCGCGCAATGTCAATCTCATGTTAAAACGGCTCTCGACCGGGACTGTACGGCTTGAAGTGGTCGATACCGACTTAAAGAAACTCCAGATGGCGCTGGACCGGGCCAGCGACAAGATCATGATCGGGCTTGTCGTCGCCGCGCTCGTGGTTGGATCCTCCCTTGTGTTGCAGGCCTCTCCCGTCAGTATGCCAAAAGAGGTCATATGGATTGCCGTGCTCGGGTACACCGCTGCGGTGCTCTGTGGTTTCTATGCGATCTACCATGTCATCTTCCTGAAACTGCGGCTTGAGCGGTAAGGCCGGCGCCTTTTTTTAAGGGATATTCCGCGTGCGGATGCACGCCCATTTCTGCGTTTTTTCGGCAAATGTCATACGGGCATATGCCGGGCTTGTCGATGGCAGTATCATACTGGGAATGCCGATGTCCATCCGGGCATAATAACGGCTGGCGGTGTTCCCGTTGAGCGCAATCCACCGGATTGTCGGGTGTGCAGCAAGAAATCCCCGGATATCGTTCTGGACCGGGTCCCGGATCGCGGTATCCGCGCTCCCGCAGCGGGTGCAGGTGGCAAGAACGTCCCAGAGGGCGATACGGTGCTCCGTGAGCAGGGATGTGCGGACAGGATACGGCAGGGTGCGGTCGATCCCAAGCAGTGTCTCAACAATTTTCCAGAACTGGTTCTGCGGGTTGCCGTAATACTCGCCCTTAAGAAGTGACTGGCGACTGGGATAACTGCCGAGAATGAGGATCTCCGGATCCCTGCCGGTGACCGGTGCGAGACCGGGTTTTTCTGCGGGAGGACTTGCCGTCGTGGTCATACAGGACGTGCAGGCAAAAAAGGTTTTCCCGTTATGGCTTTTTGTAATAGAGCAGGCAGTGGCAGTGCCCGTCTTTTGCGATCTCGTCCTTGTGGTAGATGCACGGGCATTCGATGGCACGGTCGCGTTCCTCATCACCGCTCCGCAGGCGGCAGGGGCAGTAGGGTCTCCCGAACTTCTCCTTGTTCCGGACAAGCCCCCGGATCACGATACGCAGGTGGTCTTCATCGGGGTTGAGCACCCATCCGTTCTTGCGGGCGATCCCGTTCGCCCATTTGAGCATGTCCGCTTCAGCCTGCGTGTCCTGTGCCATGGTAGTCCGCCAAATTCTCGGTGTTACGAGTATTTTTCTTTGATATCTTATGCTTTGTGTCCGGTGATGTAAAAACCGGTATGGCGGGTCCGTTACCGGGCCTTCTTTTTTGCCTTCTTTGGACTGCCGCTGTCTTTTTTTGCAGCAGCGTCGGGCTTTTTTGTGATCCGGGCTGCCACCCGGTTGTAGGTTGCCATCACGTCGCCCTTGTTGAACCGGTACACGTCTTTATCGAGAGACTCGCCGGTCTTTTTGTCCCAGAGCCGCATCGAATCCATGCTGATCTCGTCGCCGAGATAGATCGTTTTTCCCTGCCTGCCGAATTCCATTTTGAAGTCCACGAGCGTGATGCCCTGCTTTGGCGAGCAGGCCGGAGAGGAGGGTGTTGATCTTGAGCGCGACAGTCTTGATCTTTTTGAGTTCTGCCGGTGTTGCAATTTTGAGCGCCACGATGAGCTCGTCGTTGAGCATCGGGTCGTGCCGGGAATCATCCTTGTAATCGATCACGATCACCGGCGGTTTTAACGGGGTGCCCTCTTTGAACGGGTAGTTCCTGACGATCGAGCCGGCCGCGAGGTTTCTTACGATCACTTCGAGCGGGATCATGGAAAGTTCGCGGACGGCCATCCTCTTTCTCGTCCAGCATCTCAAGGAAATGCGTTTTTACGCCGTTCTTTTCGAGGTAGGAAAAGACAAATGCGGAAACGCCGGCATTGTAACTGCCCTTGTTTTTGAGCGTGTCTTTCTTGCCGCCGTCAAACGCGGTGATGTCATCGCGGAATTCAACGATCAGTTTTCCCTTCACGTCGGTAAGGTAGACTGATTTGGCCTTGCCGGTATACAGGAGTTTTTTCTGCTTCACGGTTGGCTGCTCCCTGTGCTAATACGTTGATCGAGCCGGTTTATTAGGGGTTGCAGGCCGGGGTCGTACCAGCCCATGCGGATAAACCGGGGGTAGATGCAGAGGCGCTCACAGAGCGTTGCATCGCCCACGATTTTTTTAAGATCATCGATCGCCGGCCACGGGTGCTCCGGGATTCACGTAATCGATGGTGACCGGGGATATGCCCCCGAGATCGTCGACCCCGCACCCGATGAGCCGGGACGCGTCGATGAGGTTCGGGGCTATCTGGATGGCGATCTCCGCAGGCAGGATCCGGCGCGCCATCCGTATCGTGTCGCAGACTTCTTTTGTCCCGGTACCCGGAACGCGGCCATGGGGGTGTTGTCCTTCGGGCAGAAGTTCTGGAGGATGATCTCCTGGATGTGCCCGTATTTCCGGTGGATATCCCGGATCGCGACAAGCGACTCCTCCCGGTCGGCCACGGTCTCACCGATGCCAAGGAGCAGGCCGGTGGTAAACGGGATTTTTAGTTTTCCCGCGTCCTCCATCATCGCGAGGCGCACCTCCGGCGCCTTTCCCGTTGATCCGTTGTGCGCCGGTATCCGTGCGGTGGTTTCGAGCATCAGCCCCATGCTCGCGTTTACCCTGCGGAGCCGTTTCATCTCGTCATAGGTAAGGATACCGGCATTCGTGTGCGGGAGGATCCCGTACTCTATGCTCAACCGGCACATCGCCTCGCAGTAATCGAGGATGGTATCGTAACCCGGTTTTTTCAAGATAGCGGGAGAACCCGGGCTCTTCCTCCGGGTGTTCGCCGAAGGTAAAAAGAGCCTCGGTACACCCGGCATCTTTCCCGCGCACGAGGATCCTCTCAACCTCGTCCGGCAGCATGACACACCCGTCCTGCACCGGGGTCCGGAATGAGCAGTACCCGCACCGGTTCCGGCAGACGCTGGTGAGCGGCAGAAAGACGTTTTTTGAGAAGGTGATCACCCGGGGCCCCATAAAGTACCGTTCCCTTTTGTACATGTTAAACTCTGGTGGCAGGCGTTTGCGGGCTGCCAGCGTTGGTACTTTATTGAATGGCCTTTATAGGATCCGGATGAAATAGAATGGTAGTGGGAAACGAAAGCCTCCTGTGATCCGGTATGATACCTCTCATTATTATCGATGCAAAGACCGACCGCTGTGCTGCGCTTGGACGATACCTTGCCGGTACTGGATGCCTACCGTGTGATGGCCTCTGCCTCGTCAGAAGTAACCTTCAGCCGGAACCTGATCGAATCTCCGGCGGTTGTTATTGCCGTTCATGAAGAGGGCGGGAACGGCCTTTTGTTTTTAAAGAAACTGCGGGAACGGGAGATCGAGTTTCCGGTGATTATCCTTGCCGCCGCGTACGATCCGGACGTTTTCCGCGCTGCGGTGGCAAACCGCGCAGAGTACCTGGTCATGGCAGGGCCCGCAGACAGCTGGTACCCGGTGCTCGTGCAGCTGATTGAGAATGTATCGGCAATCCGACAGGTAAAGGATGACGTGGCGTTCCTCAACAAGAAACTTAACCTCGTGGGGAGCGTCACCCGCCACGATGTGCTCAACCAGCTTACGGCGGTCAGCGGCTATACCGAGCTGCTGGAGATGGTAGTCGAAGACCCACAGCAGAAATCGTATATAGAAAAAGAGCGGTTTGCCCTGGATAAAATCCGTCGGCAGTTCCAGTTTGCGAAAGACTACCAGAACCTCGCGACAGAACCTCCCGCATGGCAGTCGCTCGCGTCCGTAATCCGCCGTGCGAACGACGCAGTTGCCTTACAGGGGGTCAAAATCGCGGAGACCTGCGGGAACGCTGCCGTATATGCTGACCTGATGATTGAAAAGGCCGTGGCCCAGCTGCTGGACAACGCGATCCGCCACGGTAATAATGTCTCTTGTATCAGCATCTCCGTTCATGACGAGGTGAACGGCGCAGTGCTCATTATTGAAGACAATGGTACCGGTATTCCTGCTGCTGACAAGGAGCGGATCTTCGAGCGCGGGTTCGGCAAGCGCACCGGCTGGGGGCTCTTTCTGGCCCGCGAAATCCTCGCCATCACCGGCATGACGATTGCCGAAACCGGGGAACCGGGGAAGGGCGCACGGTTCGAGATCCATATCCCCGCTGAGGCGTACAGAAAAGAGGGTGCCGGTAAAATCGCGTCGGCTCCCTGATTTTTCGCGAATTAACTCCGATCAGGAAACGGGAACCCGATCACACGTCCCGTATGCCCACGTAGATGTCCACTTCGGGATTCTTCTTATCGGTAAATCTGGCATCATATACTTCGAAGTCACACAGGTACGTCCGGGGCATGTCGGATCCCCAGATGCCGCCCCAGACGCCGACCACCGCATCCGGCATCGGACCCTGTGCCTTGAAATGTGCATACGTCTGGGCCGGGATGTGACGGGCCACAAGACCTTTTGGGAGTTTATCCGCTTTTGTTACGCCGCAGCCGAGGAGGTACGAGTATTCCCCGGTCCAGTCGGTCTCATAATCAGAATAGATGGCGTACATTACCGTGGGCTTGGCCCGGTTGGGGGTAACGTGCCACCGCTTTTGTCGAAAGATACTCCTGCCAGCAGGCAGGGATATCTTGAAGGCTCCGCCCGTCGGCATTACAGGTACGCCGCTCGATCCCGACCGCGATCCGCTCAGGGATCTTCTCTACCGTGTACGGAAGAGCGTCCATTACTTATTTTGTTTGCCGGTTACACATGTTAAACCCTGTTTCTTTCGTGCTGCCATAAAAAAGAGAAATCAGTACCTTTTTTAAAATTGTCCTCCCAATGAGCGTATCACATGTGTCCCCATGCACTGATTCCCTTTAAGCCCGCAAATCCCAAGAGCAGACTTGCCGGGATACTTTCACCCGATGAACGGGAGGCGTTTGCCCGGGCGATGCTCGAGGACGTGATCGCTGCTGCAAAGGATGCGAACTGCAGCCCGGTGATCATCGCGACCGAACTCTTCGATTCCGAGGACATCCAGATCACCATCCCCGATAAGGACTTAAGCGGCACCTTAAACGAGGTGCTTGAGCAATCGGTGGGGTCGATCCTGATTATCATGGCCGACCTCCCGCTTGCGACCGGCGCCGCCATAAAACGGGTGATCTCCAGCAAAAGCGACATGGCGATTGTACCCGGCGGGCGGGGGAACGAACGTGATCTTCCTCAAGGAACCGGCAAAGTTCCATGTCGATTATTACGGGATGAGTTTCTTAAAGCACATGAAGATCGCAGAAGATGCCGGGCTCTCCTGCGAAGTGATCGACTCGTTTGTGCTCCACACGGATATCGACGAGAAAGACGATCTGGTGGAACTCCTGACCCATGGGACGGGTAAAAGCAGGAAGTATCTGGAAGATCTCGGCTTTGTGCTCTGTGCAGAGAACGGGCGGGTCGGGGTGGAGCGGAAGGCTGCCCCCAATCAATAAGGTCATATCTTTTTTGAAGGGACGCTTCACCCAGAGGCACTAATCCGGTGTTCGTGCCTGAGCCTGTCTGTTTTTCATCGCCCAGCACGTTCTGTTTGTCGTTATGCATTACTGTGCCCGATGATACTATAGGCTAAAATGTATAGTGTTTCTTATAAATGGAGTACCGGAAGAAATAAGCCGGAATACCCTTAGATCCGGTGAATACCTTGGACACACCAGCACAACCGGTACCAGCACCCAGCGCACCTGCCGGCGAACCGGCGGTAGCCCCGGCCCATGATCCCGGTTACAAGTGGGTCGCGCTCTCGAATACGACCATTGCGACCTTCATGGCAACGGTCAACGGAAGCATTATCCTCATCTCTCTTCCCGCCATCTTCAACGGCATCAACATCGACCCGCTTACGTCATTCCAGTATCTCCTCTGGATCCTGATGGGGTACGGGATCGTGACCGCCACCCTTCTCCTCAGTTTCGGGCGTCTTTCGGATATTTATGGCCGGGTCCGGCTCTATAACATCGGCTTTGCCATCTTCACGGCCGGTTCCATCCTCCTGTTCCTGACACCCGATACCGGCGATGCCGGTGCCATCGAACTCATCGTCTTCCGTCTCATCCAGGCGGTCGGCGCAGCGTTCATCTTCTCCAACAGCGCTGCAATCCTCACCGATGCATTCCCTCCCGATGAACGGGGCAAGGCGCTCGGCCTCAATTCGGTAGCGGCGCTCTCGGGCCAGTTTGTCGGTCTTATCATCGGCGGGATCCTTGCGGCCTTCCACTGGCGGTATGTCTTTTTGATCAGCGTGCCGTTCGGAGTGATCGGGACCATCTGGGCGTTTATGAAACTCAAAGAGCCGGCCTACCCGAAACGTAACCAGAAGATCGACCTCTGGGGGAACCTCTCCTTTATCGGCGGCCTGACGCTCTTCCTTGTCGGCATCACCTACGCCCTGCTCCCGTACGGAAGCGCCCCTATGGGCTGGGGCGACCCGTGGGTCATCGCCGCACTCGTGAGTGGTTTTTTACTCCTTGTTGCCTTCCCCGTTATCGAGACAAAGGTGAAGGACCCGATGTTCCGTATGGATCTCTTTAAGATCCGTAACTTTGCCTTCGGGAACGGGGCCGGCTTCCTCTCCGCTCTTGCCCGGGGCGGGGTGATGATCATCTTAATCATCCTGCTCCAGGGAGTCTGGCTGCCCCTGCACGGCTACAGTTTCGAGTCGACACCGTTCTGGGCCGGGGTCTACATGCTGCCGCTCACTATCGGGTTTGTCATTATGGGCCCGCTCTCCGGCATCATCTCCGACAAGTACGGCGCCCGGTGGATCAGCACGCTCGGGATGGTGCTTGTCGGGGTCTCGTTTTTGATCCTTGCCTTACTCCCTTACAACTTCGATTACCTGCCCTTCGCGCTCGCGCTCCTGATCATGGGTCTCGGGAACGGGATGTTCTCCTCGCCCAATGCGGCGGCGATCATGAACTCGGTGCCGGCTGACAGAGCGCGGTGTCTCCTCCGGCATGATGTCGACCCTGATGAACTCCGGTTTTGTCCTCTCCATGGGGATGTTCTTTACGATTATTGTCGTCGGACTCACGAGCGCGTTTCCCCCAGAGTTCTCGGCAGCGTTGTCAGCTGCCAATGCGACGCAGCTCATCCCCGCGATGAGCGCGATACCCCCGACCGGTGCACTGTTCGCAGCATTCCTTGGTTACAACCCGGTCCAGATGATCCTTACCGGACTCTCCCCGGCACTGCTCGCCACAGTGGCGCCTGCGGCCATAACTACCATCACCGGCGGGGTCTGGTTCCCGACGACACTTGCCGCGGCGTTCATGCCCTCGCTTGCCCTCTCGTTCTATATCGGGGCCGGCATCTCCTTTATCGCCGCTCTGCTCTGTGCAATGCGGGGTGACAAGTACGTGGAGGAGATTGACGGAGCTGCCCGGGACGGCAGCAACACTGGCGATCCGCAACAGGTATCTGGCGGGAACGTGAAGTAGGAACTGTCTGCATTAAACAGGAGTGGAGGAATCGTACGATGACCAGATGAGTTGATTGGCAGGATCCTGATCGCAACGGATGGCTCGGAGAAGAACCGGGTTGCCCTTGACGAAGGAATTAAAATTGCCCGTGTATTCAAGGCTACCGTGTATGCGGTCTATGTGATCGACACGGGTACGTTCTCATCGATGTCGGGAGATATCCCGCTCGGGGATACCTACCGCATCTTCCAAGCCGAGGCAGAGCAGGCGTTTGCCCGGATAAATGCCCAGGCCGGCGAGGTGAAGGTTGAGACCACGATCCTTGAGGGTCATCCTGCGGCCGAGATCGTGAAATTTGCCGTGTCAAAAAAGATCGATCTGATCGTGATCGCAACGCAGGGGAAACGGGGGTTGGAACGCCTGCTTCTCGGGAGTGTGGCAGAGGAGATCATACGCTCTGCGCCCTGCAAGGTGCTTGTGGTGAAGTAACGGCATCTTTTATTTTGCCGTTTGTGGCCTGCTTATTGTATCCATTCCCTTCAGATCTGAGCTGTTACAGGTATTCTGGCGAGGAGCGCATCCCTTTAAACGTGCTGCGTTAATCAGTACGTGATGACCCTTTCTGAATGGTATACCCCGCTTCTTATCGGTATTGACGTGCTCGTGGTGATCTACGGGCTCCGGGTTGCATTCACGGAGAAGAAGATCTATGGCTGGTTTCTTGCAATCGCGTTCTTTTTGTTTGGCATAAAAGAGATACTGCCGTATAACGGGGTAACTATCCCGTCAGTTCTCGCGCTGGGTCTCTCCGTGGCCGGCCTGGCCTCCGCGCTCTGCGCATTTTACCTGCTCGTAAAATCACTGCCGTCATAGGGAACTATGCCCTTGAATTTACGGAAAGCAGGGACGGGGTTTGCCACCCGCGTGCAGACCCCGGTTAAGGCAAGTGCACGGAAATAATAATGAATGATGGCCGCCGGATTTACCCGGTCCTGCATTCGAAAGAGAGCGAAATAAAAGGAAATGCCGGTTAATGATGAAGGCAGGGCGTCGAAATGGTCGAACGTTTCCTGCAGTGCCGGCATGAGGAATCCCGGGAAGCCTTGAAAAACTCAGCCGGAGTCCTGTTGATAATCACATTTTCTGCATAACAGTCAGGACAGGTCCACCGGATAACGTATCCGGAGCGTGTTCCCATGATAACCGATTTTAAGGATTGTTTAGCCATTGTTTCGTTCTTTTATGTGCTGGTCTGCCAGAGCAAAAAGTCAAGGTCTCTGGTTTTTAATCGTTCGATACTACAAAAATGGTTTCATCCGGGAGGTGATGGATCGCAGTTACCTGATGATCAGGAACGGGTGCGATCGTAGGTATGCCCAAAAACCGTTTGTGTACCAGATATTGGCTGTCCTAGCGTATAGTTTGATGGTAGGAAACAGGAATTCTTCCAACGGTAACCTGTATGGCCGTGAAAAGCCATAAAAAAAGAGTGGTGTTAATAATCACCCATTCCCGGTGGCATTCCACCGGGGGGCATCCCGCCCTGCGGGGCAGATGATTTTGATGATGCAATGACGTCGTCGATCCTCAGGATCATGACTGCTGCCTCAGTCGCGCTCGTTATTGCCTGAGTTTTTACCTTCAGGGGTTCTACGACGCCGGCCTTCAGCATGTCGACAGGTTTTCCTGCGTATACATCAAGACCGAATGTCCGGTGTCCGGATTCATGCGCAGCCCGGATTGCAACCAGCATATCGATGGGATCGAGCCCGGCATTCTCGGCAAGGGCACGTGGGATAACATCCATGGCTGATGCAAATGCTTCGATGGCAAGCTGGTTTCGGCCCCCGATGGTTGAGGCATAGCGCCTCAGCTGGAGCGAGAGTTCGGTCTCGGGCGCCCCTCCCCCGGCAACGATCTTCTTCTCTTTAACGACAACACCGACGACCATGAGCGCATCATGGAGGGCGCGTTCGATCTCATCGATGATATGGTCGGAACCGCCGCGGATAATGATGGAGACCGCCTTTGGGTTTTTGCATTTCGAGACCGTGATCATCTCGTCGCCGGAGAATTTCTTTTCCTCCACAAGGCCGGCAGTCCCGAGATCGGCAGTGGTGATCGCATCGATGCTGTTGACAAGTGCTGCACCGGTGGCACGTGAAAGGTTCTCGAGGTCGCTCTTTTTTACCCGTCGGACGGCAAAAATCCCGGCTTTTGTGAGATAGTGCTGGGCAACATCGTCGATGCCTTTTCCGCAGAACAGCACCGTCGCCCCGCTTGCGATAACCTTCTCTGCAAGGGCGTGCACCATCTGCTCGTCCTCGTCAAGGAAGGCCTGGACCTGGTCCGGCCGGGAGATGTTGATCTTCGCGTTGACTTCGGTCTTTTTGTATTCGATCGCTGCGTTGAGAAGAAGGATCTTTGCGTTCTTTACTGTTTTTGGCATGCCGGGGTTCGCCCGTTCCTTGTCAAGGACCATGCCTTCGATAAGGACTGTGTCTTCCACTGCCCCGCCGACTTTCTTCTGCACGTTGATGTGTTTGATATCGACCGTCCCGTCAGGATCGGCGACCGAGGTGACCGCTTTTACGACCATCGCGCAGAGCAGTTTCTTGTAGGCCTCTGCGCCCTTGCCGCTGATCGCCGTTTCCGCAACCTTTTCAAGCATCGCGGTATCGGTAGGTTTTACGGCAATGGCAATCCCCTCAAGGATCTCCAGTGACTTTGTGGCCGCCTGCCGGTATCCTTCCGCAATAACGGTCGGGTGGACACGCGAATGGAGCAGATCCTCTGCCTGCTTTAAGAGTTCACTCGCGATAACAACCGCCGATGTCGTCCCGTCACCCACTTCGTCGTCCTGGGTCTTTGCGATCTCGACCATCATCTTTGCGGCCGGGTGCTCGATGTCCATCTGTTTGAGGATGGTTGCGCCATCGTTGGTGATGACGATATCCCCCATGCCGTCAATGAGCATCTTGTCCATGCCCTTTGGCCCGAGTGTCGACCTGACCGCGTTTGCAACGGCCTTTGCTGCGGCAATGTTGCTGTTCTGGGCTTCCTCGCCGCGATTCCGTGTTGTTCCCTGCCTGAGAATAATAATTGGCTGTCCGCCAAGCTGTTGTGACATTTCAAACCTCGATATTTAATTTTTGTTTCAGATATTTCCGGCAAATAGCCGTTCGTACTCCCGGAATATTTCACCGGGTACTGCGCACTCGTGTCTGGGGATGAGAACTCCACCACGTCACGGTATGTCCATCAGGTATCAACGGCCCTGCCGGTGACACCGGTCCATTTGCACTCCTGTGATGGGCAAGAGTTGCTTCGTGGCCTCATATGTCTATCTGTGGCTTGGGTTTTTCGTCACCATTTTTTTGCGGCCAAAGAAGTCTCTGTACTGCTTAATCAAACTAAAAAAACTACTCCACTTTTGCGTTTTGCTCAAGGTCCGGGTGTGCGTTCCGGAACCGGATGAGGCCGTCGCAGAACTCGCCCAGGTACTCGTCCATCGAGAGACTTCCTTCCTGGAACCGGCACTCCTCTTCCTCTATTACCCGGTTGATCAGGTCTTTTGTGGGAAGGAGGAGATCTATTTTTACCCTGGACTTTTCCGAGCCCCGTATCAGGGCTTCGCGGAAGAGGCCGATACAGTACGCGATCCGGTATGTGTACACGTGCCGGGTTTTCTCCAGGTACCCGGCCACCCGGTCGGTCTCGATCTTAAGAAAATCCTCCTTTACCTTGTCATCGTTGCACTTGCCGAGCATGTACTTGTAGTGGGCATAGGGGTACATCGTCTCGAGCTCGGAGGGAACGATCCCGCAGGTGCCAAAGATTACGATGTGGTACCGGGACTCGTCGATCACCTGTGAGATGATCATCCTGATGAGCTGGTGGCTCGGGCTCGTGCTGTATGGTTTTCTCACCGCACAGGGCATGAAGATTGCAATGTCCTTTGGCTGCACCTCGTACTCGTCGATGATGTACCGGTAGGACTGCTCAAACTCTTTGAGGTAAAAAGGGGGATCGGTAAGAAAAGGTCTGGTTTCCTCTGTTTGCGGTCCTGGTGCTCCCATGATTCTTCCTAACCGGATCGTCCACGATACTCTATGAAACCGCCGGTCACCGGTCCTGCGCTGCGGGATCTTTCCCGTACAAACCCGAGCGTTCCTCCTATAAGACCCTGCCCGGAGCCGTGGCACCGGTGCAGACAAACCCATTTTCTCCAGAACCCTGATGGAAGCCCCGAGTTCCGGGTAGGTCGTCGCCATGATCCGGGATATGCGCCGATCCTGGAAGATCACCGGGATCATACCGCCGACCGCTTCGGTCGCATAGCCGTTCCCCTGGAATTCATCGGGCACACAATACCCGATCAGCACCGTACCAGGGAAGTCTATAGCCGATCCGATCCCCCCGCACCCGATAAGGACACGGTCCTTCTGGCACCGGGGCATCCCGTACCCAGTACCAGCAGGCAAAGAACGGATCTGACTGTTCCGATGCCATCCGGATAAACTCGGTAAGCACCTCGTCGTTCATCTCATCGGGCGGCCATGCGGCAGGCACCGTGGCATCCAGCAGCCGGGCGAGTGCAGCATGGTCGTGGAGGTCGCATTTCAATGTCTCCACGGTTGCCGGGATCAGGTCGAGCCGTTCTGGTACGGATACGCGGGGCAGTCATCGGGATGTCACCCGACTCGGTCCCGGCCCGCTGGATGGGGGATAATACGGGTAGTCCATCTGCACCTGGATCTTCATCCTGCACGTCGTCGACCGGCGATCCTCTCGCAGAGGAACAGCCCCATATCGATGGCTGCCGTCACCCCTCCTGCGGTGATGACATGGTCATCCTCAACGATCCGGTCGCGGGAAACCTCTCGTGCGAAACGTTTCAGGACTTCCTGCAACCCGGGATGCGTGGTTGCCCGCTGTTCCCGAAGCAGTCCTGCCGCCCCGATCAGGAGTGTGCCCCCGCACACAGCAGCAATAGTTGTTCTGCATGGTGGTATCGCAAGCCAGGAGAGGAACGATTTGTCCCTTAACCGATCCATAACCCCGTTTCCCCCCGGGATGACTACATAATCGAATGTTGAAAGGTCGGGGCTGACCGTGTCTGCGACCAGTTCAATTCCTTCCGATGACCGGATCCGTTCCTTCGGGGCGCAGACCCGGTATCCAGATCCGGCATAAACCCCATGGTTTTGAGCCGGGCTGAGCGGGTCTGCACGCCCCGGAAAGTCAAGAAGGGTAACGCCATCGTAGAGAACAAATGCGATCTTCACGATATCTTCCTGATCTTTTTTTGGCTTGCGGGATGTTATGCATGTTGCCCTGCCCTTGGTAAACCCAGGCGTTCCGTTGCAGATTAACACTGCACGACCACGATTTTGATCCAAGTCATGGCCAGATTTCGCCGGAAGCATCTGTTTTTTCTCTGTTTGCAGGTACATATTTCAGAGGAATGTTGATACCAAAAGTGGACGGATAATGAAAGGTATGAGATGGTGCTTCTGGATCGTACTGGTGTTGTCGTTTGTGTATCTTAGTGCAGGCTGCGTCTCCCGGGCCCCGAATACTGCGATCACGGTCACGAGTGACAACCTTGACGATTTTACCCCGGTCAACACCGGTTCCGTCGACTTCTACACTGCCGACTTCCGGCTCGAGAACCCCACCAACAGGACGTTTGAAAATATCGAGGTCCAGGTCACCTTAATGCCGGTCACGGCGTACTGCCACTCCCAGTCGGCAACATTTGATGTCCCGTCAATGACCCCCAAGGAAAAGGTGACCGAACATTTCTCCTTCTCCGAGTTTGCCGACCTTGACTGCGCCTATAACTTCACCTCTTCGGTGACCTCTGATCAGGATTAGGACTCTCGTGTGAGCCGTCAGACTCCCGTCTGTATCCCTGCGCCATGACAAATCGGGACGAACCTGATCACAGCGGGAGTAATTCCTGACAGTTCGAAAAAAGCGCAAAAGATGGGCCGGATAAGCGACCCTGCCGCATTTTCAGGTCTGGCTCTTGCGGAATACGCCCATAAAGAGGCACTCATCCGCATCAATGGTATCGACCCCGACCTGATCACCGATGGGCATCCCGAGGCCCCGGACGATGGCGGCGGGCGTGCACTCGTCCGCCTCGCCCATCACGAGTTCGGCGGCGGATGCGATATTGTCCGCGACCGCCCTTTTTGTCACTTCCAGTTTGCGGCCGAACAGGTCGCTTCTGCCCCGGTCATCGATGACCGAGGTGATGCCGGCGCAGCCGATGGCGACCCCGGAACACCCGAGGCGCATCGCGTGGGTGCGGCTGTCGATGACCAGCACCCCGATTTTTATCCCGCACTGCTGTTCGATCTCGTCGCGGATACGAAGCGCGCTCCCGTTCGGATCGGCTGGCAGGGGGGTGATGCAGCCCGGCGGGGCGTTTGAGGCATCCACACCGGCATTGGGGAGGAGCGTGCCCTGTTTCATGCAGAGCAGAAATCCCGGGATGCCGCCGACCACCGAATCGCTCTCTTTAAGGACGACTTCGACGGTACGGGGATCCATGTGGTATTTTTCTGCCAGTTCCCGTGCATGCGGGGAGGGGGTGACCGAGTCGAGCCTGACCACGTTTCCCTCGGCAGTTGCGACCGCGGTCTCGGCAAGGATGAGGATATCCCCGTCATGAAAACCGCCGCAGGTTTTCTTTGCCGCATCGATAATCCGGTCCGTAAACGGATCATGGGGCTTAATGATGCCGGTGGAGAGCCCGATCACGGTAAAAGAGGTATTCATGCGCCCTTCACCATGCGCTCACAGACCTTCATCACATCGCGGGTGGCTGCCACATCATGGGCCCGGATGATCGACGCGCCTTTTTCGAGCAGTTTTACGGTCACGGCAAGGGTGCCCGGCAGACGTTCTTCCGGTACCCGGTTTAGGAGCATCCCGATAAATGTCTTCCTTGATACTGCGGCAAGCACCGGGCGGTCAAAGCGCAGGAACTCGTCAAAGTGTCGGCAGAGTTCCCAGTCGTCCTCGACCGAGCGCAGGGGGGTCCAGATGCCGACACCGGGGTCGAGCACATAGTCTTTTACCCCCGCTGCCTCGCACCGCCGCATCACGCCTTCGAGCGCGGCAAGGGTCGCTTCGACCCCCACCGGGTCTCCCGGGATGGCTGTTTGCTGCCATTACAAACGCGGGGATGCCCGGCGTCCGCTACCTTCTCTGCATAGGCCGGGGAGAGGAACCCGGCGATATCGTTTGCCGCATGGATGTCATGCTTCAGGCAGACGTCGAGCACGCCCGGGTGGATGGTATCGACCGAGAGGGTAATCCCGCTCCCGTCCAGTTCCGTTAAGTGCGGCATCGATCCGTTCCGCCTCGGTCTTCCCGCTGATCGCCTGCGTGTTCGGCGCCGTGCTCCGTGCGCCGATATCGATCATGTCGGCGCCCTGCTCGATCATCGCGACTGCCGTCGCACGCACTTCTTCGAGGGGCACATAGGAGCCAGAGTAAAAAGACTCGTTGCTCACGTTGATGACGCCCATCAGCCGGACCGGGGCATCTCCCCCGATCTCCAGCTTGTTCACCCGGCAGGACTTCATTCCATCCTCGTTGCTGCGGCAAAGGTGTTCTCCATGAGCGTTGCAATGGTCATGGGGCCTACGCCGCCGGGGACCGGGGTGATTGCCGATGCAATATCTTTTACCGCTTCAAAGTCCACGTCGCCGACCAGTTTTCCGTTCAGCTGGTTGATGCCGACATCGATCACGACCGCGCCGGGTTTTACCATCTCCGGTGTGATAAAATGCGCTTTCCCGATAGCGGAGACAAGGATATCTGCCCGTTTTAGTTCAGCGGGAAGGTCCTTTGTCTTGCTGTGGCAGATGGTTACCGTCGCATCGGCGTTCGTGAGGAGTGCTGCCATCGGGCGCCCGACATCGATGCTCCGCCCGGCGACGACCGCCCGTGCACCGGCAACGGGGATATGGTATTCCTCAAGCAGGGTCATGATCCCCGTGGGCGTGCAGGGGGTAAACCCGGGTTTCCCGCTCATTAAAAGACCGAGGCTTGTCGGGTGGAACCCGTCCACATCCTTTGCAATACAGACCCCGGCAATGACCCGGTCGGTATCGATCTGCTTCGGGAGCGGGAGCTGGACGAGGATGCCGTTGATCTCCGGGTCCTCGTTCAGCCGGGTTATGGTTTCCAGCACCTTCTGCGTGGTGGCGTCGCCCGGGATCTCAATCCCGACCGACCCGATGCCCACCCGTTCGCAGGCCCGGTGCTTCATCCGGACATACATCTGCGAGGCCGGGTCCCCGCCCACAATGACCGTGGCAAGCCGGGGGTACAGCCCGGATTCACTGATGTCCTCCTTGAGGAGTTCGAGCCGCTTTTCCGATACCGCTTTCCCGTCAAGAATGGTGACCATTGCCAAAATCCCCCTGTAAATAGAAAATGAGAAAAGAGATTATTATACTGTCGGGTAAATCGGGAACTTCCCTGCCATCGCAGTGACTTCCCGGTTGACCTTCTGGATCAGCGTCTCGTTCTTGATATCCTTGACAACCGACAGAGATCCAGTTCCCGATCTGGCGCATCTCGGCCTCTTTCATGCCCCGTGAGGTGACGGCCGGCGTGCCGACCCGGAGACCGCTCGTGACAAACGGGCTCTTTGTCTCGTTCGGGATCGTGTTCTTGTTCACCGTGATAGCGGCTTTACCGAGCGCCACTTCCGCCTCAAGACCGGTGATGTGCTGGTTGGTGAGGTCGATGAGCATCAGGTGGTTGTCCGTGCCGCCCGAGACGAGCCGGATGCCGTTGTTCATCAGGGTCTCGGCAAGAACCTTCGCGTTCTTTACGATCTGCTTGTTGTATTCCGTAAAGGAGGGCCTGAGCGCCTCCTCGAAACAGACCGCCTTTGCCGTGATCGTGTGCATCAGGGGGCCGCCCTGCATGCCCGGGAAGACCGCCTTGTCGATTGCCTGCGCGTACTCGCTGTTGCACATGATCGCGCCGCCCCGGGGTCCGCGGAGGGTCTTGTGGGTGGTGGTCGTCGTAAAGTTCACGACACCGACCGAGGTCGGGTGGCTGTTGTGTCGCGACAAGGCCTGCAATGTGGGCGATATCTGCCATACAGTAGGCACCGACATCATCAGCGATCTCCTGGAATGCCTTGAAATCGATCGTGCGGGGGTAGGCGGATGCACCGCAGACGATGATCTGCGGCTTCTCCTTCTTTGCCATCTCGCCGACTGCGCCGTAATCAAGGATTTCGGTCTTCGGGGTCGACACCGTACTGGGCGACCTGGTAGAACTTGCCGGTGAAGCTTACCGGTGAGCCGTGAGAAAGGTGGCCGCCCTGGTTGAGCTTCATGCATAGGATCTTCTCTCCCAGCTTCATGTACGCAAAATAAACCGCCATGTTCGCCTGGGTGCCCGAGTGGGGCTGGACGTTCGCATGCTCCGCGCCGAAGAGTTTTTTCAGCCGGTCGCGGGCAAGGTTCTCGGCCATATCATGGAACTCGCAGCCGCCATAGTACCGCTTTCCCGGGTAACCTTCGGCGTACTTGTTGGTCATAATAGACCCCATTGCTTCGAGTACGGCACGGCTGACAATGTTCTCGGACGCGATGAGTTCGAGCCCATTGGTCTGGCGGAGCCGTTCCTTCTCAATGATATCTGCTATTTCTGGATCTGTTTGGGAAAGATACGACATATGCTCAAAGGTTGGTGGGGATCAGGTAATACCTTTTCTTACGCATGAGCGCAGGGATGGCAAAACCGGGTAAAAAAAGTCATATACCCCGGTTTTCAGGAGTGCTGCACCCCTGCCGGAAGGGGCGCGTGGGCCCGGAGGGGGTGGTTTTCCGCGGGCCATTACCCTGTTTTTTGGAGAAAAAGAAGCACAAACCTTTTTTTCTCATCCGCAGATCACTACTATTATTAATAAGGAGTGCGCCGCACCAGTATATATCACAAGTTATACAGGTATGGCATGGTTCAACCGGATGCAAAGATCAGGTACTTGAGTTCGAACTTGATGAAAAGGAGAAATTGGTCAAAATGATGGAAAGTTCAGGAAGCGGTGCAGGCGAGGACCGCGTTGCAGCGCTCGAAAAGAAGGTCAATGAGATGGAAGCGCTCGTTAAGGGGCTCACCCAGGAACTCCTCGACCTTAAGTCGATTGCGATGAAGATGTCCAAGCAGACCGAGGAACGCAGCCGCCAGGAACTCAAACGCGTGCAGCCGATCGTCCAGGGCTCGCAGGTGCCCGGCGCCGTTGCCGGTGGCGCGGCCCTCAGCAGGGTGGAAGCACGGTCGTCATAAGGAAAGGCTCCCGTGCTGCGGATGCTGAACCGGAAGCCCCGGCAGAGCCTGCGATGGATATGATCATGCAGACTGACGGGACGATGAAGCTTGAGCCCCGGCGCGGGGAAAAGGACTATATCGTCGCATCGGCGGGTTACGGGCGGAACAAGAAAGGAGTTTCGGCCAAGCCCAAGCAGAGCGACCTTATCTACGCTGTTGAAGAAGACAAGTCCGATGCAGCAAAGAAGTAATGACGACGAGGAGCCGGATCTTTGCACATCACAGAGTGGAGATAGATAATTTCAAGTCTTTTTCAAAAAAGACAAAAATTCCCTTTTTAGAGGGATTCACCGTTATATCTGGCCCGAACGGCTCCGGGAAGAGTAACATTATCGATTCGATCCTTTTTGTCCTCGCTCTTTCGAGTTCCCGCAACCTGCGTGCCGAGAAACTCACCGATCTCATTAACCTTAACTCCGGGAAGAACACTGCCGAGGTCGCCATCGCATTTTCCGACGGGACAAGGATCCGCCGCCGGATTAAAAGGACGGGAAACGGCTATTACAGTTACAATTACTTAAATGACCGGCTCTGCAAGCAGAGCGACATTGTCGATCACCTTTCAAAGTTCGGTATCATCCCGCACGGCTACAACGTCGTGATGCAGGGCGACGTGACCCGGATCATGGAGATGAGCGACAACGAGCGCCGGAAGATCATCGACGAGATTGCCGGGGTCTCCGAGTTCGATACCAAAAAGCAGCAGTCGCTCGCCGAACTTGACGTGGTAAGGGAGCGCATCGAGCGCGAGGAACTCCTCTTAATCGAACTCACGAAAAGGGCAAATGAGCTCAAGAAGGAGCGGGAACACGCGCTCGAATACCAGAAGTGGCAAAAAGAGCTCGCCTTCTACCAGGGGTGCCGGTCGGCCGCCCAGCTCCACGACAAGGAGAAGGAACGGGCGACGCTTCTCTCCTCTGCCGAAGAGCAGAAGATCAAGATCTCCCGGGTCGAGGCAGACCGTGGCCTTGAGGAGAACGAACTCGCCTACCTCAAGGCCGACCTCGCGGATGTTGACGAGCTCATCAACCAGAAGAGCGGGCCGGATTACCTGAAACTGATCGCCGATCTCGAAGAGGCAAAGAGCGGGATCAAACTCGCGGAGCAGACGATCGCCCGGCTCAAGAAAGACAAGGAAGCAAACCTCGAAGGGATGAACCGGGTCTTTGCGGATACGAAAAGAGCCGAGGCCCGGGTCGCAGGAACTTTCCGACCAGATCCGCACGCTCACCATCGACCGCACGAATATTGCGATGGAAGTGGCGACCGATAAAGCCCAGCTGGAAAAAGTCGAGACCGAGATCCGGCAGTATTCCTCGGATACGGAGGAGTCACGGCAGAAACTCTTTGCCCTGATGGAGGAGTCGGAGGGAAAGAAAGGCGAGCGGTCCACCATCCTCCACCAGCAGGACATGCTCATCGAGAAGAGCCGGATGCGGACAAGCGAGCTCGAACGCCTCATGGCACTCCAGAAGCAGCTCGACGAGGAGTATGCCCAGAAAAAGGAGCAGCTCGCCGCAAACGAGAAGGAGGTCGCAGCGCTTGCCGGCCAGAAAAAGGAACTCGACCGGAACCTTTCAGAACTGGAGAGCGGCCTCTTTGCCCAGCGGTCAGCCCTCGAACGGCTGCACGGGGAGATGAGGGATGCCGAGCAGGACGCGATCCGGCTCGAAGCCGCCCAGCAGGCCCGGGGAGAGTCCGGGGGAAAGGCAATCGAGGCGGTCAAAGCGATGGAAGGTGTTCATGGCACGATTGCAGACCAGGGCCGGGCGCCCCCGGAGTATGCGACGGCACTCAATGTCGCTGCGGGGAACAGACTCCAGTTTGTGATCTGCGACACCGACCAGATCGCCGCCGATGCGATCCGGTACCTGAAAGATGAGCGGCTCGGCCGGGTGACCTTCCTCCCGTTGAACAAGCTCCGGCCGCCCACGCTCCCGCCTGTCAAGGAGCCCGGCGTCGTTGACTATGCGGTCAACCTCCTCGACTATGATCCCGTGTACGACCGGGCATTTGCCGTGGCGCTCGGGGCGACGGTCGTGGTCGATACTCTTGAGAGGGCACGGAAACTGATCGGGAGGTACCGGATGGTCACCCTCGAAGGCGAACTGCTGGAGAAGAGCGGGGCGATGACCGGCGGTTCGGCAAAGAAGCCGTCCGGGGATTCGGGGCTGCCGTGGACGACGAGATCGTCAGGATCCGGTCGCACCTTGCCGAACTTTCGGGAGAGGCATCGACCCTTGAAGCGGGCGTCAAGCGCATGACCGAAGAGGTCGACCAGAAACGTGCGCTCCGTAACGAGATCGACCAGAACGTGGCCCGGTCCGGGGCAGTCACCGAGGAGTATACCCGGCGGTTCGAGGCGATCACGGTCGAGAAGCAGACGATCGAGGCGGCCGTCGCCCGGCAGAAGAGGAGACCGGGAACAGCGCCGCAGAGCTTGGCGCACTCGAAGGGGAACTCGACAAGGTCACCGAAGCGCTGAACGCGATCACGGCAAAGATCGACGCGATCAAAAAGAAACTGGACGACACCAACATCCCGGCGCTCACCGACCAGATGGAGAAGAAGAAAAAAGAGATCGAGGAAGCGGAACGGCGCCTGCGGAACAAGGAGGCGGACATGAACGACGCCTCCCGCGAGCGCCAGCACTTCACGGCCCGGTCGGGGAACTGGGCGAGGAACGCGCCCGGCTGGACGAGCGCAACCGGGAGATCGATGCGGAGATCGCCGGGTCGAACGAGCAGATCGCGGCCCACAAGACCGTGATTGGCGCACTCGAAGAGAAGCAGAAGGAGTTCTCCGGGGAACTCGAAGGCCTGCGGAAGAAACGGGCCGAAGTGTCGGAGAGCATCCACGCCTCGGAAACAAAACTGATGAAGTTCGATAACGACAAGGAACGGTTCACGATCCAGCTTACGGCCCTGGAGGAGCGGGCAGCCGCGCTTGCCGCCGAGATTGCGGCACTCGTGGCCATTGTCGGCGAGGTCAAGACCGAGCTCTCGCTCACCGAGATAGAAGGGAAGATTGCCGATGCCGAACTTGCGCTCCACAAGATCGGGGCCGTCAACATGCTCGCCATCGAGGAGTACGAGAAGATACAGCGGCAGGTTGGCGAGCGGACGGAGCGAAAAGATACCCTCTCAAAGGAGCGGGCGAGCCTGATCGAGCGCATCCGGAAATACGAGAAGATGAAGTTCGAGGCGTTCATGACCGCTTTTAAAGCGATCGACACCAACTTCCGGGAGATCTTCGCCCGGCTCACGAGCGGCAGCGGGAACCTTGTCCTTGAGAACGAGGAGGACCCGTTCACCGGTGGGCTCACGTTCGCGGTCAAGCCCCGGGATAAGAAAGTCCACCTCCTCTCCTCTCTCTCGGGCGGGGAGAAATCGCTGACCACACTCGCGTTCATCTTCTCCATCCAGCACTACATCCCGGCGCCCTTCTACGCGTTTGACGAAGTGGACATGTCGCTTGACGGCGCAAACGTGGAACGGATCGCGGCGATGATCACCGATCTCGCCCCTTCGTCGCAGTTTGTCATCGTTTCGCTGCGTAAGCCGATGATCGAGGCGGCGCAGAGGATCATGGGCGTGACGAGCCGCCGGACAAGAGCACGCTTGTTACCGGAGTCAAGGTCCATGGCTGAACCGGACAACAACGGGAAGCGCCGGTCTGGTAAGGGGGTAAAGGCCGAAAGGGCCGGTGAACCAGCCCCGATAGAGGCCTCGGACGGGGAGCAGCCCGGGACGGAAAATACCGGCGCGGCAATGCCCGCCGAAGCTCCTGATACTGCCCAGACTGTCGAGCCTCCTGCGGCAGCCGACGCCCCCAAAGAACCGGAGCCGGGGATTGTTGAGGACCCGGTCGAGATTCTCGTCGGGCTTGCTGAACGGGGCGAGATTGATCCGTGGAACATCGATATCATCGAAGTGACCGACCGGTTCCTCTCCGAGCTGGAGCGGTGCCGGGCAGCTCAACCTCCAGATCTCGGGGCGCACGCTCTTTTTTGCGGCGACTCTCCTCCGGATGAAATCCGAGCAGCTGGACATCCCGGCTGATGATGAGGGTGGGGAAGACGACGAGAGCGGGGACTTCGACCTATCAGGCGACCTTGATTTCGAGGACGAGGGGCGCGTTGGGCCCATCGAGCGGCTGGAGCGGGAGATTCAGCGCCGGCTCGACCGGAAGAGCCTCCGAAAGAGCCCGGTTACCCTCTTCGAGCTGATCATCAGCTCAAGAACCTCGAAAAAGAGGAGCGGAGGCGCCGCCGGCTTCCCCCCGCTGATGACGATTACCTGGTCGAAGCCGACGATGTTGTCGGCATCGCCCACGAGGAAGGGTACCAGGACTCGGCACGGCAGGTCATCGAGGAGTGTCTTGCAAATGCCGACCCGGACACCGAGATCACGCTTGCCGAACTCTGTAAGGATCTCGGCTGGCAGCTTCCCGATGTCTATATCCCGCTGCTCTTTTTGGCGCTGGACGGGCAGTGCAACCTGCGGCAGGAGGAGTTTTTCGGGGATATCTGGGTGCATGTGGTGAAGGTGGATGAGGAAGAGAACCCGGGCGACACGGTAGTGTGATCCCGGTTCACCGGCTGTTATTCGTAATGTCCGCCCGGTGCCTGATCCGTACCTTGGATGAGGAAACTCACCCCTTCAGGCAGTCGTACACCCACCCCGTCACTTGGTAGGTCGGCGGGCTGTTATCGGGCCGCATGTCGTTATCCATGCGCCACGCAAAAAGGCCGGCAAGGTTGTGCTCTTTGACATAGGCGCATTTCGCCGCAACCGATGCCTCCGTATCCGGCCCCACGTTATCGGTATACGCTGATTCACTCTCGACACCCCCGATCATCTTCCCGTAGGGGAAGCCGGCCGCCGCATAGGAGTCGGCGTACGATACGAGATCGTACTTGTCCCCGGTCCCATAGGACATTATATTGATCTGATCCACGCTGTCCTTAAGACCGGCAACGGTCTCTGCCGATTCGACCCCGGGCCAGACCGTGTGGGTCAGCAGGTAGGGACGGCCATGTGGATTGTTACCGGCTGCCGCAAACGTGGCATGGCATGTTGAGAGCAGCGAGGTCAGCTGCGGAGCATAATCATCGATCCGTCCGCTTTCCCAGTCCATGTCGTAGCCGTCGAGGTCATACTCTTTGAGGTAGGCAAGCACGCTGTCGGCAAACTTCTGTGGGTCCTGTGCGGCCTGCAAGGTATCGGTGTCAATTTCCCTCTCGCCAAAATTGGAGGTGATAAAGATCTCCGCGTCCGGGTTGTTCTCGTGGCAGAGCGCCACGATCTCATGGATCCTGCGCTGCATCTCCGCCCTCTGTGTGGCATTGTCCGCTGAATCCCCGACCGGGCAGATCGGTGAGCACCCCGTCATGGAGCGTCGCAAACCCGATATAGAGCCGGTTGATCTTTGTCCACGGGATCTGGTATTTTGCCTGCATGACCTGACTGTAGGTATCGTCATTCGGGTCCGGGTAGAGGTACCAGTAGGCAGCGATCACTTTTCCGTCTGCCACGGTGGTCGGGGCTGGTGTGCTCCCGGTCACCGGGTATTTCCTGCCTGCGGAGTTCCCGTCCCCGCTGACAGGGTGGTGTTCTGGGTGCAGCCTGCGGTAAAAAGGAGCAGCACCGCAAGGATCAGTAATGGGAGAGTCAGCCTCATGATCGGTTAGTCCGCTGTATATGCACTTATAGTCCCGCGCCCCCCGCTGAGTACTCCGGGACAATCCGCCCACGCCTCCACCTTTTTACGGATCGCGTCGTCCGTGATAGGATGCCACCGTTATCCGGTCGCGGGCGACGCTCACAAAAAAGAGCCCTCCATTCGGATCGTGGCATTTCAGGAGGGCAAAGAAGTGATCTGCCCTCTGGAGGTGCCGGACCTTCCCCCGGTGTGCTGCGATGTTTGCCATGTTGGAGATCATGGCAGCGATGCCGAGCTCGTACCCGTCAACGGAGTCATACAGTTCCTGACCGGTCCCGACCCGTTTCCCTTTCTCATTCGTGTACACGAATTTCGCAGTATACATCTCCCGCACGATCTCCAAGGGAGGATGGTACTTTTTTACCCCCCGATAGGCCGTGCAGCCGAGAGGGTTCGTGAGGACAAGTCCCCGCACGACCCGGGTAAATGCCGTGATATCGGCAAACGGCGTATGCAGGATCCGGATCGCGCTTCTGGTTCCGGGTTTGGGTTTGAATTGTCTCATCTGGCACTCCGGATTTTTTGCTGGTGGTTTTCCTTTGCAGTCCTTATCTGAACAGATGCAGGGAAAAGAGAAAGTCTTGGTGGTCAGAATATGGGGTCATGGGGGAAAAACAAGGTGCAGTAGTGTAGTGGTGAACATGTTATATTTCCCCCACTGACCCCTCATTTTGCAGTATAATTTTGATATATCCACTATCCCATCCTGTAGTTATTTTCCGGTGTAAAATGGCAGACACATACGGTCAATTTCAGGTCTTTCTGTATAAGGGGGGTCAGTGGGGGAAAAATGTTTGAGATAAGGTTCCAGTACCGATGGGGAGTGCCGGGTGTGGGCCCGGCAGCTTGCCGATCCCGGGCCCGTCCGTGCTTAAAACCCGACAGCATGTCGCTCCCCGCGGCATTACGTTATTTTTATAATGTGCCCCCCATTATCGTATACTATGGATTATGGATCTATTGTTTCAGATGCGGTAGGGTACACAAAGGCAGCTCTTGCGGGGAACTGGGTCACGTGGCTCATTTTTATCATCTGCAGCCTGCCCATTGCCCTCATCAGGTTCGTTGTCGATCCGACAAACGATCTTCACCGGGACAACGATTCACTGGGACCTTATCCCGTGGCCCCGGCTCATCGCGCTCTGTCTTGCAGGATTACTCCTCTCGTTTATCGTATCGGGGTACCTCGTCCGGGTCTACCGCGGGACAACCCCCCCGCCCGTGTTTGATTCGTGGTGTTCCCTGTACCTTGACGGGATCAAACTCGCCATTGTCGGGTTCCTCTGGTTCGTCCCGGCCCTTGTCATCTTTGTCGTCGCACTTGCCTTCATGTTCTTCGGGGTTCATGACAGTGCGTCCATGGGCACGATGATGGGCGCCGGGTTCACCCTCATCCTTATCGGGCTTATTGTGCTCGTGATCACCTGTCTCTACGCAGTTCTTGGCAGCGTGCGCTTTGCCCGCACCGGCAGCATGAGGGAAGGGCTCCGGTTCTCCGCGATCACCGGCACGATCCAGGCGATCGGCTGGGGTGCTTACATCCTCGCCCTGGTGATCATGATGGTGCTTGTCATCCTCGCCAGTCTCGTCATCTCGCTCCTCGCGCTGATCCCGTTTGCCGGGTGGGTTATCCAGCTGGTGCTCACGCCGATCATTTCGGTTTTCACCGCCCGGTACATCAGCACGGGTCTACGACCACAGCGTCCCGCAGGCAGCGGCACCTGCGCCGGTCACTCCCTGAAAAGCCGGCGAGCGCCCACCGAGCGCATCTTTTTTTAAACGAGGGATTATCAGGGCTTTTGAACCTTTGCAGTGATACCCGTACCCATGCGTTTATCCATAATAATTGACACCTGTGCGTCAAGTTCGTGCGCCGCGAGTTATCGAGTCACTGGAATAATAGTATACTGCGTCGACAGGAGCCCGGGCATCCTGGATACCCATATAGCCACCAAACTGCTACGTGGCATGGGATACCGCGTGGCGCATCATGCACGGGTGCGGCAGGGTGGGGCCGGGACCATGGTATTTCCTGCGCGACCATGCGTGGCCGGTTATTTTGCAAGG
Organism: uncultured Methanoregulaceae archaeon; assembly: GCA_963790005.1. Taxonomy (GTDB): domain Archaea; phylum Halobacteriota; class Methanomicrobia; order Methanomicrobiales; family Methanospirillaceae; genus Methanoregula. The sequence goes on from CAWBMY010000013.1 coordinate 56,616, forward strand.
GCAGATTTCAGCAAATATTCACGTTATTTCCTGCATTGCCTCCCTAATCCAGCGAGTTATGGAATTGATCCTGAGAATCCGGTGTGCGGACGCGCCTCATGATCCGGCCGGGAATGCCCTCCGACTCCTGAAATCGGGAATCTGAATCCGGAATACGGTTCGTAAATGACTGGGGAATTATCTGTTTTGTGAATACTTGTCCCGGCACATATATCAAACTCGGAAAACGAGAACGCGTCAGGAGCAATGTTTAAATGGTAGTCTGTGGAATAATGTGATCCACAATTTCTGATGAAGACCCGACGAAAACTGCCCGCAAGGGACGTATCGGGTCCGAAGTGGGCACAGTGCAGGCAACAAGGTATAAATAATCCTGTAACCTACATTGTAAGCCCGTGTTTACATCAAAAACACGACGAAAGGCGTGTGATGAAGAGCCAACAAAACCGGTAGATCCCGGGGCTTGGTTCCGAATACAAACACTGCATGTAACAAGGTATAAATATCCTTGAAACATACATTATGAGCCCGTGTTCAAGTGAACAAACACGACGAACACAAGCATAATTTGATGGAGATCCAACAAGACCCGGCTTGACCGGAGTTGGTTCTGACGTTGATACTGGCAATGCGGAAATTTGTTTAGTAACCGCTAATTCCTCGAAATTAAGGTTCAGATATTTAGTGTGCGTACAGATGTACAATTCGAATTCTGGTTGATCCTGCCAGAGGCCACTGCTATCGGAGTTCGATTAAGCCATGCGAGTCGAGAGGTGTAAGACCTCGGCATACTGCTCAGTAACACGTGGACAACCTAACCTGAAGAGGGGGATAACCCCGGGAAACTGGGGATAATACCCCATAGATTATGGATGCTGGAATGCTCTGTAGTTGAAAGGTCCGCCGCTTCAGGATGGGTCTGCGGCCGATTAGGTTGTTGTTGGGGTAACGGCCCAACAAGCCTGTAATCGGTACGGGTTGTGGGAGCAAGAGCCCGGAGATGGATTCTGAGACACGAATCCAGGCCCTACGGGGCGCAGCAGGCGCGAAAACTTTACAATGCGAGCAATCGTGATAAGGGAACTCCGAGTGCCTGTAAAATCAGGCTGTCCGCCAGTGTAAATAACTGGTGAAGAAAGGGCCGGGCAAGACCGGTGCCAGCCGCCGCGGTAATACCGGCGGCTCGAGTGGTGGCCACTATTACTGGGCTTAAAGCGTTCGTAGCTGGTCTGTTAAGTCTCTGGGGAAATCTTCCGGCTTAACCGGAAGGCGTCTCAGGGATACTGGCAGACTAGGGACCGGAAGAGGTGAGAGGTACTCCAGGGGTAGGAGTGAAATCCTGTAATCCTTGGGGGACCACCTGTGGCGAAGGCGTCTCACCAGGACGGCTCCGACAGTGAGGAACGAAAGCTGGGGGAGCAAACCGGATTAGATACCCGGGTAGTCCCAGCTGTAAACGATGCACGTTAGGTGTATCGGTGACCACGAGTCACCGAGGTGCCGAAGAGAAATCGTGAAACGTGCCGCCTGGGAAGTACGGTCGCAAGGCTGAAACTTAAAGGAATTGGCGGGGGAGCACCACAACGGGTGGAGCCTGCGGTTTAATCGGACTCAACGCCGGGAAACTCACCGGACAAGACAGCTGAATGATAGTCGGGCTGAAGACTCTACTTGACTAGCTGAGAGGAGGTGCATGGCCGTCGTCAGTTCGTACTGTGAAGCATCCTGTTAAGTCAGGCAACGAGCGAGACCCACGCCAACAGTTGCTAGCTCGTCCTCCGGGATGGAGAGGACACTGTTGGGACCGCCTCTGCTAAAGAGGAGGAAGGAATGGGCAACGGTAGGTCAGCATGCCCCGAATTGTCCGGGCTACACGCGGGCTACAATGGGTGGGACAATGGGTATCGACACCGAAAGGTGAAGGCAATCTCCTAAACCCATCCTTAGTTCGGATTGTGGGCTGCAACTCGCCCACATGAAGCTGGAATCCGTAGTAATCGTGTTTCAAAATAGCACGGTGAATATGTCCCTGCTCCTTGCACACACCGCCCGTCAAACCACCCGAGTGAGGTCTTGATGAAGCCGTCGTTTTCTGCGGCGGTTGAATCTAGGTTTTGCAAGGGGGGTTAAGTCGTAACAAGGTAGCCGTAGGGGAATCTGCGGCTGGATCACCTCCTAACGAATTTTATTTCGGGTATTAAATGCGGTTGCTAGACAAACTGTAAAATTGCCGGTGTCGACAAGAAAAAGGCTCAGGTGTTCAAAAAAGGGAACACAATAATCTGGGTTCGAATCCCAGGGGGCTGTTTAGATGCACCTCGAGATGTGAATCACGAGGGAAGGGCTGAAAGTCAAACCAATGACTTTGCGAGGCCGTGTAAAGGTTTGCACTCAGGACGTTAAATGGGTTTAGCGGAGCATTAGTTTAAACCTACCAGTGGATGGCTCGGTTCAAGTGCCGAAGAAGGGCGTGCCAAGCTGCGATAAGCTCCGGGTAGACGCAAGGAATCTGTGATCCGGAGATACCCTAATAGGACATCCTAACGCTTTATGCGTTTATCCGTAAGGATAGGGAACGCCCCGAATTGAAACATCTTAGTAGGGGCAGGAAAAGAAATCAACCGAGATGTCGTTAGTAGAGGCGATCGAACACGACAGAGCTCAAACCGAATCCCGCAAGGGAGATGTGGTGTTATAAGCCCACCGTTACGGTGCAGGATGTGAAGCGGAAGTTGCCTGGAAGGGCACACTACAGAGGGTGAAAGTCCCGTACGCAGAAGCAGACTGCATTAGGTGGTGTCTTGAGTACCGCGGGTCGGAATTCTCGCGGGAATTCAGGGGTCATCAACCCCTAAAGCTAAATACAACTTGAAACCGATAGCGAATTAGTAGCGTGAGCGAAAGCTGAAAAGTAACCCTGAAAAGGTGGTTAAAAGTGCCTGAAATTGGTAGGTGATCGCGAGTTGCGGCCTGAAAGGATCTTGCATGTGAAGGAACCCGTCGCGAGGCGGTAGTACGGGCATGCCTGCCAAGGTCGTAACGTTACGTTTTGAAGAACGGGCCAGAGAGTTTATTCTGTTGGCGAAGGTTAACCCACAAGGGGAGCCGAAGGGAAACCAACAAGTCCGTAGCAGCAATGTGTGGGACGGCGTATTAAAAGTGCGCGGAGTCAGCAGGATAAGACCCGAAGCCGGGTGATCTATGCGTTGGCAGGTTGAAGCGTGACGAAAGTTGCGTGGAGGACCGCAAGCGGTATTGATATGCAAATCATTCGTGTGACCTACGTATAGGAGTGAAAGATTAATCGAACCTGGCATCAGCTGGTTCCTCCCTAAACATGTCGCAGCATGACCTAACCGGAGATAGTTGGTGAGGTAGAGCACTGATTGGGGGAGCTGGGCGGGAAACTGCTCACCCCCCTGTCAAACTCCAAACTCCCCAACATCCTAGATGGTTGGAAGTCCGCATTACGGGGTAAGCTTGTAATGCGTAAGGGAAACAACCCAGACCGTGGTTAATGTCCCTCAATGTAGGCTCAGTGTCAACACTGAAATTGGTCCTAGGTCAAAGACAACTGGAAGGTGAGCTCAGAAGCAGGCTATCCTTTAAAAAGTGCGTAACAGCTTACCAGTCAAGATTTAGGGCGGTGAAAATGGACGGGGCTAAAGCCTACTACAGAGACCACGGAGCACCGAAAGGTGATCTGGTAGGGAGGCGCTCTGCATGGGTAGAAGCTGGGTCGTAAGTTCCAGTGGACCGTGTAGTGATGAGAATTCTGGCAGTAGTAGAAGCATAGTTGGGTGAGAATCCCAACCGCCGCAGGGGCTAGGTTTCCTCGGCAACGTTCGTCAGCCGAGGGTTAGTCGGTCCTAAGGTGCACCGTAACTCGAGTGTACCGAATGGGAAACAGGTTAATATTCCTGTACCATGTAGTTTTTAGCCGCAAGGCCCTGACGCTTGGGGGTATGCTAAGCGGGACTGTCATCCCGTCCAAGCACATAACTCTGTGGAGTACCGTAATGGTGAGAAGCGGAAGAAAGTGTGATGGGGAAACTTAGCAAATTCCCTGAGCCCATGAAAAGGGAATTACATGTCCGTACCGAGAACCGACACAGGTGCCCCTCGCTGAAAAGGCGAAGGCGTGTCGGATTTAAATGTAGTTAAGGGAACTCGGCAAATTGGCCCCGTAACTTTGGGATAAGGGGTGCCTGCCTGGTGATCAGGCAGGTCGCAGTGACCGGGTCGCACTAACTGTCTAATAACAACATAGGTGACTGCAACTCCGAAAGGACTAGTATAGTCACTGATTCCTGCCCAGTGCGAGTATCTGAATACCGGGTTCAACCGGACGAAGGACTCGTAAACGGCGGGGGTAACTATGACCCTCTTAAGGTAGCGTAGTACCTTGTCGCTTAATTGGCGACTTGCATGAATGGATTAATGAGTGCGATACTGTCCCTAACACATATCCGTTGAACCTTTTGTCCTAGTGCAGAGACTAGGGACTCCTGATGGGAAGTGAAGACCCCGTTGAGTCTTACTGCAGCCTGTCGTTGAATTACGATAATTCTTGCGCAGTGTAGATGGGAGGCGTTATATCCATTGCTTTCGGGTAATGGGGAGCCAAAAATGAGACACCATCCTAGTTTTGTTGTAGTTCTCACTCTAACGAGGACACCGGTAGGTGGGCAGTTTGGGTGGGGCGCCACACCCTCGAAAAAATATCAAGGGTGCCCTAAGGTCAACTCATGTGAGTCAGAAACTCACAGAAGAGTGTCAAGAGCATAAGTTGGCCTGACGCGATCACGCAAAGCAAGTGATCGCGAGAGGAAACTCGGGTCTAACGAACCAATATAGCCTTTTGATGAGGCTTATTGACTACAGAAAAGCTTACCACGGGGATAACAGAGTCGTCGCCGGCAAGAGCACATATCGACCCGGCGGCTTGCTACCTCGATGTCGGTTCTTTCCATCCTGGCTGTGCAGCAGCAGCCAAGGGTGAGGTTGTTCGCCTATTAAAGGGGATCGTGAGCTGGGTTTAGACCGTCGTGAGACAGGTCGGTTACTATCTATCAGGAGTGTGTGAAGTCTGCAGGTAAGAATGAAATAGTACCAGAGGAACTTTCATTCGGCGCCTCTAGTGGATCGGTTGTCTGACAAGGCAGTGCCGAGCAGCCACGCGCCAAGGGATAAAAGCTGAAAGCATCTAAGCTTGAAACCCGGCCTAAAAAGAGACTTCGTTACAGGACATGGGTAAAAGACCCGTTTGATAGGCTTCGGATGTACGCACGAAGGCAACGACGTGTTCAGTCCGGAAGTACTAACGTCCAAACACTAGTGCTCACCACGCTAAACCCAGACGAAATTCTGAGTGCAAACCTTTTATATCGTATCCTGACATACAGGATAAGGTATCATTCTACACGGTCGCCAAGGTGGCGGAGCGGCCACGCGGCTGACTGCAGATCAGCTACAATCCGGTTCAACTCCGGACCTTGGCTTGGACTGGTTTCCAGCAATGGAAATCGGTCTGACAAAGAACGAGCATCTAACGTTCTTTGGCTGCAAACAAAAAAAAGCAAATCATGTGGTGATAGCGGCCATAGCAGTTGGGAAACACCTGGTCTCATTCCGAACCCAGCAGTTAAGCCAACTCACGTAGTATACTGTACTGAGGTACGCGAGTCCTCGGGAACTATACCAAGCTGCTATCACCTTTCCTTCTTACACGGTCTTCTGTTCTTATGAAATTTTCACTAAAGAGCGAATGCTTTCTAAAAAATATCATTCTGTCCAAATGAGGTCAGCATCAGGTTCGCGACCTGCATGATATGTTATTTTTGGTGATAGCGGCCATAGACTGTTCAGGAAACACCTGGTCTCATTCCGAACCCAGCAGTTAACCTGACACACGTAGTATACTGTACTGAGGTACGCGAGTCCTCGGGAACTATACCAATCTGCCATCACTTTTCCTTCTCATACGGGAACTTTGTTTATGAAAATTTTCTAAAGAGCGAATGCGCTCGTTTAAACAAGGGTCATAGTATCGTTTCTACGGATACCGGCAGGTTCACGGCCTTCATGACCGGTATAGAAAAAAGGATGACTGAGTCATCCGTTTAAAATGACTTACTGCTTTTTCAGGATTACAATTCCCGCTACAACGATGATTGCCCCGAACAGAGCATACTGGAGCGGGGCGTGCCGGGGGGTAGTCTGCTGGACCGGGGCGGTTGCAGCAGCCGTTGCCAGAAGAGTCCCTGCATCCGTGACTTGGAACGGGATCAGGGTATACGTGTCATTGGTTAACGTGCTATCGTGTGCCTCCTGATCGCTGATTGCGGTGATGATTGCGTCTGCTGCATCGCTGCCCTGCAGGCTTCCTGACCCGGTGAGCTTGAAGAGATTTGTGCCGTTGTTCAGTTTCAGGTTGCGGACATAATCCCCGCTGACAACAAAGTCAAACTGGTTGTCTGCCATCGGGTGCTGCACGATGAGATAGTCCTGCCCTGCCGGGAGTTTTCCTGACATTACCACATCTCCCGTGAATGTGAATGATGCATCGGAATTTACCGGTGTTTTTGTCGTATAGGCATAATTATCGCCTATAATCCAGATCTGGACATTCGGGGGAATCCCTTCCGCAATCCCGGTTATTGTAAATGGCTGCCCCTTTACAACGTTTAAAGAGGAGATATTTGCGGATATGTACGGTTTTTTAACGATTATGCTGGTCGTACCATAGGGTGTGTCCGATAACTGGTCTCCCGTTTTCGGCTCGCTTGCTGCATAAACGGTATACGATCCGGCATCCAGCCTGAGACCGGATGTGTACCAGGGATATTCCCATGTTTTATCTTCGTTTGTTTTTACAACCGTGAATGAATCAGGATCTCCGCCAACTGCTTTCTGGGATGGCGAAGTTAGTTTTCCTCCATTATCCGGAAGGTTTGGTCCGGTTATGTACAGGTACGTGGAACCTGTATCAGTATTCATACCGGAAAAAAATACTTCTTCTCCTAAGTAGTACGCTCCGGATCCCTGCGCGACAATCGTGACAACCGGTTTATCTGCTGCTGATACGGGAAGTACCAGGACTGCTGCACCTGCTAGGATAAGCAGCAGGAGAATCTTCCAGAACCCAAAGGGTCTTTTGCTAACTGGCTTTGACATATGTAAATATATCAATATTTACAATATAAATGCATTCTGATCCTGTTTTGCAATCGCAATTTCCCGGGGACTGAAGCGATCCGACATTATTTCCCGGTACCATTTTTACGTCGGTATACTTATCGGGGGATGGTTAGAAAAATTAATGGAGATGTTCCGTTCCGGCAGATCCGGGTATCTGCCCGGTCTTTGCAGAGATGTAAAGATCCCGTACTGCAATCCCTCCGATTGTTGCCATGACAAATGCAACGATTAAAAGTGCGATATTATAGAAGAGGGCAAGAGCGATCCACGTCCCGGGGGGATGGAAGATGACCGTCTGGTATGGATCTACTATCCCGGATGCTGCCTGGATGAGCAGATGTGTGAGGAACGCACCGGTTATGATAACCCCAAGGAAAAGGGCGCAGGCAACTACCCCGGCCCAGGTCTTTTTCATCAGGGCAAACGATCCCACAACTGCTTCCTGAGGGTTTTTTGCCCAAGGACGATCAGGGGTACGACAAACGGGGTCAGGACGAACATGAGCAGGGTGATCACCAAAAAATGCAGGGTCTCCAGAATCCCGAATGGATATACCAATAACAGCAGCGATCGTCCCCCATAGCCCGGAATCTCGGTTAACATGTTCCAGTCGAGAGTCCAGTTGAAGGGGAACTGGAAGATTGTGCTGGTGAAAAAACCATCCCCAATGGTATAGAGTGAACCCGAGCTCATGCGGGAACCAGATAATGGCAAAATAAACATAAATCCTATCAAGTAGCATGCCAGCGAGTACCAGAACCAGGGTCCATAACAAGATGGTTTTCAGGTATTTTTTTGCCCCGCAAAGCCCTTCAAAGAATGATGCCGAACCTTCTTTTTTTAATGAGATGCTCAAAATAAGGCCTGCAAGAAGGAACACGAGACAGAACAGTGTGGCAAAGCCGAGTAAAAAGTCTTGGAAATATAATACGATTATATCTGGTTGCAGGGTCCAGTTGATGTACCAGAGTGTCCCCTGACCTATGGCGTTTCCCGCGAGCACAAGCCCGGCAAGGAGCGTAAACCAGAGGAGATGCCGGTTCCGGTTCAGTGTCCTCATCCCAGAAATGGTTGCACCGATTCCTTGTCGGATCGTTCCCGATCCGCCGCCCCCTCCATCTGGGAGTCCCTCATAGGCGGATTCCGATGGGAAACCAAAACCTGTCTGCATAGTACAGACCACCGGTGGTTTCCGGCACAACCCCAGCCACTGATCGGCAATTACGGAAATAAGGCGCATTTAGATCACAACTCCTGCTTGGTTCAGTGGATTTTTCGGCGATCTGCCTGCTTTTTGCCGATTTGTAGAGGTCCAGAGCGGCAATCCCCCCGACCGTTGCCATTACCATCATAAAACAGAACAGGGCACTATCATACACGAGAGCAAGAGTAATCCATGTATTTTCCGGTTGAATCATGACAACCCCGTCTGGTGTGCCCATCCCAGATGCAGCCTGAACGAGGAGATACGTAAGGAACACACCGCATGCAATAACGCCAAGGAAGAGGACGCAGGCAGCTGCCTCATCCCAGTTCTTTTTTATCATGGCAAACGATCCGACGACTGCCTCCCAAAGTGTCTTCTTTTCGAGAGCGAGTAAGGGCACGACAAACGGGGTCAGGATAAGCAGGAGCAGATTAATCTCTGAAAAGACCAGGGCCTGCGTGATCCCGAATGGATATATCCAGGATGTCAGCGGGATTCCCCCAACGTGCGAGGGGTCAAAAAATGTCCACGGCGTGAGTGTCGGGTTAAAGGGGAATTCCATAAGCGGGTTGAGGAGGAATCCAAAGAGGGTTCCAAGAATCTGGGGGAACAGGTGATTACGCGGCAACCAATCGTAAGAATAAAAGTACATACTGAAGAGCAGCATGCCTGCGAGTGCCAGAACACCAGACCACACAATAATGGATTTTATGTATTTTTTTGCTCCTGTAAGTCCTTCAAAGAACGACACATGACCCACTTTTTTTGACGAGATGCTTATGACAAGGCCGACGAGGAGGAACACGAGAAAGAACAGGGTAAAAAACTCGATTATAAAGTTCAGGACTACCCATTCGATTTCACCTATAAACGATCCCATGGTCCAGGTGATGTCGACTGAGTGCCCCTGAGCGATAATGTTTCCTGCCAGCACAGGCCCAAGAAGGAGCGTAAACCAGAGGAGATGCCGGTTCCGGATCAGTGTCCTCACCCAGAGAGGGCTGCTCCTATTCCCTGTCCAATAGATCCCGATCCGCTGCCCCCGCCGCCAGGCTGCCCTTCGCAAACAGGTTTGAACCCGATGTCCGCATTCGTCTGCAGGATATGGAAGGCGGGTGCTTTCCGGCACAGGCCAAACCAGTGTCCGGTAATGTCCGATACGCGGGTCATACCTGATCCTCCCGGATCTTTGCAAGCAGTTCCTCTGCCATTTTTGTCGGGTCCTGCGTCTTTTCAAGTTTTATCCCAGCTCGGTAGCGAAGTCCCATATGAACTCGATACATTTCGTGAACTCGTCACAGGAAATGCAATCGCCGTCATGCTCGTACCAGACCTGCATGCCATGCTTCTCGAGACGAAAATATAGGCATTGGCCTGGAACGGGATCGACTTCCCGAACAGGACACCCCGCTTTACATCGATCTTCTCTATCTGGATCCGGTTTGCCGTGGCCATCTCCTTAAGCGAGACATCGATCTTCTCGTCCATAGCTAGGAGCGCCTGTGAGACACCCTGCCCGGGTTATCCCAATCTGGTTTGCGATGGAGATGTTGGACATCCCGCTGCGCCGCATCTTCCAGAACCCGAACTGCTTTTCGTTCGTTGGAAGGAACATGTGTAAATATATGGGGATTTACAATATAAAATTATGGGGGCCCGAGCAGGTCGCCAGACCGGATTTTTATTGGATCATGAACATGCCCCAGTTTTTTCAGGACACCGTCTGTTAACCGGCTATCGTTTTACTCTCGCCAATCCGGCAGAGTTCCGTGATGGCAATCCCCATAACTGTCGAGCCGATTGCCATCAGGATGCCCGACGCAAGAAGGAACCCGTAACAGGCAACAGTCATCAGGACCTTTCCGCGGGAGAACTGGAGGAAGAAGTCATAATCATGGTTGAGCAGCAGCGGCGACTGACCGATCAGGAGCGCGATACCGGCGACTCCAATGAGGATGGTCCCGAAGACGAGGATGCAGCCCAGCATCTCGCGCCAGGTCTTCGTCATGAGGGCTACGGACCCGGCAAGTGCCGGGAGCAGTCTCTTGCTCTCCAGTACGATGCCCGGTACGACATACAGGACCACCAGGAACAGGATGATGTTGATGATCATGATCTCGAACGAGAAAAAGAGCGCCGTAGAAACCCCGTTTGGGACATAGTACGCATAGGGCAGGTAGAACAGGGTCATATCGATGCTGAATATGATCTTTCCGATGAACTGGCTCTGGGAAACCAGCTCAAATACGAGTGTCGCCACGAACGCCATTGTAATGGACAAGGTTGCAAGCGGGACCGCATGAGCGTTGACTCTGTCGAATGCCTCCCGGATCGCGACCGGCTTTTTTGCTATGCTCCCGTTCCGGTACAGGATAAGACCGGCGAGAAGGCATGTCAAGCTTGAGAGGCAGATTGCTTCGATCAGGAAGAGCTGCAGGTTAAACACAATGAGACTCGAGTCCCCGAAGGGAATCCAGATACTATATGGCAGCGGAATGAGAGCATAGTGTGTCACGCTCCACCCTTCTGCCACGATCAGGAAGAGGAATATGATTCCTGCAATGAGTGAAAACCAGAGCAGGTGTCTCTCCCCGAACAGGGCTCTGATGCTCCCGGTGGCGATACTGATTCCGCGTTTAATGTGACCCTGGCCCCCGACAGCCCCGCTGCTGCCCGGCTGTGCAGGATGTGCAGTGATTGATGGCACTGCGAGAACCGCCGGTGATGTGCGCACGGCCGGTGAGTTCGGGCACCAGCCCAGCCATCCGCGTATAACTTCAGATACATGTGTCATTATACCCACGCCTTCACTTTCTCAAACAGTTCTTCTGCCATCTTTGTCGGGTCCGCGGTCTTCTCGATCCTGACCCCGAGTTCGTTTGCATAATCCCAGAGCAGCTCGATACATTCGGTGTACCGCTGACAGGTGCCGCAGTTGCTGTCATGCTCGTACCAGACCTGCACGCCACGCTTCTTTGACACGAAGATGATCGCTGCGGTCTGGAATGGGATCGACCGTCCGATAAGGATGCCCCTCCCGGCATTGATCTTTTCGATCGCGATCTGGTTTGCCTGCGCCATCTCTGAGAGCGTGGTCTCAATCTTCTCGTCCATCAGAAGGAGCGCCCGCGATACGGCCTGGCGGGAGATCCCGAACCGGTTGGCAATCCCGATATTGGACTCACCGCCTCGCCTGAGCGCCCAGAACCCGAACTGCTTGTCGTCCGTTGTCAGGAACATATGTCAACATTTAAATGTTGACTATATATATTTTTGGGAATACCCGCTTGCGATCTGCGGGAAGATAAAATGACTCCGTTAAGCCTCCGCGTGTTTCGGTTTTTGTCTTATCACCGGGAGGAATTGGCCGCATCTTTCCCCGGTGCATTCTCCTCGCTCTGCATTGCCGGGCAGAAATTGCAGATAGAGAAAAACACCTCTTTTTCCCGGTCCCGGATCAGGCGGTAGTACGTCCCGCCCCGGTCCTCGACGGCAAATCCGCCCGGGAACGGCATTCCCACCGGGTGGCCAGGCTTGTCCAGCACAAACATCGTAAATGCCGCCATCAGGTAATAGAAGAGCCGGTGCTGCGGGGAGTAATGAAACGGGGTTCTCCCTGTCTGTTCATCCCAGGTAAAGCAGCCATCCGGGATCATCGCGCAGAACTTTTCGAAGGTCTCCCGGTCCCGGATCTGACCTACGGCATGACGGAATGTACCTGACCGGTACATCAGGAGGAGCTGGTGATGCGCACCGAAGATCTGTTCACAAAAGAACGGGCGGACCTGGCTGCGGTAGGGTTCGGGCAGGCAGTCTACTTCAGCGTAGAGGTGTCCTCCGATCGTCTGGAGATCGAGAAGGGAATACCGGCTGACTTCCCGTGCGACAATCTCCGCAAGTTCGCTTTTTGTAGCTGCGGTTGCGAGATCGTGTGCGATCCCAGCGATTCGCTCTTTTTCCATACGTGCATCCTGTTCGGTCACGGTATATCCGGCCTGTTGAGAACTCTTGATCACGGTACCGTGTGAGCCGGTTGCATATTCTCATGATCAGATGACACGATACCGGCTCCTGACGGCCGCTGCAAAGGCACCGCCGAGTACCAGGCAGGCTCCGATCACCACAAGACCGGCGTTCGTACCTGCCGGTCACCTGCGTTAAGTACCCCATAAGCGTTGGCCCGATGAAGCCACCGGCATTGCCGATGGAATTGATAACAGCAATGCCCGCTGCCGCAGACATCTCTGCAAGGAAGAGGGAGGGCAGGGTCCAGAACGGCCCGAATGCACAGAATATCCCCATCGTGGCGATAATGAGCAGAATAAATGCGAGGAGCGGTGAAGCGACAAGGCCCGACCCCGCAAGGGCAATGCCTCCGACAATGGGCGGAACTGCAGTATGCCAGCGCCGTTCTCCCGTACGGTCCGAGTGTCTTGACCAGAGGATCATCGCCACGCCCGCACACGCGTAGGGGACGATCATGACAAGGCCGATGGATGAATTGGAAAGGCCGGCGTTCAGCGAGCGGATCACCTGCGGCATCCAGAACCCGAGCCCGTACAGGGCGATCACGAGCATACAGTAGACGAGGGCAAGGTGCCAGACCCGCCGGTCCGTGATCACCGAACGAAGGCCGGTATGGCCCCCCTGTTTCTGCCGCCGTTCGTTCTCTTCTTTGATCGTCCCTGCCAGCCATTCCCGCTCCTCCGGCTTGAGCCAGTTGGAATCTTCCGGCCGGTCGGTCAGGTACCAGTACGTGACGATCCCGAGAATGACCGCAGGCACCCCCTCGATGACAAAGAGCCAGCGCCAGCCGGCCATGCCGAACCAGTGGACGGAATCGAGGATCCATGTGGAGACCGGGGCACCCACAATCATGGAGATGGAGAGTGCGGTCATGAGGAGTGCTACTGCTTTTGCCTGGTCCCGCTCCCGGAACCAGTACGTGATATAGAGGAGTATGCCCGGGAAGAACCCTGCCTCGGCGACCCCGAGTGCGAACCGGAGAACGGCGACCTGCAGTGCATCGGTGGCAACCGCCGTCACCATCACCACGATCCCCCAGCTGATGAGGATACGGGCAATCCAGATCCGGGCACCTACCTTCTGGAGGATCAGGTTGCTGGGCAGTTCGAATAGCAGGTACCCGATAAAAAAGATCCCGGATAAAAAGCCGAAGATCTCGCTTGTGAGCCCCAACGCACTGTTCATATCCAGTGCGGCAAAGCCGAAGTTCACCCGGTCCAGGTAGGCGATCACGTAGAGGAGGATCAGGAAAGGCAGCAGCCGGATGCTCACTTTCCGGAGGGTTTGGTGCTCGATTCCCCCTTCGCAACCGGTATTCACGTACAGCCGGTGTGTCTTCCCACCCATTATGCCTTCTGAAAATAGCCTCGTTCCCCGTTTGCCCAGCCCGGGGTCCCCACCGGAACAGGAGTCACCGGCCGTGAAGCAATACCTATACAACTAACCGCACCCCACATTTTTCTATGAAGGATACCGACGCCGCCCGGAACGCACTTCCTGGGGACACCCTCCCGGAAAAACTGGCATCGATCGGGATCGAGCATGGCCGGATGCTTGACATCCGCAACCTGGATGCGATCGGCCACGAATACGGGATCGGGATCTACCTGTTTTTCGAAAAAAAACTGGCCACCACCCGCACGCTCGCAGAGGTCCAGGCAGAGTACCGGGATGTTCCCGAGTACGAGCGTCCGTATATCAGGGTTGATCGGTTTCTCCGGTTCACGAAGGAGAACGATCCGTCCTTTGACCAGACACTGAAAGAGTTTCCCCTCATGATCGAGATAGTGTCCATCGGAGAAATGCCCGATGCCGCAACCGGCCGGCCAACCCCGTTTGTCACGGGACTCATGCCGTTCCTGGAAGACTTCGATGTAGATGTCGACCCGGTTGAACAGATGCAGGGCCGTCCCTTATAAGATCTCCCGCGCCGTCGGGTTCATGCACCCGGTTTTTGGCTCGCATTCTGCAGGTGTTCACACATGGCAAAAAAATTCCATCGCTTCATCTGGCAATTCGTCATCGGGCTTGGTTTTCTCTCCGGACTCTGGACCGCAGTCGGTATCGATCCTGAATGGATCCTAATTTCCGCCCTTGGTTCAGCTGTCAGCACGATCTCCCCGGATCCCACGCTCCGCGCACTCTTCCTGATCCTGCCCACCCTGCTTCTGATCGGTTCTGTCATCGGGGCATACCGGAACGGAAAGATACCCGGCCTTGTCTCCGTGCTGGTTGCCTACGGGGCCGGCCTTGTGATCCTGTCATCTGCCATTGCAGGACTGGCGCTCATCGGTGTGGCGGTCGTGCTGGCGTACTATTCGACCCGGAAACGCAGGAAGTAACCCGATTTTCCGGGGGATCTCAACACTATAAATCCCGGCACGACTAAAATTACCGGATATGAGTCTGTTTCCCAAAAAAAATCTCATCTGTTATTTTGATACAATAGCCCCCAGCAAATACCTGGTCAAATTCAGGAAACTGGCTATTTTTGAGCCGTTTATGGGATACGATATTGCAAACCGGGGACGACTCTCTCACTATGGCTGTACCGAGCGCAAACAATTCGCCACGCAGCTTAAGAAGATCCGGTCTGACACCGAGCCTGCTCTTAGAGGATATCGAGGCCTACCACATCTACATGGCGTCAAAGATTACCCAGAAAGTCCCCGGCGATATTGCGGAAGTGGGGGTCTACAAGGGCGGATCGGCCAAGATCATCTGCTCGGCCAAGGGCGACCGGGCTCTTCACCTCTTCGATACATTTGCCGGCCTGCCAAAAGTCGAGGATGTGGATCAGGTCTGGCCGTTTTACGAGGGAAAATTTGCTGCCTCCTACGACAAGGTCAAGGCCTACCTTGCGCAGGAGAAGAACGTCTTCCTGTATAAGGGTATCTTCCCTGATACGTCGGATCCGATAAAAGACAAGCATTTCTCTCTTGTCAATCTTGACGTGGACACCTACGAAAGTACGAAAAAATGCCTTGAATTTTTCTATCCCCGCATGAGTCCGGGCGGTGTCATCCTCTCCCACGATTATTTGACCGCACCGGGTGTGCGGAAAGCCGTGGATGAGTATTTCGCCGACAAGCCCGAGCCGGTGGTCGAGACCGCGGCCTCACAGTGTATTATCGTGAAAGTATAACTGCACAACAATAAGCAGTCTTTTTTTAGTATTCCCGGATGGATCCATTACACCGGTTGAGCCGTTTCCCGTGAAACGACCTGATCTAAAAAAAAGAATTATTCCTTGAAGATAAGGATCCCGAAGATGATGAGCATGAGTCCTGCAAGGAGGACGACGATGCCAATCAGGCCCTTGACCGCAACAATAACGTCGGGCAGGAAAGCCCAGATCGCATAGACCCCAAGGACCAGCAGTACAATACCAACAATCAGTGCAGCAATTCCAGTCTTATCCATAATCGAATTCTCCGTTACATTCTCTCTAAATTCGACCATATAAGGATTTGCCGTTTGATACCGTCTCTATACTGCGTTTTTCCCCTCTCCCGGGCCGAGAGGAAATTCAGTTCCTTACCCACCTGAGGATCTCGACAGCGATATCCTGAACCTCCTTTGTGTGGAAGGCAAACGACCGTTTTATGGGAAAGGTGCCGCTGACCTTTCCGGTTACCTTTGCCCTCCCCGCGATATAGGCCTCCACAAACTGTGTTGAACCTGCATTAAAAATGCCGTACGTGGCCGGTGCAATCGCAAGGGCGCAGTCGATGAATGGCCGGTCTGCATGCACTTTCTCTTTCTGGGCGCCAAAGGGCGGGTTCATGACCACGGTGTCGCAGGGGCCGATCCGTTCAGCAAGGCCGCTTGCATCTGCCCCGGCAATGTCGGCCACAATAAACTCCACGTCATCGCCGAGCAGGGAGGCATTCTCCGTTGCGGTTCTGATGGCTGCGGGGTCAAAATCGATCGCCTTTACTGCCCGGGCGCCAAGCAGAGCCGCCCCAATCGCAAGGATCCCGGTCCCGCACCCGAGGTCGCAGACGGTCTTTCCCTCAATGTCGCCGTTCATGTACGCGTCATAGAGGAGCCGAGCGGCAAGGGGAGCCGGGGTCTGGTACTGTTCCCACGCGACCCGGGGCTTTTCATACCCGGCGCAGCGCTGCAATGCCATCTCCAGTTGCCTGAGTTTCATGCGATCTCGTCAATCGTATAGTCATCCCACGCCCTCACGCCGCAGAGGATCTCGAACTCATGCGGGGAGAGGACGGGTTTTTTAAACCGTACCTGGTCGTCGTAGGCGAGCCGGGGGCACGCGGTGTTCACGTAGCAGTCAAAGCCGAGGTTAAGGAGTTCGTCCGGGTTCACCTCGCGCATCGTGACGATGACTGCCCCGGGGGAGAGTGCAGCGAGCCGCTCCGCAAGTGCCCGGCGCTGCTGGCCGCTTTTCGTGCTTACGATAATTCCCGTGCTCCGTGCGCCGCGGGCTTTCTCCATGACCGCAAACCGCCGGCGCAGGAGCGTGTCGGCGCTGACTTCCTGTGCGGTGCCGGTGAGGGGATCGAGCGCGATCACCCGGGCTTTTGTGGCAAGCGCGATGCCGATCGGGTGGAAAAGACCGGTGCCGACAAAGAGGATCTCATCAGCCCCGGTCGATTTTGCTGCGGCAAAACTGCACCCGAGCACCTGCCCCCGGAGCGGAGTGCGCCCGGTGCCCTCGGCGACCCGGACGTCATGGCCGTGCGAGGAAAGAAATGCTTCCATGGCCGGGATGAGATGGAGCGTGCTGGACCGTGGTGACAAGGCCGACGGTCTTCTCCTTTAGCAGGGGCAGGGCATTTTCGAGGACCGAAACATCGAAGTCCACCGTCCACGGCTCGAAGATGACGTTCTCCCGTGTATCCACGGGTGCGTGCCCGAAATGCACGAGCACGTCCGCATCGCCGCAGGCAACGGTATCGAGCGCAAGGTCGCAGGCACCGTAACAGGGATCGCCGCTTACAATAACTTCGAACCCTGCCTCTTTCAGGCCGGCAACGATCTCCGCCGCCTGCCGTTTGAGCCCCTCGGGAAACTGGAGGGCGACCTTGTGCGCCCCGCGTTTTTTGAGTTTTTCGATCAGGTCAGATGTATCGCTCAACGACATGCACCCGGTCGGTAACATCGATCCGCACCAGCGACTTGTACGGCCGCCCGATGTCGGGTGTTCCACGCTGGATCACGATACAGACGTCCTTTACTTCCGCGCCGGCGATTTCAAGTGCCGCAAGAAGTGCCTTCATCGTGCCGCCCGTGCTCACCACGTCATCGATGATCACGACCCGGTCACCTTTGTATACGCCGTTGAGGTACAGTTCCCCTTTCGAGTAGCCGGTCTTCTGGTGGACGGGTACTTCGCAGGGGAGCTTGTACTCCCGCTTGCGCATGACGGTCATGGGGATATCGGTCATCACTGAGAGCACCGCACCGATGTGGATGCCCATCGCCTCGACGACCACGATCTTGTCGACATTGTTGAGGTCGAGGACTTTAATCATCGCGCTGCACACGTCGCGGAGCAGGGCAGGGTCAACGAGCGGGACGCCATCGGTGATCGGGTGGATAAAGTAGTTATACTCACCCCGTTTCACCATCGGGCATGATTCAAGGGATTCTACCAGTTTGTCAAGCATGCATATCACCAAAATCGGAAAGGAACGCTTCGATACTGTCGCGGGTCACATGCGGCATGCAGACGATCCGCAGGTGGCCGTTTCTTGTCCACGAGACCTTCCACGGTGCCGGGGCCTTGTCGCAGACAAAGGTCGCCACGTTCACGTCCGGGGCGGCTGCCGGCTCGATACCGAGCGTTCCCAGCCTGTGATGAGGCGCCGGGTATTTTTCATGCAGCCGGCAACGACGGCTTTCATGCCCTCAGCGCCAAGGTAATCGAGCACCGCAAGGGCTCCCGCCACCGGGGCCCCCGGCCGGGTGCCGGCGAGCGTATACTCTTTTTTCACCGTGAGGTACGGGGTGTCGATGTTGAGCGCGTCGAGCATGTCCGGCTCCCGGGTCAACAGACAGCCGGCCGGGATCGTGCTCATGCCCATCTTGTGCGGGTCGACAGCAATGGTCGTCACCCCGGGCAGGGCAAAATCAAAGGGTATGGGGTTATCGAGAAACGGGATCACCATGCCGCCAAACGCCGCGTCCACGTGGAGAAAAATATCGTGCTGTGCGGCAATTTTTGCCAGATCTGCAATCGGGTCGACCATGCCGTACTCGGTGGTACCGGCAACACCAACCATGCAGATGGTATTTTTATCGATGAGTCTCTGCTGCCTTGTCGGCAGGCATCCGCTTGTCAGGATCGAGCGGCACGCTCCGTATCTCAAGGCAGAGGATGTCGCAGGCCTTCTTGAACGAGAAGTGGGCGGACTCCGGGATGATGACGTTCGGGGCGCTCGCGTGCCGGAGGGCTTTTGCGAGCCGGAGCGCCTGGATATTGGACTCGGTGCCTCCCGAGGTCGCATATCCCCCGGCATCCTTTTTGTGGAAGAGCGTGCCGAACCGTTCGATGAGCAGCCGCTCTAACGATGCTGTCCCGGGAAAGAGCCCGGGGTCGCCGAGGTTCGTCTCCATGAACAGGTCGTGTGCCTTTACGGCGACCGGGTGCGGGACCGTGCACATGGAGCTCGAGGATATACCGGTGATCAATATCCTCCGATTTTTTGGAGGATAAAAAAGAGAAGAGATCGTCTTCTGTCGTGCCCTTATTCAGCATCTCGGTTTCTCGCAGCTTCAAGGATGATGCGTTTCTCGGTGCGGGCAACTGCCTCGCGGATCTTTGCAATGGCATCGATATTTGCAGAGATACTGGTGATCCCGTGTTCCACGAGCCAGACTGCCATCTTCGGGTCGGAGCCGGCCTGCCCGCAGATCGAGCATTCGACCCCGGTACTCGCGGCACTTCTGGATTGAGCTGTGGATCAGCGAGAGCACTGCCGGGTGCTGGGGGTTGTACATGTCGGCCACGTTCTCGTTGTTCCGGTCGATGGCAAGCGTGTACTGGATGAGGTCGTTTGTCCCAAAGGAGGCAAACTTGATGCCGGCCTGGAGGAAGTCCTCGATCATGATCGCGCTTGAGGGGATCTCGATCATGATACCGAGTGTCGCGTTCTCCACATCGACGCCCCATCCTGCCATCATCTGTTTTGCCTTGATGAACTGGTCGGGGTGGGAGACCATCGGGAACATGACGCCGAGGTTGTCGTACCCTGCCTTCCAGAGGCGCTTGAACGCCTCGACCTGGAGCCGGAACTGGTCCGGGCTCTGGAGGTCGCGGCGGATACCACGCCAGCCGAGCATCGGGTTGTGCTCCATGGGTTCGTTCTCTCCGCCTGCCATGTTCCTGAACTCATCGGTCGGGGCATCGAGCGTCCGCACCCAGACGGTCTTTCCCGGGAACGCGTCGAGCACGATCTTGATGCCGTCGTAGAGTTCCTTGACAAACTCCTCTTCCTTGTGGTTGGAGATATACCAGCCGGGCGTCTTGTTGAGCCCGAGGATCAGGTGCTCGATCCTGAGAA
Source organism: uncultured Methanoregulaceae archaeon (assembly GCA_963790005.1). Taxonomy (GTDB): domain Archaea; phylum Halobacteriota; class Methanomicrobia; order Methanomicrobiales; family Methanospirillaceae; genus Methanoregula. The sequence goes on from CAWBMY010000013.1 coordinate 76,578, forward strand.
GACCTACACCGTCAGCGCCGGTCGCTGCCGCCCGTGCCGCTGCCTCGGGGATCGAGACGTTGACTTTCACGCTGGTCGCCGTGATCATCGGTGCGCTGCCGACAACCACCGGTGCCGCCCCGCCTGCCTTTGCCACCCCGCCAACCGCACCCTCGTAGACAATTCCCATCTCGCCATCGACGGTGACGAGCTGCCCGTTTTTGAGCTGCTGGGTTCCCGTCTTTGTGCCGACTACCGCAGGGGTGCCCAGTTCCCTGCTGACGATCGCTGCGTGGCACGTCATACCGCCTTCATCGGTCACGATCGCGGCGACCTTTCTCATCGCCGGCACCATGTCCGGGTTGGTCATCCGGGTGACGAGGATATCGCCCTCTTTTACTGCTCCCGTGTCCTTTGCATCCCGGATGATGACCACTTTACCGGTCGCGGTACCCGGTGCCGCTCCCTGGCCTTTCAAGAGAATCTTTGCATCCTTGTTCTGTCCAGACATGCCCGTTGCCTCTTTCTTTCCGATGGTTGTGATCGGCCGGGACTGGAGGATATAGATCGTCCCGGCAACAATGCCCCATTCAACGTCCTGCGGAACCCCGTAATGGTTCTCGGCGATCTTGCCGTACATGGCGAGCTTCGCCACCTCGGCATCAGCGAGCACCTGCGCATCCTGCCGCGCCGCGTCAACGGCCACCAGTTTCGTGCCGTGGGATCCGTCGGGAACGATCTCCACTTTCTTGTTTGCGACCGTCGTTTCTGCGATGGACTCCGTCCGCTGGTCAAAGACATAATGGTCGGGAGAGACCGAGCCGGATACGACCGCCTCGCCAAGGCCCCACGATCCCTCGATAATCGAGATCGGTTCGCCGCTGATCGGGTGGGAGGTGAACATGACTCCCGCCTTCTCCGAGTGGACCAGCTGCTGGATGACGACCGCGATATTGACGGTACTGTCTTCGAATCCCTGTTTTGCCCGGTAATAGATCGCCCGTGCCCCGTAGAGCGAGGCCCAGCAGTTCTGGACTGCTGAAAGGAGCGCTACGTCGCCTTTGATATTGAGATAGGTATCCTGCTGGCCGGCAAAACTTGCGTCGGGAAGGTCTTCGGCAGTGGCGCTCGACCGTACGGCGACGATCAGGTCTTTTTGCGACATCTTCTTGTATGAGGCTTTGATGTCGTCTTTTAAGGACGCCGGCATCTTTGCCTTCATCACCAGCGCCTTTATCGTATCGGCGGCCTTTTCAAGAGCCGCATTATCCTCTACATCCAGATTGTCAGAGACCTTGAAGATCTTCTGGTCAAGGCCGGTCTCGACAAGAAACCTCCGGAACGCCTGGGCGGTCACCACAAATGCCGGGGGCACCGGAAGGCCGATCGAAGCCATCTCGCCAAGGGAGGCTCCCTTGCCGCCGACCGACGAGATATCCTCCTTCCTGATCTCTTCGAGCCATAGAATATTGGGCACTTCTTTCATGCTCGCACCACTTATGATCTCACCTCCCCCCTGTTTAAGTATTATCATCTGCCGGTATCTCCCCCATGGACGTCCCGGCCGGCTTTTTGTCGTGAGGTAAGAATAACCCTGATTAGGTATTGCGCAGATATTGTATGGGTTTTTATGGCAAACGCGAGAGTGCTCGTCAGCGATCCGCTGGCGGAAGAGGGGCTTCTTATCCTCAAAGAGACGTGCGACGTTGATGTCAAAACCGGCCTGAAAGAGGACGAGCTCTGCGGGGTCATCGGTGATTACGAGGCCCTGATCGTGCGGAGCGGCACCGAAGTGACCGCAAAGGTGATTGCGGCAGGTAAACGGCTGAAGTTTATCGGGCGGGCCGGGGTCGGCGTGGATAATGTGGATGTGGACGCAGCGACCCGTCAGGGTATCATTGTGGCAAACGCGCCCGAGGGAAACACTCTTGCGGCGACCGAGCACACGATGGCCATGATGCTCTCGCTCGCACGGAACATCCCGCAGGCAACCGCAAGCCTGAAAAAGAAGGAATGGAAGCGCTCGAAGTTCATGGGTGTTGAGCTCAACGAGAAGACACTCGGGATTGTCGGCTTTGGCCGGATCGGGCGCGAGGTGGCGAAAAGGGCAAACGCGATGGATATGAAGTGCGTTGCCTACGACCCGTTCATCTCCAAGGAGCGTGCGGCCCAGCTCGGCGTTAAGGTTATGTCCCTTGACGAACTTTTCAAGGTCGCCGACGTGATCACGGTACACACGCCGCTCATCAAGGAGACAAAACACGTCATCAACGCACAGAGCATCGCGACGATGAAAGACGGCGTGCGGATCATCAACTGCGCACGCGGCGGCATCATCGATGAAAAGGCGCTCTATGATGCGATCCAGAGCGGCAAGGTCGCCGGTGCGGCGCTCGATGTCTTCGAGGAAGAACCTCCCCTGGAATCCCCGCTTCTTACCCTTGACAAGGTGATCGTGACCCCGCATCTCGGGGCAAGCACGGTCGAGGCGCAGAAAAACGTGGCAATCCAGGTCGCAAAACAGTGCATCGAGGTCTTAAACGGCGGCTCCGCGAAGTACGTGGTGAACGCGCCGATGGTTCCGTCAGACCAGGCCGAGGTGCTCGAGCCGTTTGCCGAGCTTGCCGAGAAGATGGGTCGCTTTGCGATCCAGACGGTCGAAGGGCGGCTCGCGTCGGTCGAGTGCATCTACGGTGGCGAGCTTTCTGCCTACGCGGGAAGCATGAAGTTTGTGACCCGGCTTGTCCTCAAGGGACTTCTTGACCCGATCCTCCAGACGCCCGTCAATATCGTGAACGCCGAGTTTGTCGCAAAGGAGCGCGGTATCGCGATGAGCGAGACGGTGACCGAGGAGTCCCACGGGTTCAAGAACCTGATCACGATCAAGGTCAGGACCGATAAGACCGAGGAGACGGTCAGCGGCACGGTCTTTGTGACAGGGCCGTAGCCGGATCGTTTCAGTTAACCAGTACACGATGGATTTGATCCCCGAGGGATATGTCATCGTTTCCCGTCACCTCGACAAGCCGGGTGTGATCGGGCAGGGCATCCACGATCCTTGGAAAGTGCAATATCAATATTGCCGGTATGCAGGTTGGCCGGATCAATCCCGGTGAAGAGGCGCTGATGGTCTTAAACGTGGACAGCGCCGTGCCCGAAGACGTGATGAAGGAGATCCGCTCGATGCCGGGCATCTTCTCCGCGACGTTTGCCAGGATCTCATCAAAGAAGATCTAACTCTTTTTTAAACGATATCCCCGGTTTTTTTGAGGAGTGCAGGTTTTTCTTTTGGGATGTGGGCAGCCCCTGGGGCGGGGGAATCCGGTATTTTGCCTGGGGAGAAAGAGACCCCTGATCTATATCCTTGAATGTGCAAGATGGGGGGTCGCACCGGAAATAGCACGACCCCCCCATTTTTCATGGGCCTGTTCCGGGCCGGTTTGTTGTATCCGCATCCGCTTTTTGGCTGGTTCCGGTCAGGGTTGCTGTTGCCATTTTACGAAGTGAAATTCAGCGGAATTCTGTCGGGCTGTGGCTTCTGGACCATTGAGAGAATCTTGCGGTCCGGCCACGTACAAAAACAGGTATGGCCCCCCACCCAGTTTTTTTGTTTTCGCTCGTTTTCCGAAGGCGTTTTTATAACGTAAAAATATAGGATTTTACTGGTCGGAAACGGCATGTTGCATGAGGGGGGGTCATACCATTTTTGTGCGACCCCCCCTCATCCGGCAGAGCCGAGCCGGCAATCGGTCCGGAAAAACGGGCGTCCGAACCATTGCCATGATCAGGGATCTGTTCACCCGGTTTCGCGATTGTGGAAGTGGGTTCGACACCAGATCGCAGCCGGCCCGGTACCACTGGATTTTCTGCGAGGCCGTGACAGGAAATTCTGAAGGTGCCTGCACCCGATTAAACCGGACGTACAGGAAGAGAGTGAATATACAAAAACAGAGGGATTTTGTTTTTGGGGTTTTATGCTTGTTTCAGGCCTCTTCATATACCTTTACGGCAACCGGCAGAATATCGGGGCGCTTGTCGTTTATGATGTAGACGTAATTCATCACGTGTACGAGATACTCAAGGTAGCCTTTGGCAAAGGTGGAGTGGCCTTCATGCCGGGTGCCGAAAATCAGGATGTGGAACCACTGGATGAACAGGCAGATGAAAGTGATGATCCCGTAGACCCAGACGACGATTGCAATCAGGATCCAGTAGACGATGCGGATGAGCAGCTCAAGACGGCTTGCATCGTGCACGTACGTGAAGAGCTGGGTGGAGGCCGGGGTAGTTCCGTCGGTCATGGTGTACCTGTTGTCTCCTTGGGGATGAGGGATGATAAACTGACCGGTTTTTGTGCGCCCTGATCCGGGCCAGAGGTGAAATGCAGAGCGGATCGTGGCACGGGTGCACTATTTTTTAATAATAGGATGACAAATATCGTAGAGCATCAGACCTTTTGCGGGCTCGTGGTCTAGTTGGCTATGACGTCGCCTTGACATGGCGGAGGTCCTGAGTTCGAATCTCAGCGGGCCCATCCTTTTTGTTTAGTGGGTATTTTTCGTTCTACGATGGTGCCAACGTTGTCTCATCGTATCCACGCACGTAATGCAGTAAAATTCAGAGTTACTTATGTCAGGTTCCTCTCGCCAGGTATCCATTCCAGCAACCATCGTACGGGATAATGATGGGTGCCCGGTTCTTGTCGTAGAACTCGGTCATCCCGGTCTATTGCGGGGACTGATGGAATTTGCGATCACGTTGAATTTAGCGTTCCCGTTCTAGGGTTCCGCTCATAGGATCCGGCACCCGGCACTGCCATGTTTTTCATGGTACTGCTGGTGGTACTCTTCAGCCCGCCAGAAATCCCCCGCAGGGACGATCTCGGTGACGACCGGTCTTTTGAACCGGCCGGAACGGTTAAGTTCTGTCTTTGACTGGTTTGCGAGTCGCTCCTGTTCCGGATCATAGTAAAAGATGACCGAACGGTAATTCGTCCCGATGTCGGGCCCCTGCCGGTCTTTCTGTGTCGGGTCGTGGATCGACCAGAACGTTGCAAGCAGATCCCCGTACGTTACCACGCCGGGATCGTACAGAGTCCTTGCCACCTCTGCATGTCCCGTCTGCCCGGTACAGACATCCTCGTACCGGGGATTTTTCGTGTGTCCCCCTGCGTATCCCACTTCTGTCGACACGACGCCATGCGCCTTTCGGAATGCGGCATCGACGCCCCAGAAACAGCCGGCCCCGAACATCGCGGTTTTAGGCTCACCCATCACAGACTCATCAGGAGAGTCATTTTTTCACATAACCTGTTAATGGTTGTGTAGTAATTTCGCTCCCTGCCATTACGGTAACCATCATAATCGATAACGACACATCATCCACTACGAAATACCGGGTACTGTAGCATTCCGTCGGGTCATTCCTGCAGAACGCATCGTTCGGGAACATTCCCGTGGCACTGAGACCGTGCCGGCAGGCACCCTGTGCGTGAGGAAATTAAAAAATGCGGATACTGTTTGTCGTGTGCGGCGAAGGGCTGGGGCACTCGTCCCGGTGCATCCATCTCGGCCATTACCTTGAGCAGCACGGGCATTCGGTCAGCTTTGTGGCATACGGGAAATCCTATGATTTTTTCCGCGACCATGGGTGCGTCAATGTGTACCGGGGGGAGCGGGAGGTCTGTCTTGAAGGGGAGAACGGGTTTTTCTCCCTGAAAAAGACCCTCTGGTGCTCGAAGTGGGTCGCCTTTAATATGATCCGTTCCGGATTTGCGTGTCCGCCGGCTGATCATGGAGCAGCCATATCGATTGTGTGGTCTGCGATACGATGTATGGCGGGGTCATGGCGGCACGGTTCCGGAGGGTGCCGGTCGTTTTTATCACCAACCAGAACCGGTTCAGCGGCCCCGGGGCCGGAAGAACCCGGTCTGGTACATTCTCAATTTTGTGATCCGGCGGTACCTGTGTCTGACCGATGCGGTGATCGTTCCGGATTATGCCCCGCCGGATACGGTAAGCGAATATAATCTGTTTATCCCGGATCACGAACGAAATCACTATCATTTCACCGGCCCGTTCCTCGATGTCGATCTTTCCCGGTACCATTTTTCACAAGAAACGATCTTTACCAGTTTCGGGGGAGAGCCGTACAAGCTTCCGCTCTACCATCTGCTGCGGAAGATTGCCGATGAGAGAAAGGACCTGATGTTTGATGTATTCTATACCGGTGCCAGTCCTTCCGGAATCATCTGAAAATTATCTCTCCCACGGGTACGTGCCCAACCTGTATGAGCACCTTGCAGAGGCACGGATTGCAATCGTGCACGGTGGGCTCACCACGCTTCACGAGGCACTCCTCTTTAATAAGCCGGTCCTTATCATCATGGACCCCGGTCACCCCGAGCAGCAGAACAATGCAAAGAAGATTGTCGATATGGGTGCAGGAATGTCAATTGATGGACGGACCGTCACAAAGGAGATCATCAGAACAAAAGATCGCCGAGACGCTGGCACTCTCTCCCAGAAAACCCGGTACGGATTATGCGGCGGTTGCTGGCAGGAAGAATGCTGCGGAGATCATCGAGGCTGTCGCAGGTCGTGGGGTAAAAGGAAAGATTAAGTCTGCATCATCTCCTACCGGTGAGCAGTGAAAAATATGGGCATTTCAGCGGAGATCAAATCCATAAAACCGGGCGATGAACTTCACAGGTGCCCGGCCTGCGGATACGAGTACGGGTTCCATACGTCCTTTGTCAGTGTGAATGCCGGAAAGAATGGAAAGGAGAACCCGGTGAAATCCACCCGTGACCTCTACCGGGTGATCCTGATCTGCCCTGAGTGCGGGGCGCGGTTCGATGCAGGCTGGCGTATCTCGTTCTGCGATGAGGAGAAGCCGTGTTGTCAGGGCAACGAGTGTCCTGCGCTGATTCGTCTGATCCTGTCCCGGCAACGGCCGGGGAATCGGGATGGCAACATGGAGTCCGTGGAGCGGTGCCTGATGCAGTGTATCCGGTGCAAGGGGAAAGGGATGTGCGGTCTCGCCCGGTGTCCCATCACGAGCAGGTTCCACGCGCAGGCTGAAGTGAAACCCTCAACCTGTTACCAGGGCAGCGCCCCTTCGGTTTTTGTCGGGAGTTTCGGGTACCCGGATGTCCAAGGCGGCCCGCTCATGATAAACGACAGTGATCATCCTCCTGACTGGCTGGGCCGGAACCTCGGGATCGAGGATATCGTGGGTATCCGGGCACGGACGATCCGCGGGAAGTCCCCGCTCCAGCGGTTTACCGGCAACCTCCAGGAGATTGCCCTCTCATCGCAGCCTCTTGATGTCGATGTGATGTTTGAAAAACCCGTCTCCTTTGCGATGACCTTTGACGGTACAGTTGCCCCGGTCGGGTTTTCCGGTGCGGTCCGAGACCTTGACGTCATAGGCAGCGCCCGGGTTGGAAGGGTTGTGGACAGGATCACATCGGACGTGGATATCCGGGCCACCGATGCCTGTGTCGAACTCAGGCCAATGCGGAAGCGATGTCTATGAGATCACAAAACTCATGACCGCGGGACTCCTTGGAAAACGCCGGCATTTTGTTCCCACCCGCTGGGCGATCACAGCGGTCGATGACACTCTTTCCACGGCGCTCAAAAAAGAGATCGCACGGTTCCCATCCCTTGACGAATACCGGGTCTTTTCGGGAGAGATCTTCGGCAACCGGATCGTCTGCATCCTTGCACCGGGGGACTGGCGGTACGAGATGATCGAGGTCTGGGGCCGCCGCACGCTCTGGGCCGGGGATACTGAAGTGATCGTTGAAGACCGGGAAGCAATGAAAAAACAGGGTTACTCCCCGATTTCAGGTGCCTATTACTCGGCACGGCTAGCCGTATGCGAGTATCTCAAAAGCATTCGCCGGTCGGCCCGGGTGATCGTGCTGCGCCACATATCGAGCGATTACTGGGCGCCGCTCGGGACCTGGGTGATCCGGGAGGCGGCACGAAAGGCGATGGCATCTCCTCCGGTATCCTGCGACTCGCTGGAGGTGGCCGTTGCCACGGCCTCCTCCCGGATCGGGTTTGATTACTGGCAGCAGCACAGCACGCTCATCCCGGAGATGCGCACGCAGCGCACCCTGTTCTCTTTCTGACTGATTATTTCTGGTATGCCTGCGCTGATTTGGACTGCCGCTGGTACCGGTCTTTTATGGCGTCGAGCGTCTCGATATCGGTTGTGTCCTTGTCGTCCCTGAGCCGGATAAAACGGGGGAACCTGAGGGCAAACCCTGCCCCATAGGTCGGGCTTACCTGGAGTTCTGCATATCCCACCTCAAACACAAGTTCCGGTTCAAAGCGCACCTCTTTTCCTGCATTTGAGATCACGGTGTCCTTGAGGAGATCGTACACCTCGGCCAGTTGCTCATCGGAAAAACCGGTGGCGACCCGTGAGAGGGGGATAAGTTTCCCCTGGTCCTGGCAGGCGAGAAGGAACGAGCCGAAGACGTGCGCCCGTTTGCCCTCGCCCCACTCTGCCCCGATGACGGCAAGGTCGAGCGTATCCACCTCGGGCTTGATCTTGATCCAGTTCTTTCCCCGCTGGCCCGGGGTGTAGGGTGAACCTGGCACCTTGAGCATGATCCCCTCGTGACCGGCAGCAAGCGCACGGTTGTAGGTGTCCTCGATCACCAGCGGATCTGCACTCACGACCTGCGGGGCCACGTACTGCGTGACCACCTCCACGAGAATTTTCCGGCGTTCCAGGAACGGGAGATCGATCAGGGTTTTGCCGTCAAGATAGAGGATATCAAAGACATTGGGCACCATCAGGATCTCTTCCTGCGCCTCGGCAATATCGTGCCGGCGCCGGAACCTCCTCAACACGGACTGGAACGGCATCGGCCTGCCATCTTTTATGGCGATGACCTCCCCGTCGAGGATAACGTCATGGGTAGTCGAGCCCTGCAGGAGTCCGATCACATCGGGAAGTGCGGCACTGACATCCTCGAGCCGGCGGGAATACATCATGGCCCGGCCGTCCTCCCTGTGGAACTGGAACCGGGAGCCATCGTACTCTGAATTCTGCCGCAACTGCCCCGTGTTCCTCAACCATCCCGGCAATCGTGCCCTGCTGGGCAAGCATCATCCGCACCGGGTGGAAAGGAGTGATACGGACATCTTTAAGGGCATCCGGCCCGATCCGTGCGAGGCGTGCCACTTCGCCCAGATCGTTTTTCGCCTGCATCGCATGTTCTACCAGGGCCGGGTCCACGGAGAACGCCTTTGCGATTGCTTCCCGGACGCTTCCCTCGCCGACACCAATGCGAAGTTCCTCAAGCATGATCCGGGCGAGGTACCGCCCTTCGAGCGGGCTGGCATCCCCGAGCAGCAGCATGACCGTACGCATCTTTTCTTTCTGGGAGGTTGCCCCGCCCCGGGCCGCTATGCTGATGAGTTTATTGTACACCTCAACAATGTCGAGATCCTGATGGGACAACGAGATTTGCGATTTTTTTGACAGGAGTTCTTCCACCGCCCGTCCGACATCTCCGTTTTTGTTGATCCGGTCGATCACGACTCCTGGTTTTACCCCGGAGACCTGACGGACCGCCTCGTAGAGCAGGTTCGGGCCGATCCCGAGTTTCTGCGGGCTCCAGTCGGGAAATATCCGCCCCATGATAAACCTGACAAAGACCGGGAGCTCTCCGGTGAAAGCCCGGGCAGGACCCTGCTTATCACATCGATCATGTCGAGGCGGCCGGAGATGCCCTCAATCTCTTCGCAGCACCGGGAAAACTCTAAGAAGAGCATGGTGTTTCTGATTTGTGAGTTGGCCGCTGGAGCATTAACATTTTGCTGTAACGCCGTAAACGGCGGGGTCTCGTCCGGACGCTGTTTTTCTCTTTCCGTAATAAAAGTAAAAGTATTTTTAATGACCTGCCGATAGATTCACGCAGTGCAGGTCGTGGATTATCTCTATGGGTGAATGAGTGGCAGCCTGAGGCGGTTGTCCGGTTGAGACTGGAGCGCCTTAAAAAGGAGTTTATTGATTATATATCACGTCAATAGCGAAAAGATCGATGCCAACATCCCGGTTTTTTTCGGCCAGGTCATCGCGTCCCTTGACAAGACGCTTCCGGGCCTTGGCGATGAGTTTATCGACCCGTTCATCGATGCGATGGCCTTTGCTGTTCTTGAAGCGTCGAAGCGATCCGAAGATATCCCGTTTGTGGAAAAACTTTTCGATTACGCCATGCGCAGCAAGCGTGGGAACCGGGACCGTGCGGTCTACGATATCCTGCTTGGCATGAAGATGATCAACACCGGGAAGTATGCGGAGGCTGCCGAGCAGCTCAAGAGTACCGGTCTGTTGATGTCATCATCTGCCCGGCGATCGCGTACTGCTATTTCGTCCTTTCCACCCAGCAGACCCCGGTCGAGAGGAGTCGGGGAACCCCAGCGTCCCAATAATATGTCGCTTGCCGCACGGGAACAGATGATCGAACTCGTCCGGCTCAATCCTCCGATCAACCGGCTTCAGGATCTCGAAATTGCCGAAGACCCCCGGATCATCAAGATCTTCTGGTTCATGATCAAGCAGGCGATCGACTGGTTCCCCAGCGAGCGCGAGTTTATCCGCATCGGGATCGAAAAGGCGTCCCACGACGGGAAACGCGACATAAAAGAGGAACTCCTCAACATTGCGATCGAGCGGTTCTACAATGACATGTTCTTCCTGCGCGAGCTCTACAAACTCAAACTCGAGAACCGGGACGCCGGCGGCGTTGCCGGGGTCATCAAGCAGATGACCCAGCAATATCCTGATGATATCGAGCCGATTTACTATGGTCTGAAATTCTCGATCATCACCGGCCGCATGGATACCTATTTCCGGTTCCGGAAACTTGCCGTTAATAAGAATATCCCGGCACAGGCGCTCCTCCTGCTGGACTACGCGTTTGAGATGATGAGCGGCAAGCAGGCCGAGGCTGCTGCCTGCATGGACGAGATCAAAAAGCGCAATTCGGCCCGCAGCACTTTTTTGTGACGCTGCTTGAGTACGTGGCGCACGATTTCCAGTCGGACGACCCAAAAAAAGTCAAGCGGGCAAAAAAGGCGATGTTTTGATGCCATCGACCAGTATTGTATGAAACTGCTCAAGATCGAGGCGGGATAATGGGAAGACATATGATGACAGGTGCGGGTGAAGGCAGAACGGTTTTCCGGGGACAGCAGGAGGCGTGTCTATGGCAGTAGTGCGGATCCTTATTGCAGCGGGAGAGGCGGCGGATGCAGATGAATCTCGCGTCCAGGCAGAGGCGGCAGGATACCGGGTGATGGCACGGGCATCTTCCGGGAAAGAGGTCAGTCGCGCTGGCAGAGGCCCGGCATCCGGATCTCGTGCTGATGGATACGCGTCTTCGCGGGGACATGGGAACCCCGACAGCGGTAAAGAAACTCCAGACACTCTGCAATATTCCGGTAGTGCTGGTCGCCGCTTCAGATGAGGATGTCCCGGTTCTGCGCAAGAGCACCCCTGTTCCGTTCGGGTGCCTGGTCCGGCCGTTTGGCACCCGGCAGTTCCGGCAGGTGATCGAGGCGGCAGTTTACCGGCATTCCCGAGAGCAGGGTGTCAGCGGGGCCGGCGGTGGTACAGAGACGTACGCCGGTCCGGCGGTGCGAAAGATTGCCCACGATATCAACAACTCGCTCAGTTCCGCGCTCGCGAACATCCAGCTTTCCCGCAGGTCGTGCCCCGATAAAGATCGCGTGTTCGAGCACCTGGACAGCGCTGAAGCCAGTGTACTGCGGGCGCGGGATCACGCCCGCCAGCTGCTCACGCCCTCGGTGCGGCCGGAAAAAGAGGCCGACGCAGAACGCGGGGTTCAGGTACCAAAAAAGCAGCCGCAGCCGAGTGCTGGCGATAAGAAGAAGGGTACGGCCGCACGGTACAGGATCCTGCTGATGGACGATGAAGAGGCAATCCTTTCGGCTACAAGCGAGATGCTCTCGTTTCTGGGTCACGAGGTCACCGTTGCAGAGAACGGCGATGCAGCCATCGACCTGTATAAAAAGGCACAGACTGGTGCCGTGTCGTTCGATGCGGTTATTCTCGATATCACCGTGCCGGGCGGAAAGGGGCACAGGAGACCCTGCCCCGGCTCCAGGCGCTCGATCCCAACGTGCGGGCGATCGTCTCCAGCGGGTATGCCACCCACCCCCTGGTCGTCAGTTTTGCCACGGGCGGTTTTGTGGCGGCCCTTGTAAAACCCTACGGGTTCAAGGAACTCGAGGAATCGCTTGCGCAGGCGTTTCGGTCATGAAGGGACTTACAACCGGATCTCCTGAGGGGAGTTCCGGGGTCGAACCCTTCTGGGTTGCCACAATCAGGCTCTTTTCTTCAGCGTAGAGCCCGAAGCCATCGCGTGCGCTCGCCCAGGCACGATCCGGGGTATTGTTGATCTCGCTTAAGTGGGAGAGAACCACCTGAGGCACGTCTTTTCCGAAAACCCGGAGCGCTGCTGCGGCAGCCGGGTTTGAGAGGTGTCCCGGCTGGATCGTATCCGCCGTTTCAGGGACTCGGGATACGGCCCGTTTGCGAGCATCTCCGGGCAGTGGTTGCTCTCGAGCACGAGGCCGTCGCAGCGCCGGAGCAGGTCCAGCATGCGGGGGGTGAGGATGCCCGTATCGGTGCAGTACCCAAGCATCGCCCCGTTCTCCCGGATAACAAACCCGCAGGGCTCTGCTGCATCGTGGGAGGTGGCAAATGGGGAGATGGTAAAACCGCCGGCCACAAACGGGTCATCGTACCGGCAGGCATGGGTCGTGAGCGGTTTATCCGAGGTGCGCCGGTGACACAGAAAATCCCGAGCGTGCCCCGTGTGGCATAGACCGGGCACGCCAGTTTTCGTGCGAGCACGTCAAGGCCCCTGATATGATCCACGTGTTCGTGGGTGACGATGATTGCCTCGATCGCATCGGCAGCGCAGCCGGTCTGTGTCGAGCCGGTTCAGGGTCTCCTTTGCGCTCAGACCGGCATCGATCAGGATGGCGCCATCGCTGTCCCCCGATATATGCACAGTTACCTTTGCTCCCGCTCGCAAGAATCGTGCACCGCATGTCCCGTTACCATAGGTGTTTTTTGTATTAACCTGCTTTCATCATGCCTGCAACAGGGTAGAAAAACAGTGTCCAAAAAAGAAAAACCGGGATTATTTTTTTGATTTTATCGTTTCATACTCCGCAAGCACCGGGGCAATGGTCTTTGTTGAGATCGAGCGTCGCACAAGAATCGTCAGTTTCCGGCAGTACTGGATATGGGCGATCTGGAAACTCACGATGAGGCCAAAACAGAAGCACGTGACGCCAATCAGGCAATAACTTGTAACATCAACCATCGTATATCCCCTCAGGTTTCCCGTGCGAGTTCATCCACGATCGGTACGACGGAGTCGGCATCAGAGCACTCTTTCGCGAGCACCATAAAGCGCTTCAAGTAATGCAGTTTCAGGACCTGGTGCCCGATGATCATCCCGATCGAGAACATAATGATTCCAAAGCCAATATAGATGAGCAGATCTGTCAGCAGGTCAGTCATGGTGCACTCCATTGACTGTTACGGCAGGATACAGATAAATTTATTGAATAAAAATCATCCGCCCGTCATACCGATAGGAGACATCAGGAACCCCATGCTCGTTTTTCCTGTAAAAAAGGAAAAGACCATTAACGGTAAGAACGTTGGTATCGTTATACGGGGCGAAGATCCATGGAGTGCAGTTCAGGGAAGGAGTCCGTGACCGGTGAAGGACCGGTCCCCCTGCGCTTTACGCTTTCCGAGTTTGCCGGGTCGCTCGGGGACTTCGGGACGATCATCCCGCTCGTTCTTGCCGTCGCGCTGGTATCCGATGTCAACCCGCGTTACATCCTCCTCTTTTTCGGGATCTGGTTCATTCTCACCGGGCTCTATTACCGGCTGCCCATCCCGCTCGAACCGATGAAGGCGATCGCGGTGATCGTGATCGCCGGCGGGATCGGGAGCGGGGAGATCGCGGCCGCGGGCCTTATCCTCGGGGTGCTTTTTCTGGTGCTCGGCTACGGCCGGTGCTTTTCGGTCATCGAGAAATGGGTGCCGGAGAGCGTCGTTCGGGGCATCCAGCTCGGGCTCGCCCTGCTCCTCTTTAAGGCGTCCGTGGATTTTGTGATAAAGGATTCTTTCTTTTTTGTTCTCGGTATTGCTGTCATCGTGGCATTCATTCTCCTTGTCCACTACAAAAAAGTCCCGGATCTCTCATCCATCTGCGTGATCGCGCTGGGCGTCATCGGTGGGATCATCCTGCATGGGATCCCTCCCTTAAGTCTGATCCCTGCGCCTCGAGCTCGTGATCCCCCTGCCCACGGATTTCCCGTCCGCCCTTTCCACCCTTGTCCTCCCTCAGGTGGTACTCACCATCGCCAATGCGATCCTTGCGACATCCCTGTTGACAAAAGACTTCTTCGGGAAGGATGTACCCCCCAAAAAGTTCTCGACAACTATCGGCCTTATGAATATCACCTCGGTTCCCTTCGGCGGATTTCCCATGTGCCACGGGGCAGGCGGGCTTGCCGGCCGGTACCGTTATGGGGCACGGACCGGTGGGGCAAGCATTATCGCCGGGCTTATTTTTATTATCCTCGCCCTGTTCTTTACCTCCCCCCAGGTGCTCTCCATCGTGGCAGTGGGTGTCCTCGGGGCGCTTCTGGTCTTTGTCGGGATCGAGATGGGCAGGCACAGCCTCAAGACAGACTCGATCATTGTCACCGGCCTTATCGGGGTGCTCGCCCTTGCCGTGTCCATGACCATCGCGTTTATTGTCGGCATGGTTGCCGTGTACCTGCTCGGGTGGGTAAAAAAGAGGCAGACGCACAAAGATCCCGCAGCCTAGGTCCCGGGGGTATGTATGCCGTGTGGGGTCCATGCAGGTATTTGTGGGATGAATCTGTCCCTGTTAACGAAACCTTAACAACCTTTCCCGCCGATTTTTTCTGCTATGTGGAGCGCGGTTGATGTCGAAACCTGGGTCTCGCGGCGTACGTCCCGGCTGGATGCCGTTCATGGCCCGGTCCAGGAGATCATCGAGAAAGTCCGGACCAGGGGAGATGCAGCACTCATCGAGCTTTCCGAAAAATTCGACAAGGTGCATCTCGACACAATCGCGGTCGATGAAGATGCCCGGGAAGCAGCCTACGAGCAGGTCGATGCACAGGTCACCGAGTGCCTGGTGGAGGCCGAGGCCCGGATCAGCCGTTTCCATGAACTCCAGCTGCCCCGGGGCCTCTGGCTCAATGAGGTCGAGCCCGGCATCACTCTTGGCGTGAAGACGACCCCGCTCTCCCGTGTCGGGGCATACATCCCCGGGGGCCGTGCTGCCTACCCCTCGACCGCCCTCATGTGCACGGTTCCCGCCCGTATCGCCGGCGTCCCGTCAATCTGCTGCTGTTCCCCGCCGCCGATCCAGCCGCTCACGCTCGTCGCTCTCGACATTGCCGGTGTGGACGAGATCTACCAGTGCGGGGGAGCGCAGGCAATTGCCGCGATGGCGCTCGGGACCGAAACCATCGACCCCGTGGATAAGATTGTGGGGCCGGGGAACGTGTACGTGACCGCCGCAAAGATGATGCTCCGCGAGTATGCCGAGATCGATTTCCCGGCGGGACCAAGCGAGATCGCCGTCATAGCAGATGAAAGCGCCGTGCCTGCCTTTGTCGCGTCGGACATCCTCGCACAGGCCGAGCACGATCCTCACGCAGCCTGCCTTCTCATCGCCACATCCGCCGCTGTCGCCGATCGTGTCGGTGCCGAGATCAAAAAGCAGGCCGCAGACGCCCCGCGAAAGGATATCATCGAACAGGCCCTCAAAAACTCAGGCTATATCGTCGCTGGCGACCTGAACGAGGCGGTTGCGATCTCAAATGCCGTCGCTCCCGAGCACCTCTCCATCCAGGTGACGGATCCCCTGCCGGTCCTTGGCGGCATACAGAATGCCGGCGCGATCTTTGTCGGGCCGTACACCCCGGTCGCCTGCGGGGACTATGCGTCGGGTACCAACCACGTGCTGCCGACCGCCGGGTATGCCCGGCAGTATTCGGGCCTTGACGTGCACCACTTCTGCAAGACTTCCTCGGTGCAGATCCTCACAAAAGACGGTCTTGACAGCATCGGGGACATCATCGAAACCCTTGCCACTGCGGAGGGTCTTTCTGCCCACGCACAGTCCGTGCGGGTGCGGCGGCAGGAAAAGAAGGGCGGCCGGAAGAACGATTCAGGCTGCTGAAATGCAGGGCCGGGTTTTCCCCGGGATATTTTTTCTTTAAGCGTTTTTGAGCCGGCGAATCATGCAGGAGCCGGCGACGATGGTGATCCCGAGCGCGGCTATCGTTATCCCCGGGGAGAGGGGCACCGGTGTGGGCTCTGTCTCCGGGGGCAGGAAGGTAATGTCAGTCGAGGCGTAACCCCCGTGGCTGAACCGCTCCCGGTCGATCGGGGTGGTCACCACATAGACCGTATACGTCCCCGGGTTCATGTTCCCGAGAATAATGGAGGTGTCCCAGGGGTACATCCAGGTACCGTCCTTCATATTCACGGGTGCGGTGGTAAAGAGACCGTGTCCGGCCGGTATATTGAGGTTCTCCAGCGTGACGCCCCGGGAGTCCAGAGCCGGGCCGGTCAAAAAGAGGTAGACCGCGATTGTCTGGATGCCCGAGACCGTGCCGGTGAGGGTGACCATGTCTCCTATATGCACCACGGAGGGGGTGGCATTGATGGTGACGACCGTCTGCGCTCCCGCTGGAAGTATTGCGATAAGGATGAGGAACAGACCTGCTGCCAGCGGACAGAACCACCCTTTCATACCAGTACCCTTCCAGCTGAAACGATAAAACAGTATCACAGGGGAATTTTTTAAAATTCCACGACTATAACCGCCTCTTCTTCTGCCTTGAGTTCCCCTTTTAAGTGATCGGCTTCGAACTCATAACCGTCGGCCGGGTTGTAATCCTCGTAGAGTTCGCACTTGTCCAGGACATCGACAAACTCTTTTAAGAATATCCGCGGGATCACGTCTACCCTGCCACCGAACCGGCCGGTGATCTTTTTGATCATGGCCCGGATGAACCGGTGGGTTACTTTCTCCCGGTCGACTTCCCTGAACGCCTGCGAATACACATCAACGACCTTGAGGGCAACCAGTTCGAGTTTGCCGGTATCGAACCGGGCAAGGTGGATCTGGGGCTGGCGGGGGTTTTTGTAGGCGCCGGTCTCGGCCACGCTGATCCGGTCGTACAGCGGCGTTACCGATCGTATACCCCGCGACCCGTCGAAGAATGCAGGGGTGCCGGTGAACAGGAAATAACAGTGCGGCATCCTGCCGCCATCGAGTGCATCGATGATCCGGGCGAGCGTCTGGAAACTTCTCTCCCTCTGGTTCCGCTGGAGCCCCTGCGTGGTTTCGAGTTCATCGATCGCGATTGCAAGCCCCCGGTATCCTGCACCGTGGAGGATCTCGACAAGTCCTGAAAGGAAGAGAAACGCGGTGGCGTCGTCGACCTCTCCTTTGATACCTGCCTCCTGCTTGAAGTCGCGCCCGACCGTGGGCTCTCCCGCGATCCAGCCGATGGCTGCCTGGGCAATCGGGAAGTTGCCGGCGTTGTTTGCCCGGTAATACGTGCGCAGTGCGGCCGCAAGGGCGCTGTTCTTTTCGCTGATACCGGCAAGAGCAGTCTCGATCTCATTTTCCGTTGCCGCTTCGAGAAGAACGTCCTCCACGCTGCCGCTGCCCGCTGCGATCAGCCGCTCTTCGATTGCAAAGAGCCAGTTGTCCACGATAGTCTTGAGCGCGTGCTCTGTCTCGTTCGTTTTGAGATTCGCACAGATCTGCTGGTAGAGCGCTTTTGGTTTCGAGAGCGGGGCCTGGGGGGAGACAAAAACGTGGGTAGTGACGAAATTTTTGGTGCCGGCGATCTCAAGGGCGCGGGCGACAAGAAAAGTCTTGCCGCTCCCGTAATCTCCCCGGATAAACTTGAGGTCTCCCCCTCCTTCCGCTACGTAATCCAGCTGCCGGGCGATAACGCCCTCTTCCATGTCAAGCCCGACTGCAATCCGTTCCAGGCCGTCCGCAGGTACGGTTCCCCTCCTGAGCGCGTTTATGATGTTGAGGCTCTGATGCCGGCGCCGGGCTGTCTGTTCAGGTTCCGGAATATTCATAGACCTCCCCTTCCGCACTCATACCTTTTTTTTCAATAAGCATAATCCCCTGTGCTGCCGATTTGCGGATCAGGGCGTTTACGATCCCGGCGACCCTGCGGGTGCCCAGCAGCCGGCGCAGGTCCGTCTCGCTCGCCCTCCTGTGGGTGGCAAGGAAAACGAGGATCTTCTGTTCGGGCTCCGAGAGCGCCATGATCTCGCCCATGGCCTGTACCGGCCGGAGTGACGCCGCCTTTTTCCCCGTGACGGGTGCCCGTGCCTTTACGACCGGGCAGTCAGTGAGCATCTGCTGTTTGCACTGTTGTACCAGGACAAGAAAATCCTCCGGACTGCAGTTACAGGAGTACGCGGGCAATGCATCAATGCCGCAGAGACAGTCGTGCATGCAGGCCGCATAGTCCTCCCGGGACAGCGCATCGGCGGCCTGCGTTCCGGTACGCCGCGGCAAGGCACTCCCGTGCCTCTGATCCCAGCATATCCCTCCGCTCTTCAAGGCGCCGGATCAGTTCTCCTGTGAACCGTCTCATTCGGTGGAGTGTCCCCTCATTTTTTGTCACGGCTACTGCAACCCGGCAGAGATCGGCCAGTTTCCTGACATTTGCAAGAATATAGAGCAACACCTTCTCGGATTCGCGTTCGTCCCCCTGCGAGGCAAGGAACTCTGCGTACGGCAACCCGCCGTTTATGTAATCGGCGCGGTATGCCCGGTAATACCAGGACCGGGCCTCGCCGGGATCCCCCAATTCCCGGTACAGTTCTGCGGTCTCTGTAAGAGAGACCACGTTTGAGTCGCCCGGGACAAGCGAAAGAAACCGTGTGCGGGCCTCGTCCGATGGGAACTGTGACATGATGTATCCCCGGTAAGACGTTAGGATCTGCCTGAGCGTCTCTGCCGGGCATGGTTCATCCAGTTCCTTGCGGATCAGGCTCTCGTATGCCAGAAGGGCGTTTGCATGATCGCCCAGCGCCGCAGAGAGTTCGCACGCGATGAGCTGGTGCTGTGGTTTATTATCGAGCGCGATCAGTTTTTTTACGGTGGCAAGCCCCCGAAGATATTCCCCTTTCCCCTGCAACAGGAGTGTATAATCGAGAAAGATGCCGGGGTCGGGAACCTCTTTGAGAGACGATGCGTAGGCCTCGGAAGCGGTGGCAGCATCTGCTCCGGCCCGTGCGGCAAGGTAGAGCCGGATGATGGCCGGATCGTGTGATTCATCGCAGAGCCCCCATGCCTCGTCCGCCGCTTCACGGTACCTCCCTGCTGCACAGAGCGCTTCGATGTATTCCGGGCTTTTTGTGTGCCCGGCCACGGGAGACTGGTACAGGTCACAGGCTTCCTCTGCCCGCCCGGTCCGGGTGAGGGCCGCGGCCAGGTTCCGGCAGTCGTCAGGTCGTTTCCCGAGCGCGTAGAGCCGTTTTAAAACCGGGAGAGCCCCCCGGCAATCGTTTCCTCGGAGCAGGCTTGCCGCATAACTGCGCAGGGCATCCTGGTTATCGGGATCAAGCCTGACCGCCGACGCGTACTCTGCAATTGCCCCCTCGTCGCCACGCTGTTCGAGCACTTTTGCAAGATAACTGTGGACATGGGACGACTCCGGCATTTTCCGGGCGAGATCCCGGAAATATACCTCGGCCTCCTCCAGTTTTCCAAGGGAGAACAGGTTGGTGGCTGCAAGGATTTCGAGCGCTGGGTCCCGGGTCGTTTCGAGCAGACCGGTTGCACAGGGCAAGCGATTCCTGGTATTTTCCCTCGGCATACAGCCTGAATGCATCTTTATCCTGGCTATCTGCGGTTGCCGGTATCATGGCGTGCCTGGATGGAGCCGGATCCGGAGAAGACCGGCAAGCATCCGTATCACATCCTCATTTCTGACCCGGGAATCCCCCTTGTTCTGCCATGCGATAGGTATCTCCTCAATCCGGTACCCGGCCCGTTTCAGCCTCCAGATCAGTTCGACGTCGAACTCAAAACCCCGTGCAATAAGCCGGGGTAGTACAGCATCGACCGCGGATTTTTTAAAAACTTTTGCCCCGCACTGCGTATCATGGAAGGAGAGGCCGAACAGAAGCCGGATAATCAGGTTGAAGCCCCGGCTCTCCAGCCGGCGCAGCCATCCCTGCCGAATCTCCTGCTGCGAACCCGGCACCCCACCGGGAACCGATGACCACATCTGAAGAGGAGAGATGATTGAAGAGCCGGCAGATCTCTTCGATGCCTGTAGAACCGTCGGCATCCACGTACCCCACGAGCGGTGCCCGGGCTGCGGCAAGTCCTGCAATCACGCCCCCGCCTTTCCCGAGCCGGGTGGAAAAACGCAGGCAGCGGATGAAGATATCGGGGCGGTTTTTTGCTATCGCGTCAACAACATCTGCCGTACCGTCATTCCCATCGCAGACAACGATAAGCTCCCCGTCGAACTGCGTGATGGACCCAAAAAGGTCAGGTATCCGCTTTTCCTCGTTGTAAGCGGGGATAACCAGGCTGTATTTTATCGTGGGGGAAGGGGACATGGCAGGCAGTACATTATTCAGGCATTCTTTTTTCTGCCGGTCCAAAAATCACCGGCACGGCAGCGGTTTAATCCAGTACCGTTGGGTGGAGATCGTCAATAATATTACTGGTGTTTGCCCAGGTGCCGGGCGAGTGCCGTGTCTTTATAGTATTTCTCCGCGATAGCAAGCGCGGTTGCCCGGAGCTGCCTGATGATCCTTCAGGCAGGTCTCCGGAGGTGGGGATTTGCGCAGGATGGCAGAGGTGTTCTCGGTCACCTGGATAAGTTCGGTTGCGATCAGCGCGTCAAGCCAGATCAGGTCGGCGAGCATGCTTTTGAGTTCCGGATCTTCCATACACTCTACTTCAGACATGCCGGTATTTAAGGAAAGGGTGCGTCGAAGAGGAGGGGTTACGCAGGTAAAAAAGCGGAGGGCCGGCTGCCTTATCCCTGCCACCGGAAGTACGGGACACCGTCGATCACCCGGTGCCCGATCTTCTTTTCCGTAAAGAGGAGCGGGGCTAGCAGCGTCAGGTTGGCGATGAACACGTCTAGATGCTTTGTGCGGTTCATCCCGGGCCCGATGAGCGCCTCCTCGATCTCGTGGAGGGAGTACGCGGTGTCGGGATGTGCCATGAGCAGGGCCACGATCTCATTTATCCCTTCTGTGCCTTTGTTGAATTCATCTGCGGTAAGGGGCATTTCGGATATCACCGGTTCACCGTTTACGGTTTTGGATCTCATATATGTTCAGGAGGGTCCCCCTCTCCTCCATCACGACAACCTTAATTTCCTTGCATTCCAGACATCTCCCCCTGAGTACCATGACCTATCTGGATAATATAAAAAAAGACGGGAAGTATGCAAATCCCTTCTTCTGCCTGACGGGGATCGAGGTCGTCTGTGCGGAGGAAGGCAGGGCCACGCTGAAAATGGCAGTCCGGCCCGATATGCACAACGGTGTCGGCTGGCTGCAGGGAGGGATGCTCGTGGCGCTTGCCGATGAGGCGATGGCTCTTGCACTCTACCCGATGCTGGAACCAACCGAAGGGATAGCGACCATATCAGAGTCCACGAGTTTTATCAAGGGTGTGCGGGATGGCGTGATTCTCGCTGAGGGCCGGGTGATCCGGAAAGGGCGGCGGGTCGCGTTCTGCGAGGGAGAGGTACAGGATCGATAATGCCGATAAGACGATGCTCTCCCGGACCACAGCCTCGTTTGCCGTGACGGCATGCAAATAATATAAAAAGAAAAAGTTTTTACTCACTTTTTATTTTTCTTCTTGCCTGCTTTTTTATCCGGTTCTTCCGCGGCGGGTGCCTTTCTCGTGACATAATATGCGACACCTGCTGCAACAATAACCACCACGAGAGCGAGAACGATCAGGGTAACCGGCGGGGCAGAAGCCGCGGCTTTCTCTGCAGCAGCAAGCCTGGTGGCCGTCGCATTGTTGCCGGGGTCGCTCGCAAGTGCTGCTTTGTATGTCGTTATGGCATCCTGGTAGTTCCCGAGTTTCACCAGTGCATCTCCCTTGTTGATCATGGCGCCGGTGTAGTTCCCGTTACTGGCAAGCGCCTGGTCATACGAGGTCACCGCGTCCGAGTACTTCCCGAGGCTGTACTGGGCATACCCCTTGTTGTTCCAGAGCATGTCGTCGTTGGGGTACTCCGCGAGCCCGGCATCGATGGTCGTTATCGCATCAGAATAATTACCCAGCTGGATCTGTGCATAGGACTTGCCCTGGTACGTGTAGAGGAGTGCATCGGATGGTCCGGATCATGGTCGTATTCGATCCGAGTGCCTTGTCGTAGAGTGCAATCGCGCCTGAATAGTCCCCGGCTCCCGTTAACTGCACTGCCGCATTGTAGTATCCCGTGGCAGCATCCGTGGGGGTGGTCTCGTTCGCGGCCATGGCGGGAATGATCGTTATGGCACACACCAGAAGAAGTGCCAGAATACCAAGAATCTGCCCTCGTTTCATACCCGTTATATGGGTGCTGTCCTGACATCAATCTTGCTTTGGTGAGCCGGGATCTTTGCCCGGGTTGCCCGATGTGACATTCACCGGAAGAACCAGAGATAGAGAATGATCGACCCGCAGAATGCCCCGATGGCGAGCCAGGCGATCGAGAAAAGGGATGAATTAAGAATATTCTGCCGGACCAGCGCATCCGCATACCCGGTCGGGAGCGTGGCCGAGAATCCGGTTGCTGCAAGAATGATAAGAATCGCAATCCCGGCAACGATGGCGCACATCTCCAGAAACGGTACCAGGTACCTGGTGTGCATGCCGGTGAATATACCTCCTGAGTATTATAAAGTCCGTCGTTTTCACTTCTGGTACAGGATATCCGGCGAAACTCCCGCGTCAGGATCCGGCCTCGCCGTTCTATCCCGTCGATAAGATAATAATAATAGGGAATGCGGCTCAAATGGTATGCATTCGGGGAGATCACGTGAAGTACATTTTTGTCACCGGTGGTGTTATGAGCGGCCTGGGAAAAGGGATCACGGCCGCCTCAGTCGGACGTATCCTGAAAAACCGGGGTACCGGGTGACGGCCGTAAAAATCGACCCGTACCTGAATATCGACGCCGGGACGATGAACCCTGCCCAGCATGGCGAGGTCTTTGTCCTCAAGGACGGGAGCGAAGTCGATCTCGATCTCGGTAACTACGAGCGTTTCCTCGATATCGAGCTGACGGCCTCGCATAACATCACGACCGGCAAAGTGTACCGCACGGTCATCGACAAGGAACGCCGGGGCGATTTCCTGGGAGAGACCGTCCAGATCATCCCCCACATCACCGACCAGATCAAGGCCTGCATCCAGCAGGCGGCCGAAGAGGAGTTCCCCGACGGCACGAAGGCAGAGGTGTGCCTCGTCGAGGTGGGCGGGACGGTCGGCGATATCGAGAGCATGCCGTTCTTAGAAGCAGTCCGGCAGATGCGGGGCGAACTTCCCGCGCACGACTACGTCCTGATCCATGTCACGCTCGTTCCCGAGGACGCGATGGGAGACTTAAAGACAAAACCCACCCAGCACTCGGTTAAAGCCCTCCGGGAACTCGGGCTCCATGCAGATATCATCGTCTGCAGGAGTGAACGGGTGGTCGGTGCCAATACCAAGCGCAAGATCTCGGCGTTCTGCGATCTCCCCATCAGTGCGGTCATCTCGGCTGCCACCGCGGCCGATACCTACGAGGTTCCCATGGAGATGGAAAAGGAGGGGATCGCGGACGTCCTCTCATCCATCCTCGCCCTGGAGAAGAAAGAGACCGACCCCTCATGGTACCGTCTGGTCACCAAGGAATACACGAACCGGGTGACGGTTGCGATCGTGAGCAAGTACGGCATCGAGGACGTCTATATCAGCATCAAGGAAGCGCTCAAGCATGCCGGCCGGTCGCTCTCGACCGAGGTGAAGATTGCATGGCTGGATGCGGAGCGGTACGAGCGCAACCAGCTCAAGGACTATGATGGCATTCTCATCCCGGGTGGCTTTGGGAAACGGGGCATCGAGGGCAAGATCGAGGCGATACAGTTTGCCCGGGAGAACAACATCCCGTTCCTGGGTCTCTGCCTCGGGTTCCAGCTTGCGACCATCGAATTTGCCCGGCACAAGTGCGGGATAGACGATGCCACAAGCGAGGAGTTCGGGGAGGGCTCGCACGTGATCGCGCTCCTCCCCGAGCAGGAGAGCGTGACCGAACTGGGCGGCACGATGCGCCTCGGGGACTACACCTCCGATATCCGGGACGGCACCCTTGCGATGAAACTCTACGGGCAGAAACAGATCGTCGAACGCCACCGGCACCGGTACGAGGTAAACCCCCGGTATATCGAGAAACTGGAAAAAGAGGGGCTGGTCTTTTCGGCGACAAACCGGAACCGGATGGAGTGTCTCGAACTCCCCGATCACCCGTTCTTCTTTGCCACGCAGTTCCATCCCGAGTTCAGGTCACGGCCGACTCGCCCCTCGCCCTCCTATCTCGGGTTTGTAGAGGCGTGCCCGGGCAAATAAGCGGACAAAATAGGCAGGCGACAGTCATGGTCAAACCAGAGAAGTTTATCCCACAGGCAATCGAGGAGATCAAAAAGGCCGCCGGCTCCGACAAGGTCGTGATGGCGCTCTCTGGCGGTGTCGACAGCTCGGTCTGCGCCGCGCTTGCCGCCCGGGCGATCGGCGACCGGCTGATCCCGATCTACATCGATACCGGCCTGATGCGCAAGGGCGAGACCGAACGGATAAAGACGGTCTTTTCTGACATCCGGCTCGAGGTGATCGACGCCGGGGACGAGTTCTTTGCGGCGCTCGCCGGGATCACCGACCCCGAGAAGAAGCGCAAGGCGATCGGCGAACGCTTTATCCGCGTCTTCGAGCGGGAGGCAAAGAAGTCGGGGGCAAAATGCCTGCTGCAGGGCACGATCTACCCGGACCGGATCGAGAGCGAAGGGGGCATAAAAAGCCATCACAACGTCGGCGGTATGCCCCTTGAGACGGCGTTCACGAAAGTGATCGAACCGATCCGCGACCTCTACAAGGATGAGGTGCGGGAGGTCGCGGGAGCACTCGGCCTGCCCAAGGAGATCCAGCACCGGATGCCGTTTCCCGGGCCGGGCCTTGCCGTCCGCATCCTCGGGGAGGTTACCCGGGAAAAGGCCGCAGTCATCCGGGAGGCGAACTGGATCGCCGAGTCCGAGATCGTTGAGCAGTATCACCCGTGGCAGTGCTTTGCCGCCCTCATCGGTCTTGGGACCGGGGTGAAAGGGGACAACCGGATCCATGGGTGGATTGTCGCGATCCGGGCCGTGAACTCCCGGGACGGTATGACCGCCGATCCCCTCGACATCCCGTTTGCCGATCTCACGAGAATCGGTGCGAGGATCACCGCTGAAATCCCGAGCGTCGCCCGCGTGGTCTACGATATCACCCCGAAACCACCGGCGACGATCGAGTACGAATAACCCCGTTATCCCTAAAAAAATCCGGGATGCCGGGGGCAGTCGGGAATACATGCCCATATTCCCCTAAAAAACAGACAGGAAAACTCCGAAATTATAAGAACCCATGTGATACCCATGAAAAATACCGATATTACAAGCCAGTACAAAGCGCTTGACGACCAGTACTATATGCCTGCCTTCTCGCGGAACATGGCGATTGTCCGCGGAAAAGGCGCAAAAGTCTGGGATGGCACCGGAAAGGAATACATCGACTGCGTGGCCGGCATTGCCGTCTGCAGCACCGGGCACTGCCACCCGGCAGTGGTAAAAGCGATCTGCGACCAGGCGCACGAGCTTATTCACTGCTCTAACCTCTACTATACCCCCCACCAGGGCGAGTTCGCAAAAAAGATCGTAGAGATCACCGGCCTCAAAAAGGCCTTCTTCTCAAACTCGGGAGCCGAGGCAAGCGACGGTGCCCTCAAACTCGCCAGGGTCAGGACAAAAAAGCGGAAGTTTGTGGCGTTCACCCACGGGTTCCACGGCAGGACGATCGGGTCGCTTGCCGTGACCCACAAGCCGGCTGCCCGGGAGCCCTTCGAGCCCCTCGGTCTCCCGACCACCTTCGTGGAGTACGGGAACCTCGATGCCCTCAAAAAGGCCGTTGACGGCGACACTGCCGCAGTGATCGTCGAACCTATCCAGGGAGAAGCCGGTGTCATCATCCCCAAAGACAGTTTCCTTGAAGGGATACGGGAGGTCTGCGACAAGACGGGAACGTTCATGATAGTCGACGAGGTCCAGACCGGGTATGGGCCGAACTGGCAAGTGGCTCGCCATCCAGCACACGAAGGTCGAGCCCGATATCGTGACGCTTGCAAAGGGTATCGCAAGCGGTTTTCCGATGGGGGCGCTTGTCGCCCGCGAGGGGCTGGAGTTCACGAAAGGCGAGCACGGCAGCACGTTTGCCGGCGGGCCGCTTGCCTGTGCGGCAGGCCTTGCCACGATCGGCGTTCTGGAGCAGATCCTGCCGGACATCGCCCGCAAGGGGGAGCGGTTCCGTACCGGGCTCGCCCGTTACCACCCCCGGTCCGGGGACTGATGATCGGGATCTCGGTCGGGGAGAAATGCCCTGACGTGCAGACAGGAGTGCGCGGAGGAAGGCGTGCTCGTGAACTGTGCGGCGGACGGGAACCTGCGGCTCGTCCCGCCGCTCGTGATCTCGGACGCCGAAATCGACCGTGCGGTGAAGGTGATCGATGGAGCGCTTGGTAAGGTCATGCTATAGGCAGGGCGGGTATGTTTTCGCAAAAAAGGCGGGACGTAGTGCACACGGTGCGGGCGACGTGCGTGTCGCCCGGCTTGCCAGTAACGAGAACCCCGAAGCCCCGTCACCGGCAGCGGTAACGGCAGCGCAAGCAGCGGTCCTTGCCGCGAACCGGTACCCGACGAGCGGGTGGATGTGCTGGTGTCGGCTCTCCGTGCGTATTACGGGGACTACACCTTTGTGACCGGCGTCGGGATGGACGGGGTGATCGATACCCTTATCCGGACACTTGTCGATCCCGGGGAGACGGTGGCGATATCGGCGCCCACCTTCTCGTTCTACGGGCTTGCGGCACAGGCACAGGGGGCGCGGGTTGTCACCGTGCCGCGTCGGGCGGATTTCTCGGTCGATACCGATGCGCTTGTCCGGGCCGGAAAGGACGCGAAGATCGTTGTTCTCTGCACCCCGAACAACCCGACCGGCAACGCGACTTCTGTCGACGATGTGCAGCGGGTGCTCGATGAGATCAAGGGGATCCTCTTCCTCGACAACGCGTATGTCGAGTTCTCGGGCATCGATTACCTGCCCCTGACAAAGAAGTACGAGAACCTCGTGATCGGCAGGACGTTCTCAAAGGTGCACTCGCTTGCAGGCCTTCGGATCGGGTACGCGTTTGTCCCGGCCTGGCTCCGGGAGTTCTACCTGCGGGCAGGTACGCCGTTTACGGTGAACTCGGTCTCGGCAGCGGCAGCGGCAGCGGCGCTTTCGGATAAGGAGCATGCCGCCCGGTATATCGCACAGGTGCAGGTCTGGCGGAAACGTTTTGTATCCGGCTTGAAGTTCCCGGTGCTCCCCTCTGATGCCAACTTCGTGATGGTAAACGTGGCGCCGCATACCGGCGACGAGATCGTGGAGAAACTTGCCGCCCGGGGCGTGCTCGTGCGCTCGTGCAGAAGCTTTACAGGACTTGCGGATCATTATATCCGGGTGAGTGTCGGAGAAGACTGGGAGAATGAGTTGTTTATCCGGGAGTTAAACGCCCTATGATGTGCGGTATCACCGGGACGCCGGGGACCGGGAAATCGACCGTGGCCGACGAACTGACCCGCCGGGGTACCGGGTGGTCCACATCATGGATATCGTGCAGCCCTACGTCCAGGGAAAAGATCCCGTGCGGGACACGCAGCTCATCGATACCGACCGGATGGCAGACGAATTCGTGCCCTTTGACGGCTTTGTCGAGGGGCACTTTGCCCACCTGCTGCCATGCGACCGGATCGTGGTGATGCGCCTGCGGCCCGACGAACTGGCGATCCGTCTTAAGGCCCGCGGGTATTCAGAGGAAAAGACCGGGGAGAACCGGGACGCCGAGGCCCTCGATGTCTGCCTGATCGAGACGGTGGAAGAGTACGAGCCCGACGAGATTTTTGAACTGGACACGACCGGCAAAAGCCCTGCTGCCTGCGCAGATGCGATCGAACAGTTTTACCGGGGCGAGATCCCTGCCTCGTTCGGGACGCTCGACTGGTCGGCATTTGTGGGGGTGTCATCATGACGCTTGACCAGTTCCGCCCGCACGTGAAGGTCTACTTCGACCCGCTCGTGCGGTTTGCCATCCGGTGCCGGATCACGCCGAACGTCCTGACCATCGCCGCCCTTGTCGCATCGGCCGTGGCCGGCCTCCTCTTCTTTTTCCGGCTGGAGATCTGGGCCGTCCTTGCGGTTGCCGTAAACGCATTCTGCGACGCGATGGACGGCGCCGTTGCCCGGGAGATGAAGAACCAGAGCCTGCGGGGTGACTTCCTCGACCACGCGGTCGACCGGTACGCGGATATCTTCATCATCACCGGTATCTTCGCGAGCGGCCTTGTGCCCTGGCCGGTCGGGGTGCTCGCGCTCACCGGTGTCCTGATGTCCTCGTACCTGGGCACGCAGGCACAGGCCGTCGGCGTGGGACGGGTCTATGCCGGGGTGCTCGGCCGGGCCGACCGGCTCGTGCTGATCATGGCAGTCGGGATTATCTTTATCCTCTTCCCCATGACCATTTACGGGCTGAACCTGCTCGGCTGGCTCCTCCTCCTCTTCGGGGTTTTAGGCCATGTCACCGCGTTCCAGCGGTTCGCGTACGTGTGGCGGAAGATGGAGTAACTTTTTAAATAAAATACAAAAAATTCGATTATACTCAACCATTGTTACATACTACAATCCTGTGGAAATTCTGTTACGCACCTTTTGCCGCCAGATCCCTGATATACTCCAGCGCTGCTACCGCATCCTCCCGTTTCTGGTCTGCCGGGGAGGTGGCGGCAAAGGCAAGGAACCGCTCTTTTGTCGCCGGGGAAATGGCGTTGCCCGCGACGGCGACAATTTTCGCGTAGGTTCGCTGCGGGTAGAAGACCGCGTGGGCGGCGGCAAGAAGTGCCCTGTGTGCCGCCGGGGTGATGACTTCGGCCTCCTCGGCTTTTTTGAGCGTGCACCGGATGTTGATGAGCGGCTCTGAGAGCGAATAGCCCGAGACCGGGTCAAAGACGAGCGCCACTTCGTCATCAGAGACGAGCGTGCCATCCTTGTACATCCGGTAGATCTTCCCGACGCCGGTCATCCCGAGCGTGTCCATCTCGGCGGCCCGGAGCGCTCCCATGCTGGACGCGCCGACCATTTTTACGCCTTTTTTTACTGCGGCGAGGATCTCCCGGTGGGCGACGGCGCAGTCCTGGTGGAAAACCCCGTCGATGAGGCCGATGATATCAGCGCCGTCAGCAACCGCAGCAAGGATGTCGCCCCGCTTTGCAGGCGGCCGGTACTCTGCTTTGAGGATCTTCTCCGCTGCCGGGAGATCAAGGCTTGGCCCGAGAAAGACGATGATTTTTGGCATGCTTCACCCTGTCTCCCCGCCGCTCCGGATCCATCGCGTAGACTTCGAGGCCCGGGACGATCACCCTCACGACCGGCACGCCGATCTCCTCCCGGGTCAGGTCGACGACGATCACCCGTGAAAGGCCCTGTTTTTTCAGGGCCTCAATCGCAAACCGGATGTCCTTTGCGAAATCGTCGCTGTCAAATGACCTGAGGGTGCCGTAGTCCACCGTCCCGTTGTCCTTAAACCAGTACCCGTTGATCCGTTTTGCCCGGTCGTAGCCCATCTTTTTCCTGAGCCCGGCGGTCGTCGTGTCCTCGCGGGCGCCGTGGATCTGGGTGAGCCGGCTCTGGGCCACCTCGGTGAGTGCCCGCATCGCGGCGATCCGTGCGCTCGTGTGGGTGCCGATCCCGATGGTAAGGAGCGTGGGGTCTTTCAAGAGCACGTCGTCTGCCACTGCCGCCATGGTGGGGATGCCGATGTCGCTCGTGATATCCCGCAGGGTGACCTCGACCTGCGCATCACGAAACTTCTTCTGCATGTCTGCGAGCACCGGGTCGGTGACACCGGTCACCGCCGGGCCGGTGTCCCGGGTGGCCTCGACAAGCGACCATGCGTCCCGTTCGATCACTTCCGAAAGGGCGTGGAAGATTGCCTCCTCCCGGGTGTTTCCCGAGGCAAGGCCGTTTGTGGAGGTGCGGAAGATCTGCCGGAAGTTTCTCGGGAGCGGGTGGAAGACCGCCTGCGCCGGCACGAGCACCCGCTCGTCGTTTGCGATATCCCATCCCTCGATCCAGGGGAGCACGTGGCCGGGTTCGGTGTCTGCGGGGAGGATGAGGTCCTTGGGGTTGACGACCGGTTCGCGCCCGTCGAGCATCTCGAAGGTGTCGAGCTGAACTTTTCGGTCATGGATCTCCGAGGAGTACCCGTTCGATGCCTTCCATGATCGCCGAGATCCGCGATTCCTCCACGGTCGCCCCTTTGCCGTTGTAGACTGTGATTGCCCCGTCGTCTGCGGTCGGCCGGATGCAGGAGAAGACGGGGATACCGATCCGGTCGAGGTCGGTGATGTCGGCGACCCGGGTGATGCCGGCAGCAGGCACCTTGGGTTCGATGCGTGCGAGAGTTTCTGCAAGGGGGACTGCCCGCTGGGTCTCGTGGTTGTAGGTCTTCTTGCAGGAGGAAATGAGCATGGAAGTCACCGGGAGTTTTAGTGCGGACGGACTTGTCCTTTCTCATTGTGGTTTCACGTTATTGTGGTTTATACATGTTCATTTTTCGGCAACTGGGGGTTGGGGTTACAGGGCAGTTTGGCTCTTTTTGCGGGACAACTCTGCCGGGATCTAACTATACGTGCACCGGGAGATGGAAAAACGGGTATCTGCTGCTTGCTTTTTCAGGATCTTAATTGCGCACTAGCGAACTGGTACGCTCCTCTTGGTATAATAATCTCAAACCGCGCTCCTTCCCCTGGCTCTCCCCTCTCCCGGATAGTGATGCCGGTGATTGACAGAATTTCGCGGGAGAGGAAAAGCCCAAGCCCGTGTGTTTTTCCCAAAGCCGCGTTCGAAGATCAACTCCTTTTTATCGGGTGGGATACCAACGCCGTTGTCAGTAAACGAGATGACCAGCTCATCGCCCGCTTGTTCGCACCCGGCCGTGACGGTCGTCACCCGCTTCCCGTACTTTACGGCATTATCGAACAGGTTGAAAAACACCTTCATGATCATGGGGTCAGCAAAGATCTCGCAGGAATCGCAGGTGCAAACAAGTGTGATATCCGGGGGTTTGACACTCCGGATCACATCGCAGACCCGGAACCATGCAGGCGCATTCACCCCCAGATTCTGGTAAGTCCGGGTAAATTCGATCTGGTGCTTTATTGCCACTATTGCTGATGCGACCTTGGCGAGGAACTCCGCGATGGCCGGGTCGGGGTTCCTGAACGCTGCCAGCTTCATGTACCCCTCTGCGACCGCAAGCTGGTTGTTGATATCATGGTGGGTGATGCTGTTGAGGAGGCTCAGATTCTGGGTGAGCCGTTTCTTCACATCATCAGCCTGCTTGAGCTCGGTGGTGTCCCGGCCTACCGATTGGTATTCGGTAACTGTTCCGGAAGGATTGAAGATTGCACGATCGCTCCACCGCTGCCACCGTATTGAGCCGTCCGGCATGATGATGCGATGTTCAATGATCTCGGTTGAGTGGTCCGGTGTTAAGGCTGCAAAGAACTGTTTCACGTGCTCTTGGTCTTCGACAGGGATGTTTGGCCGGAACCGGTGCCCGAGAATCTCCTCCCGCGTTACGCCGAAATACCTGCAGTATGCTTCATTAACAAAAATGTGCGTGCCGTCTGGCCTGAACCTGCAGATGAACTCCGTCTGGTCCTCAACGATGTTTCTGTACCGATCCTCGATCATACGGAGTTCCAGCTGGCTTTTTGCCAGTTCATCGTAATTCTGCCGCAGTTCTTCTTCGGTTGCGGTCAGTTGTTCGTAGGCAGCTTCCAGTTCTTCGTTCATGGATTTCAGATTTAATTCGGCCTCCATACGCTCAGTCGTATCACTGCCGACAGACTGGTATTCGGCAATATGGCCGTCGTTATCAAAGATCGCACGATCACTCCATCGCTGCCACCGCAATTCCCCGGACGGCAGGATAATCCGGTGCTCAAGAACTCCAACCGGGTTCTCCGGCGACAGGGTGGACAGGTGGTGCTTCATCAAGCGCAGATCATCCGGGGGAATAACAACCGTATGCGAGGATCCCAGGCAGGATACCATGTCCAGACCAAAATAACGACAGTAGGCTGCATTGACGAATGTAAGCCTCCCGTCCGGCCTGAACCGGCAAATGAACTCTGTCTGGTCTTCGACAACATTCCGGGTACCGCTGCTCGCTCTTGCGCAGTGCCCCCTCCACCTTCTTCTGCCCGGTGATATCCCGTATAGACTCGATTGCACCGGCAAAATTTCCGGTCTCATCAAAAAGGCGGCTGGCCTTTCCCCAGAGATGGACAAAAGTTCCGTCCGGCTTCTGGATGATGGTCTCGGCAGTCAGCACATTTCCGTCATGGTTGGTATAGAGATACCTGCCTTTCTCGACCTGCTCATCAGGCGCGATGATAAGGTCGACAAGCATTGGGCGGCGTTCGTTGTAAAAGGCAATGGCATATTCATAATTGCCTTTTCCGAGGATTCTTGATGGTTTGACCCCGGTCATCTCCTCCATCGCCAGGTTCCATGCGATTACAGTTCCTTCCATGTCGATGGCTAAGGTTGCATCAGGAAGAAAGTTAATAATATCCGCTTCACGGCGCTCAAGGGCGCGGACGCTTGCCTCTGAAGATCTCCGCTGGACAGCCAGCCGGATCTTATGTGCCAGCTCGGCGAACTGCGATACCGGTTCCCCGCCTTTCTGGAGATAATAATCAGCCCCTTCGTTTAAGGCCCGGATAACAATATCTTCACGACCCCGCCCGGTAAAGAGGATAAAAGGGATGGTATTTCCCGAAGTTCTGACCGTTTTTAAAAATTCGATGCCGTCCATCCCCGGCATCTGGTAATCGGAGATGATGGCATAGTAGTTTTTTGTATTCATGAGCTCAAGTGCGGCCGGGGCAGAGGAAATTACATCAACGTTGAACTGTCCGCTCTGCTCTAAGAAGAGTTTGCCAATCTCAAGCAGGTCGGGTTCATCATCAACGTAGAGAACCGAGATCATGGCAGAAAACCTCACACTGCCGGGCACTCCCCGGTTCCGGTGATCCCCGTAGAGGTGGACAGTCATCAGGAGAGAGAACGGGGATCATGGATCTTCCACCATCTCCCGCAGGTGCACACAAAATTAACTAGGTATACCTGTCACGATATGTAAATATATTCAGATTATGGGGAAGGGTAAATTATTGATAAAAAATGAGAATAATTGAACTTCTTTGGGTACATTATCCGGTTGTCCCTTCTCCTGAGCTAAAAAGGGGGCCTCCCGGAAATACCCGGGGTGGCGTACATCACCCCCGGGTATATTACCTCCCCGCAGCAACGGTGGTATGAGTTATGGATTATACCTATCTTCTCCTGAAATTTCTCATCGGTGGCGGTGTTATCGTCGGGGTGACGCTTCTTGCCGACCAGGTCAGCCCGAAGTACGGGGGTATCCTTGTGGCGGCCCCGATCATCACCTCGCTTGCGATCTTCTTTACGTATTCCGAGGCCGGGCAGGCGACGAGCCGGCAGCTGGTCATCGGAGCGTTCTGGTTTGCCATCCCGTCCCTGCTCTTCCTGCTCGCCCTTTATTTCCTTCTCGGGCGCTATCCCCTCGTTCCCAGTTTTTTTGGGGCGCTTGGGGTCTGGCTTACGGCAGTCCTCGTGATAAACCGGCTCCTTGCCGTGATCTGAAGGGATGATCCGGTGCCCCGCCCTCTCCTTACGTCGTCCCCTGCAGGAACCGCAGGATCTCTTTGATGTCCGGCACCGAGTGCACCGGGTAGACTTTGACGAAGGCGACCTTTTGCTGTTCGTCCACGATCACGTTCGCCCGCTCCGAGAACCCGTTCTCGTCCCGGAAGAGCCCGTATCTCTCTGCCACGGCACCGTGCGGCCAGAAGTCGCAGAGGAGGGGTGTCCGGGTGATGCCGATGCTCTTTGCCCACGCCTGCTTGCAGGGCCGGGAATCCACGCTGATCCCGACCGGGACGCAGTTGAGCCGGGCAAATTCGTCCAGGTTGTCCTCAAGCGACTTCATCTGGGCGGCGCAGAACTCCGTCCAGGCGAGGGGGTGGAACGAGAGGAGGGTGCGTTTTTTGGCCTGCTCGTAGAGGTCGAAGGTTTTGTCGTTCTGGTCTTTTAACGAGAAGTTCCGCGCCGGGTCGCCCGGCTGCACGATGACTGACTGCATGGCTGGTGTCTCCTGTTAAAGGGAGCATCTTGTGCCAGAAGGCTATCAGGGTTTGGGTGGGGGCAGGCCGCTCATGGATACGGTGCCAGAACCCGGCGCTGTTTGAGAAATATGACTAAGTGGAGTGTACAACAAAATCGTGTCCGTTCGTCCGGTATTTCCGATTGTGAGAGAATGCGGCTGATGGATTCGTGCCAGGCAAACAGGGCAAACTCTTTTCGCTATTTAATAAAAAAAGCATTCATTATGTGGGTATTTCTTCCCGGTTTGTGATCGAATTCGTCGGAATTGTTCTTTTGATCGCCGGGCTGGTGACCAACAGCCTGCTTGGGATCGTTGCCGGTGCCTGCCTGATGGTAGCTGCAATTGTGGTACACATTTTCCGGATTGCAGGAAACATCCGTTCCAACCGGGGAGCTGCAGGAACAAAAAAACCCGGGCCGTCAGCGCAGCCGGACCCGGCCGGTGATCCGACGATCCTGTCGGGATCCGGCCTGACGGGGCAGTTGTGATCGAGGTAGTGCGGTCCCGCAAACCGTTGCCGGATGCACCCACCGTCGTTGTCCAGTGCAGGAAGGAGATCGATTATCTCCGCGCAATGAAGCCATCGTCACAGTTCCGGCCCGGTCCTCCGGAATAACGCACTTTTTTACCGGGGAGCATCCCGGGCAATCGCCGAGAGGATAACCGCGATGACGGCGACCACTGCCGCCGCGACGAATGCGACGGCGAAGCCCTCCACGATAATCCCCATCGGGATCTGCGCTACCGGGGTCTTCGGATCAAATCCCTCACGGCTGACCACCGTGAAGATGGCGATCGTGCCCATCAGTGCGATGCCCAGGGTCTCCCCGACATTCTTCATCGTCGTCATTATGCTCGAACCGACGCCCTCCTCTTCTTTTTTGCTCTGGCCGAGGATCTGGTTCATGTTGGGCGGGAAGAAGATCCCAAGAGCAATGCCGACGAAGAGCAGCGTCGCGGCAATATAGAGGATGCTGGTGTTTTGCGTGAAGAAACTTATCATGAAGAACGTCACGGCCGCAAATGCGGCCGCTCCCGTCGCAAGCACCCTTGATCCGATCCGGTCGGAAAGGGTGCCCGAGATGGGACCGAGGATCATGAGCGCAACGGACGGGATGGCAAGGAGGAGGCCGGCGACATACGCCTGGAATCCCATCACGCCTTCGAAGAAGAACGGGAGGAGATACTGGATGCCGGCAAACGCGAGCATCATGGCCGCGGCGGCAAGGCTCGCTGCAAGGAAACTGATGTTCCGGAACAGGGCAAAGTCGCAGAGCGGATCTTTGCACCGGGTCTCCCGGAGCACAAAGAGGATCCACAGGAGAGCCGATATGCCGAAGCTGCCGAGTATGGCAGGAGAGGTCCAGCCGAGGGTGAGTCCCTCATCGACCGGCCAGAGGAGCGTTGCAAGGGCAAAGAAGAAGATGATCGCGCCGGGGTAATCGAACGACCCGGTCTTGACGGGTATCCGGTCGGCGGGGATGCATTTTATGCCCAGGAGGACGGCACAGATCCCGATCGGGACGTTAATAAAGAAGATCCAGTGCCAGCTGGCGTACTGGGTGAGGAGCCCGCCGATGATCGGGCCGGCGGCAATGCCGACGGAGATCACGGTTGCAAGAATCCCGAGGGCTTTCCCCCGGATCTCTTTTGGGAGGTAGATCGCGACCATGGCCGGACCGATCGCTTCGAGTGCAGCGGCGCCGATCCCCTGGATGAACCGCGAGCCGATGAGGGACTCGATACTGAATGAGAGGCCGCAGAGGAGCGATCCCACGGTAAAGACGGCAAACCCCGCAATGAAGATCTTCCGGAACCCTTTCATGTCGCCGAGCTTCCCAAACGCGAGGAGGAGGCCGCTTAAGACGAGCAGGTAGCTCATGGCCACCCAGGAGACCATGGACATGGAGACCCCGAACGAGTCTGCGATCGTGGGGAGGGAGATGTTCACGATGGTCGAATCGAGAGATGCCATGAAGGTGGAGAGCGCGAGGATAAAGAGAACGAGTTTTTGTTCCCGTCCATTCAGGGCGGCCTGTAATTCCATAGAGAATCTTCAGCCTTCTTTTTCTGATATAGATTTGGATTTGTGTCTTCCTTTGCGGATCCCTGCGAGTCCGGTCAGGAGGCTTCCTGCGGGAGCCGGGGAGGTTCCCCCGCCGGTCCTCTTTTGGGAAATGAGCCACTGCCGAAAAATGCGATACGGGTAATTGTTCCCGTTCACCCGAGCTGTTCCAGCCTCCGGCACGCCTCGTGGAGCGTCTCGACTTTTTTGGAAAACGTGAACCGGAAGTTTCGTCTCCCCGCCCTCGTGATAGAACGAACTCCCCGGCACGGCCGCCACGCCCACGGTCTCAATGAGGTGCCGGGCAAATGCCACATCGGTCATCCCAAAACCGGAAATATCCGTGAAGATGTAATACGCACCCTGCGGAAGCCGGCAGTCAAATCCCGCTTTTTTCAGGCCCGCACACAGGATCTTCCGCCGGCGGTCATAATCCCGGGCAAGTGCCCGGTAATAGGACTCGGGCAGGCTGAGGGCAACGACCGCCGCGTGCTGGAGCGGGGCCGGCGCACCAACCGTGAGGAAATCATGGATCTTCCGGATACGACTCGTCAGTCCTGCACCCGCGAGGGCATAGCCCACCCGCCAGCCGGTCACGCTGTAGGTCTTCGAGAGGCTGCCGATCATGACCGTGCGCTCCTCCATGCCGGAAAGCGACCCGATCGAGATGTGCTGATGCCCGTTGTAGAGGATGTGCTCGTAGATCTCGTCGGTGATCGCGATCACATCGTGTTCGGTACAGAGGTCGGCGATGAACCGGAGTTCGTCCGGGGAGAAGACCTTGCCGGTCGGGTTATTCGGCGAGTTGATGATGATGGCCCGGGTCTTTTTGGTGAACGCGGCCTTCCACGCCTCCTCATCGATGGACTCCCCGTCGCCGAGCGGGACATAGCGCGGGACAGCGCCGGAGATGACCGCATCGGGCCCATAGTTCTCGTAGAATGGTTCGGGCACGATCACTTCGTCGCCCGGGGTGATCAGGGCGAGCATCGAGGCCATCATCGCCTCGGTCGACCCGCAGGTGACCGTAATGTCGGTATCGGGGTCGAGCACGATCCCGTTGTAAGTCTCGACCTTATAGGTGATGGCTGCACGGAGATCCTGGGCCCCCCACGTGATCGCGTACTGGTTGAAATCCTCATTGAGGGCGGCGCAGGCCGCCGCTTTGAGTTCCGGCGGGCAGGGAAAATCGGGAAAGCCCTGCGCAAGGTTGATCGCGTTGTTTGCGAGCGCGAGCCGGGTCATCTCCCGGATCACGGATTCGGTAAAGGCATCGGCCCGCGACGGGTGGGGCGTGCGGACAGGGGTCAGGGTTGGATGTACGGGAGGTTTTACGATGCCGGGCCGGGTCTTCTTCTGATGATCACGTTGACGCTTTTAAAAAAAATAAGGTACCGTTATGGCCATCGTTCAGACTGCTTTTGGATTTCCGTGCTCTTGTGAGAACTGCTTCCAGTTCCACGGTTCATCCAGCACATTGACGGTCACCTGCTCAATGCCGGAGACCCCAAGAGCCTTGCGCTTCACCTGCTCTGACAGGTAGTCGGCGAGAGGGCAGGCCTTACAGGTAAGAACCATGTCGATCTCCACACCGGTGCCCTTCACCCGGACCTCTTTAATCAGCCCGAGGTCGACGATATCGAGACCCACTTCAGGATCGATCACTTCCCTGAGCGCATCGCGGATCTGGTTCTCGCAGACGATCTCCTGCCGGGCGGCAGCCGGGACCGGGCCTGGCTGCGTCTGCTCGATGAGACGAAGCCGTTCCTCAAACTGGTCCTGCCGCTCCAGCAGCCGGCTTGCCACGCGGAGCACCGGATCGGGCATGATCTCTCCGTTGATCTCGGTTTCCATGCCCTGGTCCAGCCCGGCGATCCTGGCCGGGACCCCGACCACGGTTGCACCGGGCGGGACGGACCGGACCACGACCGACCCGGCCCCGACTTTTGCGCCCTTCCCGACCCGGATGGGGCCAAGGACGATGGCCCCGGACCCGAGGACGACTCCATCCTCTACGGTCGGGTGGCGCTTGACATTTTCAAGCGCCGTGCCGCCCAGCACCACGCCCATGTAGATCAGGACGTCGTCGCCGACCTCGGCAGTCTCACCGATAACGATCCCCATACCATGATCGATGACCACCCGCCGGCCGATCACGGCCCCGGGATGGATCTCAACCCCGGTGAGGAACCTGCCGATGTGGGAGACAAACCGGGCCCAGAACTTCAGGTTGTGCACCCAGAGCCAGTGGGCCCTGCGATGGAACCAGAGTGCATGGAGCCCGGGGTAACAGAAGATAACCTCGAGGGTGGAGCGTGCGGCGGGGTCTTTTGAAAAGATTGCCCGTATATCTTCCCTGAGGTGGTCGAAAACCATGTTCCTCTCCGGTTATGCTTCGAAGAGTTCCGTGCTCGGGTACCGTTCCCCGGTATCCGGCAGGAGGACGACGATCGTCTTACCCGTGTACTCTTTGCGTGCCGCCACCTGGAGTGCCGCCCAGGTCGCTGCCCCACCCGAGATGCCGATCAGGA
Organism: uncultured Methanoregulaceae archaeon; assembly: GCA_963790005.1. Taxonomy (GTDB): domain Archaea; phylum Halobacteriota; class Methanomicrobia; order Methanomicrobiales; family Methanospirillaceae; genus Methanoregula. Next base: position 115,868 of record CAWBMY010000013.1, read on the forward strand.
TGCCTTCCTCTTTTGCCATGCGCCGTGCAATGGCAATGGCATCCTCGTAGGTCACCCGGATCACCTCGTCGAGAAGATCCCGCCTGAGGACATCGGGGATGAACCCGGGTGCCAGACCCTGGAGTTTGTGCGGCCCGGGCTGCCCGCCGGACAATACCGGTGAGGCATCGGGTTCGACCGCGATGACCTTAAACGACGGCCTGCGGGGTTTTATCAGCTCGGCGATTCCCGTGATGGTGCCGCCCGTACCTACACCAGCGACAATCGCATCAACCTTGCCGTCCGTGTCCCGCCAGATCTCCTCCGCGGTGGTCTTCTTATGAATGGCAGGGTTGGCCGGATTCCGGAACTGCTGGGGGATATAGAAGTATTTGGGATTTTCCGCAAGAAGCGCCTCAGCTTTTCCTACCGCGCCCTTCATCCCCTCCTTTCCCGGGGTAAGAACGAGGTCGGCGCCGAAAGCCTTGAGGAGTTTCCTCCGCTCGATGCTCATTGTCTCCGGCATAACGAGCGTGATTTTGTATCCCCGGGCCGCCGCTACCATCGCGAGGCCTATCCCGGTGTTCCCACTGGTAGGTTCGAGGATGATCGTGTCCGGCCGGATGAGGCCGGCCTCTTCTGCCGCATCGATCATCGCAACCGCGATCCGGTCCTTGACACTCCCCATGGGGTTGAAGGACTCAACCTTGGCAAGCACCGTTGCGCCGGTTTTCGGGGCGACACGGTTCAGCCGCACGAGCGGGGTGTTGCCGATGGTTGCAAGGATATTGTCGTAAATCTTCGTCATAGTCTTCCTCTGCACGTCCTGATCTGCTTCCACATAACCGGGCAGGATCCCGGTACTTCACAATTGTTAATTGTTTGGAGATTATATACCTTGGTTTTCTGCCTGCCCGGGTTTTGGCACATTTTTCCCTTAGAATGATACCCTTATTTTAATGGAAGATAAGAATATGGCGGCAAAACCTGACGCAAAATCAGGGTATATTACCCTGCCTGCCCCATACTTCGTGTTCACAAAGTGAACAGGAAAACAGCCATGAACACACACCACGCGAATATCGCTGGACTCTTCGTCGGACCGGATGCACCCGGTACTACGGCCCGCGCCTCTCCTGGCATCCTGCCGGGAAGGCCGGTGGCATGGTCAGGCGGTATCCGGAGCTCCGGGCAGTATTGTCGGCCCATGGGGCCAACAGAACGAGACCCACCTGTGACAGCAATCCGCGCACCACGCGGAATGATGGCTGTCCTTGGTATGTGTCCGTGAAAATCCCCTTAAGTTCACGTCCTCGTACAAATCCCGGCAGACCTGTTACGGGTTTCATCTCACCCGTTATGGTTGACCTCTGCCGGACAAAAACAAAGCCTCATGTAACATGCAACCACACACCTCCATTATAATGCCAGGGGGGTCATCAGCCCCACTGGTATGATACTTTTTTTCCGAACAGATTTTTAAAACCACATACCTGTTCTTTTCCTGAAACAAACAAACCTGCACCCGTCGGTGGAGATCCTGGCTGCGCAGCAAAACATTAACAATTGTGAACTCATATACTTCTACCAGTACACCATCAGGCAAAATACACCCCATGAACGGTAACGGGTCCGTCCGAAGGATAAACCCGGAGGATGCCTGAAAATTCTCCATAAGGGAATAAAAGGAACAGCGGGTACATTCTATGACAGCGATACCTGAAACGGGAAAACTAGGAGATGTCATGCATATCCCCGGGCAGGGATCCGCCCCGCCCCGGATAAAAGGGCTCCCCTGCATGATTCCCGGTGAGGATCGCGCTCGCGGGGTTCCATGATTCCCGAAAGTATACGGGCGGATTTCCCGCTCCTTGCAAGCGTCTGTTACCTTGACAGTGCAGCGACCAGCCTCTCTCCGGAGCCGGTCCTTGAGGCAATGCTTGAGTACGAGCACACCTGCCGGGCAAATTCCGGTCGGGGTGTCCACCGGCTCGCTCAGCAGGCCTCCCAGAAGTACCAGGATGCCCACCAGAAGGTCAAAAAATTCATTCACGCAGACGAAGGCGATCTGGTCTTTACCCGGAACTCCACCGAGGCCATCAACATGGTGGCATCAGGCCTCCCGTGGCAGAAAGGCGACCAGGTTGTCACCACCCTCCTTGAGCACCACAGCAATCTCCTCCCCTGGATGCGCCTCCGCGACCGGCAGGGGATCGATCTTCAGCTGATCACCCCGGCACAGGATGGCACGCTCGATCCGGCTGACCTTGAAGCCATTATCACGAAAAAGACCCGGCTCGTTGCCATCACGCAGGCTTCCAACGTGCTCGGTAACGTTGTGCCCATAGGAGAGTTTGCGAAAATCTGCCATGATTACGGGGCGCTTCTTCTCGTTGACGGGTCCCAGTCAGTCCCCCACATCCCGGTGAATGTCACGCAGTTAGGCTGTGACTTTCTCTGTTTCTCCGGGCACAAGATGCTTGGGCCCACCGGCACCGGGGTCCTTTACCTGAAGGAACCCTGCCTGGAACCCCTGATTCTCGGAGGGGGGATCGTGGATCGGGTCACGGCTGCGGGATATACCCTTGCGGAAGGGTACGAACGGTACGAGGCAGGTACCCCGAACATCGCAGGAGCCATCGGCCTTGGCCGTGCCATCGGGTACCTGGAAGCCCTTGGCATGGAGGATATCCGGCACCACGAGCAGCAGATCACCCGGCGCATTATCGACGGGCTTTCCGGTATCGGGAACGTGCAGGTCTTCGGCCCCGGATCGGAGGGAAACCGGATCGGTGTCATCTCGTTTGTAATTAAGGGACTCAACCCCCATGATGTGGCCATCATGCTTGACGGGGAGGCAGACATTATGGTGAGGTCAGGCCACCACTGTTGCATGCCCCTCATGGATCTCCTGAACCTTCCGGACGGGACTGTCCGGGCGAGCCTGCACTGCTACAATACGATCGAAGATGCGGACCTGCTCGTGGATACCGTGAAAACCATTGCCGGGGACTTTTAAAACGCGGGACAAAGGAGATGACCGGATGATACCGCCGAAAGAAAACGATACCGGGACACTGACTGCTTCACCCGGGAAAGCCCGGGATCGCTACTGCCGCCAGAGCATCCTCGCCGAGATAGGGACAGACGGGCAGCGCAGGCTTGGCGAGAGCCAGGCCGTTATCGTCGGTCTTGGGGCCATGGGGAGTTCTGTGGCAAATACACTCGTGCGGGCAGGGGTCGGGCATGTCGTCTTGATCGACCGCGACCTGGTGGAACTGCACAACCTGCAGCGCCAGATCCTGTACAGCGAAGAAGACGTGGACCGCCCAAAAGCCGTCGCTGCTGCCGAGATCCTGCACACGATCAATTCTTCCGTTGAGGTCGAGGCACGGACAAACGACCTGAATGTTTTGAATGCCGAAAACCTCCTCGCCGGCGCGGACATCATACTGGACGGCACCGACAACCTTCAGACCCGGTTTCTCATAAACGACGTCTGCGTCAAGCACCGGATCCCCTGGGTCTATGCCGGGGCGGTCGGGACCGGCGGCATGGTGATGCCCATCGTGCCGGGCCGGACCCCCTGTTTCCGGTGCCTTGTGCCGTCGCTTCCCGGACCTGGCCTGTTGCAGACCTGCGATATCGCAGGCGTCCTCAACACGATCCCCACCCTCATTGCATCCCTCGAGTGCACCCTCGCATTCCAGATCCTCACCGGCCGGTTCGAAGCCGGGGATGAAACCGCGTACCTGATCCATGTCGATGCATGGCGGCAGACGTTCGACCGGATGGAGGTCGGGAGACGGGCCGATTGCCCGTGCTGCGGGAAAGGGCAGCTGGATTTCCTCAATGCGGTCTCCCGGGAGATGGTAACCTCGCTCTGCGGGAGAGATGCAATCCAGATCACCCCTGCAGCCGCGATGGAAATATCTCTTGAAGAACTGGAGAGCCGGCTCTCCCGGCTCGGCGATGTGAGGTCCACCCGGTACATGCTTACCTTCAAATCGGGCACAGAAGAGATCTCGATATTCCGGGACGGGCGGGCGATTATCAAGGGCACAAAGGATGAGGCCGCGGCCCGTTCGCTCTATGCGCGGTATATCGGATTGTAGGTCAATACCGCCGATTGATCTGCAGGTATCCGGTCCTGGGCAGTTTTAATTTTCCCTGCGCCGGGTTTTATCCCCGGGAATCCCGGTGTTTCCGTATCGCAGGCGTCCCTTCCAGCCATCCGGCGATACGCCCGGCCTGCTCGCCAGCAACTTCCTGTGAATCCGTCTTGAGGATGAGCCGCCCGTCCTTATGGATCGAGACCTCGCACCGGTCGTTGACAATTAAAAGGATACCGGCGTTCGTGACGATGGTGCAGACCTCTTTTAAGATCTCCTCAGACCGATCGAGGTCGAGGCTGAACCGTTCCCGGGGGATTGCCTCAAATGCGGCCGACGTTTTACAGGGCTTCAGGACTGAATACATACATCCCTTCCAGAGATTTTTCGATAAGGGCGTCGATATCAATCTTCTGTTCCTCACAGAGGATATCCGCGGCCCGGGCTGCCGTCGAAGGTTTCTTGGGTACGATCGTGCAGCAGAGACCCGGGAGCGTGGAGATCTCATAGGTGCCGATCTTTCGGGCGATCTCAATGATCTCGACCTTGTCAAGACCGATGAGCGGACGGATGATGGGCACCTTTGCGGCCTGATTCTCGACCATGATGTTCTGGAGGGTCTGGCTTGCCACCTGTCCGAGCGACTCCCCGGTCAGGATCCCGTCTGCACCCTCTTTTTCCACGATCCGTTCCGCGATCCGGTACATCATCCTCCGGCAGAAGAGGCAGTGCAGGTGACGCTGGCAGTTCCGGGCAAAGGCGATGTGGTTGGGCCCGTGGGGGACGATGTAGGTCTTGATCGGGCTCCCGGTCAGGTCCCGGAGGTGGCGGACCAGATCCATCGCCTTGTTCAGGTTTTTATCGTCAGTGAACGGGCGGTTGTCCATATGGACTGCGACGACCTCGACACCGCGCTGGATCATGAGATACGTTGCCACCGGTGAGTCGATCCCTCCTGATATAAGAGATACAAGTTTCACTTTAGGTTCCCCCCGGACATGCATCGTATTCACAATTGTGAATTGTTATATTATGTCATTATTATCGATAGATATAGTTTCTGCATATTCTGGTGTTCTCCCGGGAGTGAGGGCCCGGCAGGAACCCGCAGGGGCAGGTTTGTCTCAAGACCCATCTGCGAGGAACGAACCCGGCCCCGGTATGGTGTTCAGACTTATCCTGCATGTAAAAGACTGGCAAAAAAGGTGACGCGTGCTTTTTGGCTTTATCCGTATCGTTTCATGATCCTAGATAACGCCGTATATTGATAGAGCCCTGGTCTCCCGTAGTGCTCAAGTCAGGGAGATCAGGGCGTCTTTAGTGATCCCGAAAAGAAAAGTCCGGGCGGTTCAGGCCCATTCAAACACAAAGTCTGTTGTCGTCTTTTTTATCCCCTTGACCTTCCGTATTTCCGGCAGGGTTTTTGTCACGATCTCTTCATAATTCTTGCCTTCAACCGTTGCCAGAAGATCATGTGCTCCTGTTACAAAGTCTGCATTTTTTACTCCGGTGATCTTTTTTAATGCAGTTTTTGCGTCATTCTCTTTTCCTGTTTCGATCTCAATTTTCAGATATGCTTTTGCCATGTATTCCAACTCCTTGGTGTACTTCCTATGCCGTGCCAGAGACTGGTTTGCGGCAGACGATTCTGATGTGCTCCCAGCGAATCTTCCCCGCTCTTGTCATTTTTAAGACAGAGCGGACGTATGCCCGGAGATTTTTTGGGGCTTTTTCAAAATCCTCATCACTTTTATCGGACAGCCTGATATTTATCGGTGAAGAAATCCGCAAAAATGGCCCTGACAGGCAAAAGAACCTGATTAATGCGGCGGAAGGGACCGGATTATTACAGAAATGATAAGTGCAGGTAAAAAAAGCGCCATGTACTTGTATTTTCAGGCGGTACACAAGCCGGGGATTGCCCCGGTCGGCGGGCATACCAGAGATTGCCTGTCCCTATTTCCTGAAAAATGGGGGATTTTAATTACCATTGGTAATTTATTTGCATGATTTTTGCCTCTAAATTATGCTTTATATGCATATGAGTTGACTTTATACTAACCATGCAGACTACCATAGACCGCGAGAACCGCCGGGAATACCGGCAGAAGATTCTCGCCAACCTGTCCACTATCGTCACCGAGATTGACGAACTTGACAGGGTTCTTGCTGCTGCGAGGAACCACCTGCACCTGCACGACCGGTTCTTCTTCCAGCATGCAGCAAACCTGCAGGAGGACGCATCGTATGGCACCAAAGAAGATCTGGCAGAACTGTATCTCGATACCTGCCAGATGATCAGCCGGCTCGAACGGGCCCGTGCTCACATGAACGCTGTCTGCTCCTTCGTACACTTCTATGATTACTCATCAAATCCTGTCTTTTCGGAGTATGCGGCAAAGGAGGCGGAACAATTATGACCCTCGGGACAAACGGGTTCGGGTTTTTCCGGGACTCTGTCAGGTTCAGGCAGAACGTCCTGTACTGGCATTTCCTCCCCACATGCACGGAACTCGGGTTCCAGTGCCCGGGAAAATCCGTTCCTGAATCCCTGGAATCCTTCTCGGAAGGGATCCAGGTCCAGAACCAGATCGTCTTTGCATCGGCTGCGGCGCAGGTCGCCAAAGGCCGGTCCCGGTAATTTTTCTATCCCACCAATTGATCCTGGGGGAATATCCTGCGGGGTGCCCCGGAGGGGGATTTGCCCCCGACAAAAAGTGCGGGCAGATTTTACCGCTACCTGAACGGTTTTATGGAATAACAGGTAACGTTGTCACGCACAAGTATCATACGATAAACCATCGACACACAGCAGTCAGGAGAAAACCCGAAAATGGACACGATGTCACAGACCACGGAAATGCGGCGTATGCGGCAGTCCGGTATGTTCCATCAGGTACCAAAACAGGTTTTTCCCTCTTTTGAAAGTATTTTTTTCCCGTGTCGCTGCTGATACGATAATTCTGCTGCCGGCATTTTAAGGCGCAGGTCTGTTCTGACTGCGACGCCCTGTCATCAATCCGGCATCTCCATTGTACCGCCCGATAAAAATCTGACATAAAAAGGAGATGATCGCTCATGCGATTCTATGAAAATATCATCGATACCATCGGCAGCACACCCCTTGTCCGGCTGCACCGCGTGCTCCATCCCGGGACACAACCGCTTGTCCTTGCAAAGGCGGAGAGTTTCAACCCGGGGGGAAGCGCCAAAGACCGGATCGCAAAGGCGATGCTCCTTGCTGCCGAAAAAGAGGGTCAGATCAAGGCGGGAGGGACCGTGGTCGAACCGACATCGGGTAACACCGGTGTGGGCCTTGCGATATTTGCGGCATCACGGGGATATAAGACCGTCTTTACGATGCCGGAAAAGATGAGCAAGGACAAAGAGTTCCTCCTGAAAGCCTACGGGGCAACGGTGATAAGGACGCCGACGAACGTTCCGCCCGAAGACGAGCGGAGCTATTACAAGGTGGCAGAAAAAGTCGCCCGCGAGACGCCGGGTGCCTTTGTCCCCAACCAGTTCGCAAACCCGAACAACCCTGCCGCCCACTTCGCCTCGACCGGCCCGGAGATCTGGAAGGATACCGATGGCGAGATCACGCACTTTGTCGCCGGGATCGGAACCGGGGGACGATCTCCGGCACCGCACGGTACCTCAAGGCAAAGAACCCGGACATCAAAATTATCGGAGTCGACCCCGAGGGTTCGATCTACCACCACGTGTTCTATGGGACAACTCCCGAGAGCCACCCGTACAAGGTCGAGGGCACCGGGGAGGACTTCATCCCGCCGACCGTCGATCTCAAGATCGTGGATGATATTATTGTCGTCAATGATGCGGATGCGTTCAGGACGACACGCAGGTTGGCACGGGAAGAGGGCATCCTTGTCGGCGGGACGGCAGGGGCTTCGGTCTTTGCCGCCGCACAGGTAGCAAAAACTCTCAGGAAAGACGACCTGCTCGTGGTGCTGCTGCCGGACACCGGCCGCAACTATCTCACCACAATCTTCAACGATGAATGGATGAAGGCAAACGGTTTTGCGGACGTGATCTGAGATGAAATTTGAGACTGCTGCAGTACATGCCCGGGGAGGAGCCGGTCCTCTCGGAAGGAGGATCAGGGGATGTCGTGATCCCCATCCACCTTGCCTCAACATTCGCCCGCAGGGACGTGGCAAAACCAACCGGGGGCTACGAGTATTCCCGGAGCGGGAACCCGACACGGGGAGCGCTTGAACAGAAGCTCGCGGCCATCGAGGGCGCGAAATTCGGGCTTGCCTTCTCGTCGGGGTTAGCTGCAGAGATGACGGTGGCCTTAACCCTCTTAAAAAAGAACGACCACGTGGTCGCGTTCGATGACCTCTACGGCGGCACGAGACGACTCTTCAACCACGTGTTCCAGGAGAACTTCGGGATAAAATTCTCCTACGTGGACGCACGGGACACAGGGAATGTCGCATCAGCCCTGCGCAAGAACACCCGGTTTGTCTGGCTGGAGACCCCGACAAACCCTCTGATCCGGCTCTGCGACATCCGCGGGATCGCGAAGGTCTCCCACGAAAAGGGGATCCCGGTCATTGTCGACAACACGTTTGCGAGCCCGTACTTCCAGCACCCGCTCGCGCTCGGCGCCGATATCGTCGTCCACAGCACGACCAAGTACATCAACGGACATTCTGATTCCGTGGGCGGGGCGGTCATGCTCTCCGATGAAGCCCTGCACCAGAGGATCCGGTACAACCAGAACGCCGCAGGAGCGATACTCTCGCCGTTCGACAGTTTCCTTGTCGCCCGGGGCATCAAGACGCTCGCCCTGCGGATGGAGCGGCACCAGAAAAACGCCCTCACCCTCGCCCGGTACCTCGAAGACCACGAGAAGGTAAGCGCCGTCCACTACCCGGGGCTCCGGTCCTATCCCCAGTACGCTCTCGCAAAAAAGCAGATGGATGGGTTCTCCGGCATGATCTCGTTTGAGATCAAGGGGGGAAAACCGGTCGGCACTGAAGTTTCTCCGTGCCCTCCGGCTGTTTTCCCTTGCCGAGAGCCTCGGGGGGGTTGAGTCGCTCATCGAGCACCCGGCGACGATGACCCATGCCTCGGTCCCGAAAAAGGAGCGGGAGAAGGTGGGCGTGAAAGACTCGCTTATCCGTGTCTCGGCAGGTATCGAGAACACCGAAGATCTCATCGCGGATCTCGGGCAGGCATTTGATACCCTATGAGGGGGAGAACAACCATGAGAGCCACCGATCTAAAAGAAACCCACCCCAACATTAAAGGAGACAGACGATGAGGAGGTAAACGGGATTGAGAGATCATACACCGTGAATGCCGGGTGCCCGGCAGCATCGCGGGACGAGAACAGTGATCCAAAAAACAATCAAGAGATAAGGGCCGGTGTGGCAGAGCGGCAAATGCCTTCGCCTGCAGAGCGAATGTCTGGGGGTTCGACTCCCTCCGCCGGCGTCAAAAAAGAGGATCACTGCCATGAAACTGTACAGCACGTTATCACGAACCGTTGAACCGCTGGTGACGCTTCACTCTGACCGGGTCGCGCTCTTTGTCTGCGGCCCGACGGTATACGATTACTCCCACCTGGGGCATGCCCGGACCTATGTCGTCTTTGACGTCCTTGCAAAGTACCTCCGGTGGACCGGAAAAGAGGTGTTCTATCTCCAGAACATCACTGACGTCGACGACAAGATCATCAACCGGGCAAAGGAAGAGGGGGTCTCCCAGAGTGCCCTTGCCCGCAAGTTCGAGACCGAATACCTCCGGGACATGCATTCCCTCGGGATCGATGCGGTCAGTTACTATGCCCGGGCCACCACCCACATCCCCGAGATTATCGGCCAGGTACAACGGCTGGTCGACCGGGGTGCGGCATATGTCACGGAGACCGGGGTTTACTTCAACCTCGACACGTTCGACCATAACGGGGAACTCTCTGGCCAGGAGCGGGCAAAACGGGTCAGCCGGGTCACCGATGCGACCAAGCACAACCCGCTTGATTTTGCGCTCTGGAAACTGGGCGAGTTCGGGGAGTATACCTGGGACTCGCCGTGGGGCCGGGGCCGGCCCGGGTGGCATATCGAGGACACGGCGATCTCCGAGAAATATTTCGGCCAGCAGTACGACATGCACGGCGGGGGTCTCGACCTGATCTTCCCCCACCACGAGGCAGAGATCGCGCAGATGGAGTCGCTCGAAGGAAAGCACCCGATGGTCAGGTACTGGCTGCACACGGGGTTCCTGACGGTAAAAGGTGAGAAGATGTCAAAGTCGCTCGGGAACTTCATCACGATCCGGGATGCGCTCAAGACGTGGAACAGGGATGTCCTGCGCTACTGCATCCTGCTCTCTCACTACCGGTCCCCGCTCCAGGCGACCGATGAAGGATTTCTTAACGCGGCAAAAGGGCTCGACCATATCCGGGCGATTGCCACGAAGGATAAGGGGCCCGACGCGGAGGGACGAAAGGCGTTCACCGACGCGATGGAAGCCGATCTCAACACGCCCATGGCCATTGCCGCCATCCAGAAACTTGCGGGAAGCGGCGACCTTGAGGCGCTGCGGGAATTCGGGGAGATCCTCGGCATCAATTTCCTGCGCGAGACCAGTGCTCCATTAAGTGTCCTGCAGGATATCCGGGCAGAACTGCGGGCGAAGAAACAGTTCGAGGTTGCCGACCTGATCCGCGAGCGGATGGCGGCGGCCGGGTCCCGGTCACAGATAAGCCGTTGTGAGGGGGACGCTCCTGTCAGGGCTGGGGAAGCCTGAAAAGAGGTTACGCCCGTTTCCGTAACGGTGCCTCCTGCGGTATCACCCGGGCACGCCCCGGATGCGGCAAGAATTGCCCCGTGCCCCGGTAATATCCCTGTATCATTCCTATCTCACCGGAAAACCGATTAAATCCCGTCGTCCCGGTTCCCGGCCCGGCGGGACCGGTGCGATACCATGACAGAAAACCACCAGCCCGTGCGGGGGATCCGCACTACCGCCATCCACGCCGGGGAGTCCCCGGACCGGTCACCGGCGCTGCGGCCCCCTCGATCGTCATGTCGACTGCCTTTGTCGCCGATGCCGGCACCTCGTTCTCGGCAGAAGACTTCGGGGATGCGACCCCGTACCTCTATACCCGGTGGAAGAACCCCACAGTCGACCAGCTGGAGCACAAGCTTGCCGCACTCGAAGGGGCGGAAGTCTGCCATTGCGTTCGGGAGCGGGATGGCCGCCGTCACGGCACTCTTCCTCTACACCTTAAAAGCCGGCGACCATCTCGTCATCAGCGATGTTTCCTATGCGGCAACGGCCGAAATGACATACGAACTCATCCCCCGGCTTGGTATCGCGGTGACCAAGGTTGATATGTCGGACCCGCAGAATGTGGCGGATGCGATCCGGCCCAATACCAAACTTGTCTATGCCGAGTCGCCCTCAAACCCGATCCTCCGCCTCACCGATATTGAGGCGGCAAGCCAAATCGCCCACGACCACGGGGCCCGGTTTGCCGTGGATGCCACCTTCTCCTCCCCCATCGGGGTCCATCCGATCCGGCTTGGCGCTGATTTCGTGATCCATTCCCTGACCAAGTATATCTGTGGCCACGGGGACGCGATCGGCGGGGCCATCCTTGGAACAACTCATGATGTGGCACGGATAAAAAAAGATGTCGCCATCCGGACCGGCGGGATCTTAAGCCCGTTCAACGCGTGGCTCATCCAGCGGGGCGCATCGACCCTCCCGCTCCGGATGAAAGCCCACGAGGAGGGAGCCCTTGCCGTCGCCCGTTTCCTCGAATCGCACCCGAAGGTGATCCGGGTCATCTACCCCGGGCTTCCCTCGCACCCCCAGCACGAACTTGCACGGCGGCAGCTGACAAACTTCTCCGGCATGGTGACCTTCCAGGTCAGGGACGGTGCCCGTGCGGCCAAGATCATCGCGGACCGGCTCTCGGTCATCCTCTATGCCGTCTCGCTTGGCCACCAGCGGAGCCTGGTCTTCTACCTCCCGACATCGGAGATGCTCCGGACCTCCTTTAAGATGACCCCGGCACAGGAGCAGTCCTACCGGGCCTATGCCGGCGACGGGATCTTCCGGCTCTCGGTCGGCCTTGAGGATCCTGAGGATCTTATCGCCGACCTTGCCTATGCCCTCGACGGCATATGAAGAACCCGGCCCCTTTTTTCCATACTGAACCGGCAGACTAGATACTCTTTACGGGATCACGATCACGGGACGCAATGACGATTAAAGATTCGTTATCGGAAAATTAAAACGCGGAAAAAAAAGGGAGGCCCATGGGAAGGGTTTTACCACAGAACCTATCTGGATAGGAACGTGCCGGTTGTATGCATAGGACGCATCATGCAGCGACCACCTCTTCCTGCGGCTTTGCGTTGTTCAGGCCGTACAGGCTCTGCCGGGCATCGATGAAGTAGTAGTGTTCGATTAAGAACTTCTCTGCCTTGAGCCTGTTTAATGCATACCGGACTGTCCGGGACGGCAGCGAGGTCTCGCGGATGAGATCCTTCTGCGTCAGTTGTCCGCTTGTTTCCAGCACTTTATACACGAGTTTTGCTGACGGGGGCAGGTGCCCGAGCCGAGCAAACGGGTTGTCAGTTACGTTTGTGTTTACAACAAAGACGATCCCTCATAGTGGAATCACCATAACTAAGTGAGAAATCACAATTGTTAAGTCTTTCGCTTCACTTCCCCCTTTCAGCAGGCACCGCTCATATGCAAAATACTTGCAAATATTGACACAATACAAATTTAAGACAAATATTGCCTGTATTTGCCTGTCAGGGCACTCCTCTTTTAATATGCACTGCAATCATATGTGCGTGGATCGCGCATTCTCACTGCGCATTTTTGTTGCATACACAAAAGCTGCCGAAGACACCGGTTTTTTACGTGTGTACACCAATACATGACTATGCCTAATGCGCCTGACCAGGACACGGAGTTCACCTACACATCGATCGGTACGATCCATTCGTCTTTTACCGATGTCACCGATATGCCCATCCAGCCTGTCGGAGCCCGGGGTGTCAGGGGGAGCGTCGAGATCAGGAGCGATCTTGTCGGGGGCCTGGCGGATCTTGGCGGGTTCTCGCATATCATCCTGCTCTACGCCCTTCACCGGTCCACGGGATACAGCCTGACGGTCACCCCCTTCCTCGATCCCGTTCCCCGCGGCATCTTTGCAACCCGGTCGGCGAAACGCCCGAACGCGATCGGTCTTTCGGTCGTCCGGCTCGTGGGTGTCGAGGGCAACGTGATAACAATTGAGGATGTGGACATCCTTGACAGCACGCCGCTCCTGGATATCAAACCCTATGTGCCGGCGTTCGATGCGCATGCCGATGCCCGGCACTAGGGTGTGAGCAGGTTTTTGTTAGGGAACCGCACAAGGATGTGCGATCCGACGACCGGAAGTGTTAGCTCGCCTGAACCTGAAAAAAATGGGGCACCTGCCGACTGGGGACTGTTTATTGCAGTGCTGGTACCGTTTTTGCCCACGCATCGACCCGTTTTTTTACCACGTCGTCCTGGTAGGAAGAGATCGTGATCCGGTCGCGTGCGACACTGAACAACCAGAGTGTATCGTCTGGTTCGTGGCACTGGAGGGTCACGGCGAAGAGGTCTGCGTCGGGAGTGTGTTTCGCCTTCCCGCGGTGCGCCATCGCATTTGCGGTGTTCGAGACGACAGCGGCAATCCCGTCATCGTACCCTTCGAGGGTGTCGTAGATCTCTGAGCCCGACCCGGTCTGGAGGCGACCGGCACCGGTATACACGAATTTCGCGGTGTACATCTCCCGGATTTTATCGATCGGCGGGTGGTTTTTCCTGCCAGCCATGTAGGATGTGCACCCGAACGGGTTGTTCATGATGACGGACTGGACGAGCGCAGTAAACACCCTGATGTCGGGAAAGGGTGTGGGGAGGTAAAGGACGGCACTTCGTTTTTCTGTCTTTTGTCTGAATGTGGCCATAATGATCAGCACGGGTATTTTTCACGGGGCAGCAGGGCCGTTTTTGGTTCCCCGCAGTCCTCGCAATAACAGATAAACGGGCGGTTGTATTACATAGTTTCCGGTCACATTTGCCGGCTGCCCCGGGCACCCTGTTCCTCCTTGAAAATGGCAAATTTTGCAGGGTAAAATGAGTGGGGGTCGTACCTGAAATTGCATGACCCCCCTATTTTTGTGAGATAGATCCGATCCTTTCTGGAGCATGCCGATCCCGGTTTCCGGTCGGTTCCAAAAAAAAGCCTGTGCGAAAATTTACGGTGAATTATTGGATCAAATTATGTTAAAATGATGAGCATAGGATCGCGGGGTTTTCATGGCCCGGGCCGGTCTTTAAACGGGGTACGACCCCCATTCCACTTTCGCAATTTTACTTGGTTGTCGGCGGGATTATACGACGTAAAAATGGGCGATTTTGAGGCTTAAAAATGGCTTGTGCAAATGGGGGGTCATGCATAATTTTGTGTGACCCCCCCTCATTTGGGGTGTGGTTGGATCCATTTTTAAGACGTTCTTGGGGGCGGAGGCAACATATGCCGAAGGCCCCAGCAAAGCGTTAAAAGAAGATTCTGATAATTTCTACAAAACTCGAAAAATTTCCCAAATAGAAAAAAGGCTGATGCCCTACCCCTCACCCCGGCAACGGCATCTTCGTGGCTTCCATATTCCACTCCATCACTTGGATCTCCGCCAAATGAGCCTTGGTCGAAGGCCCCTTGGCCGCTTTGCCAGCCGGTCGCCCTGCTCGTGGACTCCTCATAGATCCCGATCTCCCGGGCGAGCTGCATCATTATTCAGAAAAAAGGTGCAACATCGCCATTCTTCGATCCGGCCTGCCGCGGGGCAGCAGCAGTGCGATCCTCCGGGCGGGAGCAGTGCCGCGGGTCATGACAATAACACTGGTTGCAGTAAACGGTTCTCCAGTCAATAAAAGACTGTTGGAAGAGCCGGTTTTTACGGGTACAGTTTCCGGGAGATCGTCCGTACTGACACAGGTACTGCTCGGGTACGGT
Organism: uncultured Methanoregulaceae archaeon; assembly: GCA_963790005.1. Classification (GTDB taxonomy): domain Archaea; phylum Halobacteriota; class Methanomicrobia; order Methanomicrobiales; family Methanospirillaceae; genus Methanoregula. The sequence goes on from CAWBMY010000013.1 coordinate 131,006, forward strand.
ACCTATATGAATGCACATAAATGAGCAAAAAATCCCGATCTGTGCGAATTATCCGGAACTGGCGGCAATGAATCTGGCAACAACCCGGGAAAATGAGGAGGGGTCTGGTACTATTCTCAGTACGCACAAGGAACCGGTGCCGGCGGGGGAACCTCCTGGATGACCCCGGGCCAAAGAAAAAGTTATTTCTCTTCCCTGACCATCGCGATGGCCTTTTTCGGGCACTCATTTGCGCAGATGCCGCAGCCCTTGCAGAACGCGAGATCGATCTCCAGTTCTTTGTCAATCGCGGCATCCGGGCAATACGTCGCACAGAGCCCGCATGCGTTACACTGTTCCTTGTCGACCACAGGCTGAAAGACCCGCCACGAACCGGTCTGGCCGGCAGAGCCCAGGACCGGCCGGCTGATGGCAACCCGGACCGGGTTTTTTGTGTCGCTCATGGATCATCTCCGCGTAGGCAGCTTCGGCAGCCCTGACGTTGCGCTCATCGGCAAACATCTCCCGGATCGCCGTATGTTGCCGACTCGGCTGAGACGATACCGGTCTTTGCCAGCGCCCCGATGACCGGGGTGTTGAGGATCGGGCTCCCCGAAACAACGAGGTTTTCCTTAAGGGCTATCCCGGTGAGATCGACATGACCTGCGATAAATCCTGCAAATTCCCGGGGATGGGCGCTGTTGATAACATCCGGCCCCCGGTTTTCAGGCCGTGCAGCACATCGACGACGTCCATAACACTTGCATCGAGCACGACCACGAGATCCGGCTCGCGGATCTGGCTGTAGACCTTGATCGGGCGGTCGTCGATCCGGACAAAGGAGACGACCGGCGCCCCCCGGCGCTCGGCGCCGTAGAACGGGCACGCTGTCGCAAACTTCCCGTCATGGAGTGCGGCAGTTGCAAGGAGCCGGGCCGCGGTCACGCCGCCCTGCCCGCCCCGGGAATGGATCCGGATCTCATACACGGTCGTTCACCCCGAACCAGGACTCTTCTCCGATCCGCCGGTGCCGGACAAACTCCGCGATATCGTCATAGGTGACTTCCTGTCCGCCAAGGCCGGCGATCACGCTGTACACCTTTGTCAGGTTCTTTGACCGGATCGCATGGGCGAGCACCCCGCCAAACCCAAACGAGTAATCCCGGTCGATCACGACGACCTCTTTTCCGGTGAGATCCAGGTCAGGGAACGGGCGGAACCAGCGGGGCCGGACCGATCCGGCTTTGATCCCCTCGTTTCGCAGGATATCGACCGCGACCTCCGCCTCTTTCCCGAGTGTTCCCAGGGCCACGATGACCACATCCGCATCCCCGCCCGGTACTCCTCGGCCGCACCGTACGTCCCGGCCGAATCGCCGGGCAAACTCCTGCTCCGTCTCACCGATAACAGCCTTTGCCTGCTGCATCGAGCACTCCATCTCATACCGGAACCGGAACTGGTCGGCCGGGCCGGTGATGTCCCGTACCCCCCGGGATGGGCCGGGTCGACCGGGTTGGGGATATGGACCGGTGGGATGAAATCGCCCGGCTCTACGGTGTCGAGCGGCTGCATGATGTGCGAGAGGGTAAAGCCGTCAAGGTTCACCATCACCGGCAGGAGAACGTCGTTGTGCTCCGCGATCCGAAACGCCATGAGGGTCGTGTCGTAGGCTTCCTGCACGGTCGAGACAAAGACCTGGAGCCAGCCGGTATCGCGCTCCTGAATCGCGTCGGAATGCTCCGCCCAGATGTTCCAGCCGGGGGCGAGCGCCCGGTTCACGTTTACCATGACGACAGGAAGCCGTGCGCCGGCGGCCCAGTTGGTCATCTCGTGCATGTACGCAAGACCGTGCGAGCTTGTCGCGGTAAATGTCCTCGCCCCTGCGATGCTCGCACCGATGCAGGCTGCCATCGACGAATGCTCGCTCTCGACCGGGATAAACTGGCTTTCGAGCTGGCCGGTCGCAATGTACTCCGCAATCGTCTCCACGATCTCGGACTGGGGCGTGATCGGGTACGCAGCGACCACGTCGGGCCGGGCCTGTTTGACGGCTTCGGCTACCGCCTTGTTGCCCGTCGCGATCTTTCTCATGGCTCTGCCTCCTCTGCCGCAAGCCGCCGGAAGTTTCGGGCGATCCGCCCCTTGAGATGTGCCACGGTTGTTGCATCGATGCCCTTAAACCGGCCCTGGAGCGCAAGGTAATCTTCAAGCGGGACCGGTTTTTTCATCGCGGCTTTCGAGGGGGGGCTTATGGTGAGTTTTCCCTGCTCGCGCTCGTAGAGCACCCACATGCCTGACTTCACCGCCAGTTTTCCGACTTCAACCGTCTTTTCCGCAGAGTACCGCCAGCCGGGCGGGCAGGGCGAGAGGACATGGACAAATGTCGGGCCGGTAAACGTGAGGGCTTTTGTGACTTTCCTGAACAGATCCTGGGGATACGATGCGCAGGCGGTCGCCTGGTACGGCGGCTCGTGGGCGGCGATGATCGTGTCGATGTCCTTTTTTACCTCGGGTTTCCCGGCCGGGGTCGTTGTCGTCTTTGCGCCAAGCGGCGTCGCGCCGGACCGCTGCATCCCGGTGTTCCCGTATGCCTCGTTGTCGTAGCAGACGTACAGGAAATCGGTACGGCGTTCGAATGCGCCCGAGACCGCCGAGAGCCCGATGTCGAGCGTTGCGCCGTCCCCGGCATAGACCACGACTTTTGTCTTCTTTCCTTTCGCCCGCAGGAACGTGCTGAGTCCCGATGCGCACGAGGCTGCCGCCGCAAAGGCGATGTTGACCACGGGCAGGGTATAGGCAGTCTTCGGGTAGACTCCCTGGAATGCGGCCGTGCAGCCGGCCGGCATCACGAGCACGGTATCCGGCCCTGCCGCCTTGAGCACGTACCGCAGGGCAAGCGAATCTCCGCGGCCGGCGCAGGCCGACGTGCATTTCAGGACATATTCGGTTTCAGGAATTTCGGCGATGATATCCACATCCTTCTTTCATTTTTGCCGGCCAGTTCGGCATTTTTTTTATTCAATCGGATCCGTAAGAAAAAGAGACCGGGATTTTCCCGGTGCCGGCTCGGGTTCCGGTTCTCATCTCCCGGGCACTTATCCCCAGACCTTCGTTCTCTTGTCGATGATCCGCTTTGCCTTGTGGGTCTCGCGGGGGAGTGTCCCGGGCGGGTGGACGATGATACCTGCCTTCACACCGAGCCTTGCCTTGATGGCAGTTGCGACAATGTCCTGGACTTCGGGGACCGTCTTTTTAAGGTTCTCGACTTCAATCGTGAGCACATCGAGATGCTTCTCACGGGTGACAATCAGCCGGTACTCGCCGGTCAGGAAATCCAGGCCCCGGACAACCGCCTCGACGTCACTGGGGAAGACGTTCACACCCTTGATGATGAGCATGTCGTCGGTCCTGCCGTGGACCCCGAGCAGCCTCTTGTGGGTCCGGCCGCAGTTGCACTTCTCATCGGTGTACGTGACGATATCCCCGGTCCGGAACCGGATTAGGGGCCGGGCACGCTTCTTTAACGTCGTGAGCACCATCTCGCCGCGTTCCCCTTCTCCCACCGGTTCAAGGGTCTTTGGATCGAGGACTTCGACAATCATGTGGTCCTCTTCGATATGGATCCGGATTTCTCCGTGCATGACCCTGCGCAGGCCCCGAAGATATCCGAGAGCCCGTAATACTCATACAGGTTTGCGCCCCAGAGTGCCTCGATGTTCTCCCGGGTCTCCCTGATCCCGGCGCCGGGTTCTCCCGAGCAGATGAAATTACGGAGGCTTAGGTCCTTTGCCGGGTTGAGCCCGGCGTTTTTCGCGGTCTCGCCCAGGTACCAGGCATACGACGGTGTTGTCCAGGTCCAGTTGGGCTTGAACTGCTTAATGAAGTTAATAAGCCTCTCGGAGGGGATCGACCCGGCATGGATGGACAGCGCCCCGAGCCTCTGTGCGCCAAGCACGCACGGCCCGCCGATAAAGAGCGAGAAGTTGAGGGCGTGGATGTACCGGTCCTTGGGCCGCATCCCGCTTCTCCAGAAAAGCCGGGCCTGACAGTCGATGAAGTCATCGAAGTCCTGTGCGGTAAACGGGGACGCGGTCGGGACACCGGTCGAGCCGCTCGAAGCGGAGATATAGACGATCTCCTTTTCAGGAACGGCGACCATGTCGCCGAAGGGCTCGCTTACCTGCTGGCGTTCGCGCATGAGCTGTTTGGTCACGAACGGGAACTTGCGGAGGTCGTCAATTGATTTCAAATTGACATCCGGAAGGGCCTTCTTGTAATACGGCGATCCCTTTCGTGCAAAGGCAATCTCGCTTTTGAGCAGTTTGAGCTGGTATTTCTCCAGCTTGTCACGGGGCATTGTTTCGATTTCCTTGTCCCAGTATTTTTTATCAATCATAAGGGCACCTTAAAATGCATTTTTCAACCGTCTGCAGGCTTCCTGCAGGGTTTCGACTTTCTTGGAGAACGTGAACCGGAGTTTTGTCTCTCCGCCATCGTGGTAGAACGAACTCCCGGGAACAGCGGCGACGCCGGCTTTTTCTATGAGGTGACGGGCAAACTCCACGTCGGTTTTCCCGAATCCGGCAATATCGGTGAAGATGTAATAGGCTCCCTCGGGCAGTTCGCAGGCAAACCCTGCCTCGCGAAGGCCGTTGTAGAGTATCTTCCGTCTCTTGTCGTAATCCGCGGCAAGTTCCCGGTAATACGAGGCCGGGAGCCGGAGGGCTGCTGCACAGGCCTGCTGGAGCGGGGCCGGGGCACCGACGGTCAGGAAGTCATGGATCTTACGGATACGGTTCGTCAGGTCCGGGTCTGCAAGGGCATACCCGACCCGCCAGCCGGTAACACTGTAGGTCTTTGAAAAACTCCCGATCGTGATCGTCCGGTCCTGCATGCCGTCAAGCGATCCGATGGAGACGTGTTTTCGCCCGTCGTACAGGATATGCTCGTAGATCTCGTCTGTGACTGCGATGACGTTGTAATCAAGACAGAGGTCGGCGATGAACGCGAGTTCCTTTTTCGTGAAGACTTTCCCCGACGGGTTGTTCGGGGTGTTGAGGATGATCGCTTTTGTTTTCTTTGAAAACGCCGACTTCCACGACTCCTCATCGATGGAGAGATCGTCCCCGAGGGATACATACCGGGGGGCGGCACCCGACAGGATCGCGTCGGGGCCGTAATTCTCGTAAAAAGGCTCCGGTACGATGACTTCCTCACCGGGGGTAATGACCGCAAGGAGCGAGGCGAGCATCGCCTCTGTCGAACCGCAGGTCACCGTTATCCCGGTTTCGGGATCGAATGCCATCCCGTTGTAGGTTTTCACCCTTTTCGCGATCTCTTCGCGGAGTTCTTTTGACCCCCACGTGATCGCGTACTGGTTAACCTCGGCATTGATCGCTTCACCAGCCGCAGATTTGAGTTCGTCCGGGCAGGGAAAGTCCGGGAATCCTTGTGCAAGGTTGACCGCACCGTGCTTCAGGGCAAGCCGGGTCATCTCCCGTATAACAGATTCCGTGAAGGTGTCTGCACGCGAAACAGGGAGCGGTCTCTTCGGAGCGGGAGGCGTACCCGCCGGGGAACTGATTGATTCTGGAATAACCCTTGTCACATCTAATGAGGTTGATTTTACGTGATATAATCCACAAGATTCGAGAAATTTTTGCCGCAATTATGTAAAATAAGGGTTAAACGAGGATTTCGGGGGTTTGGTTTTTTTAAATTAATTGTCGGGAATGAATACTTTACAAACGAAACCTCCGATTATCGCACTGATTAATGCAACTCCAGCGTTGCCGAGGTAGTCCGAATATGGGCTCGAATCCAATAAAAACTAACCACCATTAAAACCGAACATTAATGCCAGAAATGTAATAACTTTAAAACCCATCTTATTGAAGGATTGGAAAAATATCGATAAAGAAGACCCAAAACCAATAGACCCAACAATACTGCGCCAGGATATAATGAAAATTTAAGACCAACCGGAGAATTCCAAATAATACTCAACAAGAAACCTATCACGTAAAATAATAAGAGAATTTAATTCTAATATTAACAAAGCATCAAATGATGGGGGTTTTATTTTAGATAATATATCCATAATGGCAGATTAACTTTTTAAATATTAAATATTCGCATCATATCCGATATTTCATCGCCTAATATGGTAAAATCTGACTATAATCCGGATACTGGTGCTCGAATTTTATCCCATGTGCCGCAGAACCTGCCTTGTATTTTTTTTACTATGGGTTCTTTATTACTCCACAATGGACAACTCAAACGTCCCGTCGAGGCATGCGGAACAGAAGAGCAGGAATTCCTTGAGGTTCTCGGACATCTCATCGTAGAGGGACTGCGAGACGTGAATGATGATATGGGGGCTGCGGCCGGAACCCTTGTGGATCTCCAGGTAGAGCTCCTTAAAGAGGGCAAGCACCATCCGGAAATTCATCCTTTTTATGATACGGATATGCCCGGTCCCGTCGGTATCGATCATGACCCGGTACGTCTCCGCTTTCCGGAAAAAAACTGCCTGTTCACCCATCATTCACCTCCTTACCTGCATCTCCTCGTTGTCATGGAATCCCGATTGGTTTACCGGCTGGTTCGTATCTTACCGATTTTATAAATGACACCATATGATTGTTTACACTTCGGCAATTTTTGTCCTTCACGGGGTCTGCCACCGCAGGCAGTAGTTCTGGATCCGGTCAAAGAGGTACATCAATACGATGACGACAATGGCAACAACGATGATCCCGGCGACCACCTTGTCATAGTTGGCAAAGTCGTGGTTGTACTGGATGTACCACCCGAGACCCGATGTCGCGGCAAGCATCTCGGCCACGGTCAGTGTGATAAACGACAGGATGAACGCGATCATCGCTCCCGAGAATATCGAGGGCAGCGCCCCGGGGAAAAGAACCTTTTTTACCATGTCCTTTTCCGAGAGCCCCAGGGTCCGGGCGGAGTTGATCAACCGGTGGTCGATACTATGGACGCCGTACACGGCGCCGATCAGGATGGGCCAGAAAGCGCCAATAAAGATCAAAAATATCGACGCCGAGGCAAAGGTCGGGAGCAGCACGATCGTGTACGGGAGGTACGCGGTCGGGGGGATGGGAGAGATGGCCTTTGCCACCGGGTATACCGCGCTAAAGAGGCGTTTTTTCCACCCCAGGTACAGGCCGATCGGGATCGCGGTTGCAAGGGCGAGCGCATAACCGGCCCCGAGGAGCCCTAAGGAGTTGACGAGCCCTTTGAGTATCAGCGCATAATCGTTCCCGAAGACGGCAAAGACCCGGGCCGGGCCGGGAAAGAGCATGGGGTCAAGGAGCGCAAGTTTCCCAAATGCGATCTCCCACGAGAGGAAAAAGAGGGAAATAAGCAGAAAGATATCGCTTACTGCCTGGCTCTCCTTCGGGTGGTAGAGGAGGCTTGCCACAAACGCGGCAAAGAGGAAGATGAGGACGCCGGCAAAGAGGATGGTGCCTGACGACGATACCTGGCTTGGCGCGTCCGGGACGGCTACGGCAAGGAGCAGGATGGAAATAATAATGGCGATGACCCCGTACCCTTCGGCAGACAGTTTCAGGGAGAGGGTCATGCGGCAGGCTCACTCCCCGCGAGTTTCTGTTCCTGTTTTTCGATGTCGTCCAGCATCTCGCAGTACAGGACCGAGAGAAGGTGGGACTTGAACTGGATGTACTCCCGCTTGCGGCAAGGGTCTTCCTGCACCGGGGCCGGGCAAACGGGATGTCGATGACCTCCTTGATCCGGCCCGGCGAGGGGGACATAACCGCGATCCGGTCGGAGAGGAGGAGCGCCTCGTCCACATCGTGGGTGACAAAGAGCACGGTCTTCTGCTTCTCCCCCTGCGCCCAGAGGTGGAGCAGGAGGTCCTGCATGTAGATCCGGTTGAGGGAGTCCAGTGCGCCGAAGGGTTCGTCCATCAAAAAGACCTTGGGGTCCATGGAGAACATACGGGCGATCGAGACCCGCTGCCGCATTCCCCCGGAGAGGGTGTTCGGGTACGCATTGGCGAAGTTGGTCAGGCCGACCAGCTCGATGTATTTCCTTGCTTCTGCATCGATCCGCTCCTTTCCGCTGATACCTTCCGTGTGTTCGAGAGCAAACCGGATGTTCTCATAGGTCGTCATCCAGGGAAAGAGCGAGTAATCCTGGAAAACCGTTCCCCGGTCAGTCCCGGGCCCCATCACCGGTAAATTGTTGAGGAGCACCTCGCCCTGTGTCGGTTTTTTCAGGCCGGAGACGATGTCGATGATCGTACTCTTGCCGCAGCCCGACGGCCCGATAAGCGAGATAAAATCCCCGTCGCTGATATGCACATTGACCGCATCCAGTGCGGTATGGCTCGACCCGTTCAGGCCATATACCATGCTGATATTCTGCAGATCGATAGTTGCCATGAAAACTCCTTTTTTACCTGATCCGGGAAAAACGCGAAAAAACAGGAACAAGCGGCAAAACCGCCACCAGCCGCAACGGCATTTCCGATAACGGTATGATTCGTTGTACGAGTGTCCTTTTTTACCCCAAAAACCCGGACCTCCTGACTTGAGGCCCCGTTTGGCTGCTGTATCCTGTCGCGACGTTTTTTCCCGTTTGTAACTGCTTTTTTTAGGATCAAACGGTATCAGAGCGCCTTCCCTCAGGGTTTCGCCAAAGGGTCGCTCTTCTGTAGTAATAACAATAGCAAAAAACAGATTTATACGCTGATAATCAAGCAATCCTTGTCACAAAATCGCGGGTTTCCGGGAAGTAGCGGCAAGTGGTATCCTCAACAATGCAGATATCCTCGGGGGCACAGGTGTTACAAATCGCGACTTACCCCGGCCTCCCCGCCAGCCGGAAATGCGGTAAAAGACCGGCCCGGTAAACCGGGTGGTCCGGGACAGGGAGGGTGTTCGCGATTAAACCCTGTTCCGGACCAGGGACGGCTTTATCCGGATATCTCTTTCGCGTGGATGGACGGATCAGTTCATCGGCATCTTGCAGCCGGCGCACTGGACATTCATGCATTCGGACATGCATGAGGGGATCATCATCTGGAGATCGCAGAGGGCCCGCTTCATCCGGGATTCTGTGCAGTCTGACATCATGCCCGGGGCGACCTTGCACTCGGTCTCCATGCACTGCGCCATGCATTTCATGAGCATCATCTGAAGATCGCTCATCGACTTCATCATGGGTGCATCCATGCACTTTGAGTCCATGGACATTGTACCCATGCACTTCGAGTCCATGCACATGGCATCCATGTGACAGGAGATCATCATCTGGAGATCGCTCATCGACTTCATCATGGAGGCGTCCATGTTCTTTGACTCCATGCATCTGGTCATCATCATCATGAGACCCTTCATGGATTTTGTCATGGGTGCGTCCATGCACTCTTTTTCCATGCATTTGGTCATCATCATCATGAGATCGTTCATGGAGCTCATCATGGATGCGTTCATCGGCATGGATTTTGCCGAGTGAGCGGTCATGCACTGCGCCATGCATTGTGACATCACGGCCTGGAAATCGCACAGGGCTTTCTCCATCCGCATGTCCATACACTTTGATGCAGTCATCATGGCCGTCGCACGACAACCACCACTCTGTTTCATACCTTCTGACTTCATTGGCGTCATTTTTTTATCTCCTTTGGCGGACAGGAGTGAACCCTGCCACATCAGGCTTATTCATCACGGGAATGTTAATCAGGTCGCATTTAAGCAAAAGTTGGCAGGTTTGGTACATTCAGAGAATATTTGAGGAAAAATACGTCGCTTGCGATCCCTGTCGGCCGGGTTAAAAAGAGGATTATATGGCTCTTTGCAGAAATGCCTTGAGTTGTTGCGGGATCCTCTACCCTTCTAGCGAACTATTACCGCCACTCCATTGGGAATGACCGTGACTTTGGCGTCGTTACCCTGAAGGTGGTAAGCACGGTGTAATGCTTCCTCAAAGGTCGTGGCATGCTCCATATGCAGTGCCGTTACTATTTCCGGCTTGATCCTGTCGGAGACCATAATCACATGATGCCGGTTAAGAATACGTGCCAGTATCTGTGACCCCCATTGATCATGGACAGTTTCATGACGCCCCACATGGGCTACGCGGTCCAGGAATTCCTGCGGGCTTTTTACCTGAGCAAGATTGTTGAAAAAACTTTCACTGCCCGAGCCCTCAGACAAGCCCGCCACCATGATAATAACGCCGTTCTCCTTGTTCGTGGCCTCAGCGGCTATCAGGCCTTTGACGGTCTGGTAGATGTTCTGGTCCTGGGGGTAGCCGCCGTTGGAGACCACGGTGATATCGCTTGGGATCTTATGAACCGAGGCAAGTTGTATGAGAAAGTGGCGTCCCTTTGCGTGGGCTTCTTCCACATCCCCTGAAAAAGATGCAATAATCTCTCTCCTGCTGTTGAGAATCACATTCACAATGAACCTCAGGCCGACGGCATGGGCGGCATACAGCATGTCTTTATGAATGGGATTATTTTCAAGGATACCGGGACGTGCGGTGGGAGAATTAATGTGCTCGCTGCAGTGATTGGCGATGATGGTCTTATACGAGGAGATCCCCGGGAGAACTGCTTTCCTGCCGCCGGAAAAACCCGCGAAGAGATGAGGCTCGATAAACCCCTGTGCAAGTACAAGATCAGCCTCGGCCGCGATCCGGTTGACAGAACAATCCGCACCGGAGGGAAGCGTACCGATCTTTTTCATAACCGAATCGTCTCTTGCGACATGTATGACTATCTGCTCGTGGTCGACAATCTCCTGCCCGAATTTGTCAAGTAACTCCTGGTGCGTTGACGGGCGGTGGGAGCCGGTTGCGATCAGGATCGTTATATGGGCATCCGGCTCGACTGAACGAATCCGCCTCAGGAGGATAGGGGTAATGATATGGGAAGGCAGAGGACGGGTATGGTCCGAACTGATGATCACAATATTCTTCTTTCCTTTCGCCAGCCCCTCAAGTGTGGGTGATCCAACAGGATGATCCAGCGAGTCTTCGACCAGCTCTGCCGGCGACTTCTCCGCCGGTAGGATTCAACTTTTGACTCCAGCAATCCTGCGAAATTCCGGTCGTCAATTTCTATGGGGATCTGTTTTCTGTCATACGGAAGCAGCAGTTTCATGGGCATACTCCTCCTGGTTCTTCTTACGATCTCCTCGCTGTCGTGTTGTTCCAGAACATAACAAAACAAGGAGACATGGTACCTTCGATCGTTTGGTCACGGTTTTACTACGGTGAACTCAGGCATTTCTCCAGAGCCGGTTTTATGTTTTTTTACGTCAGGACGCCCCGGTCCATCCGCAGCACTCTGGTAGCGTATGAGGCAAGGTCCGTGTTGTGCGTCACCATCACAATCGTTGTCCCGGCTTTATGGATCCCGGCAAAGAGCTCCATGACCTCCCGTTCTGTCTCTGCATCTAGATCGGTCGTGGGCTCATCGGCAAGGATCAGCGCCGGCCGGTTCACGAGCGCCCGGGCAATGGCGACCCGCTTGAGTTCGCCACCCGAGAGGTATGCCGGGGAGGCATCCTCTTTCCCGGACAGGCCCACCCGGTCGAGCAGTGCCCGGGCTGCGTCCGTATCGGCCTGGTGTCCGGCAAGGGTCCGGGGGAGGGTGACATTCTCAAGAGCGGAGAGCGCGGATAGCAGGCCCGGGAACTGGAAGACAAACCCGATGGTCTCTGACCTGAACGCGGAGGATTCGGCATCGTCCATCCGGTCTGATATCCCGGCCATCGATCTTCACGCTCCCGGCGGTGGGTCGGGTAAGGCCCCCGAGGATGTTTAAGAGCGTAGTCTTCCCTGAACCCGAACGGCCGGTGATAAGGACAAACTCTCCCCGGTCGCAGGCAAACGAGAGCCCGTCAAAGAGCCGGTACTCCTTCCCGCCGGCGGGGTAGGCTTTTACCAGATTGGATACCTCGATCACAACTCCCCACTCCGTATGGCCTTGTAGGGCTCTGTCCGTGCGGCATCGATCGCCGGGATGACTGCGGCAGCAGCACCGATTGCCGCGGTCACGAGGAACGTTGTGAGGGCAAGCGTGGCAAGTGCTCCTGCTGCGGGGAGGGCAAGGGGGATCCCAAGGGAGAACGCGATGTACTGCTCAAAGAGCAGGAGCCCCCCGAGGGAGGCAAGAACGCCGGCGATCCCCCCTAAAAGTGCCAGCACCAGGGACTCTCCCAAAATGAGGGAGAAGATCGTCTTCTTTGTTGCCCCGAGAGCACGGAGGATGCCGATCTCCCGCATGCGCTCGTTTGCTGCCATCAGGGAGATGATCGCTATCAGGGGCAGCGATACCAGGATTGCGACCAGCGCCGCAAGGTCCAGCACCTTCACGGTCGCGTCCAGCTGCGTGGCAACCGTGCTCACCAGGGACTGCGGGGTGAGTACCCTGGACACCGGGTACCTGGCTGGTGATCCTTTCAGCCACCTGTGAGACCTGTGCCGGGTCCTGTACCCGTACAAGCGCAGATGAGATGTTGCTCTCGGGAAGGACAAGCGTCTCCATCGCAGAGGTGGCAGAATCCTTTGCCATTGCCCGTGCGTCCTCTTCCCGAAGGAAGACAGAGTAATCGATACCGGTCCCGGTCGGATCGAGACGTCCGGCCACAACAAACTTGTGCCCATAATAGTACGTGGTCGACCCGGTCTTCCCGATAAGACCGCTCCCGAGGATGAGTTCGTCTTTCCCGAGCGGCTTTTGCTGGTGCAGGGAAAGCCAGGGAGCGATCGTGAAGTCCTTATCGGGATCGATTGCGATCAGCTGGACCATCGAGGCACAGCAGTCGGCCGGCAGGGTGGCGACATAGGTCTGCGGGGCAGCCTGCGCCACGCCACTCACGTTCTGGACCTTGTAAAGGACGGAACGGTCAAAGAAGAAAGTGGACGGCTCCCCTCGCAGGAGGACCGCCTCGCTCTCCGATGTGTACTGTGCAGGGACGACAACGATATCCGCGCCGAGCCTGGAGAGCTCCTGCTGGATGCTGCCGGTTGCCCCTGCCATCAGGACGTGCCCTAAAAAGAGGCTTGCGGCAATGAATGCAAAACAGACAAAGAGCGCCCCGTTTCTCACGGGGCGGCTCGTGATGTTCTTTGCAATCAGCCGTATCATCGTTGAGTTAGTCCGTGGAGGCCTTTTGTTCATCCCGGGAAAATACAAGGAAGATCCCGACAATTGCTGTCAGTACCCCGAGGAGGATCAGGGCCGGAAAAGGTACCGATCCGGCAGGGGGCGTCAGCCGCAGTGCAGACCCCGATAAGGACGGTCGGGATAAGCAGGGTTACGGCGCCAAGGCCAATCACGGAGACCCCGAGAGCACGGCGGGCGTCCCGGCCGGGCAGGGCAAGCAGGGTGAGCCCGGCAAGGATGACAAGGGCGCCCACGGCTGCCTCAGCCCGGGCGGTATACCCGCATTTCATGATGGTCGCTGCACTTGTCCCTGCGGAAGTATCACCTGCTGCACCCATCGACATCGATGACATCGAATGGGAGGTGACACCTTTCGCCTCGCATACGGGAAAGATATACCATGGGGTGACGATAACGAGCGCCCCGAGAACAATCAGGATGCCTGCCAGGAGGAGCAGGCGGTTTGAACGGTTAAATGACATAATCTGTTACCTCGATTATCTGGAATACCTGTTTAGAAAAAATAAAAAGCCGGGACGTTTTCCCGGTCATGTTCATGGGTTCTGGGTCGTGTAATCGGCCTCAAGTCTGCTGGTAGACGGTGTTGCCGGCGTTCTGTTTTGCCAGCTCGTCAAGCGCCTGCTTGTAGACACTCGTGTCGATGTGGTCCTTGATGTTCACGGTCGTGTTGACGTACCCGATGCTCTTTAACAGGTCATAGGTCGTCTGGATGGCCTTGGTGTTCGGGTCCGGCGAGATGTAGAAGTGCGGACTGTCGATCGCATTCTTTAAGTCGGTCTTGTTGATCTGGACGTACTTTGCTACGTCATTCAAGGTCTGGTCAGGGTTTGTCTTGGTAAAGTCGTATGCCTGGATGAGCGCTTTTTCGTAGTTCACATACGTGCCGCGGTTGCTGTTGAGATTATCGGTCAGCACGGCGATACGGCAGCACGGATGCTGGGGGTAGTACTGATCGGTATACCACAGGAGGACAAGTCCCTGCTGGGGTGCGGTCTCGGTAAACGGCGTCCAGATAACACCGGCGTCGACCTTGCCGGATTTGATTGCTTCAATAACGGCGGGGACCGAGCCCAGTTCCTGGATCGTTACATCCTTAGTGAGGTTAAGGCCTGCACCCTGGAGCGCCCCACGGAAGTGGACATCCCCGGTGGACAGCCGGACCACGGCGACGGTCTTTCCTTTAAAGTCGGTGAGGTTCTTTAACTGTGATACCTTGTCCGGTGTGGTAAACACCGCAGCGCCTTCACCCATCTGGCCGCCGATGATCGTCTCGTTTGCCCCCTTGGCGATGAAGATTAAGGGGGTAAGACCAAATCCACCGACATCGATCTTCTTTGCGATAATGGCGTTCGTACCCTCGGCACCGGTCGGGAACGAGGAGAGCTGTGCATCAATGCCCTGGTTGGCAAAGAGGCCTTCTTCCTTTGCGACAAAGATAAGGGTCGCCCCGTTGTTGGGCAGATATCCCACGTTGAGCGTCTTGAGCTGCGTGGCTGGCTGCGTGGACGCCGCGGCCGTGGTTTTTGTCGTGCTCGATCCGGTAAAGGCATAGAATGCAACAGCTGCGATAGCGATGATGACAACTGCTGCGATGATATACGTGTACTGCTTTTTTAATTACCATTGTAAACCCCGATGGCTTTCCCGCGGTTTCCTCCCGGTTTTATCTTTTTTTCCAAGAGGAATGTCTGCACGGATCTCCTTTTTTCCTGGCCGCATAGTGTGCGTCCGCGCCCGCTTTTTTTCGCGAAAAAATCGCAAAAAGCAGACTGTTTTGGAGAGACCATGCTGCACCGGCAGATAGCCGACAGATATGTTTCAAGGGAAAAATTAAAAACTCGGACGTGTGAGCCAAAGATGCCTGAACAATCCAAAATCCGGGGAAATACGGCAATTTTGGATCCGGAATACCCGGCATGGCATATCATCCGGAATTTTGCGGCAAAAAATGCCCTGAAATCAGCATATTAATAACCATCCGGTCAACGGATTTATGCGATGTCACACCAGTGACTATCCCTGCCAAGGTGGCGGAGTGGCTACGCGGCTGACTGCAGATCAGCTGACAACCCGGTTCGAATCCGGGCCTTGGCTTGCACTCCACGGGGGTACACCTCCCGCGAGGAACCGTTTTTTATAATAAAGGGATGAAATGGGATGGAACCGGGACTTACTGCTGAAACAAAAGCGTTCCTGATCAACATCGGGAGCGCGGATATCGATTCCTCGCTGTTGCCTGCCGAGATGAAAACCACAGCGACAGCCGGCCCGGCGCCGGGGGCTCCTCATTTTTCGTACGGTCAGGCTCCCGCCGGGTCAGGCTCTCCATAAAAAAGGAATCCCCGCTCAAGGTGGTTCCCTTTAAAGACGGGGTCGCGATCCAGAAAGAGGGCCGGATCATCGCCTGCGGCCAGCTCGAACTGCCGCTCTGTCACTGCCCGGAACAGGCCTATATCACGGTGAGCGAACGGTGTGTCTTTGACTGCAAGTTCTGCCCGGTGCCGATCCTGCACGGCCGGGTAAAGACCATCGACGAGATCACGGCACTGGTGGAAGCGGCGGCGGCCCGGGGGAAGATCACGGCGATCTCCCTCACAAGCGGTGTCGCCGAATCTCCGGAGAAAGAGGCGGCGTACCTGACGCAGATCGTCCATCACCTCGCTGGCCGTTTCGACCTGCCGATCGGCGTATCCATCTACCCGACAGCGACCTCCACAGAGGATCTCCATGCAGCAGGCGCCTCGGAGATCAAGTACAACGTGGAGACCATGGACCGTGAGATCTTCCGGCGGGTATGCCCGAACCTCTCGCTCGATGAGATCCTTGTCGCCCTCAGGGGTGCTGTAGAGGTCTTCGGGAAGAACAACGTCTCCTCGAATTTCATCATCGGGCTTGGGGAAACCGACGAGTGCGTGGGGCAGGGAGTCGAAACCCTCACCGGGATGGGCGTGATCCCCAACCTGCGCCCGATCTCCCCGCACCCGCTCAGGAAAGGGGAGATTTTCGTCGAACGGCCGTCATCAGAGCGCCTGATCAAACTGACCCGGATCAACAAGGCGGCACTCGAACGCCACGGCCTTGACGTGCGAGCGGCACGGACCATGTGCCTGCCCTGCACGGGCTGCGACCTCACCCCCCAGCGCGATCTCTGACGGGGTTGTGTTATACCAGGACACGGGAAAATCTTGCCGAAAAAAGATCTCTTAAATAATTCCTGTACCTACACTGGTATGTTGATATTACAATTGTGAATATACCCTGCCAGGATGGCGGAGTGGCTACGCGGCTGACTGCAGATCAGCTACAACCCGGTTCGAATCCGGGTCCTGGCTTCGTTGGCACTGCCCGGAAACACCCGGGTATATCATGCAGGTAAAAAAGAACACACCACCGGTTCCATGGGAAAACCAGACAACCGGGCACCCGGGAAGTCAGGTATTTGATGCGGCATGATGAAGTATTCCACACCAGACCAGATTCCCGGGCTGATGCGCCCTGACACGGCACAAAGGAGGTAACTATTCATGGCAAAACAGAACTGCTGGGAATTCAAGAAATGCGGGCGCGAGCCCGGCGGCGCAAAGGTCGCCGAACTCGGGATCTGCCCTGCATCCACGGAGACTCAGACTGACGGCGTCAACAGCGGCAACAATGGCGGTCGTGCCTGCTGGGCACTCACCGGCACGATGTGCGGCGGAAAGGTACAGGGGACCTATGCCGCAAAGATCGGTAACTGCCTCAACTGCGAGTTTTACCAGACCGTTCAAAGGGAAGAAAAGCCCAGGTTCGAGACCACGGCGAAGATCCTTGCCCGGCTCAAAAACGATCAGTAAATATCGCTTTTTTGTATTTCGCGCAGGAACGCCCAGATATATTCCTTCCCGGCATAATTCAGGTGATGGGCCGTGATCTGCACCGGGACACACACCCCATCTTTTCTTTTCTGCCGGGATTCAAAGATCATCGCGCCTTTTGTCCTGATATCGTTGAGATAATCCTTCCATGAACCAGACTGCGGAGGCTGGAACCGGCTGTCAATATCGGTGACGTTCATCAAGAGCATCTCATCATAGGAGTACCCGAAAACCCGGGTCGTCTTGGTATTGACATACAAAAACCGCCCGTCCCTGTTGACAAGATACGCAGCATCGACAGCACGATCGATGGCAAACTGGGTGATCCCGAGCAGTTCCTCGATCTCTTCGCGTTTCTTTTCCTTCTCCATCATCTCAAGGGCAAACGAGAGGTTATCGGTCAGTTCCACAAGGAGCTGGACTTCTTCTTCGGAAAAGAAGTTGGGTTCTGCAGCATGGAAGGTCATTACGCCGATTACATGATCGTCAATCCAGATCGGGAACGCGGCACTGGATCGGTACCCGCAGGAGAGCAGTTTGTTCCTCCATGGGGCAACTACGGGGTCCGTCCGGTTATCTGCGCAGATATAATACCGGTTCTCCGCGAGGGCCATGCTTGTGGGGGCCATGTCCAGCGGGAGATCGGTCCCGGGTTCGGCAGCCGTACCCGACGCCGTATCAGCGCAGTACTGCAGTGAGCGACTGCTTCAAAACTGGTGCGGTTCCGCCGGCACATCCCGCACCATGCCATCAGAAACCCGCCTTCCGTGACCGCGATCCGGCAGGCTTCCGTGAGCAGCTCGTTCATGTTCCTGAGGTTGACGGCGGCTTCGTTCGTTTTTGAGAGCACGGCATACAGCCGCGCCAGGTGCCGGATCTGCTCTCCTGACTGCCGGCGTTCCACCGCGATACGGAGTTTGTGGGAGAGCTCGGCAAACTGGGATTTGAGTTCGCCCCCCTTCTGGAGGTAGAAATCTACGCCGTTGTTGATCGCCTCGACCACGACATCCTCCCGTCCCCGCCCGGTAAAGATGACAAACGGGAGTGCAGGGTACTGCACCCGGACCGCCTTTAAGAACTCGATACCGTTCATCACCGGCATATCGTAATCCGAGAGCACGGCATGGTAGGACGTCTGTTCCAGCCGTTTAAGTGCTTCAGGCGCGGACGTGCAGGTCTCGACCGAGAAATTACCCATCTTCTCAAGAAAAATTTTCCCGATATCGAGAAGGCCCGAATCATCATCGACGTAGAGGATGGAGATCATGGAAAATTTCCTGTAACGGTATGCACCTGCACATGGCTGAACCGTGAAGAATGGTTCGACGAATGTTCACAATTGTTAATTCCATATGTGACGCGGTAATCAGTAATAATGGTACCACTGCGGCACGATCTGCCGCAAAATGCCGGTATATATACGGGGAACCCTGCAACCGGGGTTCCAGCCGGTCTTGATGATAAGGAAACCAGATCAGATGGGCCGTTTTCAGAGGGATGAGAGCGGCATTCACCGTCAGTATGTGCTTTTCTGACCGAATGCAGCAAAAAGCACAGGTATTACAGGGTTCAAATAAAAATACGCCAGAGTATATCCGTTCACCTTCGTGAACAAGAAATACAAAATATGGCACCACAACGAAGAAACCTCGCAACTTTCACCATCATCATTGGGGTACTCACCCTGATCCTGGCGGTATCCGCTCTTGCGGAAAAGTCACACGAGGGACACCTGCCGGAACGAAACGACCGGGGTACCGCAGAGGCCATCATCTCTTCGGGCATCCCTGGCGGGATATTACTCCTCTATTCGATCGTTTCCGGCACCAACCGGCACAGACAGAGTATAACCGGCACGCTTGCCAGCTTCGGGCACTCCTGTTGTCCCGCCATGGCCAGCCGGGCCATGACGATGTGATGGCAGGACCTTAACACCCGGTATATCCGGGAGTATACGAGGTACGCCCTTCTTTGCACCTACCCTCCTTCGTGACCGCACGAATTGGAGGTGCTCATCTTTGCTGGCAGGAGAACACCCGCGTCCCGGCAACAACCCGGGACGCACGTTGTATTTTTACGATACATATAATATTTCGGGGATTCCTTATTCCGATTACCAGCGCGTATGATCCGCACGCGTGCATTATCTCTATCCGGCATACCTATTCCGGGTAAAAAACATACAGTTTACGACGGTGATGGTGATCAGGAAAAACCCGCCGATTGGAGAATGTATAAATATTCACGATTGTTATCTAGTATGGTCGGATTCACAATCGTGAATAAGGACCATGCCAGGATGGCGGAAAGGCTACGCGACTGACTGCAGATCAGTGTATCCCGGTTCGATTCCGGGTCTCTGGCTTCGTGGTGTTCCCATGAGTATCAGAGTACAGAAAACATTTGAAGCACTCTTCGAGCTTGAAGAGATCCGGGGGATCTTCCGGGACGCTCTTCCTACCGGCCTTTCACGCCGAGCAGGAAGCAGCGTTCACGAAAAAGGTCTCCGACCTCAAGGCCATTATCGCTGACCTCGAGGCCGGTACCGGAACCCCAAAGGTAACGAAGATCGCAGGAACCCTCGATGTCCGTTCCCGCGAAGAACAATACATCAACATCCACCCCATCCAGGCGGCGGGACGGTTGACGACGGAGGCCAGAAAGGCGCTCATATCCTATGGTGACGGATACTCCACCTGTGATTTCTGCCGCAAACCGTTCCGTCTCGACAAGATCTCCCGGCCCGGCATCGCCGAGTTCCATGAAGAACTCGCAAAATGGCTCAACATGGACCAGGCCCGGGTCGTCCCCGGTGCCCGTCGCGGGTTCCAGGCCGTCGCAAACACGCTCGTCAACAAAGGCGACAGCGTCATTGTCTCGGCCCTTGCCCACTACACCGAGTTTCTCGCCGTGGAAAATGCCGGCGGCCAGGTTAAGGAAGTCCCGCTCAACGACAAGCACATCGTGACCGCGGAAGCAACCGCCCAGAAGATCGAGGACGTCAAGGCAGAGACCGGGAAACTCCCGGTGCTCGTCATGATCGACCACTTCGATTACCAGTATGCAAACGAGCACGAAATTACCGGGATCGGGAAAGTCGCCCACCAGTACGACATCCCCTTCCTCTACAACGGGGCCTACACGGTCGGCGTCCAGCCGGTCGACGGCAAGAAGATCGGGGCTGACTTTGTCGTCGGCTCCGGACACAAGAGCATGGCATCGGTGGCACCTTCGGGGGTCCTTGCGATAAACGATGAGTTTGCGCCAAAGGCCCTCCGGACCACGGCGATGGTAGGGGACCTTACCAAACGGAAATTCGGGATCAAGGAGGTGGAACTGCTCGGGTGCACGCTGATGGGCGGGACCCTGCTGTCGATGATGGCATCGTTCCCCACGGTAAAAGAACGGGTGCTCCACTGGGACGAGGAAGTAAAGAAGTCCAACTACTTCATCGACACCCTGCTCCGGATCAACGGCAGCAAGGTCCTCTCCGAGTACCCGAGGAAGCACTCGCTCACCAAAGTCGACACAACGGGAAGCTTCGATGTCGTGGCCCAGACCCACAAGCGCCGCGGCTTCTACTTCTCCGACGAACTCACGAAACGCGGTATTGTCGGCGAATTTGCGGGTGCGACCCGGACGTGGAAACTCAACACCTACGGCCTGAACTGGGACCAGATCCACTACCTTGCGGAGGCGTTTACAGAAATTGCAGATGAAATACCAGATTCCTGTGGATAAAGCGGCCAGATAAGTGTAGTCCGCAATCCAGTATCAGAATAAGAGAAGCCAGACGACCAGAACAGAAACATAAAAAAACAGGAAAGATTACCATGACAGAGAAAAAGTTCAGACTTGGCACGATTGCCATCCATGCAGGACAGGATGTAGACCCGACGACCAGATCGAGGGCCGTCCCGATCTACCAGACCACATCGTACGTATTCAAGAACACCGAGCAGGCAGCAAACCTCTTTGGCTTAAAGGAACTCGGGAACATCTACGGCCGGCTCATGAACCCGACCCAGGATGTCTTCGAGAAGCGCGTCGCCGCCATCGAAGGAGGCACCAGTGCACTCGCTACGGCATCGGGCGCTGCGGCCATCACCTACGCGATCCTAAACCTCACCCGCCCGGGCGACGAGATTGTCTCGGCCGACAACCTGTACGGCGGCACCTACGAGTTCTTCCACTACACGCTCCCGAAGTTCGGGCGCCACGTTGTCTTTGTGGACTCCTCAAAACCCGAGGAGTTCAAGAAGGCGATAAACTCCAAGACCCGGGCCATCTACGCCGAGACCGTCGGAAACCCGAAACTCGATACCCCCGACTTTGAGGCAATTTCGAAGATCGCCCACGACCACGGTATCCCGGTCATCGTCGATAACACGACCGGTATCGGCCTTGTCCGCCCGTTCGAGCACGGCGTCGACATCATCGTCCACTCGGCGACAAAGTACATCGGCGGCCACGGAGTCTCCCTTGGCGGAGTCATCGTCGATTCCGGGAAGTTTGCCTGGAACAACGGCAAGTTCCCCGAGTTCACCGAACCGGACCCGGGCTACCACGGTCTCAAGGACCTGGGACACGTTCGGGAACTTCCCGGGCCTCGGGAACGTCGCGTTCATCTTCAAGATCCGTGTCTCACTTCTCCGGGATACCGGTGCAGTCATCAGCCCGTTCAATGCATGGACGCTCCTCCTCGGCCTTGAAACCCTCCACCTGCGGGTCCCCCGGCACTCGGAGAACGCACTCGCCGTTGCAAAGTTCCTCAAAACCCACCCGAAGGTCGCATGGGTAACATACCCGGGCCTGCCGGATGACGCCAACCACAAACTTGCGGTGAAATACCTCAAGGGAGGCTTCGGGCCTCTGGTCGGTGTCGGTATCAAGGGAGGAGAGAAGGCCAGCAAGAAGTTCATCGACAGTCTCAAGCTCTTCAGCGACCTCGCAAACATCGGCGACTCCAAGAGTCTCGCGATCCACCCGGCGAAGCACCACCCACCAGCAGCTCCACCGTTGAGGAACAGGCAAAGACCGGCGTTACCCCCGACTTTGTCAGGCTCTCCATCGGGACAGAGGACATTGAAGATATCATCGAAGATCTTAATCAGGCCCTTGCCCAAGTCTAAAGAGTATGAGTATGCTCCGAGGCTCGCTAGGCATCGTTAAGACAGAACAGGTGGACCTCCCCGGCCCCCTCACTTTAGAGAGCGGTGCGGTTCTTCCAAAAGTGACGATCGCCTTTGAGACCTACGGCAAGCTGAACAAAGAGAAGAGCAACGCGATCCTTATCTGCCATGCCCTGTCGGGCGACGCCCATATCGCCGGGTTCCATGAAGGGGACGACAAACCCGGCTGGTGGGACACGGTTGTCGGGCCCGGCAAGGCATTCGATACGGATCGCTATTTTGTGATCTGCAGCAACGTTCTCGGGGGATGCAAGGGCTCGACCGGCCCTTCCTCCATAAACCCCGAAACCGGCAAACCCTATGGCGCGACTTTTCCGGTTGTTACTGTCCCCGACATGGTCAACGCCCAGAAACTTCTTCTCGATCACTTCGGCATCACCGAACTCTACGCGGTCGCCGGCGGGTCGATGGGAGGGATGCAGGCGCTCCAGTGGACGGTCTCGTACCCGGACATGATCAAAAAGGCGATCATCCTCGCCACGACCGGTTACTCGACGCCCCAGCAGATCGCCTTTAACGAGGTCGGCAGGAAAGCGATCATCTCCGATCCCGACTGGAACAAGGGCGACTACTACGGGAAACGGCTTCCCACGCACGGCCTTGCACTCGCCCGGATGGTCGGCCACATCACCTACCTCTCCGACGAGTCGATGCATACGAAGTTCGGGAGAGCGCTCCAGGGAAAGGATAAGGTCGGTTTTGATTTCTCGACCGAGTTTGCCATCGAGAGTTACCTCCACCACCAGGGAGACACCTTCACAAAACGGTTCGATGCAAACTCGTACCTCTACATCACGAAGGCGATCGACTACTTCGACCTGACAAAAGACGGGTCGCTTACCCCCGGGCTTGCCCCGGCAAAAGCGGCATTCTTTGTCATCTCCGTCTCGTCGGACTGGCTCTACCCGCCCTACCAGTCGCAGGAGATCGTGACGGCGCTGACCGCAAACGAGCGCGAGGTGCATTACTGCGAGATCCGGTCCAACTACGGCCACGACGCGTTCCTGCTTGAATCGGGACAGATCAATTACCTTGTCACCAAGTTCCTGTCCGCATACCGTAGTCGGTGACGTGATGGCCCGGGACGCCGAATGCATCGAGGAAGGTACCACGATCGCGGTCGCCGCACGGAGAATGATCCGGTGCGGTGTCAACCACCTGCCGGTGCTTGCCGCTGACGGTGGCAAGCTCGTGGGGATCGTGACCTCGTGGGATATCGCAAAGGCGGTCGCGTCCAACTTCCTCTGGCTCGACGAGATCATGAGCCGGGACGTGGTCACGACCACCGAGAACGAGCCCGTGGAGGATGCGGCCCAGAAGATGGAGGCCCATTCGATCTCGGCGCTCCCGGTCGTCGATTCCGACCAGCACGTGATCGGGCTAATCACGAGCGACGCGATCAGCACCCTTGTCGGGAGACAGAACCCATGACCGATCCAGTATCACCACACGAAAAGGCCATTATCGTACTCGGCTGCCCGGAGGTGCCGGTGCAGCAGGCGCTTGCACTCTACGTCGCATCCGGGCTTCGCGACCGGGGGGCGGATGTGCTCGTCACCGGGAACCCCTCGGTGCTCGGCCTCCTGAAAGTCTCTGACCCGAAAAGTGTCTACATCTCAAAGACGCTCGTGCTGGAGACCTGTATCGCGGAGATCGTCGAGAAGAAACGGGACTGCACGCTCTGCATCGTTTTTGCGCACAACGACGCGGCCATCGCGTACGCGGCGACCCTGCGCCACCTGCTCCCGGAGAGCCGGTTTATCGTTATCGTCTTCGGGAAAGACCCCGAACCGCTCGCAGCGGAGATCAATTTCCCCTGCGAGACGATCATCGGAAAAAGCGGTGCACAACCCGGCACAGCTCAGGGCGAAGATCAACAAGGTGCTTGGATGGGCTGTATCGAGAGTCTGAAGTACGAGAAGATCCTCCCGCTGGGCGCTTCTTTTAAGGAATGCCGGGAGGTACGTGGAGAAGAACTACGCCGAAGTCTGGTACGTGGAACCGGGTAGAAGCTCTTCGACGAGTACATCATCGGGCTCCCGCCCATCGCGCTTGGGATCGAAGAGGGGACGAAGATCACGTTTCCCTACACGAAGCCCTGCCACGGGACCTATCTCCTGCGGATCGAGGGAGAAGAAGAAGTTGAACGAGTCCGGAAAACGGCAAAGACGAAAAAACAGGCCGGTAAAATAAGGTGAAATTCTAATGTCGAAAAAATGGCTGGTCAGGTATTCGGAGATATTTTTAAAGTCGGATCCGGTGCGCTGGGAGTGGGAACGTGTCCTGATGAACAACATCCGGCTGCTGATGCCGGACTTAAAGATCCAGAGCGAGCGGGGCAGGATCTGGGTCAACGGCGATGTGGACCCAGAAAAACTCCGGCACGTCTTTGGGATCGTCTCGTTCTCGGAGGTCGAGCATGTGCCCCACGAGGTACCGCTCGAAACCGCCCTCATCGAATACGGCCGGACCCACGGCCTTACCACGGCAAAGACGTTTGCGCTCCGGATTAAAACGGGTGGGCAAACAC
The DNA here is from genome assembly GCA_963790005.1 of uncultured Methanoregulaceae archaeon. Lineage (GTDB taxonomy): Archaea > Halobacteriota > Methanomicrobia > Methanomicrobiales > Methanospirillaceae > Methanoregula. The sequence goes on from CAWBMY010000013.1 coordinate 155,750, forward strand.
GCATTTTCCTCAAACGACAAGGCAATAGAACTGGGCGATATTGTCCGTAAAGCCTTCCCGCACCTGAAGGTAAACCTCGCTGCGCCCGACGTGGAGATCCATGTCGAGATCCGGCAGGACGAGTGCTACCTGTACGATACCGTGATAAAAGGCGTCGGCGGCCTCCCGCTCGGGGTCGAAGGGACGCTTGTCGCGCTCGTCTCGGGGGGCATCGACTCTCCCGTCGCGGCGTGGATGATGATGAAGCGGGGCTGTAAGATCGTCCCGATCTTTGTCGCGCTCGACACATTCCTTGACGAGACGGTGCTTGCCCGGGCAGAGCGGGTGGTGGAGATATTGCGCCAGTACCAGCCCGACATCCAGCTCCGGGTGATCCACGACCCGTACCTCGCGGCGGCAAAAAAGGAACTCACCGAGAAACCACCAGGAGAAGTACACCTGCCTCTTCTGCAAGCGCCGGATGTACCGGATTGCCGAGAAGGTCGCAGCAGGAGGTCGGGGCAAAGGGCGTCGTGAACGGCGAGTCGCTCGGGCAGGTGGCAAGCCAGACGATCGACAACCTGGTCGTCCTCTCCGATGCGGCAACCATCCCGGTCTACCGCCCGCTCATCGGGTTTGACAAGGTGGACACGATGCAGCTCGCCCGGGAGATCGGGACCTATGAGGAGTCCACGAGCAAGGCGACGGGTTGTAAGGCGGTGCCAAAGGGGCCTTCGACCAAGGCTCATTTGGCGGAGATCCTCGCGATTGAGCAGGCGCTGGAAGCGACGAAGATGCCGCTGCCGGGGTGAGGGGAGCGAGGGTAGTTTCACCGTAACCGATAAGAAATATCAGTCACTTACTCCTTTCCATGTACCTGAAACGAGCGTGCTCATGATCACCCACAGCTGGCTGGATCCCCATCTGGAGAAACGGAGTTCGGAAACCGACGGCTCCGGGATATTCGCGAGAGAAGATATCAGAAAAGGGGAGCGGCTGGCAATATTCGGGGGGAAGATCATGCTGATCGATGAGATGTACCAACTCCACCCAGTGATGCAGCGGTATACCATGCAGATCGAGGAGCGCTTTGTCCTGGGCCCTGCCGGTGACCATGCAGAAGATTCGGATTTTTTCAACCACAGTTGCGATCCCAACAGCGGTTTTTCGGGCCAGATTTTTCTGGTTACCATGCGGGACATAACGGCTGGGGAGGAGATCACCTTTGATTATGCCATGACTGTTTCAGAGTCGGTGGGAAGCGATATGATCTTCCGGATGGACTGTGTATGCGGTTCCCCCCGGTGCAGGAAAACGATAACCGAACAGGACTGGCAGCTTCCCGAACTACAGGATAGGTACAGGGGCTATTTTTCCCCGTATATTCAGGACAAGATCGGGAAACTGAACGGGAACATGGAGATCAGGTAAACGAATGGGCGATGGCACCCGTCAGGGATAAAGTCGGGGTCATTCTCCGGTGATACCTGAAAAGCATGAGGCCGTGGACCGATAACCAACCGGGAGGGAGTCTACAAGTAAGGCGACGGGTTGTAAGGCGGTGCCGACCGGGCCATCAACAAAGACCCAGCTCGCGGATATCTTTGAGATGGAGCGGCAGATGGAGTCCACGAAGATGCCGCTGCCGGTGTGAGAGGGTAACGGAATGCCTCAGTGTTGATTCAAATCTCTTCTTAAAAACGGAACAAAAAAATAAAATTACTCTTTCTTTCTGGTCAGAACCGCAAAAGCCCCGCAGATCCCCACACCGGCAAGAGCGATAAAAGGAGAAAGCCCGGACTTTGTCGGCTGGGCGGATGTAGTGGTAACGGCGCCCGTTGTCGAAGAAGCAGAGATGAGCGTACCGGATACCTGTGTATAGCTGCCGCCGACAACGTTTACGGTCGATGTCCAGCCCTGGTACCCGGTCTGGCGCAGCATGAGCGTATGGCTCCCTGCAGGAATGTCGGACAGGACCATAGGGGTGATGCCCTTGTAGGTGTTATCGAGATAGACACCGGCCCCTCCGGGAATGGAGCCTATGCTGATCTGCCCGGTAGTGTCGGGAGTCGGGCCGGCGGTCACGGGTACCATGGTTGCCCAGATGTCGTTGATGATGCCGGACTTGACAACGGCGGTTTCAGTATAGGTCTGGTAATCCGGGATGGAGAGGCTGACCGTGTAGGTCCCCGGCGCAGCTGGGTGACATACACGGGGTCATTCGTATAGGTGGTCCCTTTATAATCACTGTTTACGTAGACTGCCGCTCCCGGCGGGGTCGACTGGATCTGGAGATCGCCATAGCCGGAACGACTGGGTGTACGGTGTCATCGTGGGCGTATCGACCAGTGTCTGGCCGGCGGTTATCGTGATCTGTTCCTTATAATCGTAATAACCGGGCTTTGAGAGGACAAGGGAATGGGTTCCCGGGGAGAACGCGATGGTCTGGTCGCCGTTCCCATAGTAATTCGTATCAATATAAATATCCGCGCCGGAGGGATAAAGTTCCAGCCATCCGTAGGAGGGCGGGTTTTGTACCAGGTTTGCATTGATCACGGTCGTCCCCGGGCTGCCGACATTTTCGTAACTGCTCCAGGTCTGGTATCCGGCCAGCGAGACGGTTATCGTGTGCCAGGTGTTGGGCGCACATGAGTATGAGTCCCCTGAAGAATAGCCGCAGTGATCATCAAAACATACGGAGGCGCCCGTCGGGGTGGTATAGACAAGGAACTGTGCTGTACTGTCTGCTGCGACCGGTGCAGTACCGGCACAAAGGCAGATGAGAAAAACCCCGGCAATGAGCAGGAAGCGTTGATTCAGGTGTAAAATAACCATACAGGGTATTCCGCGGCATATGTTAAAAAGAGTATGAAGTGAGTTTCTGCTTACAGGAACCTGCGGCGGCAATCCCGGCCTGCCTCCCGCGGATCTGGTTTGACCGGGCAGATGCGATAGCGCTCGCCCGGGAGATCGGGATCTATAACGAGTCCACGAGCAAGATGACGGGGTGCAAGGCGGTGCCCAGGGGGCCGTCAACAAAGGCGCACCAGGAGGAAATCCTGGGGATGGAACGGCATATGGAAGCGACGAAGATACCGCTGACGGTGTGATGATAGGAGGGTGATTTTTTTTGGGATTTATTAAATGATACCACAAAAATGTGATTGTGGGATTGACTTTTTTTCGACAAATCCGATTTTGCTCATCCGAAAATGGAGCATGAATATAACAATCGTTATTATCCATACTCTCCAATTTCAGTCAAACCAGGTGTGCTGGATTTTTAGATCGGAGCATCCCTTAATTGGACCTGACTAAATACGTGCACCCGGTTTTTGTATGGTACTATCCGAGTGGTGTAGATGAGTTTGAAACCGTATGGTCTGGATCTGGAAAGGGTTTCGATTATCAAGAAGGTTGAACTTGGTGCCGGGGTTAACGGAACTTCGTGCACGTTCCGAAATGTGATACCATGAAACATACATCATCCTTGGGAGCAGTTATTGTCGTGCTTCTGCTGTTTATCGGCGTGGTATCTGTGGTCACTGTTTTTCCGATACTCGACCCCGATTTCTTCCTTACCGACCCATCCGATTCCTGGGATGTCTCTCTTCATCAGGAAACATCCTTTACCGGTTCGTCTAACTCCCGTGATATCATCTGGTCAGAGCATAACGCCCCACAACAGGCTGACATTACAGCAACCGGCGCCGGAACCATTACTGTAACCGGAACCAATGGCTCGTTTACCATGCATCTCACCAGCGTAGGTCATACCAATGCGGTTCAGCCAGTACCTCCGGGAAAAATCTGGCAAACGGGAACCAACTGGAGATTGTCCACCCCGGATACACTGAGTGGTACATCAGCCGAGATGCGGGGATCGAGCAGGGGATAACCCTTCCGACCCGGCCGAAGGGGACCGGACGCTTGCAGGTTTCATATACACTCTTCCGGGGTATTCAGCCGGTCCTTACCGGTCAGACCCTCCTCTTTTTTGACAGTTTCGGCCCGGCGATGCAATACGGCGGGCTTGCAGCGCAGGACGCTGCCGGACGAGCGCTCCCGTCTGAAATAATGCTCTTCGGCAACCAGCTTTTATGGCAGATTGATGACCGGGACGCGGTCTACCCGCTCACGATCGATCCGTATATTATCACGCAGACGGCGATCCTCAATGCTTCGGATAAGGCAGCCGGTGCCAGTTTTGGGACTTCCGTCTCGATATACAACAATATGGCTGTCATCGGGGCGACAGGGGCGCCTTATAACGGTGGGGGAATGGCAGGGCAGGCATATGTCTTCCAGAACACCGGGGGAATGTGGAGTCAGACTGCAATTCTGAACGGGTCGGATATAACAGGAACCGGTGCCGGGTTCGGGAATTCGGTTTCGGTCTACAAGGATACGGCTCTTGTCGGAGCAAAAGATCAATCTTTCGGTCCATATTCCCGGGCCGGTGAGGCATACGTCTTTAAAAATTCCGGGGGGACATGGAGTCAGACTGCAATTCTCAATGCCTCGGATAAAGCAGGCTATTACACTTTCGGGGATTCGGTCTCAATCTATAATGATACGATTATCGTCGGCTCGTCTGCAACTGAATCCGGCCTGGGATATTACAATGTAGGTGCTGCATATATCTTCAAAAATTCCGGGAGATCGTGGGACCAGGCGGCGATCCTTAACGCTTCGGACAAGGCAGCCGGTGCCAACTTTGGGTCTTCGGTCTCGGTCTACAACGATACGGCGGTTATCGGGGCGATTTATGCCTCCTCCGGAGTATATGCATCAGGACAGGCGTATGTTTTCAGGAATACCGGAGGGAAGTGGGGTCAGACAGCGATCCTCAACGCTTCGGATAAGGGGAGTTATGCCGAGTTCGGGGATTCGGTATCGATCTATAATGATACAATCCTCGTTGGGGCGCGGGCCGCCACTTCTGGGGGGTATACTAAGGCGGGGCAGGCGTATGTCTTCAAAAATAATGGCAGCAACTGGAATCAGGTAGCGATCCTTAATGCTTTGGATAAGGCGGCCAATGCCAACTTCGGGGGATCGGTCTCTCTCTCTAATGATAAAGCGCTTATCGGTGCGAAGGCAGCCAACCCGGGCTCCGGGTCTACCTATAAAAACGCCGGGCAGGTCTATATATTCCAGAATACAGCGGAAAACTGGAGACAGGTAGCGATCCTCAACGCTTCGGATAAGGGGAGTTATGCCGGGTTTGGGGATGCGGTATCGATCGACAATGGAATGGTACTGGTCGGGGCCCGGGCTGCCATATCCGGGGGTTATAAAAATGCTGGGCAGGCGTACATTTTTACTATAGTTACCCCGCCCCCGGCCGTCATCAGCATCTCACCTTCATCCGGCCCGGCTCGTGGCGGGACCTCAGTTACCCTCACCGGAAACGGACTTACCGGTGCAACGGCAGTAACGTTTGGCAGCATTGCAGGAACCATCACGGGAACCACGACAGATACATCAATTACTGCGATCTCCCCTCCCAGAACCGGGACCATTGACATCACGGTCACCACATCCGGTGGCACATCACCCCTTTCAACAGCCGACAAATTCAACTACCAGCCATCTCCAACGGTCACCGACATCTCACCTTCATCCGGCCCGGCTCGCGGTGGGACCCCGGTTACCATCACCGGGAGTGGATTTACCGGTGCAACGACAGTGGACTTTGGCATTGGCAACGCGGCAACCTTCACGGCGAACAATGATACTACACTCATCGCGACATCGCCTCCCGGGACCGGAACCGTTGATATCACGGTCACCACATTTAATGGTTCATCAACGCCCTCAGCAACCAACTTCTTTTCCTATCTGGCAGCTCCGATTATCACCAGTATCACCCCGGCCACGGGTACTAATACGACAAGTGTTTCGATCACCACCCTGACCGGTACTGGTTTTACCCCGGGTGCGAGTGTCGTAATTGAACATAGCAAGGTACCGGAGATTCTGCATGGTGAAACAACGGTAACAGCAACCGATGTCAAAGTATCTTCACCCGTGAACATCACGTGTACATTTAATTTAACGAACCTGATGCCCGGTTTGTATAGAATAGTGGTTACTAACCCGGACGGGCAGACCGGAATGCTGGAAAATGGGTTCGCGGTCACAGGAGCACCCCCGGCAGTAACAGGAACCTCCACCCCCTCACCACTCTCATTGGGAGGCGGTGGCAGTTCAAACTCAGGGGATTCCGGAAGATTGAGTTCCTATGGAGTAACTTCTCCCGGAGCACAGGCTGGCCAGACCATGACATTTGCTGTCAACCAGCCGGTCACCGCAAATGCGCCCGGTGCCATCATATCAGTCGGTGTTATTCCCTCGACCAGCCTTGGTTCAACCGTGATTACTGTTGCGGACGCCACGATGTTCGACACATCCCGGATCGCTGGCCGGGCAGACTGCCCACATAGCATCGATCGAACTGGTCGGGGTGACCCCATCTGCAATCAGCCAAGGCACCATCTCCTTTGCGGTAACAGGGAGCTGGCTCTCGCAGCATGGCCTGACTCCTTCTGATATTGTGCTCATGCGCGATCACGATGGCCAATGGTCAGAACTCACCACCACGTTCGACCACCAGTCCGGAGATACGTATTATTTCGTCGCAACGACACCGGGCTTCTTGTACTTTGGTATCACGACCCGGGTGAATGCGACAACCGGGAATGCCACCACGGTCACTGCGACCCTAGTGACGACTGGGATAACAAACGCAGTAACTTCCCTGACGTCCACGACCATCCCCACTCATTCGTTATCAGCGACACCACCTGCGAGGATACAGACCACGGCGATTCCTGCATCGGGTGCAGGTCCTGCCAGTTCATCCGGTATTCCGGTCATCGCCGTGATTACCGGTATCGGGGGGATAGTGATTGTTGCGGCCGGTGGATTCTTTGCCCGCAGATGGTGGATCAGAAGGCAGAACCCGGCGCTGTTTAAGGAATACGAGTAGTATACCGGTCCCTGAACACAGACCCCTCGAATCACTTTTCTACGTTCATTTTTTGGGAATGCCCACACACAGGGGGAAAAGACCTGCACGGGCGTTAAGAGATCTGTCGGATGATTTCACAATAGTCCAGAATAACTACTGGGAGACCCGATCCATTCAGGGGCACGACCCACATAAAGGATCCGAAAGCCACGATCCCTTCGAAAGCGCCCGGGAGTGGCACACCGCAAAATTCACATACCCGGTTATCAGCAGCCGGCAGATACACCTTAACCGATGCCCTGATCACCCGGGAAAACCAACAGAAAAGTACCTATGAAGATCCTGTTCTGCGGCGAGGGCTTCCCCGAGGCCCGGAGGCAGCTTGCCACACTCCTCCCGGATGACGAGATCCTTGCCTTCCCTCCCGACCAGACTCGGCCCGCACATCGCAGAGGCGGACGTGGTCGTGCCGACCGTGAACCGGGTAGACGAGGAGCTCGATCAGGAAGGGCACATTCGGGCTTATCCAGCAGTTCGGCGTGGGCCTCGAGAGCGTGGACATCGGGGCGGCAACAAAAAACGGCGTCATGGTGGCACGGATCCCGAGCGAAGAGTCCGGCAACGCTGCCTCGGTTGCCGAGCACGCGATCCTCTTTCTGCTCATGCTCTCCCGGAGGTGGAACGAGATCCTGAAAACGCGGAAACATGGTGCCCGGGTCGTGTGGGGGTCACCGGCCGGCCAGGCACTGCTCGGAAAAACCGTCTGCGTCGTCGGCCTTGGCGGGGTCGGGAGGGAACTTGCCCGGCGGCTCGCCGGCTTTAAGGTCAGGATCGTTACTGTGGACGACCACCCCGGCCGGACAGTCCCCGGCGTGGACATCGTCCCCGCTCCGTCCCCCTTTCCGGGCTCCGCAAAGCAGTCGGGGAGGCCGATTACGTGGTGCTCTGCATCAACTACACCCCGGACCGGTTCCACCTCTTCGGTATAAAGGAGATTGCCGCGATGAAGAAAGGGCGCCTTCATCGTCAATGTGGCCCGGGGCGGCCTCCTCGACCCGGATGCCCTGCTCGCAGCCTGAAAAGCGGGCATGTCGCCGGCGCCGGGCTCGATGTCTTCTGGGACGAGCCCGTCGATATGAGTCACCCCCTCTTTCGTGAGAACGTCATTGCCACACCCCATATCGCCGGCATCACTGATGTCTCGTACGAGGGTATCGCCAGGGCATTCGCGGAGAATATCAGGAGGTATGCGGCCGGGGAAACGCCGCTGTACCTCGCCAATGCGCCAGCCCGGTTGCGGTGAGCAGACCGGCAGCGCTCACCTGCACTACTACGTGCAGTATCAGTTCCTTGCGATTCTCCGGTTTTTATCCCCCGGGCCTGGGACAAAACCATATCACATCCCGTACCCACACATATCAGTATGCCATCTCCCATGGTCGGACGGAAATTCGGCGTCGGTGCGATCACCGCACCTGACCCCGCGAACGTGAAAGGCACCCGGGTAGTCGGGATCTCGGGGTCGAGCCGGCAGGAACCGGGCATGTCCAAGTCAGAGCGGCTGCTCCTTGAGGCGCTCGACCGGTGCAAGAGTCTCGGGTGCGAAACGAAGTTCATCAGGCTCAAGGACCTGAAGATCTACGACTGCGAGGGTAACTACTCGGAGAACCCCGCATACTGCACCTATCCCTGCCAGTCCACGATGAAGTACCGAGGACGACGAGATGGATACCGTATATGCGGCAGTCCTTGACTGCGACATCCTCTTTCTCGCCACCCCCATCCGGTGGAACAACCACTCGGCGCTTGTCCAGAAGTTTGTGGAAAGGATGAACTGCATCGAGAACCAGTACTGGTGGTTCGGCAACCGGATGATCAAAAACAAGGTCGTGGGGCTCATCATCATCGGACACGTAGACGGGATGCAGCACGTGGCCGGAAACCTCCTCAATTTCTTTGCCTGGCTGGGTTTTCACAGCCCCGAGGTCTCGATCGCCTCATGGGTCGGTGAAAACGACGAGGACACGACAAAAGACTGGGCCCAGATCACCAAAAACCAGTACACGCAGGAAGACCTCACCGACATGGTGCACAGCTCGCTCCGCCTTGCCTGCAGCCTCAGAAAAGGGATCTGATCAGGCAGCAAAAAAAGCCGGAAAAGCATTCATACCCCCGCATCGTACCGGGATATACGGACAACCTTTCAGGAGACACATCGATGCTGTACAGGAAATTTCCGAGAGCGCCCATGGATCTTTCGATCCTCGGGTTCGGGTGCATGCGCCTGCCGGTGAAAAATGACCGGCAGATCGACGAACCACTGGCAACAAAGATGATCCGGTACACGATCGACCACGGGGTCAACTACATCGATACCGCGTACCCGTACCATGACGGAGAGAGCGAGCCGGTCGTCGGAAGGGCACTTCGTGACGGCTACCGGGAGAAAGTGAACCTCGCGACCAAGCTCCCGAGCTGGCTGATCACAAAACGGGAGGACATGGACCGGTACCTCGACGAACAACTCGCACGCCTCGCCACCGATAACATCGATTTTTATCTCGTCCACGGGCTCAATCAGGCAACATGGGAGAACACTGCCCGGCTCGGGGTCCTCGAATTTCTTGACGATGCGGTAGCAGATGGCCGGATCCGGTACCCCGCATTCTCGTTCCATGATTCCCTGCCGCTGTTTAAGGAGATCACCGATGCGTACGACTGGACATTTGCCCAGATCCAGTACAACTTCATGGACGAGAAGTACCAGGCAGGCACGGAAGGATTGAAGTACGCAGCAAAAAGGGGCCTTGGCGTTGTCGTGATGGAGCCGCTCCGGGGTGGACTGCTCGCAAAGGATGTACCCGGGTACCGGGGGATCTTCGACCGGTCAAAGGTCCGGCGCACACCGGCGGAGTGGGGCCTTTCCTGGGTCTGGAACCACCCTGAAGTCACGGTCGTCCTCTCCGGCATGTCGACCATGGAGCAGACGAGAGAGAACATCGCGTACGCACAGAAGGGACGGCCCGGCTCACTCTCCCGCGAAGATCTTGCGATCATCGGAAATGTCAGGGATGAGTTGGCCTCCCGGATAAAGATCCCCTGCACCGGGTGCAACTACTGCATGCCCTGCAAAAACGGTGTGAATATCCCCGGGTGCTTTGAGTTCTACAACCAGGCGCATATCTACGACGCAAAGGAGCAGTCAGGCGGGATCTATGCCTGGGCCTTGAGCGGGATATTCGGCGGCATTCCCGCATTTGCCTCCTGCTGCCTTGCGTGCGGTGAGTGCGAGGAGAAGTGCCCGCAGGGTCTTCCGGTACAGCAGCACCTTAAAGAGGTCGCCGCATATTTTGGGAAATAAGCCCGGGCGTCAATACCACCTTTCTGACGCCTCCGCGTAAGGCTCATCAGACCCTTAATTATTCATTTTTTCAAGGCAGGATTTCCCGGAATTTCCTGAAATGCTACAGATGGGCACCGGTGATGTTCTAGGAATAAGAAAAAGACTGAAGGATATTATAGCTGATCGCACCATGCTTCCCTTACAGGCACCCCCATGAGAGGGCGCCAGGAAGCAAGGACGTATGCAGGAAATCGTAAAAAAGATGATCACCGAGGCGATGGCTGCCCAGCACGCCGACGTGAACCAGATAAAAAAGAAGCGCGGACAGAAATTTATTATTGACGACACGAAGGCCTACGTCGATGCCGTAAAGGAGATGAAACCGGCGGGAGCGCAGAGTAAAGCGGTTTTTGCCCTGCACAAGGACTCGGTGAACGCCCACTATACGATCCTCAAAAACCTCACCACTACCATCCGGCCCGAGGATGACCCCTTTGTCGAGCACTACCAGACGCCGGTCGTCATGGAGATCCTCTATGACGAAGACCCGGCATTCAGGAAGAGCGTGGACACGTTTGTGAAAGCAGTTGGGAAGGCCGAGGCCATCATAGGAAAGGAATCCGCCCGGCGCTACACGGGATTCTACGGCCCGACCTGCGTCGTGGACTTTGCCCTTATCCCGGGCAGCAGCAGCAATATCGTCAACCAGATCCTCAAAACCACGAAGATCCCGGTCGACCACAAGCAGGCGATCCTCGCGGCCAAGTCGTGGGGCATGAACACCTCCTACGGTTTTGGGGATGTCTTTGCCCACGCGGTCGAAGGCGGCACGACCCTTGCCGATGCGGTTAAAAAAGAGGTCGCGATGATCCAGTCCATCTACGACACACCGGTCAAAGCCCAGGCAAAACTCATGGACAGTGTCGGCCAGTCCTCGTTTGACTGCCGGAAATACATGAAGGATTACCGCACGAAGATGACGGGGGCGGTAAAGGCAGCGATAGACGATGACGTCCACTACGGGAACATCGTCACCGTCCCGGCCTACTGTGTCGGCGATATCGCCCACCACATCTCCCAGTCCACGTACAACATGTGCAAGGACGACGTGATCATGGCGGTCATCGAGGCGGTCACCGAGGTAATGGATAAGACGCTCAAAGCAGCAGCGCCGAAGATCAAGACCGAGAACGAAGTTCTCGCGCTTGCAACCGGCGCCTCCGCGAGTGCCGCCGAGTACCTGCTCGAACTCGACGGGTTCAACGCGATCATGGTCGTGGACGTGCTCACGAAACGTTACCACAACTACGTCCAGCTCTACCCGAAGCGCGGAGCAGCCGTCGAACTGCACAACTGCGACTTCATGGACATGGTGTACCGGGGCTGGAAACTTGTGGACAAGGCCCGCCGGATGCAGGCCGGGACGCCCGGGGCACTCACGCCGAAAGTGGGCGGGTTCAACGTGGATCTCTCTCCGATCTTAAAGAACGACGTGATCGCAAACCCGCAGCGGTACGCATACCCTGCCTGTGCCATGACCGTGCGGTTCTCGGCGATGATGCGCCTTGCCGACTACCCGTGCCTCTTAACAAGCGAGCCGGTCACCGCAACCCTGATGACAAACATCATCGCGCTCAACAAGACCGTCGCCGCCGCCCCGGCCCGGATCTGCAAGGACTGCGCTTCTGCCGCCCTCATGGACTTCCGGCACTGCTCCTGCCAGTGGAAAGAGGCAGTTTAATACCACCTGGCGGAAAGAGAGGGAGTGAAGAACAATGAAGTGCTACATCTGTGCAAAGGAAGGAACGGATGCGGACGCCGTTGCCGTCTGCACGGTCTGCGGGATGGGAACCTGCATGAAGCATACGATACGACGGGAGGTCGATGTCTGGGAGGGGGGCTATCCCTTCCCGTCAAGAAAACTCCCGAAAAAGATGCCGAGGATGTTCTGCCCCGACTGTGCCGAGGCGTATAAAGAGGGGAAATAATGGCGTCGCTCTCGTCGCGGTGCCTTGCGGAAGGGGTCGGGACGCTGCTCCTCGTATACTTCGGGACCGGGGCAGCAGTGATAACCCTGATGCTTGCAGCGGGGACAAAACCCGTCTCGGCGTTTAACGTCGGGATCGGGGAACTGGGGGGGCTTGCCGACTGGCTGGCGATCGGCCTTGTCTTCGGGATCACGATTGCGGGAGTCATCTACGCGCTTGGCCGGGTCTCTGGGGCACACCTCAACCCGGCAGTGACCATCGCGCTCTGGGCAGACAAAGAAGTTCCCCGCCATGGAAGCAGCAGGGTATATCGTTGCGCAGTGTATCGGGGCGGCAGTCGGCAGCCTGCTTCTGTACCTCTCGCTTGGTGCCGCTGCGGTGACGACCGGGGGGCTTGGGGCGACCGCGCCGTTCCCGGGGATCGGGTACGGGCAGGCGATCCTTGTTGAGGCAATTGCAACCTTTGTCCTGATGCTTGTTATCATGGGCGTTGCAGTCGACGAGCGTGCCCCGCCGGGTTTTGCGGGCCTTATAATCGGCCTTACCGTCGCAAGCCTGATCACGATGGCCGGTAACATCACCGGCGCCTCGCTCAACACGGCCCGCACATTCGGGCCATATCTGATGCCGACAGCCTGCTTGGCGGTTCAAGCCTCTGGGTGTACTTCCCGATCTATGTGATCGGCCCGATCATCGGGGCGGTCACTGCAGCACTGTTCTACACAAAGATTACTGCGGAGTAACCCGGGAGGTTCCCGGGAGATCTCTCCCTTTTTCCCGGGAACAAAAAAAAACCGGTCCGGCCCCCTGCCATCTTCCCAAGGTATATGCCCGATCCCGCAGAAAATATCTGCTGCAACTGCCCGCACCCCTTAACGAGAGGGAGCGGGGATAGTTGCCGGATTTGCGTGCCAGATCGAACCGGGGATGCCGAACATGGACTTTCTCACCGTTGTCATCGCTATAGCCACCCTCTTTGTACTGATCGCGGTCGGGTTTGGCGCCCGGAAGTACACCCTGATTAAGGACAAACACGTCCACCTCATCTCCCATCTCCTCGTTAACGTCTCTTTGCCGGCCCTCACCATCGCAAGCATGCAGGTTCCCGAGACGGCAAAGACCATGGGAATCGTCGACCAGATGATTGTTGTCGCCGTGGCGTACTACCTTGCCGCGTTTGCCTTCGGCCTCCTTCTCTGCCGGGTCCTCCCCGCCACTCCCGAGGAGAAAGGGGTTTTCCAGTTCATGCTGGTCTTTCCGAACTCCATGTTTATGGGGATCCCGGTGGCCCTTGCGGTGCTCGGTCAGAGCTCGCTCTTTTACGAGATCATCTTCAATGTCCCGTTCTACTTCCTGGTTTTCACACTGGGGGTCTGGCTGCTTGCCCGGGGCCGGCCCGGGAAGATTGATCTCAAAGTCCTTCTCTCGCCCGGCCTCGTGGCGGCAATCGTGGGGCTTGTGTTCTTTATCTGCCAGTATCATATCCCCTCCCCGGTCCAGTCGGGCCTTGAGCTGATCGGGTCTGCGACAACGCCGCTTGCCATGATTGTCGTGGGCGCCATGCTTGCAACCCTTCCCTTAAGCCGGCTCGCCGGCGACTGGAGGATCTACCTTACGACAGCGCTCCGGCTCGTCATCTTCCCGGTGGCGGCATTTTTGATCCTCTCGCCGTTTGTGTCCGACCACCTGCTGCTCGGAGTTGCCGTGCTCATGATTGCAATGCCGGTGGCGGCAAACTCGGTGCTCCTGTCAGAAGAGTACGGCGTGGATGCGACCCTTGCCTCGCAGGGTGTCTTCATCTCCACGGTGCTTTGCCTTGCAACGATCCCGCTGTTGGAGGTCCTGCTCTTCTAAAGGGGGATCGGGACAGGACACGCTGCCGGACGGGTAAAAAGTAAAAAAAGATTGTTTTTTTGAGAGGGTATTATTTGGGATCAGGCAGACTTTGACGCCGTGGCGTTCCACGGGTGCCACTGCTGCCGGGTAGTGTTGTTGGACTGGCCTTTGTGCGCCTCCGCGTACGTGGTAAGCCACGTCTTTTCTGCCGCGGTGTCGTTGTTCTGGATAGCGGTCTGGAGTGCACTCACGTCAACGCCCTGCTTCTGGAGGTTCGTGACAAATGCCTGGAGTCGCTCCTGCTGCATCGTTGCATTAACCGTAAACCCCTGACCGTTCTGCGTGTGGGTGGTGTTGCCAGATGTTCCTTTGTGCGCTTCCATATACGAGGTGATCCACGATTTTACGGTCGCTGTGTCGTTGTTCGCGAGCGCGGTCTGTACTGCGCTTACATCAACACCCTTGTTCTGGAGGTTGCGTGATAAAGGACTGGAGATGCGCCTGCTGCATTGTCGCATTTATTGCAAAACCCTGGCCGTTCTTCTCATGGGTCATATTGCCGGACTGTCCTTTGGCTCCGGGATGCGCCGCAAACCACGCACCTGCTGCCGTCGTGTTGGTTCCCAAAGAGGTGTGCTGCCGGGTGCTGTTCGAGGCGAAATGATGTCCCGAACCCTGGCCGTGCAGGGTGGTACGGTTGCCCGGGGATGACGGGCCTGCCGCCGCACTGACCGTGCTGATACCAAGCCCGAGAACAGCAAGGACGAGCAGGAGCACCCCGAGGCTCCCTGCCATTGAAGTAAATGTTTTCATTCGATCATTCTCCGTGATGGAATTCAGATGTGGCATTAATGTCGACATCTTGTATAGTTTATTTTACATTTTGTAATATAAACGTTCTCTTGCCGGTGGTTTGCTGGTGTACCGGATCCTTTCCCGTTGCGGGATTTCACTGGTCATCTGCGCTGCAGGTTTTAAAAAAATGCAGTAAAAACCCGGGTTATTCTGTCGGTGTCACAGTATCCTGTACCGGGTTGATCGCGTGGTACAGTTCAGACACTGCCCGGAGCGTTGAAAACCCTTTTTCCGTGATAATATAGTCCCCCCGCTCGTGGCGCTGAAGAATCATGCCGGTATCGGCGAGTTTTTTCACATGGAAGAGGAGATTTCCGCCCCGCAGGCCGGTCAGCGCCGAGAGGTCAGAGAACGTCCGTGTCTGCGTGGATAGAGACTGGAGGATCTGCATGCGCTGGACATTTGCCACTGGTTCGAGGATCTCCTTTACTGCCCGCTCCTCCGGGATAGTACCGGAAGAACCCGGGGAATCCCCGTTCTTCGCATAGATCCCAAGGGACTGCATCAGGTCGACCTGTTTCTCGAATAACCGGTACACTTCCGTAAAACAGGTGTCGCAGCGGGGAGTCTGCCCTTTTTTCTGCAGGTTTTTCATCTCTTCCCGGTACGAGGCGATTACCTCTTCAGAGACCGACCCGTCGCGGATGTGCTGCGAGGTGTTTTTCAGGAATTCCATGAATGCGGTAAAACACCGGTCCCGCATCGCACAGTCTTTGACCATATGGTCGGTCAGGTCTGTCTTTGCACGATCGACCTGGTGGTCGGCAAACAGGCCGGAATAGTTCTTCTTCAACGCATCAAGCACGACATCGACGTGTTGCTGGTTTGCCCGTTCGATGAACCGCCTGAGATCGGTCCGGAGCCCGGTGATCTCGGTTTTTAATTCCCTGATCTCTGTAATGGATCCCAGGTACTGCACCCATACGTCCCATCCCTGTTTCCTTGCCTGGTGTGGTAAATCTGAAGGTCACATGGATGACCTTCCTCTGTTTGTATATTTTAGTAACGCTCAAGTATATATTTTAAACACCAGGATGGGTATGTGGTGAAAAAAAATGCCAGTATGGAAACCAACCGGTAAAATGGTTACAAAAGAACAGGCCGAAAAGTCTCTTAAGACCATCAAGAGTGCCTGCTTCGGGTGCGACACGCACAGCAGCGACTGCTCGATTGCAAAGGCGGCCGGGGACGTCGCGGCAATGGTACAGGAAGGCACGCCTTCAGTAAAGGAACAGATCCACGCGCAGATCGAAGGGGCACTTCACGGGGCAAAGTTCCCGGTAAAAACACCAAAGGCACTCCTCGAAGCATTTCCTGACGGTGCGGACACCACCTGCTGCGTGGGAGATCTTAAAATGACTGCAGGAGATGCGGGAAAACTCCTTAAGGCCTCCGACTTCCCGTTCAAAAGCGCAAAGGCTGTGGCCGATGTGATCGTGGAACGGACAGGACTCTAACCCCGCTTACCTCTACTTCTCTCTTTTTTCGCAGGTCCTTTGTGCCCGGGCTCATCCGGGACCCGGGATTTCCTGCCGTACGGGCAGATATACAGGCACATCCCGCAGACGGCGATGCCCCGGGCGTTCTCCATCTCCCGGAAGTACTGGTCGCAGGCCGCCGCATCGAACCGGGCCTCCCGGGGCTCGTCCTCGCGGAATGCCCGGCCGGTGAATCGCCTTTTTCGGGCAGGCATCGGTGCATTGCGTGCATTTGCCGCACCGCTGCTCCATGGGGCTGCCGGTCGGTTTAAGCGGGGCGTCGGTCAGCACCGTCACCCACCGGACCCGGGGGCCGTGATCGGGCGTGACAAGGAGACAGCTTTTGCCGATCCAGCCAAGGCCGGCCAGGTGTGCAGCCAGTTTCTGGGAGAAGACCCCGGCGATCTTCTCATCGCTTGCCCGTTTTGAGGCCGGGACGGGAAGTGCCCCATATCCTGCCCGCTGGATGATATTTGCCACCGCAAGCGCGATCTGGTCGAGCGCCAGGTTCACGACATCGTAACTGTTGTGCCGGTACAGCATCGCCGCTGCATAATCCTCCCGTTCGGGCAGGAGGTTTACCAGAGAATCCTGGAGCGCGATGCCGATAGTAACTGCACGCGGGTACCGTGCGATCCGCTCCCCGCCCTGTTCAAGGATGAATGCATGTGCGGACGCAAGATCCGCAACCCCGAAATAATCCGCCCCGCGCAAGAGTGCGCAGGATTTGAGTTCCCCGGCAAGATCCATACAGATTCCTGTTTCTGATCTTCAACGCCCCATGATGTGAGGTTAACGGTATGTGTGCGGGGTGTCCCTTAAAAAAGGGTATATCAGATGCCCGACCCTACCACTCTTCTGAGGCAGAATCTATGGCAAAAAACACGATGGAACTCTTCAGTGATGAGGCCCCCGAGGTTGCGGCAGCGTTCAACAACCTGATCATGGCGGTCGTGAAACGGCCGGCGCTCGACGCGAAGACCAAGCAGCTCATCTACATCGCGATGAAGGCAGCGATGGGTGACGATACGGCGGTAAAAGCCCACATCCCCATGGCAAAGGCAGCAGGGGCGACCCGGGAAGAGGTGATCGATGCGATCCTCATGACGCTCACCGTCTCGGGGATCCGGGGCGTTGCCCACTGCCTGCCGGACGCGGTAGCGCAGTTTGAGAAATAGATCTTTTTTAAAATTTGCTCGGATAGATGAAAAAAAGGTTAGACGAGTTTTGCCCCGGCAGTTGCCCCGGGCTTGCACTCGAAGACATCGGTGATCTTCACGATAAGAAGCGACCGTGCGGGAAGGGCAGGGTTCTTCTTGTTGATCTTCGCCTTCATCTCGTCGTACTCCTTGCCGCTTGTCTTGATGGTGACATGACCCTTGATCTGGAAGCAGCCCTTGATCTCGGGGCCCCAGATGTATGTCGCGATCTTCGGGTTTGACTTGAGGTTCTCGAGCGACTTGTTCATGAAATTGTCCGTGATCCAGATCGTGTCATCGCTGACAAGTTCGACGATCCCGATCGGGACAACGTTCGGGGTGCCATCTTTTGAGGCCGTCGCAACCGGGAAGATCTTCATCTTCTGGATTGCCTCTTTCATCTCTGCGGTTAATTTGACCATAAGTAAATTGCACCAATCTTTTCCTCTGCGTTCGGGTCGTATATACCTTAGTGTCAGAAAACTGTACCAGGTACAGCCGGATGTACCCGGAGCCCTCATGACGAAACGGTTTTACAGTCTTACCGGCAAGTGATTTCGTGAAGATCATGACCCGGTCATTCCATTCCTACGAGGACTGCAGTCGCCTTCCACGGCCATTCCTGCCCCGGCCTTGCGCTCGGCTACCGTGCGGCAGAGTATGCCATGAAACGTCTCAATGCAGAGCGATCAGCGGACGAGGACCTTGTTGCCATTGTCGAGAACGATGCCTGCGGGGTCGATGCCGTGCAGGCCATTGCCGGCTGTTCGGTGGGGAAGGGGAACCTGATCATGCGGGACATCGGCAAGCACGCGTATACGTTCATCAACCGGAAGACCGGCACCGCGATCCGGCTTGTCCAGCGCCCCGAACCGCTCACCGAACGGATCGATCCCGATGCAGCGGCCCTGCGGAAAAAGGTGATGACCGGGAAGGCGACCCCTGCCGAGGAAAAAGAGTTTGAAGAGCGGCAGGCGGGCGTCATCGAGAAGATCCTCACGATCCCGTTCGGGGAACTTTTTATCGAGAAAGAGGCACGGTCCGAGATCCCCGAACGGGCACGGATCTCCGGTTCGGTGCAGTGTGCCGTCTGCGGCGAGATGGTGGCCGAGCACCGTGCCCGGGTCAAAAACGGGAAGATTGTCTGCATCCCCTGCGCCGGCGAGTACAGCCGGGGCTGGTAACTTTTTTATACCCTGCCCGGACGGGATAATTTCTGGTGCATTTATCTTATCTCCTGTCCCAGTACTCGTATTCGTACGGTGACACCAGATGGGCGCAATGGACGGCATACAGGGAATGGTCGCAGGATACCTCGCTTCCCCGAACGGGCAGGAGGCCATACGTAAGTTCCTCTCCTCCCCTCAGGGAAAAGAGGCGATCGATTCCTATCTCTCGACCCCGGGGGCCAGCAGATGGCCCGGCTTCTCCTGCTGCGGGCACTGGACAGCCTCAATATTCCCGACGAGGTCAAAAAACAGATCCGGGCAGCCCTTGCAGAGGCCGGCATCCTCGAAAGCACCTGATCGTAAACCATCTCTTTTACCCTTCTGCATCCCAGTACAAGGCAGGTTTACCCACTCTCCTGTTCCCGAGCGTGTTCCATGACATCCCCTGTTCTCTGCATCCCCGATAAAATCCCAGTACCTGCCCGGCGAGATCACGGCCCTGTGCGACGCGGCCATCAGCACCGCAACCGCGTCGCTCGCCCGGATCGCCGCCCTGCCTCCTGAAAAGCGATCCATCGATACCACGCTGCTTGCGTTTGAAACCGCCATGGCGGATTTCGGCGACGCGACCCTGCCCCTGACCCTCATGGGCTACGTGTATCCCGACCCGGCAATTGCGGCCGAGGGGTCGGCATGCGAGGAGAAGGCGGGGATATTTGTGGTCAGCGTCTTTACCCGCCGGGACCTTTACGACGCGATAAAAACCGCCATCCCCCGCACACCCGAAGAGACCCGGCTCCTCGCCGAGACCCTCCGGCAGTTCAGAAAGAACGGTCTTGCCCTGCCCGACGACCGGCTCGCGGTTGTCCGCTCCCTCAAGGAACAACTCACAAAACTCGAAGTGGAGTTTACGGCAAACCTCAACAATGACACGAGCTCCCTTGATTTCTCCGCGGCAGAACTTGACGGCGTCCCCAAAGAAGCGCTTGCCACCTTTGCGCGGACAGAAAGCGGCCTCTTCCGGGTCACCACCAAGTACCCGGATTACATCCCGGTGATGCAGAACGCGAAGAACCCCGTGACGAGGAAACGGCTGTACGCCGCGTTTGTCAACCGGCAGGCCGGGGCCGAATACCCGGCTCCTCACCGAGGCAATTGAGGTGCGCCGGGAGTGCGCACAGGAACTGGGCTACGCGAGCTGGGCGGACTACCGGCTCGACGGCCGGATGGCAAAGAGCACCGGAACCGTTCTTGCCTTCCTCGACGGGCTCAAGGCACCTTTGAAGGAGAAGATCCGGGGCGACCTCGCCGCGCTGCTCTCCCTCAAAAAGGAACTGGAACCGGGAGCAGACCGGGTCGAGCCGTGGGATCTCGCGTACCTCACCGAACAGGAACGGAAGCGGAAGTTCGCGCTTGACGATGAGGCAGATCCGGAAGTACTTCCCGTTCGAACGGGTCGTGCAGGGCATGTTCGACTGTTTCGGCCCGCTCTTCGGGGTCCGGTTTGCCGAAGTTACCGGGGCAGATGTCTGGGCCACAGGAGTGATACTCTGCCGGGTCATCAATGCCGCAGACGACCGGACGCTCGCGTACATCTACTTCGACATGTTCCCCCGGGACGGGAAATACGGGCACATGATGATGGTGCCCCTGATCGCGGGCAGGGCAGACCGGGACGGGTATTCGGTGCCGGTCACCGCCATCGTCGGCAACTTCCGGGCGCCATCGGGAGATATCCCCTCGCTTTTAACCCACGACGATGTCGAAGGGCTCTTCCACGAGTTCGGCCACGCGCTCCACGGCAGCCTGACCCGGGTCCCTTTTGCAAGCCTCGCAGGATCGAGTGTCGAGTGGGACTTTGTCGAGACCCCTTCGCAGGCGCTGGAGAACTGGGCATGGGAACCCTCAGTGCTTGACGCCATCTCCGGGAATTATGCGAACCCGAAAGAAAAACTCCCGGCACCGCTCCGCGACCGGATCATCGCCGCCCGCGACCTCGGGGCCGGCCTGACCTATACCCGGATGCTGGTCATCTCGACCGAGGACATGGCGTTCCACACCGCAGACGGGCCGGTCGATATCACCGGCATTGCAGACCGGATCTACCGTGACCTCATGGGCATCCCGCCGCTTCGAAGGAGGCCACGAACCGGCGACCATCGGGCATTTCATGGGCGGGTACGATGCCGGGTATTACAGTTACCTCTGGGCCGAGGTCTATGCCTTCAACGTCTTTGCCCGGTTCAAAAAAGACGGCCTTTTCAACGCCGCCACCGGTGTCGGCATACCGGCACTGGATCCTCGAACAGGGAAACATGCAGGACGGGACGGTGCTCCTCATAGGATTCCTCGGGAGAGAGCCGGGCATGGACGTCTTCTACGAGCGGCTGCATATCCGGCCCCCCGCAGATCCGGCGGGGTCGGGCAGCGTCAGCCGTCACGGGAGTTCCTGAAGCGTTCCTCTTATCTCCCCTGCGCTCAAATCATGTGAGTGTGATACACGAGCCGCCGGTAAAAAAGTACCTCTACTGGTGCGACCAGTGTAACGTCCCGCTGATCGGCAGGACCTGCTCCTGCGGTGCAAACGGGCGGGAGATCGAACTCCTCCAGCCCTACGATGTACGCCCGGCGCTTTCTGCGGATATGGCACTTATCAAAAACCTCGTCCGCGAACGGTTCGGCAATGTCCCGATCCCGTCCGTTCTCCTCCTCAACAAGACCGGCGGGGTGGACCGGGCCGATCTCGTGATCGCCCACGGGCACCGGTTCGGCTGGCTCACCTTCGACCCCGTGAGCCGGAAATTCTCGCTCGATATCGCCCCCGAGGCGCTGCCGTATATCCTCAAGCACGTGACAAAGGGAATCGTCGACCTCGAAACCGGTATCGATACCCCCGGGGGGGCCGGGCGGATGGGCGGCAAAAAGTTCCGGCTCAAAGAGCCCCAGCCCGACGGGACTGCCATCGTGAAGTTCAAAAACCGGTTCGGGACCGGGGTGGTAAAAGACGGGCAGGTCCGGGTCAAGGAACTCATGCCGGTCGATCTCCGCACCGGGAAAAACCCGGGACTGGGAACAGGTCGTGGAGCAGAACCGGTACCATCTTAAAAACCTCGAACGGTCATCGGTCCGGATGATCAAACAGCATATCCACGACCGACCGAAGTGCAATGTCTCGTTCTCGGGCGGCAAGGACAGCACGGCGGTGCTCACGCTTGCGAGAAAGGCCGGGGTGACGGAGGCATTCTTCCTCGATACCGGTATCGAGTTTCCCGAGACCATCGCGTTTGTGAAATCGCAGGGCGTCCCGGTAATTGAGAAGGCCGGGGACTTCTGGCAGGCGGTCGAGAAGGCCGGGCCCCCGGGAAAGGACAACCGGTGGTGCTGCAAGCTCCTGAAGCTGCGCCCGCTCAAGCTCCACCTCGCGGAGATCGGGGCCTGTGTCACGGTGCAGGGCAACCGGTGGTACGAGTCGTGGAACCGTGCATCGCTTGAAGAGACCAGCCAGAACCCGGCAAACCCGCTCCAGCTCAACATCTCCCCGATCCGGAACTGGCGGGCGCTCGAAGTCTTCCTCTACCTCTGGTGGCAGAAGGCCGCGATGAACCCGCTCTACGAGCAGGGGATCGAACGGATCGGGTGTTATGTCTGCCCGTCCATGCTCGAAAGCGAGTACGAGGATCTCCGGGTCATGCACCCGGACTATGCCCGGCGCTGGGATGCAGTTCTCGCGGAATACGCAAAAAAGAGGGGGCTGCCCGATGCGTATCCACAATGGGGGCTCTGGCGCTGGAAGGCGCTGCCGCCCAAGATGCGGGAGCTCTGCCGGGACCGGGGGATTCCCGGTACGGGACGATTATACCCTGCAGGCAGAACCGCCGGCAGGACGGGAAGAAACGGTTGAAATAGCAGGAGAGAGAACCATGGAACCGGATATGGCAGCACAGGAGACCGGGGGATATAATGTGGAGGCGATCCGCAGGGACTTCCCCATCCTCGGCGATATCATTTACCTCGACAATGCAGCGACGAGTTTCTCTCCTGAACCCGTGATCGCGGCAAAGGTCGAGTTCGAGCACCGGTACCGGTCAAACGTGGGCCGGGGCGTCCACCGGCTCACCAGTATCGCCAGCCAGCGGTACTGGCACGCCCACGAGAAGGTCGCGGAGTTCATCGGCGGAAAGAACGGTGTCACGGTCTTTACGAAGAACACCACCGAATCGGTGAACATGGTCGCGCAGGGCATGGGCTGGAAGCCCGGCGACCGGGTTATCACCACCATCCTCGAACACCACTCGAACCTGCTCCCCTGGAGAAATCTCTCCCGACAGGGAGTTGCCACCGATATTATTGGGATCACCCCGGATTACACGCTCGACCTTGCCGCGCTGGAACGGGCGATCACGGATTCCACCCGGCTCGTGGCCGTCACGCAGGCATCAAACGTGCTCGGAGTCGTGACCCCGATACAGGAGATCGCGAAGATCTGCCACGATCACGGTGTGCTCCTCCTCGTCGACGGGGCGCAGGCCGTCCCGCACCTGCCGGTGGACGTGGAAAAACTCGGCTGCGACTTCTACTGCTTCTCGGGCCACAAGATGCTCGGGCCGACCGGGACCGGGGTGCTCTGGATGAAGGAGCCCGCAATCGAACCGTCCGTGCTCGGCGGCGGCATGGTCGAGGCGGTGACTGCTGACGGCTACACGCCGGCGCAGGGCTACCAGCAGTACGAGGCGGGGACGCCCAATATCGCGGGGGGCATCGGCCTTGGCGCTGCGGTAGACTACCTCCAGGCAATCGGGATGGAAAAGATCCACCGCTATGAGACAGAACTGACGAGCCGGCTCATCGCCGGCCTCTCCGGGAATCCCAAAATCCATGTCTACGCCCCGCAGAAACCCGAGACACCGGATCGGGGTCGTCTCCTTTACGGTCGACGGCTTCCACCCCCACGAGGTGGCCCAGCAGCTCGACGAGGCGGCGGATATCATGGTGCGGTCCGGCCACCACTGCTGCCAGCCGCTCGTTGAGAGTCTCGGGATTCCCGACGGGACCGTGCGGGCGAGCCTTGCGCTCTACAACACCCGGCAGGAGTGCGACATGCTGGTCGCAACCCTCGAAGAACTCACCCGGTGAATGAGGGCGGGAACGACCTCTTTTTAATTCTCCGGCGTTGTTGCCGCTCTGCTACGGTTTATTACGCCCCTCGTCCCATACTCGTGTACAGTTTCGCACGGAAGCACCGTGCAGGAGCCAGTGAAACGGTATGGACAACCAGATCTTTTCCGAGGTCTTTATGCGGGCAAGGGAGCAGCACCCCCTTGTCCACCACATCACCAACTACGTGACCGTCAACGACTGCGCCAATATCACCATCTGTGCCGGCGGTGCACCGGTGATGGCGGATGCCCGTGAGGAGGCGGGGAGATGGCAGGATTTGCCGGCGCCCTTGTCCTCAACATCGGGACGCTCAATCCGGGGATCATCGAGAGCATGATCCTCGCCGGGAAAGCAGCAAACGACCGCAAGATCCCGATCATCCTCGACCCGGTCGGGGCGGGGGCAACACGGCTCCGGACCGAGAGCACCCGGCGCCTTCTCGACGAACTGGAGATTGCCATCATCAAGGGAAACGCCGGGGAGATCGGCGTGCTCGCCGGTGCAGAAGCGAAAGTGCGGGGCGTGGACTCGGCCGGTGTTGCCGGTGACATTGTGAGCATCACCCGGGACTTTGCGGAATCAACCGGCATCACGGTTGTCGCCAGCGGGGCGACGGATATCGTGAGCGACGGGAAACGGGTCCTCTTTGTCGAGAACGGCCACCCGATGATGGGCACGATCTCGGGAACCGGCTGCATGGCCTCCTCGGTCACCGGGGTCTGCGCAGCGGTTGACAAGGATACGGTGACGGCAGCGGCAACCGCCCTTGCGGCGTTCGGGCTTGCCGGGGAGCGGGCAGCGGCACGGGCACAGGGACCCGGATCGTTCAAACCGGCGCTCTTTGACGAGATGGCAGCGCTCACCCCCGCCGACATCAGGGCCGGAGCACGGGTAAAATCAGCGTGACCTGAAACATATGGCACTCGACCTCTACGTTATCACCGATGAGATCCCTCGGAAGGGGACGTACCCACGCGGAGATCGCACGGCTTGCCTGCGCCGGGGGAGCCGATGCGATCCAGCTCCGGGACAAGTGCTGCAGCATGCGGGACCTCTGCCGGACCGGCCGGGAGATCCGTGAGACCACCCGAAAGACCGGGACGCTTTTTATCGTGAACGACCGGCTGGACGTTGCGCTTGCCTGCGGGGCGGACGGCGTGCACCTCGGGCAGGGCGACCTGCGGGTTGACGTGGCACGGCAGTCGGCACCCCGGCCGTTTATCATCGGTATCTCGGCAGGGACGGTCGCGGAGGCGGTCGCAGCCGAAGAGGCGGGGGCAGATTACGTGGTATTGAGCCCCGTCTTTTCCACCGCCTCCAAGGACAATGCCGGCCCCGGCCAGGGTCTTTCGTCCTGCGGAAGATGAAAGAGGCGGTTTCAGTCCCGGTGATCGCCATCGGGGGAATCAGCAGGGATAACGTGAGTGCAGTGATCGGGGCGGGGGCGGACGGTGTTGCCGTGATCTCGGCGGTGGTCGGGCAGCCGGATATTACCGCTGCCGCCCGGGACCTCAAAGACCGGATCACGGCAGCGAAAAAACGGTAGCAGGGTGAAAACGATGACCGACACATCACCGCGCTTCGTACTCCACGAGCACTTTTCACAGCACCACCATTTCGACTTCCGGCTGGAGCGGGACGGCGTGCTCGTGAGCTGGGCGGTGCCAAAAGGGCTGCCGGAGACGCCCGGTGAGCGCAGGCTCGCCATCGCGGTCGAGGATCATCCCCTTTCCTACGGGGACTTCGAGGGAACGATCCCGGAAGGGCAGTACGGTGCAGGAGAAGTAAAAATAGCAGATGCGGGCACCTACGAGACCCTCGAATGGACGAATGAGCGGATCGAGGTCGTGCTGCATGGTAAGAAGGTTCGCCGGGAAATACGTGATTCTCCGGTTTGCAAAGGCCGGGGAGAAGAACTGGATCGTGCTGAAAGGAAAAGAGGGCTGACTGGCGGCAGCCGCGGGACGGGCCACGCCATATCTTCCGGAATCCCGGACATAATTGCGAAAATTTTCTCAGTTAACGCCGTGTATTTAATCCGGCAGAGCAACAGGAGGGTATGCAGGAAAAGACCCTTGTCATCATTGCCGTATGCATCGCGGCCATCGTTGCGGCCGGGTGCACCACAACCTCCCCTGCCATCCCGCAGAACGTCACTGCCTCGCCATCCGGGACCGTCTCCGTTGCGATCCATCCCGATATCACCCGCTATACCGTGCTCATGTCCTCGGCCCCGGGTATCGGGCTTTCCCCGCAGATCAACGGCACCCTCCCCCCGGACTACCTGATGTATGTCTGGAAGACCGATTACGGGCACTTCCTTGGCTGGATGCCCCGGACTACACCGTTAAGGAGATGGGGAATACTTCCGCAAGCGGTAACGTGACAAAGGTGTACTGGACCTATATCGGCGAAAATAAAAGCGGCAGCCGTCCGCCGGTCCATGTCACGCTTCGATCTTATCGACCGGGCAACCGGCGCCACGCTCGGGCATGCGGAGCGGGTCATCGGCTGGGATACCGGAAACGATACCGCGGTGATCGGGTAAGTTCCCGTTGCCCTGTTCAATACCTATTTAGGGATGGGGAGGAATCCACTGGTATACATAACAGGTGGGAACAGGGAATGCCAAATCCAAAAGACGGAAAACTGGAGTTGTTGAGCGACAAGAACAGCGCACTCGTCCTCGTGGACTACCAGCCCACGATGTATGCCGGCGTGGCATCGGGAGACAAGACGATCATCCGGAATGCTGCATACTGCGCCGCAAAGGCTGCAAGCATCTTAAACATCCCGGTCGTGCTCTCGACGATCAATCCGGCGGGCAACGGGAACTTCCTTGCCGAAGTAACAAACCTCTTCCCGGGCCAGGAAGTGTACGCCCGCACGGTGCCCAGCTTTGATGCTTTCGAGGACGAGAAGACCTTGAACGCATTCAAAAAGACCGGCCGTAAGAAACTCGTGGTCTCCGGCCTCTGGACCAGCATGTGCTTTGCCTATACGGCCCTGCACGGCATCAGGGAGGGGTACGAGGTCTACGGCCTGATGGATGCCGGTGGCGATTCCACGCCCGATGCCCACCGGTACGGAATCGAGCGGATGCTCCAGGCCGGGGTCGTTCCGATCACCGTTGAATCACTGGTCTCTGAATGGATGCACGACTGGGCGAACCCGAAGGCCGGTGAACTGGTAAAGGAGGTCTATTCCCGGTACGGCTACATGATCGGCCTCGGGAGACAGTAACACCACCGGGAAAAAGCGGCGGGCATCGGCTATCACTGCCGGTGCCCTCCTCTTTTTTGCAGGATCTGGGGCGGGAAAACCCTGACCCCGTGCGCTATGCAGAATTCCCGGTCCATTCCGGGTTTGCCCACGTAATGTTGAAGGCATTGTTGATCGCTTTTGTCACCATATCGTTCTCGATCCAGAGCGCGACCAGGTTTGACCGGTCCGCTGACTCATCCTCTGGCAGCGGAAACATCATCAGCATCTCACGGCCGTCGATGGTGAGGGTCCGGATGAACGGCTCCGGGGCGATCTGGAAGTCCTTTGTCACCCGGGAAAAGGATTCGCGGACATCGAGGATCTTCTCCTTTGTCCGCACCGGGTTGTTCGACGAGATCCGGAGAATGACACCTCTTCGTTTTGCAGCGTCGAGCTGCTGCTTGATCGGTTCGAGTTCCTCCGGGTAGTACAGGGTGCCAAACAGGTAGAGGCTTGTCCTTGCCCGCCTCATCATATCGGCCGTCTTGATCGTAATGTTGCCGATACCCCGTACGATACTGGTCTTGGGAGGATTTGCCTCCGTGCGCTTCTCGTAGGTCATGGTAAATTCGTCGGTCATCTGGTTGATCCCGGCAAGGAGGGCAGACTTCCGGCTGCCGATCGCATCGCCGGGACAGACCGGCGTGATCTTCCCGGGTCTTCCCTTCTCGACGGTGATCCAGTGCTCGCGTTCAAGTCGCTTGATGGTATCGTAGATCTTGGTGCGGGGGATCCCGGCCTCTTCGGCAAGAGCAAACGGGGTCGTACTCCCGATCCGTGCCAGGGCTGCGTAGGCCTTCGCCTCGTACGCGGAGAGCCCGAGGGTCTGGAGCAGGGCGATCGTCTTCTGGTCGGTGGTCATTGTACGATGTATTACACCGTTTCCCCATATATAAGTTACAAAACAATTAAGAGCCCCCATGGCAATTCACGATCGTAATATAGGTGAAGAACCATGTCAGTCGAAGAAAATATGCGTCTCATGCAGACGCTGGACGATGCCTGGAACTCCCAGGACTGGGCAACATTCGAGAAACGCCACGCAAAGGATGTCGATGTCTTCTGGCCCGGTCAGGAAAAGCCGACCCACAGCCGGCCATCCCACAAGGACGAGGCGATCGCCTTCTTTAAGATCTTCCCGGATAACAAGGTCGGGAACCGGCCGTACAAGATCTTCTTTGGCCAGGGAGACTATACCTGCTCCGTCGCCGAGTTCACGGGGACGTTTAAGGGCCCGATGACCACACCGGACGGAAAAGTGATACCGCCCAACGGGAAGAAATTCAAGGTCGACTTCTGCACGGTCGCGCACTGGAAGAAAGGGGAGATCGTCGAGGAGAAACTCTTCTACGACAAGATCTCTTTAATGCAGCAGATCGGCCTGATGTGAATATCTCACCGGGAAGAGTGCAGGGAGTGACCGGGGGATCTCCTTACGGGGTTTTATCCCGGGCATATCCCGGCGTTTTTTTGGCAGGATTTGGACATTTACCGGGAACAGTAGCATACCATGACAGAGACTGATAAAAAATCCAGAGAACTGGAAAGCGACGGCATGAAGATTACGGTCACAAAGAACGGCCCCTATATCGTGACCGGCGGTGTCCCGCTGATACAGATGGAGATCTGCAACGATGACGAGGGCTACTGCCGGACCTGGCGTGAGGTGAAGAGGTTTCCCGTGCAGGAGACCTATGCCCTCTGCCGGTGCGGTCATTCAGAGAACAAACCATTCTGTACCGGGATGCATGCGAAGATCGGCTTTGACGGTACCGAGACCGCGGGAAACGAGCCCTGGCTCCGGCACCCACGGATCATCCGGGGCCCGGAACTGGAACTGCACGATTACGAGAACCTCTGTGTCCATGCCCGGTTCTGTATGCGGGCAGGCGGGATCTGGGGCCTCACTGAGCAGTCTGACAACCCGGAAGCCCGGAAGATTGCCATCGAAGAGGCCTGCAAC
Source organism: uncultured Methanoregulaceae archaeon (assembly GCA_963790005.1). GTDB lineage: Archaea > Halobacteriota > Methanomicrobia > Methanomicrobiales > Methanospirillaceae > Methanoregula. The sequence continues at coordinate 184,957 of CAWBMY010000013.1, forward strand.
TGCCCGTCCGGCCGGCTTGTCATGAAGGACCGGGAGACCGGAAAAACCATTGAGCCGGATCTGGAGAAATCGATTGTTATCATCGAGTATCCCCCGCGCGGGGAGCACGGGCCGCTCTGGGTGCGGGGCGGCATCCCGGTGGTATCTGCTGACGGGAAACCGTACCATATCCGGAACCGGCTCACGCTCTGCCGGTGCGGGAAGTCTGAAAACAAACCGTTCTGCGACGGGAGCCACGTGCAGCACTAACAAATGGGGAAGGATTCCCTGAGGAGTGAGAAGAACATGAGTTTTGTCAAGGTTGCAACAGCAGGTGAGATACCTGCCGGAAGCTATGAAACATGTCGAGATCGGCGAGACCGAGATCTGCATCGTAAATGTCGATGGGACATTCTATGCCATCGGGGACCGGTGCGGCCACGAGAACGCCCGGCTCTCCCGGGGTTCCCTGATGGGGACTATTGTGACCTGCCCCATGCATGCTTCGCAGTTTGATGTGACGACCGGGAAACTGATGTCCGGGCCGGTCCTGGAACTCGAAGGGCTTAAGGAAATGTTTACCGGCTGTCCCGAAAAGGTGAAAGAAAAGGTGGGGCAGATGTTTGCGGGGATTGCCGATGAGCAGCGCCTGATAAAGACCTATGATATGCCCATCTACCCGGTAAAAAAAGAGAGCAGCGATATCCTGGTCGACCCCAAAGGCACGAAATAAGAGATCGGTGCACGGATCGAACTCCCGTGGCCGGCGCCGGGTGCCAGGACTGGTCTTCCGGTTGGTATATCCCGTACATTTATTTCCCCTTTCTTCCTATTGCCTCACCATATGCAGCAGGCACGATCCATTGTATGGAAGTCCCGCTCCCGCGGGACGCTCGAAGGGGCAGGGGTCAGGCTCCACCGGGCGTTTGGTTACCAGGACATTCCGGCCTTTGACCCGTTCCTGATGCTCGACGACTTCCGGGCCGACCGGCCCGAGGACTACCTTGCCGGTTTTCCCTGGCACCCGCACCGGGGGATCGAGACGGTGACCTATATGCTTGAGGGAACCGTCGAGCATGGCGACAGTATGGGCCATGCCGGTTCGGTCGATGCCGGGTGCGTCCAGTGGATGACGGCAGGTTCCGGCATCATCCACCAGGAGATGCCAAAACCGGTAAACAGCAGGATGGGGGGGTTCCAGCTCTGGGTCAACCTGCCCCGGAAGCACAAGATGATGGACCCCCGGTACCAGGAAATCAAGGCCGGTGAGATCCCTACGGTCGCTCTGCCGGGCGGTGCGAGTGTCAACGTCATCTGCGGGACGATCGCCGGTGTTTCCGCCGGTCCGCGATATTATGGCAGAACCCGAGTACCTCGATATCTCGCTTGGACCGGACGCGCAGTTTTCCCACCCGGTAAAACCCGGTTACAGGGCAGCGGTTTACGTGATCGGCGGCACCGGGAGTTTTGACGAGCGCAACAACGAAGAACTGAAGAACAGGACGATGGCCCTCTTTGGCGATGAGGGGGACGCGGTCAGCGTCCGTGCCGGCGGAAACGGCGTGAGGTTCCTGTTCTTCTCGGGAAAACCGCTCCGCGAACCGGTCGCCTGGGGCGGCCCCATCGTGATGAACACGCAGGAGGAACTGCGCCAGGCCTTCGCCGAGCTTGATAACGACACGTTTATCCGGCACCCCAAGTGAGTGCAGCCTCCGGACGGTACGTGTGATCGGATCCGGAAATGCATGGCACCGGTGCCGGCACACCTATAATAAGATCTCTCCCTGCGTAGAAAAAACCGAAAAAACGTTTGAAAAAGGGAGATCCCCTTTTTCACATCTTAAGCCGCCGGAGGGAATTGAACCCTCGACCTGCTGATTACGAATCAGCCGCTATGCCACTAAGCCACGGCGGCGCACTGCCTCACAATATCGACCCGTACGCTAATAAAATCTGTGTTTGGTGGGGGGTTTAAGAGTACCCGCGAAGCGTCGTTACGCTCTCGGCAGGGTGCGCTTCCTTTGCCGGGGAGATCGTGCCGAACTTCCCTTCGTAGTCGGCGATGGTCTTCTGGAGGACGCCAAGCAGGTTCTTTGCGTGCGCCGGCGTGATGGAGACAATGGCCTTTGCCCGCGCCTGGTTGACCTGCGGGAGCTGGTGGAGGAACATGAACGTGAACTCGTCGTCCTTGTACGCGATCTGGATCATGTTGCTGTAGACGGGGTCAAGCGTCGGGGGGATATTGACGGATATTTCCTGTCCGGTCATACTGATTTGTTTGCCGTTTCTGGTATGAATAGTTGGTCACAGGCCTTTTACGCGGCCCTGCAAAGCGCAATCCCAAAAGTATAAGTGGCCGGTTTTCCTCGATTAGATGAGAGGAATTATTCTGGCGGACGGGGACGGGCATGTCACGATCTCGGAACTGGTGCGGGTCCAGGCCTGCCCGGTCCGGTTTTACTACGAGAAGAACGAGCCCATTACTGAGTCAGACCGGTACGCGATCTGCAAGCAGCTTCGTATCATCTCGGCCAGCCCCTTGAGGCAGATGCGATCTGGGACGAGGGTACTCACCGTCCGCCCGAAGACCGACCCGGCGCTCCGGGAGTTTCTGGACATCTGCATCGCGTCCTGCAAAAAGTCCGCATGGAAGCCGGCGGCCCAGACCGATGTAACGGTGGTCTCAAAGAAGCACGGCATCGCCGGCATGATCGACCGGGTGGCAGAGGACGGGACGTTCTCGATTGTGCGGGCGGCAGGTGCGATGCCCTTTGGCACCTACGCGGCAGACCGGCTCCGGATCGCGGGCATCGCGTTCTGCCTTGAGGAGATGACGGGAAAGGAGGTGGAGGGCGGCCACGTTGAGTATATCCCGGACGGGATCTCGCGGTTCCATACTGTCCAGCCCCGGGACCGGCGCCAGCTCCTCACGACCCTGCACAAGCTCCGGGCGATCCACCGGGGCGAGGCGCCCGTCCACCCATTGAATGCTCCCTGTAACCGGTGCAAATATAAGGAGCGGTGCGAGGATAGCGGGGGGCACCGGTCGAGTGAGCTGTTGTGAGGGGAGTTTTAAACGATTTTTCCAAATATGTCCAAAACGAGACTTCTGAACTGGAGCAGTGAATTTTAATTCACAATATTTAATAGAAAGCAAAGATATCTCCTTCAGTAAGGGATTTTAATGGAGCTTCAAGAGGTTATTCGAGAGATCCAAACAAAACCAACAAGTCTTTTCTATGGGGCCGGCGTGTCCATCGGAAGTGGCGGCCCGAATAACAATCAATTATTCGCAGCGATAAAAACGAGATTTCCCGAGGGCAAAGCAGAAAACTTTTTTGGATATTTACAAGAAATATCTGATTTTGACTATTCAAACCGTCGAGAAATTGAGCAATTTGTCAAAGATAATTTGGCGTCAATAACTCCACAGAGTGAACATGAATATCTTTTTTCTTTACCATGGAGAGCAATCTTAACAACAAATTATGATCGGATTCCTAATTTAATTTCTAAAACGCTTGATGACAGAAGATATATAATTCCAATAGTAGATCCCGAATCTCAAATTGATCCGACGCGTCCTGATTTATTATATTGCATTAAACTACTGGGAGATGTTGATAATAGTTACCCGGTAGGGGGATGGATGGTTCTATCAGACAGCGACTTAAGATTGGCATTTAATCGCCATTCTGTTTTTTTCCAACTTTTCCGTAACCTCTCATCATCTGGTCAGATGATTTATCTTGGGTACTTTTTCAAGATAACCTTGTATTTGATCTACTTCAAGGGATGAAACATGTTCTTAAAAAAATTCCTTGGAAAAGTTATGCAATATCTCCAAACGAACCCCTTCCTGATGTAAAAAGAAAGATGGAGAGTTTGGGTATAACTTGGATAAAAGGAACATTAGAAGAATTCATTGATCTAGCCAGAAATGCTTTTGGAGATGTTCCGATAAGTTCGCCTAATATTACGAATCCCATAATGGTTCATAAAATACCTATAACACTAGAACGTGCTACAGCAGCAAACATTTGGAGAAAATTTCAAATTTTTGACTCAACATTTTTTGATTCGAAATTTAAAGATCCCAAAAAATTTTTTGAAGGGATTGACAGATCTTTTTATCCATATGTCGAAAAATTCGATTTTCCCAGAAAAACCAAAATTATTTTTAAAAATTCTCCAGAACTTCAATTAAAAAACTACACTTGTGATCCGTCATTGGAGTGTGTTTCTACTCCAAGCGGATCTATCACTGATAATGTATTTATGTGTTTAACGGGTGTTGCTGCGGGATCTGGAAAAACTGTAATTGCTAATCGATTGGCATTTAATTGGTACAAGAATGGAAACCCGGTAATTTTTATTAATAAAGAAAATATCCTCATTGATTCGGCTGCTTTATTGGATTTACTCGATGAAATATGGGGAAAATATCAAAATAAAATCACAGAGTTGAACATATCCAATCCTTCTCCACTACGTTTTCTAATTATTGCTGATGATTGTGGATCCTTATTGGATCAATTATTAGATTTAAAGGCACAGCTTCGGTCTCTTGGAAAACCAGCAGACATTCTCTTAATATCTAGAAAATCAGATGTGCCGATTGAAAGACTAAAAAATTCATATATTGATTGTATCCATGAAATTGATGATACAATATCGCCGGATCAATATGAAGATTTTATCAAACATTTTGAAAAACTGAAAGTGATCGCTGGTAGGGAAGTAATTACTTCGAACCTACGGAATAGTGAAATAAACACATCATTTTTTGCTTTGATTTATAGTAGCATTCATGACGTTCAAAAGCCATTGCGCGATTTAATAAAAGAAGAATATCAACGTCTTGATGACAGTTCAAAATTGGCCTATGCAACTGTTGCATTGTTACAATCTTACTCATTAACACCCTATTTATCGATGATATTAAAGAGTGGAAATTTTGAGGATGATTGGTTGCAAACACAAGTCAATCGGGGTAGATTAGGCGGAGTTATAAGTTTTAATTCATCTGGCAAGGAACTTCTTGCAAATAATCGTGTGATTGCAGATATTGTCTCTGACTTTGCATTCCCATCAGCTGACGCAGTACATTCAGTATTAAGAAAATTAATTAATAACGTCACAATAGGTGATCGAACCGAGATGGAACTGCTTCATCTTCTACTCATAGATCGAATAAGGAAAAGTCCCGGTAGACGATTACCAAATGAAAAACAAGTGGATCTATTTGAGACCGCAGCAAATCGAATTAAATCCCGTCCGTTACTGTTACATCTAGCGATACTTCAAATGGATTCTGAAAAATTCCCTGAAGCTTCCAATACCCTTGATGAAGCATTAGAATCCAATCTCCCCGGCTTTGACGAACGCGATGAGCACATAATTGATCAAAAAGGGAGGCTTGAACTAAGACTCTGCTGAGAAAGCAATAGATGGAGGTCTACCTGATGACGCTTGGAGACATCTCGAAAGTGCTGAAACGTTGTTCTGTGAGGCTCAAATTAATCCCGGTTCAACACCGCATCCATATCAGGGTCGGGGAAGAGTGTACCTATATCAAGCGAATATTTCTCCTGATGAAAAAACAAAATGGGCCTACTTATTATTAAGCTCTACAAGAATGTAATTATGCAGAAAATTATCTTGGCGGAGAATTTTTTTCTGGTATTACCTCGTTAAAGAAAGAAATCCTTGAAAGTCTGGATAATGAGCATTTGGATGAAATTAAAGTTCAACGAATAATTGATAGGATCGGCAAGGGCAATGGATATGCATTTTTAGCTGAGCGCGAGTTAAGAATACCCAATTATAAAAAAGCACAAGAATTGGTAAAATTTGGTCTGATTAATAATCCCGCCTCACTCTGGTTGATTAGATTAAATGTTAGTCTTACTAAGATCCTAGATTCAAATGATTCAAAAAAGTTAATGGCCGCTCTGGATGATTATATCCGGATATCGGACACCAAATTCGATCCAGATTTGGCTTTTGAATTAGCAAAAGCAACATTCAAATCTGGTGATTATGGTCATTCCCTAAAACTTTTCGGCGAAATTGACAATCGCACAAAAAAGAATCCAAATAGACTTAAAATATCCAGAGAAAACCGTTGGGATGAAAACTATACTCCGAAGGAACTCCACGGAATTCTGGTAGAACCTCCGAAAGGATCAAAATACGGTGAAATTGAATGCACATCTTTGCCTCATTTAAAAACGAAAATCCAAGTTAGATACAATGATATTGAATTTCAATCGCCAAGAGGTGGAGAAAGAGTAGCTTTCAACATCATTTTTAGAATGATTGGCCCTCAAGCTAGTAGAGATACGTAAGTTGGCATACTAATATGCCTAATAAATTTAGGTTCTGATGCATTATTGATTGATTTGAAAATTATAGTAAGGTGGATAACCCCATCAATTTTCGGATTTTTGTAGAAATTTTCAAACTATTACGCTCTTGGGGGCTACGGCACTTGATGCCACCGCCCCCGCCGCTGTGGCATCCCCCATGTAGCGATAATCCCCAACAATGGAATACACACATCATCGCAATGCGCAGGGGCGATTCGGGGGGACAGGCACTGTCCCCTCCGTCACCAGTGTTTTGTAATTTGTCAAAAAACAAGGATCCACAACAAAACCCCAACTGATCTGTGTTGCAAGGAACTGGGAAAAGTTTCCTTTGGCCAGTTGGAGTGACACCGCCCGGGCCGGACCAAGGGGGGAGGGGGTACCCCCCACTTGCCCGGGCACATGGGTGGGGGGTGATCTCCCCCTCCACCGGAAATGAGATGCCTGCCGTTTTTGCACGGGAAACCGATGTGTGTTCCTGTGGAATCTCCGATGGAGAGATTCCGGTCTCGTGATTTTTTTGTTCGCGGCTGCGAGCCGGCCCGGGCCAAGGGGGGGAGGGGTACCCCGCCTGCTCCGACACATGGGTGGGGGGGTGACCCCCTCTTGAAAAAAAGATGGTGGGGGGGTAGGGGGGCCACCCCCCTCCCCCCCTTGCCGTTACCGGATAGTTTCGGCCCCGGTAAAAAATGATGCCCACGATCCTTTCAAGAAGAGTTTTGAATCCCCGGCACCAACGTCCTACCCATACTTCTGATGACCGCTCCACGTTCCCCCTCCCGGGCAGGAATTGCCCGCGAACCTCGCAAAAGGCTGTGTTCTCTGCTACCAGGGCGCAAAGATGGTGCTCTTTGTTACGGGACGCTGCCGCCGCTCCTGCTGGTACTGCCCGCTCTCGGAGGAGCGCAAGGGAAAGGACGTGGTCTTCGCAAACGAGCACCGGATCGAAACCCCGGAGCAGGCGGTTGTGATCGCTGAGCGCATGAGCGCGCTCGGGACCGGGGTCACCGGTGGCGAACCGCTCCTCTGCCTCGACCGGGTCGCACAGTATTGTAAGGCGCTCAAGGAGCATTTTGGCCCGGAGCACCAGATCCACCTCTATACGGCAAAAGCCCCGACCGAGGCGGAACTGGAAAAGATGAAAGGGCTCGTGGACGGGATCCGGCTCCACCCGCCCCGCGAGTGCTGGGACCATATCCTTGATTCGGATTTTATCGCCTCCGCAAAGATGGCAAAGGAGCAGGGCTTTGACATCGGCATCGAAGTCCCGGCCCTCCCCGGGCCTTGACCTGCTCATCCCGGCCCTGCCGTACCTTGATTTCCTCAATATCAACGAACTCGAATGGGGCGAGACAACGCCGACGACATGCGGGAGCGGGGCTACGAACCTGCCGATGGCGTGCACAACGCAGTTGAGGGCGCACGGGAATGGGCGGAAGAACTCGTAAAGCACACAAAAGTCCACTGGTGCGCTTCGTCGTTCAAGGACTCGGTGCCAGCTCCGGGAGCGCCTGAAGCGGATCGCGGAGAACACCGCCCGGCCGTTCGATGAAGTGACCGAGACGGGACGATCGTATACGGCGTGCTGGACCTCCACCCGGGCACCCGGGACGAGGTCATCGCCCGGTGCAGGAAATTCCTCGCAGATGACGAGTTTGCCGACTGCGGCGACCGGGTCGAGACCGCATGGTGGCTGCTCGAAGAGTTCAAGGACAAAATCCCCGGGAAAAAGTAGGTGGTCGAGCGGTACCCCAACGGCGGCATGGTCGTCGAGGTGACGCCGCTGTGAACTTGCGCGGCCTCCTCGAACCCCTCTACGAGCGGTACCTGCGGATGCAGTGCACATATATCCCCGTCACGTCGCCATCATCCAGGACGGCAACCGGCGGTTTGCAAAGGAGATGGGCATCGATACCGCAAAAGGACACCGGGCCGGGGCGGACAAAACCGAGGAGATGCTGGACTGGGCCCACGAACTCGGGATCCGGTACATCACCATCTACTCATTTTCAACGGAAAATTTCAACCGGACAAAGGAAGAGATCGGGAACCTGTTCCGGCTCTTCAAGGAGAAGTTCATCCGCACCATCTCCGACGAGCGGGTGCACCGGTACAGGATCCGCGTCCAGATGGTCGGCGACCGGTCGCTCCTTCCCGACGATCTGCGGATCGCCGTTGAGGCAGCAGAAGAGGCAACAAAGGATTACGACGGGTTTACCCTCAACGTCGCGCTCGCCTACGGGGGGAGAAACGAGATCGTTCTTGCCGCACGGGAGATCGTGGCAGAGTCCGCGAGGGCAGGATCTCCCCTTCGGCAATCGACGTGCAGATGGTCGAATCCCACCTCCACGAGGGAAAAGACATCCCGCCGGTCGATCTGATCATCCGGACCGGGAACGAGTACCGCACCTCCAATTTCCTGCCGTGGCTTGCAAACGGCCATGAGTGGGCCGTCTATTTCTGCGCCCCGTACTGGCCGCTTTTCCGGAAGATCGACCTCTTACGGGCGATCCGGATCTATGACCAGCGGCTAGTGCAAAAACACACTAAAACCGCTCCCGCACCGTCCCGAAACAAATCCAATTCGCGTACTATATTTCCCGGAACATACCAGATGGAATATGGTGAATGTATGGGTGCGGGAAAGTCAGCGGGAACCGGGTGGCGGCAGACAACGGTCCTGATCAGATCCGATATTTTTGCAGCCGCAGAGCGGGAGCATCTGGATATCAGCGACGCATGCAACAGGGCGCTTGCAGGGCAGTCTCGGGATCGACTACCAGTCCCGCGAAAAAGACCGTCCCGGAAAAAGCGTCCCGGGTGATCATCGCCCCGGATACCGCACCGCGAGACCGGGCAGCCCATGCCCCGGCAGCGCCGCCGGTCATCAATGCCGAAGATCCCACGGTGCCGGGAAAGGTCATGAAGGAGAAAAAGGAGCGAAAAGCCCCGTGCAGTGACAAAACAGCCGGCACCCCTGCAGGAACCGGCCCTGCCGCGCCCGGCGGCCCCCGAACCGGTGGCAATACCTGCCAGGGCAGCACCAAAGACCGGAAAGAAAGGCAAAAAAGAGGAGCCCATAAAACGGTTCGTCAGTACCCTCATCGTGCGGGAGACCGAGGAGAGCCCGGATGCGATCATCGCAAAGGACGAACTCTACCAGCGGTTCGAACGCTGGTGCCGGGACCACGATTACGCCACGATCCCTGACCGGAGGGTGTTTACCGTTGCCCTCAAGAACAAGTACGCGCTCACGGAACGGACCGTGGGCGGCGTCCCGGGCCTGGATCAGTATCCGGATAAAATAATGTTTTTTTACTTCCCGAACCGGCGATGTCGGGACTGGTAGTCGCGCAGCACCCGCAGGAAGTCCACGCGCAGGAAGTATTTCCAGTTGACATCGGAGAAGAACAGTTCCGAGTAGACCGACTGCCAGATCAGAAAATCGGTCAGGTGGTCGCCGCCGGTTTTGACCACGATGTCCGGGTCGTACCGGAAGATCAGGCAGGATTCCAGCGTTTTCTCATCGATAGCGGATGGCTGGATCCCGTTCTCTGCCAGGCGGCGGATGCAGTCCGTGATCTCTTCCCGCCCGCTCTTCCCTATCGCGACGACGACATCAAGACCGGTGCCCGAAACCTCCTCGGTCGTGCCGTAGTGCAGCACGAGCCGGGCAACCGACGAGATCTTTTTTATCTCCCGGCAGGGTGCGTGCCAGTTCTTCCGGTGAGAGCTGGGCGATATGGAAGGTCAGGCCCTGGATCGCCGGGGGTATTTGGCCGGTTTTTGTCACTCCCTGCCGGGCAAGAAGAGCATTTAACTCGGAACTCCAGCTTGCCACCTGTCCGCGCTTGCCCGGATCCGCGGCCAGATCGGCACCACTGATCATGAAACAGATATGGCGGGGCTAAACCTCTATCTGCGAGAGAAGCATCCGTTCATAGATCCAGTGGAACATCTG